>JAFUPV010000031.1 GCA_017472605.1 Lachnospiraceae bacterium
GGCGCGAAGGGCGCATAACTTTTGCGTTGCTGCGGTTTTAGAAAACATACACCATCACCGAAACCGCACGTTCTCTTACCCCTCGCAGCCCCCGTCCCCATGGAAATGTTCGCAAACTTTTACATGGAAAGGCAAGGAGAATATTACGGATTTCATCCTGCCGATGGGCAGAGAATCATGATTTTTTACGCTGTGAATGATTCTCTGGCCATACCGGAATTTGTGGTTTGTGGGTACTCCCTGCAAGCTACAAATGACGGTCAGGCTGTCGCAACAGCCGCACACCCAGCATCCCCCTCGGAGAGCCCACGGTACTTTGCAGCCGGTACGGATGAAAGTATTATAGTGGGTTATTACACTTCCGCAGAAGTGCTCTTCTCTCCGTATACTTACGCTTTTTCAAAACAAATCTTAAAACCAATTTCGAAAGGAGTACCATGGCAAGAAACGACGGAATCCACCGTACCGTAGCAAGAAATAATAATCTTTCCGCTTCCCAAATTAACAATGCCCAGCGGCATAACGAACGGGAAAAGGAATCCTATACCAACCCGGATATTGTTCCGGAGCGGCTCCCTTACAATGTCCACTACAAATCTCCCACCGGCAGTTACGCGGAAATGTTTGAGCAGCTGAAATCTGATGGAATCATCTCCACCCGCGGTCTGAAGGACGATGCCAATACCTATGGAGAACTGATCTTCGATGTGAACTCCGCTTACTTTTACAATCACGGCGGCTATGAATTTGCCAAGCAATTCTTTGCTGATGCTTACAAAGCCGCCGTGGAAATTGTAGGCGGTGAGCAGAATATCCTCTCCGCAGTGATGCACGCAGACGAGCGGAACCGGGCTATGTCTGAGGCTCTGGGAGAAGACGTTTTCCATTACCACCTGCATGTAGTTTATATCCCGGTTGTGGAAAAACAGATCCTCTGGAGCAAACGCTGCAAGGATAAATCCCTCGTCGGCACAGTCAAAGAAACCATCATGCAGGTCAGCAGCAGTAAGAAATGGATCTCCAAACCTACCATGGATGAGGATGGAAATCCAGTTCTCAATTCCAAGGGAAAACCGATCCTCAGAAAATCCTACAGCGTCCTGCAGGATGACTTCTACAATGCCATGCGAGCCGCCGGATACACAGATGTGGAGCGCGGAGAGCGCGGCAGCACGGAAGAACATCTGACGGTCACCCAGTTCAAGGTTCAGCAGGAAGCGGCACGCCTGGAGGTTCTGGAAGCCCAAACAGAGAAGAAAGAACAACAGCTTCAGAGAATCGAGCAGAAAACAAAAATCAAGAAATCCCAGGCAACAACCTTTGATGAGATTGACAGCATGGGAAGAAAAACCTTCACCGGAAAAATAGAGTTCACTCCTCACGAGGCAGAGCAGTTAAAGAATCTGGCGAAGAAAGCCATCTCCGCTTCCGCTGTGATTGCAGACCTGAAGAAGAAACTGGAAGCAGCCCGGCAGGATGTCCGTATCTGGAAAGATCGGTATGAATCCCTGCAGGCACAGACCAGGGATTTCCTGGCAGCTCTGAAGAAGTCACCTGAGGCTGTGAAAAACTTCATCTCCCGGATCCTGCACATGGAAAAATCTAAGTCGGAACAGGAGATACAGCAGCGTACAAACACATTGGTCAAGTAATGTGCTTGACCCGGAAAAATAACAAAAAATCCGATGGGAGAATTCCAAATGATGCAGACATCATTCGGAGCATTTCCATCGGAAAATCACCTTATTTCCTCGGTTCAAGAGCCGGGGATTTTTTCGTATTCAGGAGGAAATTTTATGAAAACA
>JAFUPV010000032.1 GCA_017472605.1 Lachnospiraceae bacterium
ACCGTATAATCCCCCTGTCCGCCGGAAAATGCCGCTGCCGTTGAGCCAAAGTCGATGTTCTGAACAATCTCCATCTCCTCCAGTCCGATGCCCTTCTGTTTCAGGATATACTCGAATACCATCTGAGGCATTCCGCCCTTCCGTCCGCCCAGTACCGTCGTTCCCTTCAGATCCTCCCACGCAAAGTCACTGTCCGCCTCTCTCGCCACCAGAAAGTTTCCTGCACGCTGGGTCAGCTGGGCAAAATTAACCGCATAATCTTCCTGCCCTTCCTGATAGACATAGATTGACGATTCGCTTCCCATGAAGCCGATATCCGCATTGCCGGATACAAGGGCAGTCATCACTTTATCTGCACCAAATCCCGTGTCCAGCTGCAGATCGATGCCTTCCTCTTCAAAATAGCCCAGTTCGATGGCAGCGTACTGCGGCGCATAGAAAATGGAGTGAGCTACTTCATTTAAAACTACCTTTGTCAGCTCCTGGTCCGTGTTTTCCTTCCTGCAGCCCTCCAGCACCAGCATCAGCGCAAGAAGTGCCATCACGGCAAACGATACATATTTTCGGATTCTCACTGAATATCCTGCCTTTCCGCTCACAGAAAAAGTGAGGCACAGCATGACGCTGTGATCCTCACCCTTCTTTGGGAGCCCTTCCCTGCCTGTTTGCAGAGAACAATCATTCCCTATATCATATGAATTTGATTCGTTCTGTGCATCCAAAGCAGAAAATTTCCCGGCAGTCTCTCTTCTGGCGGAACAGTCTCCCCATGGGAACGTTTCCGCGCCTTTTGCTTTTCTCACTGCGGCATCAGCAAAGCGATTCCATAGGGAGGAAGCACAAGGGAGGTTTCTGTCAGAACGACTTCCTGCTGTGTGTCCGTACAGAGTCCTGCCGCAAGATCAGCCTGTGACGGCAGCTGTTCCAACGGGATCTCGCTTTCTTCTTTGCTGAAGTTATAAATGCAGTACAGCGTCTGATCCCCGCAGGTCTTTTGAATGGCACAGACATCGGGATCGGCAACGGTATCGCTGAGGGATACGGTCTCACCCATGGCCAGTGCCGGATACTGATTGCGCAGGGAAATGGCCGTCTTATAGTAATTGTAAATGGAATTGCTGTCCTCTTCCTGCTCCTCAAGAGATCCGAACCGATGCTCCTGCTGTTCCATCTGAGGCGGTGCCTCCGTTACCATGCCCTCTGCGCCTTCCTTTGCGCTCCAGTACATGGACGCACGCTTATTCTCGTCAATACCGGAACCGGTCATGCCCAGCTCTTCTCCGTAATAGACAAACACATTTCCGCTCATGAACAGGTTCATTGCCCCGGCGAACTTCACACGGGCCGGATCATAGGAGACAAAACCGCTGACCCGTCCCGTATCATGGTTGCTCAGAAACGGCGCGTTGATCATCCCGGGATTATTCTCCTGATAGAGCGCAGTCACCTTCTGCAGGTTTCTTCCGAAGGCACCGCCTGCTTTCCCGTTGTCCGCCTGATTGATTTTCTGAATGATCTGCCCGCTGCTGTTGCCGAAGGTATAGTCAAAAATGCTGTCAATTCCGCTCTTATAGTAGGAAGCGATGGTCTCCACGCTGTCCCACACTTCCGCCACCAGATATGCGTCCTGGTTCTGTTCCTTGACATAGCCGGTATACCATTCCAAAACCTCAATATTCTTTGTCTTGTTTCCGGTAAAATACTCCTTTGCCGCATCCAGGCGGAATCCGTCCACGCCAAGCTCCAGCCAGAAGTCGGTTACCGCTTCGATTTCCCCGCGCACTGCTTCCGAATCCAGGTTCAGATCCGGCATTTCACTCCAGAACTGTCCTTCGTAGTACCAGCCTGTCTCTCCCACCGGATACCAGTTGCCGACACCGGGCTCTTTTGCGAAATGATAGTAATCCACATAGGGACACTTGGTCAAATCCGGTTCCTCGTCACCGATGGTTTCCAGATAGTCACATGCCTCGACAAACCATGGATGTCCGGAGGATGTGTGATTGAAGACAAGATCGATGATGACACGGATCTCCTTCTCCTTTGCCGCAGCAAGAAGCTCCTTCATATCGTCTAGGTTTCCGTACTCCGGATCAATGGAATAGTAGTCGGTCACATCATATTTATGGTACGTCTGCGACGGCATGACCGGCATCAGCCAGATCCCGTCAAATCCCAATTCCTTTACATAGTCCAGTTTCCCGGTCACACCATCCAGATCACCAATTCCGTCCTCGTCTGAATCGCAGAACGAACGGACAAAGATCTCGTACCAGGCATCTCCACCGCGACTGATTTCCTGCTCCAGTTCTGCGGATATTTGCTCCTGCTCTGCGGATACCTGCTCTGCAGATACCTGCTCTGCGGACATCTGCTCCTGCACAGCTTCTGTCTGCTCCCCGGTCAGCGCCGCTCCTGCAGTTGCGCCGAAAGTCAGCAGCAATCCTGTGCCAAGCATCCCTGCCAGCCACTGTTTTCTCATAATCCCATTCCTCTCTTTTTTCTTCTTCTGCCGGTCCGGCCGATTACAGACCAGTCTTTTCCCTTCTGCCCATCCGGCTAATCACAGCTCATTCCATTCTCTTCTTCCGGCTGAGCACAGCTCAATATGATCCCTCTCCGATCAGTCTGGCCCGAACCTCCGCCGTAATGGCGGCTCCGCTGTCCTGGTTCCATTCTTTTACAAACTGGTCAAAATAGTCGATGTCCTCTTCTCCGGTAATAATCTTGAGAAAGGCTTCCTTTTCCAGATCCTCCAGCTTCCACCAGTTTTCACTCATGGTCAGCGTTTCCCCGAAGAACAGCGATTCCACTTCCCTGCACTGTCTGGAACTGATCAGGGCGCACGCCTTGATCCGGGACGCATAGGCTGCCCACTCTTCCCCGGTGGCATTGTCCGGATCCTCCAGATAGGCACTGCAGTAATCGTAGTAGGATTTTTCCAGCATTTCCAGATTTTCCAGCGGGTAAGTCCCTTCCATTGCTCCGCGAATGCTGTTGTAACAGATATCCAGCGCATCCTTGTAATCCACATTGATGGACAGCGGTCTGGCCGTCGGATCCACATTATCCTGAAAATAAGTAACAAACTCCGCATTGTCCGGATCCTCAAACCGGATGTAGTCGAACATCACGCTGGCAATCTTGAAAACAATCTCGGGATGCTCGTAGCCCTTGCGCACCACAACATATTTATAGGCCGGATTCTGACTCCGGTAGCTGGTGGTTCCGTCTTCATCGGTTGCGATCAGATAGGGCTCCCACTGAGCCGACGGGTCCGCTTTGACCGCTTCCATCAGCGGATTGTTGGGCGCCCACCATGGTCCAAAAAACGATCCGCAGATACCGTCCACAATCAGATCAATGATGTTCTCCGAACTGCGAAGCAGGAAATTCCGGTCAAGAATTCCCTCCTGATACAGCCTGCACAGACAGGCAAGAGCCTCTTTCGTCTCCGGCTGAATGGAACCGTAGACCACCTGTCCCTCTTCGTTTCGGATCCACTGCCTGGGATAGGAATCATAACAGGCAAAAATGATATCCACCAGATACTCCGCACTGTAACCGGTTCCTCCGGCAAGAACGGTATCGCAGACAAGTCCTACCGTTTTTCCCTCTCCGTTATTGCCCGGATCCTCTTCGATAAACGCGCGGATGATTTCCACCGCATCGTCCAGTGTTTTTGGCGCTTCCAGACCAAGCTGATCCATCCAGTCCTTTCGAAGCCAGAGAAGATTCGGCCCCTCCGCTATGTTTGTCTCCGGCAGCGCCATCAAGCGCCCCTGATATGTGGCGCAGTCCAGCACATCGCTTCCGTAACTGGCATAAATTTCCTTGAGCCGGTCGCTGGCACAGGCTTCATAGCAGTCTGTCAGATCCTCCACAAGACCGCTCTTAACCATTCGCTGAAGAACTTCCTGGTCACTGACAATCATGACATCCGGCAGATTTCCCGTGGCAATGCCCATCTCCACATTGGTATTAAACTGATCCTCCCGTGCCTCAAACAGGTTGTCATTCTGGACATTGATCATGTTCTTTAAGTATCGGGTATAGGCATTGTTCTCATAGGTATCACCCTCTGGCATGTTGGAATTATCGGCGCCCGTCATTTTGCCGAGGGAATAAGTCACCAGCTCCGGATAAGGTGCAAAAGCAGAGCTTTTCGCCAGCTCCCAGTCTGCTGCCGCCGCCTGTTCTGGCGCGCTCCTTTCACCTGTCTGCTCCTTCTGCGTGCTGCAGCCGGAAAGCAGCAGACAGGCTGCGGACAGACCGACGGACAGACGGGCTGCCCATTCCTTCTGGCCAAATCGTTTCCAACCATGTTTCATGTAATTCAGTTTCATCGTACGTCCTTTCCTCACGCATATGCACAGAAAGCTGCCACGCGTTTTCCGGCGTGACAGCTTGTGGTGTACCGGCCGACACATCCTGTGCGCCAGCCGGAGGGAGGATTTCTTTAGCCTTTGACTGCACCGGAAAGACCTTCGGTGTAATATCTCTGCATAAAGATAAAGAGAATTGCGATCGGAATGGAGATGACAACTGCGCCTGCAGCGAAGCAGCTGTACCAGGAGTTCAGATACTCTTTCTCCAGCATATTCCACAGACCGATTGCAACTGTGTAGTATTCCGCATTCGCGCGGCAGATAACCTTCGCAAAGATGAAATCCAGCCACGGTCCCATGAAGGAAGTCAGGACGGTGTAAACGATGATCGGTTTACTGAGCGGAATCGTCACTTTTGTGAACACCTGGAACTTTGTACAGCCATCCAGGTAAGCAGCCTCGTCCAAAGACTTCGGGATCGTATCGAAGAAGCCCTTCGCAATGTAGAAGGAGAGACCGGAGCTTGCGGAGTACACAAGTACCAGTGCTACACGGATCATTGCACCTTCCGACAGACCGATTGCCTTTAAGATGTAGTAAACGGCAACCATGGACATGAAGCCCGGGAACAGACCGAGGATCATGGCAATGTTCATGTACTTCTTTCTCATCTTAAAGCGAAGTCTGGACATGCAGTAGGAAACAGACAGGGCAAAGAAGGTGGAAATCAGACAGGTGAACACAGCGATGATGAAGGTGTTCTTAAACATTTTCGGGAAATTGAAAATGCTGGTATCCGTAAACAGTTTGATATAATTGTTCAGTGACCAGGACTTTGGAATCAGGTCGGAAGTCGGAGCCATGGTTCCGCTGAAGCTCTGCATGACAACCCACGCAATGGGAACCAGCCAGATCAGGGAAAGAAGGGTCAGGCATACATGAACAATAATATTGGTAATCAATTTCCTTGTTTTCATGGACGATGTCATTTCTTTTTTGTTCATTATTGGAATCCCTCCTCATTCTTGTAGGATCCTGTGTTGCGGTAGGTAACCAGGGAAACGATTGCCAGCACAACGAAGGTCAGAATACCGATAACTGCACCGATGTTGTAGTACTGCTGATCAACGGTCAGCTTGTACAGCCAGGTAACAAGAAGATCCGTCTTACCTGCGGTCGCTCCTACCGGTACCGGTGCTCCGCCTGTCAGCAGGAAGATTACATTGAAGTTGTTTACGTTTCCGGTGAAGGTGGTGATCAGATACGGTGTGGTAACAAAGAGCATGTAAGGCAGCGTGATCTTGAAGAAAGTAACAAACGCATTGGCTCCGTCCACCTTTGCTGCTTCATAAAGCTCTGCAGGGATGTTCTGAAGGATACCGGTTACCTGCATCATGGTATACGGAATACCGATCCACAGGTTTGCGATGATTACCGTCACTCTTGCCCAGGTGGCATTGGTTAAGAATGGAAGCGGCTTCGTGATCAGGCCAAGCTGACTCAGCAGATTGTTGATAAAGCCGGAGTCCTTTAACATGGTGCGGACAACAAGCAGTGATACGAACTGCGGGATTGCGATGGAAAGCACGAAGCAGAAACGCCACAGTCCCTTCAGTCTTGTTCCGTCTCTGTTGATGACGATTGCAAGGATCATTCCAAGAACATAGTTCAGGAAGGTTGCAAACACAGCCCAGATCAGCGTCCAGCCAAGTACCGACCAGAATTCCTGACCGATGCTGTCCTGGAAATTCAGAACCTTTGCGAAGTTGGTCAGACCAACCCAGTCAAAAAGAACCAGGTGCTTTCCTTCCTTGCTGTAGTTGGTAAACGCCATACAGATCATGAAGATCAGAGGCAGGATGTTGAAAATCAGGACACCGAGAACAGGAAGGGTCAGAAGGGAACAGTGCAGTCTCTCATTGAGCAGCTCCTTCAGATCCTCATGAAGGTTATTGACATGTTTTCCTCTCTTTGCCAGTGTTTCTGTCTTATAGGCACTTTTCACGGCTGACATCCACATGAAGATCATACCGATGATCAGGAAAATGGTTGCCACGCCATATAACAGGATCAGCAGTGAATTGTCACCCTGAATGTATTCATAGATTCCCAGTTCTTCGTTATACACCTTCTGCTGGGCATTGGTTCCCAGTGACGGAAGCATGTACAGACAGTTGATTCCGGACTGGATCATGAACCAGATAAACGCGATCTCTGTGGCAAGGAAAGCAAGTCCCTTTACGATCTGGCCGTGCATGATGTTGCCAAGACCCATCACCACCATCGACAGCTTTGTCGATATTCCTCCCTTTGTTACTGCATCAAGCAGGCTGTAGGGATTCTCAAATTCTTTTTTCTTAGAAATGCCGAACACAATTCCCCTCCTAAATTCCGTACTTTAGAAAATGCCCAAACCAGCAATCCAGTTTGGGCATTATTCATTCGTTCCGAATTACTCGATTACGCTGCTGTTTAAGGAAGTGTTGAATTCCTCAACCATCTCTGCTGCGTTCTCCTTGGTAACCTCGCCGTTTACGATGGACTTACCAAAGTTCTCAGCCGGTGTCCAGTAATCAGCCATCTTGCCTACGAACGGCTGCATGATGGAGGTCTCATCGAATGTGCTGTTCTGAGCAACTACCATTGCATCCTTCTGAACTTCCTCATCAGCAAGCAGCTCAGTGTTGCACGGAATGATGCTTCTCAGCTCATAGTGGTCAGCCTGTGCCTCAGCGCTTCCAAGGTACATAGCCAGCTCAACAGCAACCTTCATGTTCTCGCTCATTGCGTTTACACCGATTGCCTTGGAGCCTGCGAATGCCTTCAGCTGCTTCTCCTCGCCGTCGATTGTGATGGACGGAAGCTTTGCTGCGCCGAAGTTCTCGCCAAGAGCCTCGCTGATTACGCCGTAATCCCAGGAACCGGAGAAGCATGCGGAGATGGTGTCACCGATACCGGCAATGTCATCACCGTCATCCACAACGAAGTTCTCGTTTGCAACCAGGTCGATCAGGTAGTTTGTTACAGCAACACCCTTATCGCCGCCGAAGTCGATACCAGCCTCTTCGTCTGTTCCGTCCTCACCGAACATAGTTCCGCCGTTTGCAACGAAGAAGGAAGCGATGTACCAGCTGTTCTGGATCGGGAATGCAACCTTGCCCTTTTCCAGCATGGTATCCAGGCTCTTGATATCCTCCTCAGAGTATACGCTTGTATCATAGAACATGAACCAGGTGTTGGTGGTAAACGGAATACCGTAGATACCCTCACCGTACTCATCCTCAACGGTTACGGACTTAACGATTGCCTCGGAGTTGGTCTCCTTAACATAAGCCTCTGCGTCGCCGCCCAGCTGTGCAAGAGCGCCTGCATCGATCAGAGTGTTGATCTGGTCGTTTGCGTAGAAATAAACGTCAGCGGATGCGCTCGGGTCCTGAACAACAGTCTTACCTGCATCGCCCTCGGAGCAAACACCGTATTCGAAGGTGATTGCGTACTCCGGATGCTCGTTATCGAATGCCTGGCACCACTTCTTTAACCATGCGCCGTTCTCAGAAGACTGGTCCTCTGCCGGGCCCCATACAGTCAGGGTGATTTCTTCTGCATCGTCATTGTTCTCAGCAACTTCGAATACCAGCTCTTCTACTGCTTCTACGCTTGTAGCTTCTTCAGTTGTCTCTTCAGCCATTGCAAATCCGGAGAAAGCGGAAACTGCCATCATACCGGTTAAAGCAAATGCACCAATTTTTTTAAAAGTCATTTGATTATCCTCCTTGATTCAGACACAGCGAGATTCGATTGTCTCTTTTCTTCCGTCACTTTGACGGGACGTGCTGTATCTTTTGATGGTTTTATTATATATTTCCCCTGACTTTTCGTAAATATCAACTATTTTAGATTTATGTTGTTTTTTTTATATCTTGATTTTTTTATTTATTATTACCAAAAACAGCCGGAAAATGCAGACGGCATGTGGTACCTCTGCCCGGTTCGCTGAAGATTTCCATTGCATACTGCGCGCCATAGTAAAGACGGATCCGCTCATTGACATTGCGCACGCCATAGCCCTTTGACTCCCGTCCCAGGATCTCCATTGCATGGCTGTTGTCCATGCCGATTCCGTTATCCTCCACTTCCAGAACCACACAGCCATCCTCCAGTCTTCCCCGGATCCAGATGGTTCCCCTGCGGTCTGTCAGCTGATCAATTCCATGTTCAATGGCATTTTCCACCAGCGGCTGCAGGATCAGGTTCAGCGATTCATATTCCAGCAGCTGGCCGTCAATCTCATATACCACATCAAAGGAATGGTCATGCATCATCAGCTGAATCTCCAGATAAGACCGGATGTTGTTGATTTCCTCCTTCAGCTTCAGGACGTTCTTTCCTTTATTTAAGGAAGTCCGGTAGAACGTGGACAGCGCAAGTGTCACACGGCTGATGTCCTGTTCTCCTGCTTCCAGCGCCTTCCAGTTGATCATGGAAAGCGTGTTGTAGAGGAAATGAGGATTGATCTGATTCTGCAGGGCCTTCATTTCGTATTCCTTCTGTGCCAGTTTGCTTCCGTAGACTTCCCGAATCAGCACACGGATCCGCTCCAGCATCTCACCAAATCCTTTGGTCAGCATTCCGATCTCGTCGCTGCAGGGATCATCCGGCACCTCAATCTCCAGGTCTCCGCTCTCCACCGCCTGCATCCGCTTCGTCAGCAGATGGATCCGTCTTGTCACAAACAGACTTACGAAGACAAAAATCAGCCCTGCTCCTGCCGTACAGAGAACACTGGTCATCATCGCCAGGTAGCGCAGCGGACGCAGAGATCCTTCAAATTCTTTTTTGGACTGGATGAAACGGATCTTCCAGCCAGGCCCCAGCGGTTCTTCAAAAACAAGGACACTGCCCTGGGAATCTTCTCTTTTGCCGGCGGAATAAAGAATGGTTCCGTCGCTTTCGGTGATCAGCAGCTCATAGTCACTCCTGGGGATTTCTTCGAAACCGTCAAACAGACTGTCATAGTCAATCGAAATGTAGAGCAGTCCTGTTGTGCCAAGCTTCTCAAGAAGAGGCATCCGCCGGACGGAAACTGCCGTTTTTTCCTTCGCATCCACATACCAGCAGCCGGATGAGGAGTTCATCGCCAGCTCAAACCATGGCTCATCCTCCACCTTTTCCAGCGCAGCCAGCGATACATCATGATCCACCTGACAGTTTTCGCTGTAAATGGTTACGCGAAGAACCTCTTCATGGAAATACTGCAGGGACTGGAGCATGGGATCCAGCTGCGAATCAATCTGTTCGTACATGTCATAAATGCTGTCATAGTTGTGACCGACTACCTGAGCCAGACTCTGGCTGAAGGCGATGTAGTCGGACAGATTGTCATAAACCGCCAGCTTTCCCTCCAGCGAACGGGCAGACTGCGTCATGTAACCGCGTATGCTTGTTTCCTCCTCCCGGTACAGCACATTTCTCATCTGGCTGTAGCAGAGCATAAAAACAATCAGAACCGGGATAAATCCGGCGGCAACATAGATGATCATCAGCTTATTCCGGATTTTCAGATCCATGAACCGCGCTTTCAGCCTTCTCATGATCATTCTTCTCCTTTGCTGCGGAATTTCTGCGGGCTGACGCCAAAATACTCCCGGAAGCTCTGGCAGAAATAAGACACATTGGGATAGCCTACCGCATTGCTGATGTCAACAATCTTGCGGTGCGAGCCTTCCAGAAGCTCCTTCGCCTTCTTCATGCGCACCTCTTTGATAAATTTGCTCAGATTCTGGCCGGTTTCCTTTTTAAACAGCGTACTCAGATAGGCCGGCGCCATGTACACCAGCTGCGCCAGCTTCTCTATGCTTAAGTCTTTCTCATAGTTCTGACAGATATACTGCTTTACGGTGTCAATCTCCGAATGACCCGGAACCGGTTCCCCTTTTGCCGGTTCCTGTTTCCGCTGGTCCAGTTCGTTTAGCACATTACGCATGGTCTGTTCAAATTCCTGGGGATCCACCGGCTTTAAAATGTAGCTTTCCACATGATATTTCATGGCAGTCCGCGCATATTCAAACTCCCCATAGCCGCTGAAGATCACAATCTTCATTTCCGGATCCTTTCCATGGGCAAGGCGGATCAGCTCCATCCCATCCATGAAAGGCATCTTCACATCCGTCAGCAGAATGTCCGCTTTCTGCGTCGAAAGCCAGTCCCATGCCGCCTTTCCATTTGGAAACTCTTCTATTTCAAAAGCTGTCCCGAGCTGCTTCAGCAAAAAACGAATCCCGCTTCTCTCCACTTTCTCATCATCCACAATGAGTACCCGATACATGTATGCTCTCCCTTCTCATTCGGTTCCTTCCTGTCTCATTCAGAAACACGTGGTCAGAAAAAAAGCCGGAAAACCCGCCAGCGCAGATTGCTGCGCTGATGCAGATTTCCCGGCAATCCCAATCACTGTCCACCTTTAGGGTAACATATTTGAGAGCCAATTACAAGTTAGAGTTTCCAAATTTCCTTATTATATTCGCTGATGGTCCGGTCGGATGAGAAGTAACCGGCTTTGCTGATGTTGATCAGCGTCTTCTTTGCCCACTCCATCCGTTCTTCATAATCATCATACATCCGTTCTCTTGTCTTCACATAGGAATCAAAATCCGGGAAGGTCATGAACCAGTCTTTGTTCAGCAGCTCCTTCTGCAGCCGCTCCAGATTTTCTCTGCAGCCGACAGCAAGAACTTCCTCACTTGTGATGAAATCAACGGCAGCCCGGATCCGTTGATCCGCTTCGTAATATTCGCGGGAGCGGTATGACCAGTCCTGATACCGTTTGATCACCGTATCGCTGTCATCCCCGAAGATGTAGATGTTCTCATCGCCAACCAGCTGATGGATTTCCACATTGGCACCATCCTCCGTTCCCAGTGTCAGGGCGCCATTGAGCATCAGCTTCATGTTTCCGGTACCTGACGCTTCCTTGGAAGCCAGGGAGATCTGTTCGGAAATATCAGCTGCAGGAATCAGTTTCTCAGCCGCCGTTACATTGTAGTTTTCAACCATGATAACGCGAAGCCACTTCGATACCAGCGGATCCTTCTGCGTCAGCTCCTGGAGACAGAGGATCAGGTGGATGATGTCCTTTGCAATGGTATAGGCAGGCGCCGCTTTTGCACCGAAAATGGCTGTGATCGGGCGTTTCGGCAGGTTTCCTTTTTTAATCTCCAGATATTTGTGAATCAGATAAAGTACGTTCATCTGCTGACGTTTATACTCGTGGAGACGCTTGATCTGGATGTCATAGATGGAATCCGTTGGAATCTGAACTCCCTTTTCTTCCTTCAGCCATGCGGCAAGACGCTTTTTGTTTGCATCCTTGATGTCAAGCAGCGCCTTCAGAATGACCGGGTTGTTTTCATAGACAGCAAGCTTCTCCAGTTCCATGGCGTCTTTCTTGAAGTCATCTCCGATCAGCTTTTCCAGCAGCGCGGTCAGCTCCGGATTGGCACTGTAAAGCCAGCGGCGGAAGGTGATTCCGTTGGTCTTGTTGTTGAACCGTTCCGGATAGATCTCATAGAACGCTTTCAGCTCGCTGTTTTTCAGAATCTCCGTGTGGAGATAGGCTACACCGTTGGTGGAATGACTGAAATGGATGTCAATATGGGCCATGTGGATCCGGTCACTGTCATCCAGAATCTGTACCTGCGGATCTTTGAACTGGCGGCGCACACGAACTGCCAGACGGTCGATGATCGGCATCAGCTGGGGAACGACCTTTTCCAGCGACTCATAGGGCCATGTTTCCAGGGCCTCTGCCAGAATGGTGTGGTTGGTATATGCACATGTTTTTGTTACGATTTCGACTGCCTCATCCCAGCCGATTCCTTCCTCCATCAGCAGGCGGATCAGCTCCGGAATGATCATGGTCGGATGGGTATCGTTGATCTGCACTGCAGCGTAGTCATAGAGATCATGAAGATTGGAACCGCGCTCCACACTTTCCTTCAGGATCAGGCGCGCACCGTTTGCGACCATGAAGTATTCCTGGTAGATCCGCAGCAGACGTCCCTGCTCTTCGCTGTCATCCGGATACAGGAACAGAGTCAGACTGCGAAGCTTGTCGCTCTTGTCAAATGCAATGGTATCAGAGACCATGGTCTCATCCACGCTCTTTGCATCAAACAGGTGGAGCGGAATGGTCCTTCCGTCATACCCGGTCACATCAATGTCATACATCTGGGACCAGATGGTGCAGTCGCCAAACGAAATCGGATAGCTGATCTCTGTTTTCTTCAGCCAGCTCTTCTCACCGATCCAGAAATCCGGTGTCTCTTTCTGCTTATTGTTTTCAAATACCTGATGGAACAGACCGCAGTGGTAGTTCAGTCCGATTCCCGCGCCGTTCAGTCCAAGGGATGCCAGGGAATCCAGGAAACAGGCTGCCAGTCTGCCAAGACCGCCGTTCCCTAAAGAGGGCTCCGGCTCCAGCTCTTCCAGAGCGCCAAGGCTCTTTCCTGCTGCTTCCAGTGCAGACGCAACTTCTTCATAAATACCCAGATTAAGAAGATTATTGGTCAGCAGACGTCCAATCAGAAATTCTGCGGATACATAGTAGATACGTTTCTTTCCTTCACCGGAAACCTGCTTTGCAGCAGCTTCCTGTGTGAACGCCAGCAGGCTGTTATACGCTTCTGTGTCCGTACATGATGTTAAATCCACGTTTTTTTCCTCTAACCATTTGGTAAAATTCATTGTTCCTCCATTCCGACCGGCATCCGCTGCAGCAGCCTGACCAGCCATCGCCAAAGCGCAGGCCGCATGTCAGACTGCCGGTCACAGACTGTCCGTCTTTTGACTAGTATTCGCCGGATTTCTTCTTTCCATCCAACGAAAAGAAGTACACTGCCCGTGTCATAACAAGTGATCGATCCGTATGCGAACAACATAATCATAGTATCAATCCGCAAAAAAGTCTTGCAATATAGAGTGCATTTATAGTACAATACTATCAGATAACTGTCTTTTCCGTCTTTCTTCCGGCTGTGTGTTTCAAAAAACCAGTCTTCCGGAGGAACGGCACCATTTTTACGAAAGAGGTCCGCACATGAACATTACCGGATATGAACATTACCACGAAAAGAAAGTCCACGGCACTACGGATTTCCCCTACATCACCTACATCTGTACCATACCGCTGGATTTTTCTTTTGTTCCGCTCCACTGGCATGAGGAATTTGAGATTATTTACATTAAAAAAGGCCGCGGCACAATCAGTGTCGATCTGGAGCGCTATCCGGTCACTGCAGGCAACATTGTCCTGATCCTTCCCGGCCAGCTCCATTCCATCGAAGGCGTCCGCGGTGAAACCATGGAATACGAAAACATCATCTTCCATCTGAACATGCTGATGGGAAAGGGAGCCGACACCTGCACCAGAGACTATTTCAAGCCTCTGTCCCAGGGCATCGCCAATTTTCCCCCTGTAATTACTTCGGCTTTCGCCTGGTATCCGGCGTTTGCCGCCTGCATTGACGAAGCCGACGAGATCTGTAAATACTATCCGGTTGCCTATCCTCTGGCAATCAAGAGCAAGCTGTTTCAGATGTTCTACATCCTGTTTTACAATGAGAGCAAACCGCTTCCGCGGACAAGACCTCAGAAATCCATTGCAAAGGCCAAATACATCCTCCAGTACATTTCCGAGCACTATGAGGAGCATCTGTCCATCGAGTCCATGTCCGAGGTCTGCCATCTCAGTGAATCGCATTTTATGAAGTTCTTTAAATCGGCTACGGGCATGACCTTTACAGAGTACTTAAATGACTATCGCCTGACTGTCGCTGCACGCCTGCTCCAGTCCGGAAACCAGACAATTCTTGAAATCGCTTCCGTCTGCGGCTTTGAAAATGTCTCCTACTTCAACCGTCTATTCAAACGGAAGTATCAGACAACACCGTCCAGGTATCGAAAAGGCAGATAAAAAAACAGAACGCACGCGGCATTCAATTCGCGTGCGTTCTGTTTATGTATGGGCAGGCTGCCTGCGCTCCGTCAGCGGGCGGAGTAGCGAAGACCTTCCAGATATGCCTCCAGGCGGCATTTGCGTTCCTCATCCAGACAGTTAAAACTCTCCAGAAGAATCCGCTGGCGCTCCGTCAGATCCGGATATTCATCTTCCGTAAAGAACTGCGCCATTGTCATTCCAAATCCCTGTACGATCTTTAACAGCGTCGCAATCCCCGGAACGGTTTCCCGTTCAAACATGTTGTACAGAGTGGTGGTCGGTAAACCGCACTTCTGGCTCAATTTGTATACCGACCATCCGTTTTTTTCCAGCAGCTCCTTAATTCGCTCAACTACATAAGTCTCTTCCATAGTTCTCTCCATTCTTGGGAATATTTTATATCTGTATTGTATCCCGTTCCTGGCTTTCGCGAAATTCGCAGTTTGTATATCTCTTTACCACTCTGTGGAGTATTACTCATTCATGGAATGTGCCTGCACCCGTTCAAACGCTCAGGCCATTACAAGCTTCCAGATCCAGTAAATCAGTCCCAGTCCCCAGCTGCTGAGAACACCGTACAGAATCACCGGACCGGCAATGGAAAAGATCTGAACACCTTTTCCGTAAACCTCCCCTTCCGGCGCAAATTCGGCAGCCGGAGCCGCCACAGAGTTGGCAAACCCGGTAATCGGGACCAGAACACCGGCTCCTGCATATTTCGTGATTGTTCCAAACTGATGAAACATGGTCAGAACAACGGACAACGCGATCAGACCAATCAGCATCCACGCGCCGGCTGCCTCCTTTTCCATCCCTGCCTGCTGGAACCGGTTCAGCAGAAACTGACCGATGATGCAGACAGTGCCGCCCGTCCAGTAGGCACGAAACAGATTCAGCCAGATGTTGTGTGTCGGTGTTACCTGTTTGACATAGTCGTTATATTTTTTATCCTGTTCCTGTTTTGTCATTTTCATTCCTTTCGTTTTGCAGCGTCTTCCTATCCCTGATTCCAGAAATACCACAAAGCACCGACGCTTTTTCCGGCAGCCAGTGCAATGGCAAGATACATGATTCCCACCCTCAGGCGGACACGGCGGATCAGAATCGGGAATACCTGCAGAATTTCTGCCAGCGCCATGGCAAGACATCCGACAAACGCTCCGATTGCCAATCCAATCAGCACTTCCAGCAGAACCGGAAGATTCCAGAGACCGCCTGCTGCCGCTATCTTCTCTGCTATGATCTTCTCTGCTATCATCGGCCCGGCTGTACTCCTACCTGCCGCCCGCTGCCACCAGTCTGTCAAATCTTTCCCAAACAGGTTCCAGACATTTCCTGCTGTTCCGCCCAGGATTACCGCCCATTCATAGGCATGGATCCGGCTTCCTGTATGGGTGTGCCCGGCCATGCGCGGAATGATCCCAATCACGGAAATCAGCGCAAACACACCTGCTGCCGTTGCTGCGCCGCAGCTGATTCCAAGAAACATCTCAGCCCAATCCGTTGCTCCCATTGCATGTTCCTTTCTTTTCCGTTCTGCCTTTTTGCCGGCTGACGCATTATTTTGCGTTCCCGCGTTTCTGTGACTGCCGCTTCTGCCGCGCCGCATTATCAATCATCGTCGTATACAGTTCTTTTTCATAGGTTCTCATCTCCACATCCAGCGGTGTCGGATCCGCGCTTTCCTTTCTCTTGGACAGATGGTCATAGAAGATCATGATGCCGGTACTCAGGCCAATGGCATAGCCTGTTTCAAGCCAGGTGATCCCGGTCCGTTTCAGACCGGTCAGATCCTCATGAAGACCTTCAAACACCTTCATCACACTGACATCCTCATTGAACGTGGCAATCGCGAAGCCGGAGCCGAAAAACAGAACCAGCCATACCAACAGGAATTTTCCCCACTCCCAGAACGCTTTCCTTTGCTTCTGGGGCTTGTACTCAATGACGAAGTCCGCTTCACCGATGCTTTCTACCGTCACACCGCTGATCTGCTCTTCGATGATTCGAATTACGTCAACAACGGATGCGACACAGCGTTCTCCATCCATGCGCAGAAAACGCAGTGCCATGCACCGGGAGAGCAGCGCGGAATTGCTGCACCACATTTCCCCCAGATCCTGCATCCGGACATCTGCTGTCTGAACAGAGATATTTTTTTCTGCCTTCAAATAGAGCGTGTCATTCATTTGCCGCTCACCTCTTCTTTCTGATTCTCACTCGGTACACACTTAGTATGTCTTCTTTCCGGCAGTCCATACCTGAATTTTTTTAACGGATCCATGAGGAATCCGTTCAGCTCATCAGTTCCCGCATCTTCATCAGCACTTTTTTCTCCAGACGGCTGACCTGTACCTGTGAAATCCCCATTGTCATGGCTGTCTGTGTCTGGGTTCGTTCATAGTAATAGCGAAGCGTGATGATTTTCTGCTCCTGAGGCTGCAGCTGCTTCATGACAGAAGTAAGAGCCATGTGATTCAGCATCCGTTCCTGTTCATTCTCTTCATTCTCCAGTTTATCCATCAGAAGAATCGCATCCCCGTCACTCTGATAAATGGTTTTCTGCAGACTTTCCACCTCAGCCGAGGAGCTGAGCGCTTCCGCCAGTTCTTCTCTTGTAATCATCAGCGCCGCCGCAATTTCTTCCATCGTCGGATCTTTTCCAAAACGGTTCTGGTAGTCCGCTTCCATAGCGCGGGCTCTGGATGCAATCTCTTTCAGTGTCCGGCTGACCTTCAGCATCCCATCATCCCGCAGAAAACGCTTGATTTCCCCCATGATCATCGGTACTGCATAGGTTGAAAAGCGTACCTCAAACCGGCCGTCAAACCGGTCGATGGCTTTCAGAAGACCGATGCAGCCGATCTGAAACAGATCTTCCGGATCCTGTCCGCGGTTGGAAAAACGTCTGACTACATTCCAGATCAGTCCCACATTTCCTTCTACCAGCTGCTCCCGGGCTTCTGCATCCCCGTTCTGTGCCCGATTTATCAGTTCCAGCGTGTTTTCCACACTCAATCCACCTGCTCTTCCTCCCTGCCGATTATTTTCTTCATTTGTACCCGTGTTCCCCTGCCGACTTCCGACTCCACGATCAGTTCATCCATAAATGCCTCCATGAAGCAGAATCCCATTCCGGATCGGTCACGTCCCAAAGCGCCGGAATACATGGGTTCCATCGCTTTTTCCACGTTTTCAATTCCGCATCCCTCATCTTCCACCGTAACATGAAGTTCTCTCTCCTGAGTCCACGCGGTAATCCGAACAATCCCTCTCGTTTCTGCATATCCGTGAATGACTGCATTTGTCACCGCCTCCGAGACTGCCGTCTTTACATCATCCGTCTCTTCCAGTGTCGGATCCAGCCTTGCCATAAACGAAGCCACCACGACTCGCGCGAAGCTTTCATTGCATGAGTCACTTTCAATCAGCAGCTCCATCCGGCTGACCCCATCGCGAATCTCCCATTCCTGCCCTTCTGTTTTCATGTAATCCTCCTCCATTTGTTCCAGATTTTTCTTACTTTCCACATTTCCTGCTCAGATGCTCTCCATGATCTGGTAGATGCCGGAAATCCGCAGCAGCCGGCTGACCTTTGCATCCGCTCCGGAAAGATAAATATCTCCACCCAGCTCCTTCATCCGGCGATAACGGCTCAGCAGCACGCCGATTCCCGCGCTGTCCATGAATCCGGTTCTGGAAAAGTCAAAAATCATCCGGTTAATTTTTCGTTCCCGGATGTAGGATTCCGTATCTTCACGAACCCCTCTGCATGTGTGGTCGTCCACTTCGTATGGAAGCTGCACAATGAGGCAGCGCCCGGATAAAACATAAGTTACCTGATCCGTCTGTTTCATAATTCAATTGCTCTCCTTTTTGATTTTCTTTTTTTCAGCCTGACTCGCTGCTCGCGTAAACGAGAAGAAACACGTTGCGCGCGTAAAAAACAAAAAGACACACAAGAATTCTCTTCTCATGTGTCTTTCGTGGATTATCGGCAGCGGCAGATTCTCTGATCTCCTGCTGTTTTTTCTTCGGTATGTATTTACGGCGTGATTCCCGGCAGCACGGTGCCGGCGGTAATCTGACCGCTGTCAAACATCTGCAGAACTGCAGGTGCAATGGCACTCATCCGGTTGCGTACCTCCTGTGTCCAGATTCCGGCAGGGAATCCGGTGAGATATTCCAGATAAAGCGTCTGAGCCGTTCCGGTATCGCCGGTTTCTTCATAGCACAGCGCCTTATAGAACAGAGCAGCATCGTAGTTCGGATCGATGGAAAGGATCTTGTCACAGATGGTGATGGCACTCTGTCTGTCCTGGTTCTGTTCTCTGTAAGTGACCGCCATCATGTAAAGACGTGTGGTCAGGTTGGTATCATAGTCGGCTTTCATCAGGGCATACATCGCCTGATAGGTCGGATCCTCAGACATCGCCTGATCAATGGTCGGGAACACATCCGCAAAGGTTACAAAGTCACCAGTCACATAGTACTGAGCCGCATTGAGGATGGTCTCATACGCATTCTTAAGCGCACCGGCTTCTTCGGAAGACTCGTTCATGTTTTCCGTCAGCGAATCGCGCTCACCCTCCAGAGCTTCCACCTGACTCTCCAGCTCGGAAATATCGGCTTTGAGCGCAAGGCAGCGATCCTCATAGTCCTGAATCACAGCCGTGTTGGAAGCGCTGAATTCTGCCTCCTTTGAGGGCATGATCACATAGTACAGCACGCCAAGGGCAAGAATAAATCCGATCAGAATGTACATGGCACTGGACAGATAGCTGCCATAGTCGCGCATGCGGACCGGAATAATCACTTCTTCCCGCTCCAGCTCACCGGCAACGCCGATGTTCTCTTTCTTTGTTGTCTTATACTTGGCCAACTCACGCTGGTAAGACATCGCCTGGGGATTTCCCCTGTCAATTTCCAGGCATTTGTTTACGACCGCCTTCGCCTGATCATATTTCTGGTCATCCATGTACATGAGTGCCAGAAGAAGATAAGCCTTAATCATCCGCGGATTCACTGCAATGACCTTTTTCAGCTGGATGACAGCCAGATCTCTGGATCCGGCACGGGCATATTCCAGAGCCTGATTAAACTTGCGGACGCTGTGATCCGCACTGTCAAGAGCCTGTCTGTTTTCACGCATGTCGGTAATGTAGGCATCTGCCAGGTTTCCTCTGTGGCGGAAGTTCTTGCTGATCACCCATTCCTTCAGCGCCAGCGCCGCTTCTCCCATCTCGAGATAGACAAGGCCAAGCAGATTTCTGGCATTGATATTGCGCTTGTTCAGCTGCAGGCTTGTGCGAAGACATTCGGCAGCACCGGTCAGGTCTCTCGCTTTCGCTCTGGTTAAGCCAAGATTATAGTATTGGTTGGACGTGTAAATGATTTTACGGTAGAGCCGGACATCTGCGCCGCACTTGGGGCAGACATTCCGATCAGACGCCAACCGGCTGTTGCATCGATAACACTTCATTGGTTCCTCCGTAGGTTACACAGCAGCCCCTCGTTTCTTTGATCGGGGTGCATTACTTTTTCATCTGCTCCATTAATTCCTGCAGAATATCGGTAATATCGGTCATTTTGTCGTTCAGAATCGCCTTTTCGGTTTCATCCACTTCCAGACTGGGCTTAAATTTTGCCAGTTCTTCTTCAAAATCGATCATATGCAGCCTCCAACATTCATTTTACAAAAGTGGGCAGGTTGAAACAACCTGCCCTATAATCATACCTGTTTTACCTGCAAAAATCAAGTCCCTTTTCCGAATTGTCTGGACTGCCGTGCCCGGTTCTGTTCATCAGCTGAGAACCGCTTCTCTGGTGGAAAGCGTTACCTCAATCTTCATTTCCTCAAAATGGTTTCCGACAATACGCTGAATCGTCAGCGTCACCGTCTCTCCCGGCGCGTAGTAACTCAATGCGGTGCGCATCTCGTCATAGCTCGTAATCTCCTGATCATTTACCGCAGTTACGATGTCATTGATCTGAAGGCCTGCCGCTTCTGCCGGACTTCCCGCATTAATCTGCATCAGCTGTGCACCGGCCGGGAATCCATAGTACTGAACGCGGGTGCTGCTGACATCCTCACCAACAACGCCAAGATATCCACGCGCATCCGTCGGAAGAGAAACCTTCGTCTTCTGCTCTTTCAGTTCATCGATAATCTCCTTTGCGGAAGAAATCGGGATTGCGTAGCCAATTCCTTCAACACCGACGCTCATATACTTGGCAGAATTGATTCCAATCAGCTCTCCATTTCCATTAAACAGACCGCCGCCGCTGTTTCCGCTGTTAATCGCTGCGTCCACCTGCATCAGACTGCGAGTATATCCGTCACTTGTTGTCACATCGCGGTTCAGCGCACTGATGTAGCCAATGGTCGTCGTCATTCCCATTCCCATGGAATTTCCGATGGCAATGACTCCCTGGCCAGGTTTTGCTCCGGTAGAATCACCGATGGTTGCCACACGGATCGAAGCCTTCGTCTCCTCGCTCAGATCCGCCAGATCGACTGCAATAACCGCCAGATCCATTTCCGCATCTGCGCCTTTCAGATTTGCTTCATGCTCACTGCCGTCGGTAAACGTAACCGTCAGTCCCTTTGAGGTGCTGGTGCTGTACTGGTAATAGCTGCTGGTTCCGCTGCTGTCAACAACTGCCACATGGTTATTGGTAACGATCAGCAGCTCTTCTTCGTTGTTTCCGATAATGACACCGGAACCGCTTGCCTCTTCCTCTCTTGTACTGGAACCGCTGCTTTCGCCAAAGAACCAGCCAAGACCATTGGAACCGGTGGTTGTTGTCTCGATCAGATGGGTGATCAGGACAACGGAGGGCTCGCACTGGGCAACTACATCCGACACATCCGGAAGCCCGGTTACTGCGGAGGTATTCTGCAGTTCTTCATTGGCCGTCTGGGCAAACGTAACCGGCTCTGCCGTTGAATCTGCAATGGTCGGAAGGCTTTCCGACTGTGTCTGAGTTTCTCCCGGAAGCGGAAGCGCGGACGAAGTCGGCACTTCCGACTGCGTTTCTGAATCCGCTGCTGCCGTTGCAGTTTCTTCTGCGATCACAGAATACGCGGAACCGGCAATCTGGGTAACAGCGATTACACTGGATAAGATCAGTGCTGCCGCAGAAAGAACCGTGCTTCTGCTCTTTGATCCATTCTCTTCATTTCTTCTCATCATACATTCCTCCAACCTTGCAGATCTGCTCTGCATTCTGCCTGAAATCATCGATTCCGCCGGCAGGACTTTTTCCTAGGATAGCATTTATTTGTGACAATTCTGTGAATTCGCTGTTCCCGTCAATCAGAACCCGGAAATGGTGTTGATGTTGGCACTGATGGTCTGTACGTTCTGGGAACGGACACCGGCTGAACCGAACAGGAACTGATGCAATGCATTGACATTGGATACCAGATCCGTCGGTACAACCGGATATGTAATGTCATAGGACGGCCAGCTGCCCAGATGGGAATTGGTAGAAGTATTGGCTTCCGGGAATCCGGTCATTCCTACAATCCGGTAATTGGAGACATCGCGGGCCAGCGCGATCATATCATCAAGAGACAGGGACGTGTACATGTTTCCGGTAATAATCGAAACCGCGCCGATCAGCGTTCCCAGATCTGCCGTCATTGCCTTCTGAAGAAGCTTTTCCAGAACCTCCCTCTGTCTGTCCGTGCGCTTAAAATCACTTCCGATGGTTTTCCGGTTTCGGCAGTATGCCACAACCTTCGGTCCGTCACACCACTGCAGACCGCCGTGGGTGAACTGCCCGTTTGTTGCGATACCCGTTTTTTCTACCGTCTCCGTCAGATAGCCACAGATGTGGCCGGAAGTGACCTCTTCTTCCAGAATGTTCAGTTCCAGACCGCCAAGCTGATTGACTACAAGAGCCAGTGCTGCCCAGTTAACAGCAACCACATCCTGGATGTTCAGATCAAGATTCAGGTTAATCATGTTTACCATCTCTGCCATGCCTCCGCCAAGTGACGAAAAGACACCGTCGTTGGCTTTGACATAGGAACCGGATGCGCCCAGTGTTGGCTGATACATTACCGTATCACGATAGACAGAAGCCAGCTTTACTTCCTTTGTCGCGGCATTGATGCTGCAGACAATGATCACGTCAGCGCGGTAGTTTCCGCTGGACATGGACGCGTTTGCCTCCCCGTCGAAGCCAAGAAGCAGGATATTCCAGTAACCGTTTACCAGATTCTGATGGGAAAGAAAATCATTCTCACTTTCAATCACAAGCGGCTCCGTTGTCGCATCTGCCTGCACCGCCCAGGCTCCTGTGGCTCTCTGCTCTTCTTCCTGAGCCGTCTGCGTTTCCTGTCCGCTGCTGCTTTCCTCCAAACCTTCGTTGCTCTGTTCCTGCTCCTCCGGCGTCTCCGTTCCGGAAAGCAGTTCAATCGTCAGACTATCATTTCCATAAACATAGAGGTCTTCCTGGGAGAAATGATCCCGTTCGATTTTTCCCAGAATATTCACCGCATAGCATCCGACCGAAAGAATCAGGATCATGAACGTTTCCAGCAGGATGAGCGCGATCCTTCCGTAACGCTTTTTTCTCATTTTCTCCTTTTTCAGTTGTTTCTGCTGTGCGGCAGTAAGCTTTTTACCCATAAACTCCTCCTTTGGTAAACGTGACCCGCAATCCGTCACCTGTCCGTGTAAAACACGAAGAAACACGCTGCTTTCGTATAGTATAAAAGGTACCTGCAGACTGTATTCGCTGCAGGTACCTTTGGATGTGCCTGTATGGAACACCACTGGATTCTGTTTTTAAAAACCGGAAATTGTGTTGATGTTGGCGCTGATGGTCTGTACGTTCTGAGAACGGACACCGGCTGAACCGAACAGATACTGATGGAGGTTATCCACATTGGACACCAGAGAGGTCGGAACAACCGGCCAGGTGATGCCGTAATCCTCCGCCCATCTGCCCAGATAGCGGCTGGACGCATGGTTCGTAACCGGATAGCCCTGCATGCCGACCATGGTATAGTTGGAGACATCACGTGCCAGATCCATCAGATCCTCCAGCGTCAGGGACGTGTACATGTTTCCCATAACTACAGTAATCGTGGAAATCAGCGTTCCAAGATCGACAGAAGTCGCTTTCTCCAGAAGCTTGTGGATAACTTCCCGCTGTCTTTCGGTACGGCTGAAATCACTGCCTCCGGAGTAACGGTTACGGCAGTACGCAACAACCTTCGGTCCGTCGCACCACTGCGGTCCACCGTGGGTGAACTGTCCGTTTGTCGCGATTCCCGTCGTGTTTACCACCTCGGTCAGGTAACCGGTGATGATTCCCTTTGTTACCTCTTCTTCGGTAATGTTCAGCTCCAGACCGCCAAGCTGGTTGACAGCAAGGGCAAGAGCCGCCCAGTTGACAGCAACTACATCCTGAATGTTCAGGTCAAAATTCAGATTGACAAGATTGATCATCTCCTCAATGCCGCCGCCCTTATCCTTGCAGACGCCGTCGTTAATCTTGATATAGGAGCCGGTAGTCGGCTGATAAACAACCGTATCACGGTAGATGGATGCCAGTTTTACTTCCTTCGTCGTCGCGTTGATGCTGCAGACAATGATTACGTCGGCACGATAGTCGCCGCCCGACATGGACTGGTTTGCTTTTTCGTCAAAGCCAAGCAGGAGAATGTTCCAGTAACCGTTTACCAGATTCTGGTGAGAAAGGAAATCCGTATCGCTCTCGATGACCAGCGGCTCTGTGGTTACATCCGCCTGAACCGCCCAGGCTCCTGTCTCTTTCTGCTCCGCAGTCGTTTCCTCCGCAGTCATAGCCTCCTGTGTTCCGTCATCCGGCGCGCTCTGCCCCTCATTTGTCTCTGCAGGCGCTTCCAGTCCTTCCGCACCAGGCAGAAGGGCAATCGTCAGGTCATTGTTTCCATAGACATAGAGGTTCTCTTCGGAAACATGCTGATAGTCAAGTTTACTTAAAATGCTTACTGCATAGCATCCGACCGACAGGATTACAATCATCAGAGCTTCCACTGCAACAAGTGCAATTCTTCCTGCACGTTTCTTTTTTGCTCTGCTTTTCTTCATCTGTCTCTGCTGAGCCGGATTCCGTTTATTCGCCATATCTTCCTCCATTTGTATCCGCGCACTGCCAGATTCCACGGGACAGCGCACAATCGTGCGCAGAAAAATTAATACGCATTGGTGTTTACAAAGCCACGGAATACTGTTAAAAACAGTATCTTAAAATCAAAGAAAATGCTCCAGTTTTCGATGTAGTACAGATCCAGCTCGATCCGCTTTTTAATCGACGTATCGCCGCGCAGACCATTGACCTGAGCCCAGCCGGTCATTCCGGGACGAACCTGATGCTTCACCATGTAACGGGGAATCTCCTCTTTAAACTTTTCCACAAAGAACGGGCGCTCCGGACGTGGTCCTACCATGCTCATGTCGCCTTTGAGAACATTGAACAGCTGGGGAAGCTCATCAATGCTTGTCTTGCGGATAAATTTTCCGACAGCAGTTACGCGGGTATCTCCGCGTGTTGTCCACTTATCCACTTCTTCATCCGGCGGCTGTACAGTCATGGAACGGAACTTGTACATCTGGAATGGCTTGTTGTGAAGTCCAACACGCTCCTGCTTAAAAATCACATCTCCCGGTGAAGTCACTTTTACCAGAATTGCCGTTACCAGCATTACCGGTGAAAAAATGACAATCGCCGCAAGCGAACCAACAATATCAACCACACGTTTCAGAATGAAATTGCCGCCTTCCATCAGCGGTACATGACGGATGTGGATGACGGGAAGACCGAGAATCTCTTCTGTGTACGGCTTCGTCGGAATGATTGAATTGTAATCCGGCACAAACATCGTATGTACACCGGACTTTTCACAGAGTTTTACAATGGATTCCAGTTTGCTGTATTCAGCCAGGCCAAGCGTGATCACAATCTCCTCCACCTCGTTGGCAGCAAGAATCCGCTCCAGATCCGCAATGGTTCCAATCACCTTAACACCGTTATACTCCTCGTTTACCGCAACATTGTCGTCCAGGATGCCCACAATGTCAAACCCCCACTGCTTGTGGGAATTGATCCGCTCGATATAACCTTCTGCCGCTCTTCCATAGCCGACAATCAGAACATTGCGCCGGTTGAATTTGCTTTTGCGCATGTGGAGAATGAACAGACGGTATACATTTCTCCAGCCGATGGTAAACACGGTAAAAAGACCGATAAAACGGATTACCAGCCGACGGGAAAAGGACACTGCCCACGGATAGTTCGCATTGGTTGACAGCGCAAACAGAACTGCCAGAAAAAGCAGCAGGGCGATCACATTGGTACGCACAATCCTCAGCGCCTCTTTCAGACGGCCCGTTACCTTCATCGGACGATACAGACCAGTCGCGTAGTACAGGATTACCAGACCGGGAATCAGGTACTTCAGCGGCCACTCATACTCGGTCACACGCAGCGGAGACAGATTTCCCAACAGTTCAAACTGCACCCAGTAGCTGAGCCAGTATGAGAGAAACACCATCAGTGCATCCAGCAGAACCTCTATTAAAATTTCCAACTTTTGCTTATTTCGATTCATTTCGTTCTCCTGTTATTCGACAGCCCAGTGACCCAGGTCTCTGAGCCGCCTTAATAATACAGCAAATCAACCGGAAAAACAACCGATAATCTCTTACTATTTTCTTACAAATTCTGTTATGAAAACACACGTCTCTTCAGGAATTCCATCACATAGATTCCGGTATTCTTCCAGAGCTCCGCTTCAATGCGGATGTAGTTTTTCAGATGGGCCCCCCGGAAGAACACTTTCTTACACTTATGACAGGATGTAATTCCCTCTTTGATCCCATTCACATAATCCGCGCCAAACCCGATTTTCTTGAAAAAGCTGTATTTTACCAGATATCCGGCTGCCAGAAACGGAGCGTTTACAATCAGCTGGGCAAGCGGCATGTTCTTGTAATTCAGATAGACGCTGTTGCGGGCTGACAGTTTGACTTTAAAGCTGTTGTATTTGGATCCGGACGTACCGCTTCCCACATGGTAGACCTTTGCTTTCGGGCAGTATACATTGCGGTAGCCGTGAATCTTCGCACGGTATCCAAGATCGATATCCTCCAGATAAGCAAAATGCATTTCATCAAAATAGCCGATCCGGTCCAGCATATATTTCCGGTAAAGCGCCGCGCCGCCGCAGGCAGAGAACACATCCTCCTCCTTCTGATAGCCGGTCACCTTCTGTCCCACTCCGCGCTGGATCCCCCAGCCCAGAACTGTGTAAAGGTCGCCGGTATCGTCCAGCAGCGTTCTGTCATGATACTGGATCATGCGGCTGCTGACGGAAAAGATATCATCGGAGGATTCCATGGTCGCAACCATCTCCTTCACCATGTCGGGATCGCACTCCGTATCGTTGTTCAGAAGCAGAACATAGGGAGTCGTGCACATGCGGATGCCCATGTTGACACCGCCTGCAAATCCAAGATTGCGGCGCATCACAGCCACCTTCATCTTTGGGAAGTTTTCTCTGATATATTCCACGCTTCCATCGGAAGACGCATTATCAATGATCAGCGTCTCATAGCTGTCATAGTTCTGCTCCTCAACGGATTCCAGGCACTTTTTTAAGAATCTTTTTCCATTGTAATTTGGAATGACGATCGTTACTTTTTTCTTTTCCATATCGTTCCCTCTGAATCTGCGCGATTTCAGCCTTTCTTACATCTTTGGCTGCATGGTTCAGCTTATAGTATTCCATGTAGGAGAAATTCGGGTTGTAATAAGGATCCACAAAGCTTCCCAGAATATCCCACTTGTTGTTCAGCAGACGCATCTCATTTCCAAAACGGAGGAAACGCGCCGCTGTATCTTCACTTCCTCTGGACTTGGATTCATAGTGATACAGACGCACATCCGCATCATAGACAACCAGATAACCGGCTGCGCGAACCTTCAGACACAGATCCACGTCATTAAAGGCTACCTGGAATTCTTCTTCCAGTCCGCCGATCTCCTCATAGACTGATTTCCGGATCATCAGGCAGGCAGCCGTCACCGCAGACACATCCTGCACGGCAACCGCGCGTCCCATGTACCCGGGATCATCCTCATGAAGACCTTTGAACACATGGTCAGCCAGACCGCCTGCACCAACCAGGACACCGGCATGCTGCACCGTATGGTCATCATAGAGCAGCTTTGCTCCGACAATGCCCACATCCCTGCGCATGCAGTAGCCAAGCATGTTTTCGAAGATATCCGGAGTGATCAGCTCCACATCATTATTCAGCAGAAGCAGATATTCACCCTTTGCGTACTTTGCGCCGAAATTGTTGATGGCAGAGTAGTTGAACTCCCGATCCCAGTAGACAACGCGGACACGGCTGTCCTCTTCGATCTTCTGATAGTAGGAAAAGGTTTCCGGATCGGTACTGTTGTTTTCAATCACGATGATCTCATAGTTTTCATAAGTTGCCCGGTCAAAAAGCGACTGGATGCACTTGTCCAGATCATCAATATGATCCTTGTTGGGGATCAGGACAGACACCATCGGCTTCTCTTCCAGTTCAAACCGGGTAGTGTACCAGCCGTCTACCGGTCCGATCTGAGCAAAGGCACGGATGCCGACTCTCCGGTAGTGGGCATTAATCGCATCCACACCGGCTGTAATGGCATAGTTCTTATTTCCCTGTGCCGCAGCCGTCGACTGGCTGTGACTTCTCCAGTGATACAGAACACGCGGGCAATGATACACCGCATTTGTCTGCTCTGTAAGGCGAAGAATCAGATCATAGTCCTGCGCGCCTTCAAATTCCTCACTGGGTCCGCCGACTCTGCGAAGCAGGTCCGCGCGAACTGCCAGAAAATGACAGATATAGTTGTTGCTGCAAAGCAGATCCGGATTGAAGTCCGACTTGAAATGAGGATAGAAGAATTCATCATCATTTTCTCCCACCTTGTCCTCATCGGAATACATCACATCATAGGCGGGATTTTCATTCAGCGCCCTGGCATAGCAGTACAGCGCATCGGATTCAATCATGTCATCATGATCCATGAAAGCAATGAAATCGCCTTCTGCATGGTTGATTCCCGCGCAGGTATTTCCCGCGATTCCCATGTTATCGGACAGGCCAACCACACGGATCCGCTTATCATACTGCTTCCAGACACGAACAGCCTTTGCCAGCTCTTCGTCCTCCGGCGACGCGTTGACAAGAATCAGCTCCCAGTTTGTGTAGGACTGATCCAGAACCGAGCGGACCATGCTGCGGAAATATCCAACCGGTGTGTGATAGAGGGGAACAACGATGCTGAACTTTGGCCGGTACTCCAGTCTTGTTTTTCTCTGATCGCCCCACTCCTCTCTCGTCACCCGCATTGCATGGAACCAGTCATCATATTCATGATGATCCCAGTGAATCACTTTCTTTGCTGCCAGCCTTGCATCATTCTTTGCGGTAACAAGGGTTCGTTTCGTCTTTTTGTAGAAGTTTCTCGCAGAAATCAGCGTGGAATTCAGCTGCACGGTGTGGTGATCAACCACCTTGCCGCCATCCGGCGTCACTTCTTCCAGCTTCACTTCCAGATAGGGAATTCCTTTGCACGGAATCTCCAGGAACACGCCGATATCCTCCGCTTTTGTATCCTGATATTTCAGAAGTCCGACATCCGGACGGCAGGAACGGGTCACCTCACAGGGAATCTCCTGTCCCTTTCCGTTGACGGCATAGATGCGCACCGAATTGTTCCGGTCATCCGCAGTTGCCCAGCCCACTGCATATATCCGATTATTTTTAACAAATATTGAATCAAAACAACAATCCATAAATTTCCTTTATCCTCTTAAATTGAATAATATCCGTGGTTCAGGGACAGGTTCTTGTTATAGTAGGGATCTCCCAGCATCTGTTTCGGCCAGCGCTTGCGAAGAAGCTGCTTTTCTCTGGAAAAACGCTCTTTCTGCTCTTGTGTTTCTTCATAGCCTCTGGACTTGGATTCGTAGTGGTACCACTCGGCAAAGGCATCATAAACGACCAGCTTTCCAGCATCCCTGATCTTCAGACAGAAATCCACGTCATTATAGGCAACAGTAAATTCCTCTTCCATTCCGCCCACTGCTTCATAGTCTGCCTTCTTCACCATCAGACAGGCCGCCGTCACAGCAGACAGGTTCTGAGAAACAACCGCTCTTCCCATGTATCCGGGATCTTCTTTTCCATAGTGCAGGAAAACATGGTCAGCTGCTTCACTGACACCGACCAGAACACCGGCATGCTGAATGGTGTTATCCTCATAGAACAGCTTTGCGCCAACTACACCGACTTCCGGCCTCATGCAGTAACCGAGCATGCTCTCAATGGCATCCTCTGTAATGATCTCTGTATCATTGTTCAGCAGAAGCAGGTATTCTCCCTTTGCAAAGGACGCCCCGAAATTGTTGATGGCGGCATAGTTAAAGGTGCCCTGCCAGTTCACAACCCGGATCCGCGGATCCTGATTTTTCAGTTCCTCGTAGAACGCAAAGGTTTCTTCCTCTTCGCTGTTATTTTCAATTATGATGATTTCAAAATTCGAATAGGAGGATTTCTTCTGGAGGGAAGCAATGCAGCGTCCAAGATCCATTCTGTGATCTTTGTTTGGAATCAGGATGCTGACAAGCGGTTTTTCCTTCAGCGTAAACGTGGTTCGGTACCAGCCTCTTAACTTCATCGGCTCCACCGTTCCCGGAATTCCTCTTCTCTGATAGTAATTTTCGATGGCAGTTTTTCCTGCCTGATATGCGTAGCCTTTGCTTTCCGGATCCAGTGCCGTGGACTCCCGGTGGCAGCGCCAGCTGTACAGCACTTTTGATATGTGATAAATCTTCGAGGTATGCTCGCTCAGACGAAGAACGAAATCGTGGTCCTGCGCCCCGTCCATGCCGGTATTCAGCACGCCAACCTTTCTCAGAAGAATGGAGCGAACCATCAGCATGTGACACACATAGTTGTTGCAGCACAGCAGATCCGGATTAAAATCCGGTTTGAAATGAGGTTCAAAATACACGCCTGTTTCATCGTCCAGTTTATCCTCATCGCAGTAATACACATCGGCGCCTGTCATGTGGATGGCGCGGGCATATTCATAGAGCGCATCCTCACGAAGCAGGTCATCCTGATCCGCAAAGGCGATCCATCCTCCGGCAGCCAGCTCGATGGCGCGGTTTGTGTTTCCGGCAATGCCGTAGTTTTCGTTTAAATATTTTACTTTGATCTTGCTGTTGGCAGCCTCCAGCTGTGCCAGATATTTTCCGGTTTCATCCGTTCTGGCTCCGGCATAGGCCAGACAAAGCTCCCAGTTTGTATAGGTCTGGGCAAGCACAGATTTTACCATCTGCTGAAGATGCTCCACCTTCGGCCGGTAAACCGGAACAACGATGCTGATCAGCGAATTCTCCACAAAGGTTTTATTCCGCTGAGCCATCAGCTCTTTCTTCCCCGGTCTGGTCATTTCTTTCCAGATTCCATACTCGCGGTCCTTCTTGTCATATTCAATGAAACGGTCCTGCACCCAGAAATTCTTCTTATCCTCCGCTTTCAGATACCGTTTCATCTTTCCAGGCAGAGAAGTGCGTTTGATATGCTGCCAGTAGAGAGCGCGCGGTGAAATCTCCACTTCAAGACTTTCCCTTGCGCCATTGTCCACCTGAAAACGGATCGTCTGCTTCTTCTGCGGCAGATAGGGGATTTCCAGCTCATAGCCGTACATGTCCATCTTATAATCCTTAAACATGGCAAAACCGACATCGGCACGGCTGACCATAGCAGTCCGTACCTCAACCGGTGCCCCATCCTCACCCTTCACAGAAATCTTCAGCGGTTCTCCAGGCGTTTGCGGAACGCACCAGCCGCTGCAGACAATTTTCGAATTTCTGTATTTCAACTCATCAAAACAATTATTCATACAAGCACCCTCTGTCTCAAAACAATTTTTCTCACCGGCATTACAGCTTATACGCGTCACATACTTCCTTTACATCACCGATCATCTTAACGGTGTGATCCTCCAGCCATACAACACGGTTGCACATGTTCCGGATCTGATTCAGATCGTGGGAAACAAAGAGAACCGTTGTTCCGCCATGCATCAGTTCCATCATGCGGGCATAGCTCTTTCTCTGGAAATTCTCATCACCGACGGAAAGGATCTCATCAACGATCAGAATTTCCGGATTTACAACTGTGGCAATGGAAAAGGCAAGGCGCATCAGCATTCCGGAGGAATAGTTGCGGATCGGTATGTTAATGAAATCTCCCAGCTCGGAAAACGCAAGGATCTCGTCATATTTTGCTTTCAGATATTCCTTCGGGTAGCCAAGAACGGCTCCATTGAGAAAGATGTTTTCATGACCGGTCAGATCGTGGTCAAAGCCGGAACCAAGCTCCAGCATCGGAACAATCCGGCCACCCCGGTAAACGCTTCCCGTTGTCGGCTTCAGGATTCCGGAAATAATCTTCAGGGTTGTACTTTTTCCGGCACCGTTTCTTCCGATGATACCGACAACCTCTCCCTTCTTCACGTCAAAGCTGACATTTTTCAGCGCCCAGAATTCCTTGAATTCCACCTTGTTGCGAAGAAGAAGTGTTGCCATCTCCTTGATGCTGGTCACACGGTCATTGGCCATGCGAAAACGCATGGAAACATCGTCTACCTTTAATATCACATTCTTATTTGCGTCGCTCATGTTTTTTACTCCGATTAAATATATAGTACAAACTTGTCCTCGGTCTTATGGAACACATATCCGCCGATCAGCAGCATGCCAACAGAAAACAGCAGGCAGATCGCATATTCGCTGATTGCCGGTGAACAGCCGTTGATGATGATGGTTCTCATGAAGGTAACATAGTGATACATCGGGTTAAACTGCATCAGCGTTACCAGCCAGTCCGCCTTTCCTTTCAGCAGCTCCAGACTGTAGATGATCGGAGTGGCATACATCCAGGCAGTGGAAAGCACACCCCAGAGGAATTCCACATCGTGGAAAAACACCATCAGACTGGACAGCAGAAGTCCCATTCCCACCGCAAACATGATCAGAAGAACCAGTGCCAGCGGGATCAGAAGAATCGACCAGTTCAGATACAGGCCGTTGAAGAGTCCGTAAATGAAGGTTACAAGCAGAAGCGGCAGCATGGATAACACAATGTTAATGCTGGCGGAAAGAACCTTTGTCACCGGGTAAATCATCTTCGGTACATATACCTTCGTGATCAGGCTGGCATTTCCGATGATTGCACGCATGGACTGATTGCAGCAATCGGTAAAACCGTTAAACATTACAATACCGCAGAGCAGGTAAATTGCGTAGTGGGGAACATTTCCGCCGCGGACATCCAGAAGATTGCTGAACACAACATACTGAATGCTCATCATCAGGAGCGGATTCAGAAAGCTCCAGAACACACCGAGAACGGAACGCTTATATTTAATCTTAAAATCTCTGGATACCAGCTGTTCAATCAGGAACTCATAGCGGGCAATCGTCTGAATGGCATTTCCAAGAAGAGTTCCCTCTCCTCTCCGGTCACGGGAAATCATTCGCATGCAATACACGCAAAGAGCTGCAAACAGAATCAGTTCCAGAATCACAAACGCAGTGCTGCCGATTTGGCAGGCGCAGATCTGAGGCCACGCAATCAGATTGATGATAACGCCGCAGACAAGCACACCTGCGATCAGATATGTGCTGACTTTTTTCAGATTATATTTCTTTACATCCATTGTACACGGTACCGCCTGTCTCTTTACTCAAAGTGGAAGGTATCTTTTATTCCCTTCCAGTTTCTGTCTTTTTCAGAAAGAAGAAGCTCCATTCCCTCTTCGATCGGCCATTCAATACCGATTTCCGGATCGTTCCAGAGGATTCCGCCCTCATCGCCCGGATGGTAGAAATCGGTACACTTATAGGCAAACTCCGCCTCATCGCTGAGTACCAGGAAACCGTGGGCAAAGCCTTCCGGAATGTAGAACATTTTCTTGTTTTCGGCTGTCAGCTCCACACCGAACCACTGACCGTAGGTTTCGGAAGATTCACGCAGATCCACCGCCACGTCAAACACACTTCCGCGGATGGCGCGAACCAGTTTTCCCTGCGGATACTGCTTCTGGAAATGAAGACCGCGAAGAACACCTTTGACTGACATGGACTGATTGTCCTGAACGAACTTCATGTCAAGTCCTGCCTCCGCAAAATCATTATAGTTATAGGTTTCAACAAAATAACCTCTCGCATCCTTAAACACAGTCGGTTCAATCACATACAGTCCCTTGATCTTGCACGGAGTCACTTTAATCTTTCCCATTGTTTTCTACCTCACAATTCTTTCTTAAACGATTCTTTCTGATAACGACGCACGTTGAAACAGCTCTTTCCCCGCTTCAGTCCGTCCAGTATTCTTTATTGGATGTCAGTTTCATGATCAGCGGCTTCGGCAGCTTGAAATAGCTCTTTCCAAGTGAAAAACCGATCATCTTGCAGGCGGACAGCCAGATCAGACGGAACACTTCTTTTCCCTCGCCATGCCGGATCAGGCAGATGGCGGTTTTCTTCACCAGCTTCATCCCCTCGCCGTAAGCAGGAACATCGGCAAACACTCTTGGATTCAGTGCCTGCGACACACCATTGTCGAAATTGCGCTTCAGCTGCTCCATTCCTGTGTAATCGTGGGAATGGATGACTCTGGCATCGGCCTGATAAGCAATTCCATAGCCGCCATAGATCAGTTCCGACGCAAACAGCATGTCTTCATTAAAGATTGCCTGCGGACGGAAACCACCCAATTCCAGGTACAGTGAACGGCGGTACATGGCACAGGCATCGGAACAGAAAAACGTTTTGATTCCCAGTCTGCCAAGATCCGCACTGCGTTTCACAAAGCTCTTAGCCGGATAATTAAACTGTCTGGTGTAGCGCTCAATCAACGAATGGTCCCGGTGGGCGATCTGTCTCGCATAGGCAGCTCCGACCGTCTCGTCTTTGAATGCGGCAACCAGATTAGCAACCAGATGCTTATCCGCCGGAAGCGCATCCTGCGTCATGAACAGCATCAGATCACTGTCTGCCATCTGAGCGGCACGGTTTCTTGTTGTGCCATGGTCAAATTCATCTCTTGTGATGTGATAGAGTTCCATGTTTTCCGGCTGTCTGATCTGATCTGCCGGGTACAGGGATTCCTCCGTATTGATCACCAGAATCCGGCGAACCGGATATGTCTGTCTGGTCAGCCGATCCAGAAGCTCCTGAAACGACGGCCCCGGTTTATAGGCCGGTATAATAACGTCTACTGTATAATTCATAACTTCCTCTTTCTTTGTAAACTCATCAGTTTCCGGGTTCTTCCAAGCCCTGACTATCTACTATATCATAACTTGTCCCTCTTTTCAACCCTTGTTACGGAAAAGGAGGTATAGAGCCAGAGTATGGCAGTCAGCACCAGCCAGAACCAGGTAGTCGCCACGGAAAACCAGGCGGAAAAGAAGGACAGCATCAGATAAAGTGCAATCTGTGCATAGAACAGTCCTGCCACAGGCCGCGTTTTCCTTGCTGTCGCCTCACTGATTACAGCACAGACTGCGCCAAGGATCAGAGAAAAACCGATGACACCAATCAGATTGAAATCATAATAGGCATCATAGATGATGGTCAGTGTGTTCAGAATATCCTTGGTAACCGGCTGATAGAACACGGTCAGTTCCGGGAACACAAATTTCAGACCGGTCAGCGCAAACACCGGAAACAGCTGTTTCAATCCCCAGAGCTGGCTCACACTTCCCTGCGCCAGGGCAATGGTCAGTTCATTGAAATTGGCATAGTTGTTTGCGATGTACATGTAAACATACTGGATCATCACAGGAATGGATGAATTCTTCATCTCAAACACGGAGTCCAGATATCCCGGCTCGTAGTGGCGGCTGGCAGTCATAAAAACGACGGCTGCCGCAAAAACAGCGGCCACAAGGCCAATTCCCGTCACCAGATACCTGGTCGGTATCTGCGGCCCCAGCAAAAGCAGAACGATCAGCGGCATCACGATCGTAAACGCAAAGAAAAACTTGGATACACAGAGAACAGGGATCAGCAGAGATGCAAGGCTGCATCCTGCCAGAATCAGATACTCCCGTTTCCCTCTCTCCTCCTTCTTTGAGAGGAGAAGCCAGATCATTGCCAGCGACGGAGCAAAACAGCTGCTCACCGTGAAATAGTGAACTCCGCTGACGTGAAAATAGCTGTATGCATGGGGTTCAATGGAAAACAGCGGGATAAATCCAAGCCAGACCGCTTCAAACAGAAATGCAGCCCATGGGATCACCGTCATGATCACAACCGTGTACAGCAGATATTTCTGCATCTGCTCCCGGCTCCTCGCCTCAAACATCAGACCGAACAGACGGGCTTTCTTCCCTGTTTCTCCATCCTGGCCAGAACTCATCTGCGGCTGTCCGGATTGCTCCTGCACGGACATTGCCTGCGCCGCTATTGACTTCGCTTCCGTTTTCCGTTTTCTCCAGACTGTCACCAAATCAAAGCTGAGCAGCCAGAGAAGATAGAACAGGCTGAAACTGAGCCATGCCGCAATCGTCCACTCCCGGTGAAGACGGCTCAGCTTCATCACTCCAAGCGCTTCGCCTCCGATCCAGAAAACAGACAATAAGAGGCGAAACGACACCAGGCACCTGTCTTTCCGATAAAAGTAGATACCCAGCATCACTGCCTCTGCCATCAGGATGATTCCCGCTGCCAGATCGCTCCAGAGACGATCCGCGGCAAAGGCGGCAAGATCCATTCCAATCCCAATCAAATATGGAGTCAGCATCTCTTCTCCTCCATCAATCGCCAAGCCCCGATTCAATCATGTGAACCACAGACTCCAGCGCTTCGTTTTCATCAATTCCATCGCAGACGATTTCGATCTCATTGTGCCATTTCACACAGGCACCGAGGATGCTGAGCACGCTCTTCGCGTTATAGTCTGCATTCTTATGGATAAAATGTACCGAACATTTAAACTTCGATGCCTCACGGCAGAGAAAGCCCGCCGGTCTTAAATGAAGACCGGTCGGATTGTTCAGAACCACTTTTCTGCTTACCATTTTCCAATACCTTTCACTTTACATTTCATATTCATTCCATACCAGAAACGGATGGGGTCTCTCCTCCTGTTTCCGGATGGGAAGCCGTTTCCGGATCAACCGTCGTTTCTGCGCCGGATGAGGACTCCGGATTCCCCGCCGTACCGGGCGCTGTTGTGGGCACCGGTGTCGTTGCAGGCATCTGTGTCGGTTCCGCTGCTGACGTTGTCTGAGGAATCTCTTCGGTTCCGGCAGTCGTTGTGGGTGTCTGCGTAGCTGCAGGCATCTGTGTCGGTTCCGCTGCTGACGTTGTCTGCACCGTTTCCTCTTCCTCCGCTGCGGCTGTCGTCTCTGTCTCCTCTGCCTCCGTCTCCAGCGGCTGTTCCTCTGCCGTTTCCCCGGCATTCTTATCTGTGATTTTCACTTCAACAATGATATCGTTGAGCACTTCATACTGTTCATCAATGGAAATCCGCACACCGAAATACTGTGACGTTTCGCTTGGCATGCTTTCCGACACATTGATCCAGCCCTGCAGATGGCCGGCTGTCTCAATAAACGCATCCAGTTCCTCCGGCAGCGCACGGAGCGTAATCTCCACATATTCATTCAGGATCTCGTAGGTGTAGTTTTCATTTGCCCACATAAACTGGAAGAATTTCGGTTCAATCAGGAACGTCCGTTCCTCCATTTTACCGATCTCACAGGTTATCACGACCTCTTTCGGTTCTCCTTCCGCCAGTGTCAGATCCGGAGACAGATAATCCTCGATGGGAACAACAAATTCCATGTTCTCCGTTGCTCCTGTTATATCCATTTCCTTCTTCGAAATCTGAATGGTGCTGATCTTCGCCAGAGCCGCTTTTGATCCAACTACTTTTACTTCCTTCGGCGCGTAGTTGAAGCTGCTGCAGGCATATCCCTCCGCAGCCTCTCCGCTGTAGCTGTCCACACTGATCGCGACTGTTTTGGATGACCTCAGACCAACGGCGACACTGACTGAGTCAACCCCAAGCACCAGGCCGCTGTTGGTAATCACCCGATTATTTCCGTCACAGATGTGAAGCGGCGCCTGAACCGTCGAATTCTCATCAACGATCTGCGTCATGTCCACAGTTGCTTTTACGGAAGCGACTGTGGAAAAATAACTGGTCGGTCCGGTTACTACCACACGCTGTGGTGTTGCGTACAGCGTATTCACCTCATATCCGTCAGGCATTTCTCCCTGTGTCACAATCTCTACATCATAGTACTCGCTCTTAATCGTGTCAACAACAACATCCACATACCGTCCCTGGGCCTTCGGATAGTCCCAGTCTTCAATGTAGGTTGCGGCTCCCCTCTTTTCGATGTCAACAATGAAGGTGGTCGCTTCCGGTGCCGGATTGATCTGTCCGCCCAGGTAATTGGACAAGTCCACTGACGCGGTAAAATCATCCGTCCGGACTTTACTTGCGTTGCTCTTTCGCACTTCATAGGTAATGATCACGGATGACGGCTTTGATATCGCTTTATAGTTATTGGCATCCAGCCAGGATTCATCATAGTTAATGGAAACGGAAAGACTTCTGGTGATTACCGGATCCTGCGCATTGCTCAGAACCAGCCACAGAAGAAAGCCCAGGAAAAGTCCCAGCAGTTTCAGAAGCAGGTTCTCCGTAAAAAACTTTGTTCCCTTATTTTTCATGGTTCTGTTTTCCTTTCCACAGTGTCCACTTTCTGCTTTCCGGTGCCTTTCTCTGCTCCACCTCAAGCATCATCCGCAGAGACTCCGGATCCAGATTCCGGTACAGCATTCCTTCTTTTGCCACAGATACCGATCCGGTTTCCTCGGAAACGATCACGGTAATGCTGTCTGAGATTTCACTGATTCCAAGACCGGCACGATGTCTCGTACCAAGCTCCTTGCTGATGTTCATGTTATCGGAAAGGGGCAGATAGCAGGTGGCAGCCAGGATCTTCGATCCGCGAATGATGATCGCGCCGTCGTGAAGCGGTGTATTGTGTTCAAAAATCTGAGCCAGAAGGGGCGCGCTGATATCCGCGTTCAGCGCGATACCAGTGGAAACATATTCATTCAGCAGAATTTTTTTCTCGATTACAATCAGCGCACCTGTTTTCGCTCGTCCCAGATCATAGGACGCCTTGATGATCGATTCTCTGATCTCCAGAAACTCATCCTCATTTTTATCCCTGCTTTCTCCAAGGAAGGGAAAACCGGTGAGGTACATTTTCTTACCCAGCTGTTCCAGAGCTTTGCGGATTTCCGGCTGAAGAATCACAATCGCACCGATTACAATGTAGGTCGTAACATAGTGGAACACAAACAGCAGATTATTAAGCTGCAGCACATAGGCAAGCAGATAGACAATCAGAATCGCTACTGCTCCCTTCAGAAGAATCCACGCACGGCTGCGCTGGATCCACAAAATGACATGATAAATAAAGCTTGCAAAAATGATGATCTCCAGCACATCATTCCAGGCAAACGTCATTGTCGACAGTCTGAAATATCTCTCAAAGAAATCCAAAATGACTTCCATAGAACTCTCCCTTATTCCTTCTTACCCGGAATCTCTTTCTGTTCGTCCCCCCAGGACGGCATCTCCTCTTTGGGAAGCATGATCGTTTCCGGCGTTTCACGCTTCGCGCGCCGTTTTTCCCGGGCATTTTCCTGTTCCGTTTTTCCGGTAATGGAGGTAACCCGCTTCTGGGAAACCGTTACCGTTATCTTTGGTATTGCCTTAACAAAATAATAGTATTCATCGTCTTCATATTCCAGATACTCGGTTCTCGTTCCGTCCACAACAAATCCGAAGAGCATTGCCACACAGGCAGCAAGCACACCTAGGATGCAGCTGATGATCAGAGCCGGCGCGACGATCGCAATGTCAAACACAACATTACCGATCAGCAGGATCAGCACAAGCACCAGGACACCGACTGCAATCGCCACACTCCAGGCATAGGAATGGGGGCGCCGTCTGATCCAGTACACGATCATTACTGTCAGCGAAAACGCGATGATCAGAAGCAGCATTTTCTCGTTTTGAAACAGACAGTCAATGTAATAGATGACTTTCTCAATCTCAGTGAGGCGTTCACTCTGGGAAGAGAGTATGCTGAAGTTATCTCTGGCTGTTGTGATCATGTTGCAGGAAACAACACCAAGAGCCATCGGAATCAGTGCCAGCGGGCTGCACAGCAGTCCCACCGCCACCGGCAGGATTCCTCCCATGTTGAACGTACATGCCAGCATTGTCATTGCCATCAGAGCACTGTACTTGGGCTTAAAGGCAAAGTACACCAGAAGCATCAGAAAAAACAGGAAGAGAGCCGAACCGCCGACTTCCGGTGATATCTTCCAGAGACTTCCCACCGTCAGCACACACATGAGGAAGCTTACCGCTCCTGCCGGAAGGAACACACAGATTCCGGCTGCAACGACAGCAATCATCGGCGTCCCGATTACTCCGGCAAATCCAACCTGGTATACAATTGCAAAAAACACGCAGAACGCAAGCAGAAACTTGGCGATGCCGCGAAACACAAAATCATGTTCATGATATAAAAAACGGAGTTTTTCCCGCAATTCCAAAAGCTGTGTCATAATCGTCCCGTTTTTCCTTTCTCAGTCCGGACCGTCCAGCCATCATCCTCAAAAGCAGCTTCCGCTTCCCGGTAATAGTAGTCCTTCAGTCCGCGCAGAACACGCAGATACCGAACCTGCCACAGAGCAGCCTTATCGTAGCGTTCGGAATAGCAGAGGTAGGTGATCCAGCAAAACACCAGGCAGAACATCAGATAGATCATTCCCCAGAGAATCGCGACCTGGGTAATGACATTGAGGTTGATATACTGATCCGGATTCTTTCCGTAGATGTAGAGAAGAAGAATTCCTGTCAGGATCACATAGGCTGCTGAACAGCAAAGCCAGGAAACAACCAGATGCAGGGCAATATAATCCCTGCGTCTGTATTTACAGACATCCATGTAACCGCGCTCTCCCTGTTTCTGCAAAAGAGCGGCCTCTGTCATTCGTTCAACCTTTTCTCTGCTGATCATCAGGTGCCTCCAATTTCTCATTCCGAGCACAGACGGTACGGATGCGTTCACCATGGCACGAACGTCAGCTGCCATCGCCATCCTCATTCCGTTTGCCATTTGTTACCTCTTACTGTCCTGCTGTTACTACAGCGTCATTCGTCAAATGTGCATAGCAGTGCCCGGACCTGTCTCACTGCTTTATGAGCATTATATCACATTGTGAGGCAATTGGATAGCAGAATTTTATGAATTTCCTGTTTATTTCTGTCTTCGTTCCGACCTTCAGACAAGATCTGTCTGAGACTGTTATGTCTGCGATCTTTCCTCTTTCCAGAATTCCTCCGCTATGATACAATAATCTGGAAGCCGGTTTCTTCCGGCTCTCCAGTTAAAAATTACGGAGGTACACAATGAATCGCGATCTTGCAATTCGAACGATGAAAATAACTTTTGGTGCGATACTGGCAATTTCCATCGCCACCCTGTTCCATCTGAACTACAGCGCGTCGGCTGGAATCATCACCATCCTCACACTCCAGACCACCAGGCGTGAAACTATCCAGACAGCCCTTGGACGTGGACTGGCTTTTCTCTGCGCTCTGGTGATCGCTGCCGTCTGCTTTTTCGTCTTCGGCTTCACAATTCCCGGATTCGGTATTTATCTGCTCTTCTTTTCCGCGCTCTGTCTGATTGCAGGCTGGTCTCCCGCCATTTCCATGGACTCTGTCCTCATTACCCATTTTCTGGCAGAAAAAACCATGTCCGTCGGACTGATTTTCAACGAGCTGCTGATTTTCTCCATTGGAACTGCCGTCGGAATTCTTCTAAATCTCCATCTTCACCCGCAGAGACAGCTGTGGCAGGAAGCCATTCAGGAAGCAGACGAAAGCATCCGCGGCATTCTTTCCCGGATGGCATACCGCCTGCGCACAGAAGACAAATCCGACTACAGCGACTCCTGTTTCCTTCCGCTCTCCCGCCAGCTGGAAAAGGCCCGCGCCATCGCACTGACCAACATCAATAATTCGCTCTTCTCCCCCTCCTGCTACGAACTGGATTACACACAGATGAGAATGGAACAAAGTCAGGTTTTGAAAAAGCTTTATGCAAGCATCTGCATGATCTCCTGGACACCGATGCAGGCAGAAATGGTTTCTGATCTGTTCCAGCAGGTTTCCCTGGAGTACAGTGAGACCAATACATGCGAAACGCTTCTTGCGAAGCTGGACGATCTTTATGCCGCCATGAAAAAAGAACCCCTCCCGCAAACCCGGGAGGAGTTCGAAAACCGCGCTGTGCTGTATTATATCATGAAACAGATGGAAGAAATGCTCCGTGTGAAGAAAGCGTTCGCGGAAACGCGCTCCAGCTGTCAATAAATTGTCTCACGCAGCTTCTTAATCGTTTCCGCCATGTTAGTCGGTATCAGAATCTCATTCTGAGACGTGTACATGCCATCATACGGAATATGCTGCGAAACAACATTGTACTGAACAATTCCCGGAACCTGAGTGATCAGCTTCAGGATCGTCATTTCATCCACGTTGTGAGTCACATAGGGCAGGATCTTCTGCACCGTTTCTGTCAGAGAAGAAAAGCTGTCGGTTTTTGCTTTTGCAAGAAGCGCATTGACTACTTTCCGCTGCCGCTCCGTCCGTCCGAAATCATAGGTATTTCCGCTGTAGCGGTTTCTCGCGTAGCCAACCGCCTGGTATCCGTCCAGATGAACCAGTCCGGCAGACGGAATCAGATGCTCCTCCTCCGGTATGTCGTTTGACTTACACATGCTCTTAATGTAGGTATTTGCCACCTGCCGCTCATCTTCTGTGATCTCCAGTTCCACACCTCCGAACGCATCGATAATGTCAATCGCAGAATTAAAATCGACCATGGCATAGTTGTTGATCTCCACACCGTAGTTCTGTGAAATGGTTTTCACACACAACGGTGCTCCTCCGTAAGCACAGGATGCATTCAGCTTCCGCACGCCAACTCCTTCAATGTTCGCATACAGATCACGCAGGAAGGAAGTCAGATAAATCGTTTCTTTATCATAGTTCACAGTCACCAGCATCATCACATCCGAATTTCCTGTCCAGGAGCTGTTTCTGCGGTCCACACCAATCAGAAGAATGTTGTAAGTGCCGGTTGCATCCACCAGTGTTTCCTTCGCTTCCTCCAGCGCCGCCGCATGCTCCGCAGCCAGACGTGACTCCTCCGCACTGTCCAGAACCGCTTCTGTCTCAACCACAACATTTCCGGATTCATCAATGTAGGTCATCTCTTCCAGCGACTCCAGAATCGTCACTTCCTCTTCTCCAACATAATTGGTCTGATTAAAAAGCGCATACTTAAACAGCAGATAGACCGACGCTCCTCCTGCCGCGAGAAGAATCAGCAGAGCGCTCAGCCCGATCAGCAAAGCCCGCGGCCAACGTTTTTTTCCCGGTTCTTCCGACTGATCTGCTGCGGAGTCTGTGAATTCCGGTTGTGCGGACTCTTGAGCGAAAGCCGAAGCAGGCACATCCTGACCGGATTCTGCTGCAGAGAATCCCTGATTCATGTCCATCGATGCAGATTCCTGCTGCAAATCCCTGGAAACAGTCTCACTGTTTCCATCCATTGATGCGGATTCCACACGCATGTCCATGAAAGAAGTTTCACGTTTTCCATCCTGCGATGCAGATTCCCGATTCAACCCCACAGGAGGCACTTCCTCATGAAACGAAATGACCGCAGCCTCAGGTTTTAAAAATTCTTCCAGCGAAATTTCTGTCTTCGCGATTTCTTCCGCAAGCGTTTCCGGTTCCGCAGACTCCTGATGTTCCTCCAGACAGATCCGGTTCTCTGCAGGGTCTTCCTGCTCCATCCGGCTTCCCTGGTTTTCCGCAGGGTCTTTTTGCTCCATCCGGCTTCCCTGGTTTTCCGCAGGGTCTTCCTGTTTCATTCGATCTTCCTGGCCAGGTTCCTGCTCTGCGGCCTCATATGCTTCGCAAACCGATTCCAGCAGCTCCAGATTACAACATCTCTCTTTTATCTTTCTGTCATACTCACTCAGCGCATTGTTTTCCGTCTGAATCAGTTTTCGCAGCTGCAGTGCTGTTTTTTCAATCACAGACCAGTCTGCCTTGATGGCTTTGTATTGATTCTGCAGCAGATTCCGATACTTTTCTTCCGCTTCGTCCGCAAAATCAAATTCCATCAGCACCTGACCGCAAACAGGAATCATGTTATTGAAATTAATTGCCCCATACTGTCCGCCGTCAATTTTTCGGAAATCCTTTCCGTTCTTCATCTTCTGATATTTAGGCCTTGGAGCGGAAACAGGGATAAAATATTGTTTCTCTTCCGCAGCAATCAGAATGCCGACCAACGGCCTTGATTCCTCTTTCCTCTCTGTTACGCGTCTATCATAGCCCCGCAGGTACCTGATGTAATCGTCCTTTATTCGATATAATCTCATTACTCTCGTTATCTTTTCTCCTGTGTATCAGAATTTTTTCTGAATGAAAGAATTCTTTCCCGCTTTTCTTTCCAAATGTCCCACTTAACGGTAGGGACTCACCGCTTTTTGCATTCTCACTTACCGGCAGAGAATCGCCGACTTTTTTGTTTCCCACTTTATGGCAGGGACTCGCCAGAAAATCGTTTCATGTTCTAACTTACACCGTTGCTTCAATCAATAGCCTGTCACCATACCAGACTTCCTTTACACCAATTTCCTTCTTCTTGTTAAAATTGAATATCAGAATATATCCGGTTTTCAATTGATAAAAATCCAGATACTCAGCCGCCTGTTCTTCTCCTGAATCATGATATTTCTGACCTCTCCATATCTTGAGTTCAATAATAAACTGTTCTCCCTGATAATCGACAATCAGATCGGTCCGTTTCATGCTTCTGGTTTGTGCTTCTACATAGCAATTTCCAACCCCATTAATGATTGGCTTCAGAAATAGCATAAAATACTTTCGTCCAGTCTCTTCTACAAATGTCTCCTCCGCATCGCCATACAAATAGTGAAACGTTTCAACAAATTTTTCAAGAACCAGCCGCATATTCAAATGCCCATCCATTATAAACTGATTTTTATTCTGAAGTGCAGAATCATAAATGCGACTGCCAACTACTTCTTCTGATAGAAACAGATTATACAGAACCGTCTCGAAAATTCGGTTTGCTATTACAACCCGATTATGTTCATTCTTAACAAAGCCAAACATCTCCGCAGAATCAATCGCAGGATTTAAGGAATTATAAGGTATATCCTTTCCTTCAAATAGAATCACAATAACAATTCTCCTCAATTCCTCATAGTCGTTCAGCTTGTTTGCAAGTGTCTCATACAAGGCATTTTTCTCAGAGATCAGCAGCTTCACTGCCTCTAAAAGCCCCGACTTCGTCCATGCTGCTGATAAACTGTTAAAATCTGATTTAACAGCAATCACCTCATCAATCATCTGACATAATCGTGATACCAGGAACGGATATCCGGATGTATATGAAAAAATCAACGCAGCCATCTGCTTTACATCCATTCCAGTCCGGCAATCTTTTTCATAGCTGATCAGCATTTTTTCAATCTCATCTGCGGAAAAACTCATATCAACTTTAAAGTCAGTCGCAATGTTCCACGGACTATTATATCGATGATCTTCTTCCGCCCTGATTTTTCGCCTGATATTTTTTACATCGTAAACTCCGGCAAGAATCACTGATTGAAATGTCGCCCGTTCTCCTCTGCGAATATAATAACCTCTCAATTGTGAAAGGAAATCCACAAAAACCTGATTATTTGTCGTACGATCCACCTCATCAATCATCAATACAACCGGTTTTGATGATTTGGAACACCACTCACTGAAACAGCGGAACATTTTCCTCAAATCATATTTTCGTTCTTCGTCCTGAGAAATCGCCTCAAATTGTACCCGTATTTGTTCTGGAAAATCCATTTCATATAAAAGCTCGTCTACAAATGCTCTAACAAAGGAATACTCATTCTCAAAGCTTGCATCTCCCAGCATCTGAAAATCCATGTAAGCAACTACATAGGAATCACTCAAATATGATTTCAACGCATTTAACGTGGTTGTTTTTCCATATTGCCGTGCACGATTTATCGTAAAATATGCGCCGGCATCTACTAATTTTCGAATTTCTTTTAAGCGACCTTGAATATCAACCATATAATGAAACTGAGGATCGCATGCCCCAGTCACATTAAACACTTTTTTTCTATCCATCAAATCTCCAACCAGCTTTCCAGATTTTACCTACAGTCCATATTCCTTTCTCAGCTGCTCAATCGTTTCATAAGGAAATGATTCCGCACATCCTTCTTCAATTTCAAGAATCCGAATCACTTCTTTTACCAGCTCCGTGGCATTTTCACTATGCCCGTTCCCACAGTCGCCCCTGCGGACAAACCACACCTGGTCATAGATTTCCAGTTGGGAAATGATCCGGTTGATTTCGCTTTTAAAACAAAATTCATTTTCCCCGGACGGACAGCCATAGCGCATGTAAACATCCTGAAGTCTCCGGATTACCGCCTGACGGTTTATGTCCAGTGGAAGGTATACACGAACATTGTCCGTTTCATCTGGTATCGCACCCGGTTCTCCACTCTGGTTTGCAGACTTGCACCTGCCTCTGGTCTGATTTACTTCCGGCGCGGTCAGATCCGCCAGCGTCGTTTCGTTTATGTACAAAACGTTTTCCGGCACTGGTTTGATATCAAGTGAATGATGCGTTGCCATTGTACACCTCCATCCTGTCATAAATCCGTTCAATCAGCAACAATCTAATTATACGCAATTTTCCAGCAAATAGCAACTGTTAAAATGACATCCCCTCTTCAATCCGCTTACTTCCTGTTTCTCGCACCAGATGTTCCCCGTTTTTTCATTCTGACTGCAGTCAGTCCTTTCCCATCCCACACCTCATCCACAAGTTCATTTTGACACCGGGTATCCATCCTTCCCCATGTATAGAAATACATTTGTTTCAGCCTCTGATTCATGCCATTCATGTCATAGGTGTTCGGATATCCCTGAGATTCCATCCACTCCAGTCGTTCCCGAGACTCCGGATTGTCTTTATCCGCAATCGTCTCCAGACATTCATAATATCCCCAGATTCCTCCGCAGTCTTCAATCGGACACTCCCCTTTATACTTCATCACCTGCGGATAATTCCATTCCCAGTCATCGATAACCGTTTCCACAGTTACCCGATGATCCCACTGATCACCTAAATCATAGGTGTATGTAAACCATCCATCCTCTTTCAGATATTCATCAATCAGCGTGCCATTTGCCTCCAGGCATTCATACATTCCGCCAAACCACGCATCTTCCAAATCCTCAAATATCTTCAAATTCTGATGGCAGAATTCAAATTCAAACAGATGATAACCACTCCAGCCCATCACCTCATTCAAAATCATGCTCAACTGGGAAAACGTAATTCCCGACGGCACAACAAATCTTCGCCAGATTGGCGGTTTTGAGTTCTTGATTGCAATTTTCAGCTGAAACGCTTTCATCGTTGGTTCTTCTCCCTTTCTTTCGATCCACTGTAAAATAAGCTGCCGCTCTTTGCTGCAAGATTCTTTCTGAAATTCTTTCATAACATCTTCTTATTGCGTCAGCACGGTCTCCTGATACTCCTTAAAAACAGCTTCCGCGTCATAGTCCGGCGCATACTTACCGGCGACCTGAACGATCCGGCGGATCGTCGCCTCCTCCGCGTCCAGCGCAAACAGAATCTGGTCAATTGTTCCGCCTTTTCTCAGCATCCGGCAGCAGGAACGTACCAGCATTCGGCTGAGACCCTCATCACGTCCGGTATGGTATCCACTCTCGTGTCCCTCATGGTACCCTTCCTCACGCCCAACGCTCTTCCCATCCCGCCAGATCCTTTTCGCTTCATATTCCAACACCTGTCCACCCATAATCGTTCCAACTCCTTCCTGAATTTTCCTGCATCCCCTCGCCAGCGCATTCACTACCGTTTCCGTC
>JAFUPV010000033.1 GCA_017472605.1 Lachnospiraceae bacterium
GACGGAAACGGTAGTGAATGCGCTGGCGAGGGGATGCAGGAAAATTCAGGAAGGAGTTGGAACGATTATGGGTGGACAGGTGTTGGAATATGAAGCGAAAAGGATCTGGCGGGATGGGAAGAGCGTTGGGCGTGAGGAAGGATATCATGCGGGACATGAGACTGGATATCATGCCGGATGTGATGAGGGTCTCAGTCGAATGCTGGTACGTTCCTGCTGCCGGATGCTGAGAAAGGGAGGAACAATTGACCAGATCCTGTTTGCGCTGGATGCGGAGGAGGCAGCGATTCGCCGGATTGTTCAGATTGCCGGGAAGTATGCGCCGGACTATGACGCGGAAGCTGTTTATATGGAGTATCGGGATAACGATGGTGGAGATACAGAAAGCAGCAGAGTCATTGGGTGAAAAGAAATTCATCCTGCAGAATAGATTTGTCCATTGAAAATAAAATTTTTCAATTGTCAACGGATTCCCGGCAGAAAGGGATTGCATTAATGAAGCAAATGTGATACAATGCCAATTGTAAAATATTTCAAAAGGCTTATTAGTGCAAGATATGCCTTGGATTAAATGGGGGATACGAAGGATGAAAACGTTAGTTATGCTCATGGTGTTGTTGATGGAGGCAAATATTGCGGCATCTTTTTTGGTGTGCATTGGTTATCTGATTTGGAGACTGACAAAACAATGTCTTATTAGAAGTACAGCGCCAATCAGTTCGACGAGTCTGCACCTGTGTTATCAGTTGCTGGTTCTGACTCCTGCCATATCACTTGTCTGTGTCCTGTGGATTTCTGGTCAGAAGTTGTTTCACAGTGACATGTCCAATTGGTATGAACGTGACGCAATCGGGTGGTTTGTGGCAGTGATCGTTCTCCTATTTGCTGTCTGGCTGATCCGAGCAGTCCATCTGTACAGAAAAATGCGGGTCGGTGACATGCTGCGCAGACAGATCATTGGCTGCGGCGAACCGGCTCCGGAAGAGGAGTTTATCCGGGAACAGGCGAAACGCCTGAACATTACAGAATCATTTGACGTTCAGAGAAACGCAATGGTGGATGCACCGATGGTTGTCTATTCCAAAGGCAGAATTGTGATGCAGTATCCAATGATGGACATGCCCCAAGAGGTACTTCGCGTCACCTGTGCCCATGAGCTTCAGCACATCAAACACAGGGATTACCGGAAGGCCCGTTTGCTTCGCCTTGCGAAAATCATCTTGTGGTATCATCCGGTTGTGAAATTTATGGCAGACGATCTGGAATTCTGGATTGAGATTTGCCGCGATCAGGAGGCGATCCGCGCAATGAACTGTGACGCACAGGAGTATTTCTGTCGCATCGCGGATTTTCTGGAACTTCGCAGGGGAATGAAGAAAAAACGGACAGAGTAAAGTCCACCGGCAAGAATCAGATGATGACCCGGATGAATCTAGTATGCCATTTTACGGGAAGGACTGGTCATGGAAGAACCGCACATGAAAGGAACGCACGGCTGCAGTGATCCTGTGGAACGATGAATATGGCGTTCTGCTGGATAAGGAATTCCAGCATGGCTATTACGAAGAAATGGTATCGCTGCTGGCAGCCAGAGAAAATGGCTGATTCAATCGGACGCAGAGACTGGTGAATACATGGTAGTTAAGGTCTGAAAGAAGCGCAGCTGCAGAGGCATTCGGTGAAAAAGAAAACAACCTTGCATAACAGGATTGTCTATGTTAAACGATTACTAATGATCGTAGTAGCATAGATAATCCTGTTTTGCAATTATTCGAAAGGCGGATAGGACATAATGGCGAAGATTTTCAATGTATCAGCAGACTGTAAACCGGATAAACACTATATGGTAGATTTGACTGATCGGTTTGTAATGATAAAAGAATTGATCGATGAGGGTTCCTATTTTACCATTAATCGTGCAAGACAATATGGAAAAACAACAACACTGCGTGCTTTATATCGATATCTGCAGGGGGAGTATTACATTATTTGAATCGTTGAGTGAAAAATTGATCAGTTATCCAGGATTCTTGAGAAATTTGTAATTCATTTGAAATGAAGCGTGGTGGCGAACAGTATATTATTGAGATGAAAATTTGGCATGGGAACGAATATAACAGTCGTGGTGAAATGCAGCTGGTTGGTTATCTGGAAGAATATCATAAGAAGACAGGATATATGATCCGTTTTAATTTGAATAAGAATAAACAAATTGGTGTTCATGAAATTGTAATCGGAGATAAGATGCTGATTGAAGCTGTTGTGTAACCATAAAAAATCAGGAAGTGGAGAGCGAATGCGATGAACAGGTTATGGAAGAAATACAGGAAGATGTCAACGGAATGATATTTGATGCTGGCTCAGGGGAAAAGCCAGATGGAACAGTGGATGGACACCTATGTGGTACTGAAGCAGGCGATTCAAAAGGAAAGGGAAATAAATCCGGAATTTGCGCGGGAATTTGATGAAATTGATGAGGAACTGGACGATTCTTGTGAGGTAACCGGATGGCTGGAAGATTTCTTTGAGGAACTGGAGGTTCGTGAACTCTGGGATGAAGTGATTCGCGCTGTGGATGAGATCATTCCTTTGTTTGACTGGAAGGAAATAAGTGCGGATGAGTTTCGGATAAAAAGAACGATGGCGCTCAATGGACAGAAGAAATTTGAAGAATCGGTTACCTATTGTAAGGAATGGTATCAGGAAACGGAATGCGAAAATGCTGCTGCGATGATGGTATATAGCCTGATTGGTGCAAAGGACTATTCTGCGGCAGAAAGTTTGGTGGAACAGTATATTTCCGACGAAACGGAATGTACCGATGAAAATGAAATCCTTTTCCGTGCAGCACAGGTTCTGTATCAGAAACAGAAGAAAAAAAGCAAAGAAAAGAAGATTGCAAAGCAGCTGGATGCCTATGAGAAGAGGCTGGAAGAACTTTTTGACTGTTTTGGAGACGATATGGATCTGGATGATTGGGAAGAGGAGCTTCCATTTTCATGATGTGGATCCATTTATCCGAATATATTGCCGGAGGGAACGCGCTCTTTGCTGGAAGCGCTGTCACGCATCAATGCGGAAACCGGAGCAAAGTTTATCATTATCATTAAAGATGTCTGGTGAAAAAACGAATTTTCGCCAGACATCAAAAATCCGGTTATAACATTCTCACTTCAAATGCTGCCGTCTGCGGCGGAATGCTGGCGGTCATGAATGCCGCATGTCTTACCCGGACGCGCATTCCCGGAGTCAGCCACTGAAAGGGAACAGGCCTGCCTGCGCGGTTGAGAACGACTGTTTCGTCGGAAACGTTAAAACGGATGATGGAGGAGAAATCGCGGTCACTGATGGTGGTAAAAAAACGATTGTTCCGGTCGATGTCAAGAATGGTTCCTGCTGTCATGGAGTCGGGCATGGAGCGGTTTCGCACGACGGTGATGACATAGGCACGTGCCTGAGGCGGGATGCTTCGGGTGAGGGCGGAAGAATGGGTTGCATTGATTGTCATTCCTGTCCGAAGGCTGGAAGGCGGAACGGGAAAGCCGTTGGCGTTCAGAACAGCGGTCTGCGGTCCGGCGGCGAGGCGGATGGTTTGTTCTCTGGAGCGCCCCTGAGAACGATCCATGTATGTGACTGTGAGCAGCGTAGTATTTCGGTCAGAGGAGATTTCCTGGATGATTCCGTTGGAGATGCGAATGACTGGCATGACGGATTACCTGCTTCTTTTTTTACAGGATATTCAGAAATGGAAAAACGGTCACTGAAATGCGGAACGGTCTCTTCATTGGGCTATGTATTTCGGCTTGCTGTGGGAACGTCCGGAATAGCCTCCATTTACTCCTCCAGCTGCGCACACCATTGGCGGGCCAGGTTTGTCAGACCATTCACCTCATCGTTATGAATTTCTTTCTGCGCGTCAACCGCCTCATCAAAGCCTTTCAAAGCTGCAAATGGACAAAACTGTTTCGCCCGCTCCCCGTTGCTCATTCGGGGATGTCGGGCGGAAACTGGTCTTGGCAGGTTGATGATATCGTCATAGTTTGATTTCATTGAAATACTCCTTTTGCATGTGTCTGGGAAGGGGCAGAAGCAGTTAAGCTTTGTGTCCTCCGATCTGCCGGTTCCGGTCCATGGCGGTGGCGCCTTCCTGCAGATTCATTCCTTTTAAGATCGCGTTTTTTCCATATTTCTGTTTGATACTGAGCATCGCCATCTGCATTTTACGTTCTTTCTCTTCCTTCTGTTTTTCCCGTTCCAGTGCTTCGTAATCGGTGAACAGATTCAGCTGCTGCCAGGTTTCTTTTGGCTGGCTGTCAGCCGGAATTACATGGTTAAACGTGACGTTCATCCGGCGCACGGAAAGTCTGGGGCTGACAATCTGATCGTAGAGGGAAAGTGACGCGTCCATGATTTTTCCGGTGGAGCTGCTGAAAACCGGATTGCCGGCAGCGTCCGTCAGGCGCACCGTACCGTGAGCCGGTTTTGGAACCTTTCTGCCGTAGCGATCCACGTGGATTTCGCCCCGGTAGCTTTTGTCATCCACCATTTCCCGGTCATAGCCGATCTGAAGCGTGACGCTGTCTGTTACCAGTCCCTTTTCAACCAGATCAAGAACAAGAAGATCGACCATTTCCTGGATGATCAGCCGGCCTTTTTCGAAATCGTAGGCGCAGGAGAGAACCTGACCGGAGGAGATGGAATTGGTTTCCGGGCGGTACGCTTTGATGTCTGCCATGGTGCAGGGCTCGGCGCCCCAGGCATGGTCGATCAGGAGTTCCGCGTCAATGCCGAATTCGTTGTAGAGAACGTCTTCACAGGTAAGGCTCATCCGAGCCACGTCGCCCATGGTGAACATCCCGTTCTTTTCCAGACGTCTGGCAATGCCGCGGCCTACCCGCCAGAAATCGGTGAGAGGACGATGATTCCACAGAAGCTGCCTGTATTTCATTTCGTCCAGCTCGGCAATCCGGACGCCGTCCGAATCGGCATCGACATGTTTCGCCACGATATCCATGGCGATTTTTGCCAGATAAAGGTTTGTTCCAATTCCTGCCGCAGCGGTAATCCCGGTGGTGTTCAGGACGTCCAGGATCATCGCTTTTGTCAGTTCGCGCGGGGGTTTGTGATAGAGGGAAAGGTAGTCGGTTACATCAATGAACACTTCGTCAATGCTGTACACATGAATGTCATCCGCGGAAACATAGTTCAGATAGATTTCATAGATTCTGGTGCTGTAGTCGATGTACAGCTGCATTCTGGGCGGCGCGGTGATGTAGGTCAGCTCTTTGCCGGTACGGGCTTTGTATTCTCTGGCTTTCTGAACGACTTCGAAGAGGCGGCAGCGGCCGCCAAGACCGTGTTTTTTCAGAGAGGGGGAGACTGCCAGACAGATGGTTTTCTCCGTGCGGGAGGCGTCCGCAACGACCAGATTGGTGGTCATCGGGTCCAGATTTCGTTCCACACATTCGATGGAAGCGTAGAACGATTTTAAGTCGATGGCGACATAGCAGCGGTCTGTGGGCATGGTCAGGTCTCCTTTCTGAAAATTACCCGCTCGATGGGATAGCAGCATATAAGGGAGAAATTCGATATACGGATCTTTCGGAATCCGCGATGAGAGGCTCGAATGGATACTTTCAGTATATCGGACTGCGTTTGTGAATTCAAGTGTATTTTTGTTGAAATGAAGCATATCCGGTGAATCGGAAGCTCATTGAGCAACCACATCGAATTGGACAATTTTGCTGTGAACTGATTTTAGCAATTGAAATACTGCGCAATCCATGGTAGAATAAAACAGATATTAACTTTTTTGAAATGATGTCTCAGAACATGGCATACATACAGATATCAGAAGGAGATGACTATATGCAGGCAATCATTTTAGCAGCAGGAATGGGAAAACGGTTAAAGGATCTGACCCAGAACAATACCAAGTGCATGGTAAAGGTCAACGGTGTGACGATGATCGAGCGGATGCTCAGACAGATCGAGAATCAGCACCTGTCCCGGATCGTCATTGTTGTCGGTTATGAAGGACAGAAGCTGATCGATTACATTTCCACCCTGGACATCCAGACGCCTATTGTCTATGTGAATAACTCCATTTACTATAAAACAAACAACATCTATTCGCTTGCGATGGCAAAGGACTATCTGATGAAAGAAGATACCCTTCTTTTTGAATCAGACCTGATTTTTGAGGAAGCGGTGCTGAACGCGCTGGTTAACGATCCGCGTCAGGATCTGGTGCTTGTGGATAAGTATCAGAGCTGGATGGACGGAACCTGTGTGAAGCTGAGCGCGGATGATTCTATCGAAGAGTTTGTACCCGGTAAGCGGTTCAAATTCAAGGAGAAGAATGAGTACTTCAAGACAGTAAACATCTACAAGTTCAGCCAGGAATTTTCGACAAATTACTATGTTCCGTTCCTGGAGGCCTACACAAAGGCACTTGGAAACAACGAATACTACGAGCAGGTGCTCAGTGTCATCACCATGCTGGATGATCCTCACATCAAGGCGAAGCGATTAAACGGCGAGCTCTGGTATGAAATCGATGATGTGCAGGATCTGGATATTGCCACTTCCATGTTCTCGCCAGATGATGAGGAGAAGCTGTCTCTGATGCAGGGCCGCTATGGCGGTTACTGGAGATATCCGAAGCTGATTGATTTCTGTTACCTGGTGAATCCCTATTTCCCGCCGCAGAAGCTGATGGATGAGATGAAGGCCAGCTTCGAGAAGCTGCTGACGCAGTATCCGTCCGGCATGCGGATTAATGCCCTTCTTGCTTCCAAGAATTTTGCGGTTGCCCAGAAGAACATTCTTGCTGGCAATGGAGCGGCAGAACTGATCAAGGCGCTGATGGGACAGCTGAGCGGAACCATCGGCTGCATCCGTCCGACCTTTGAAGAGTATCCAAACCGTTACAGCCAAGAGAAGACCATTTCCTTTGTTCCAAATAATGAGGATTACAGTTACACAGCTGCTGACCTGATGGAATTCTTCGGTGACAAGGCAATCGAGACACTGATTGTTGTCAATCCGGATAACCCGTCCGGTAACTATATTCCGAAGGCAGATGTGCTGAAGCTGACTGCATGGGCGAAGGAAAAAGGAATCCGCCTGATTATTGACGAATCCTTTGTTGACTTTGCCGATGAGGAAAACAGCACCATCATCGAGCAGGAGATTCTGGATGCGAATCCCCATCTCTACGTGATGAAGAGCATTTCCAAGTCTTACGGTGTTCCGGGACTTCGTCTTGGAATTCTTGCGTCCGGTGACACTGAGCTGATCGCTAAGCTGAAGAAGGATGTTGCCATCTGGAACATCAACTCCTTTGCCGAGTTTTACATGCAGATCACGGAGAAGTACAAAAAGGACTATGCAGCGGCACTGGTGAAGATCCGCGCAGAACGTGCGCGCTATCAGAAGGAACTGGCAGCGGTGCCGGGAATCCGCGTGATCCCGTCTCAGGCCAACTATGTGATGGTTGAGCTGACCGGCGGAAGGAGCGCGCGCCAGCTGACAAAGAATCTTCTGGTGAAGCATAACCTGTTTATTAAGGATCTTTCCGCGAAGATCCCCGGAAAGCAGTATCTGCGCCTTGCCGTCCGCAACACAGAGGACAACAACAGCCTGATTGCTGCTTTGAAAAAAGAGCTGGAGGAGAGCAATTGAGTGTTTTTAGACCGGCAGACATCCTGCTGCCACAGGTAGATTCCATGGAAAACTGGTCCGTCATCGCCTGTGACCAGTTTACCTCACAGCCGGAATACTGGAGAGCGGTGCGCAAACGTGTGGGAGAAGACGTTTCCACACTCCATCTGGTGTTTCCGGAAGCGGAGCTTGGGGCGCCGGACTGCGGGGGCGAAGAACGGATCCGTCAGATCAACCGGACGATGGAGCAGTACCTGCAGCAGAATCGGTTCCGGGAATACCCGGACTCCTACATTTATGTCGAGCGCACCCTGTTAAACGGAACGGTACGCAGAGGAATCATCGGCGCAATCGATCTGGAAGCCTACGACTATCAGCCGGATTCGTCCGCTGATATCCGCGCAACGGAGCGGACAGTAATTGAACGGATCCCGCCAAGAAAGAAGATTCGTGAGAATGCGCCCATCGAGCTTCCCCATGTTCTTCTTCTTGCCAACGATGAGAAACGGATGCTGATAGAGCCGCTGACCGGACAAAAGGACCGCCTGCAGAAGCTCTATGATTTCGAACTCATGGAAAACGGCGGCCATGTTGCCGGCTGGCTGGTGAGCGGAGAGGATCGAGAGGCCTTTGACCGCAGGCTGGAGCAGTACGCGGCAGAAATACCGGAAGCGTATGCGGATCTGACGGGAGCGAGCCTGCTGTTTGCGGTGGGAGATGGAAATCACTCCCTGGCGACAGCCAAAACCTGCTATGAGGAGTTGAAGAGCAGCAATCCGAACCTGGATTTCTCTTCCCATCCGGCTCGTTTTGCTCTGGTGGAACTGGAAAACATCCATGATGAAGCCCAGCAGTTTGAGCCCATTCACCGGATTCTGAAGTCGGTGGATCCGGATGCGCTGCTTCATGCAGTCCGGACCAGTCTTGGCGCGGAAAGACCGGAAAACGGCTATCCGGTCGTCTGGCATGCCCAGGGTCGTTGTGGCACGCTGTATCTGGACCGGACAAAAGGACAGCTGCCCGTTGGAATTCTTCAGCCCTTCCTCGATGACTATCTCAGGGAGAATGGCGGAGAAATCGATTACATTCACGGGGAAGAAGTTCTTCTTGGGCTGACAAAGGAGGCAGGATCCATTGGTTTCCTTCTCCCCGCAATTGAAAAGAATCAGCTCTTCCGTGGTCTTGTTGCCGATGGAGTTCTCCCGAGAAAAACTTTTTCCATGGGTCACGCCTGTGAGAAACGCTACTATCTGGAGGCGCGTCGGATCCGATGAATTCGGTACCGCTGATGGTACTTGACGCAGGGAATAGCAGAGAAAATGATATTAGGAATGACAAAAGAGAGAATGCCGCTGCCGTTTTGCAGCGGTATCTGTGAAAGCCTGACCGGGTCTGCGGACTCAGTCAGGCTTTATTGGATTGTTACTACATCCAGGCGAACGTGCCAGTGACACGTTCGCCTGGATTTACGCAGGCAGCGAGTCAGGCGAGACGTTTGCGCACGCATCAGACAGGCGCCGCGATAACGAGAGAACTCGCGCGGTGTGTTTCTTCTCGATATTTATACATTCAGGCAGATGTTCTTACATATAATATAAGGAACAATTCATCTGATTCTGGAGTCAGGAAATGAGAAAACTCTGGTCGATCCTCTGCATTGCAGTTCTCTGTTTGATTTTCTGGAAAATGGCATCCTGGCATGAGGCGGTTATTCCTGTGGATGAGCAGCAGATTCTGACCATATCCGGCGAAAAAAAGCAGGTCGCCATTACCTTCGACGACGGGCCGCATCCGGTCTGCACGCCCCGTCTGCTGGACGGTCTGCGCGCACGCGGCGTCATTGCCAATTTTTTTGTGATCGGGCAGAACGCGGAGCAGAATCCGGAAATCATCCGACAGATGGAAGCGGACGGTCATCTGATCGGAAACCATACTTATCATCATGTTCAGCTCAATGCCATGAGCACGGAACAGGCGATGCTGGAAGTGACCGCCGTGAATCAGCAGCTGGAGCACATCATCGGATCTGCTCCCATCTATCTTCGACCGCCCTTTGGTGAATGGGATCACAAAGCGGACGGACCGGCGGAGATGATCAGTGTTTACTGGGATATCGATCCGCTGGACTGGAACACACCGGATGCAGATGTGGTTGCAAATCGGGTGTTGTCTCAGGTTGAGGACGGCGACATTATTCTGCTTCATGACGTGTATGAAACCAGTGTGGATGCCGCTTTCCTCATCATTGACGAATTGCTGATGCAGGGCTATGAATTTGTCACGGTTGAGGAGCTTTATTTTAATTAGAACCGCAGCCAGATGGGATGCAGCAGGGATTGGCAAAGAAGATTTTCATGATATCATTGAAATAATCGAATAAGTGTGCTATGATGAAGTGTACAGGTGCCCCGGGGACTGCAGAACGTGAACTCTGTTTGCAGCCGGCTGCGGCATTTGTTCAGGCTGCCGCAGAAAATGGCAGTCCGGAAAGCGAGTACCATGGATTTATTTGATTATATGAGAGAAACTTCGATGAAACAGGAATCGCCTCTTGCCTCCAGACTGCGGCCAAAATGCCTGGAGGACGTGGTGGGCCAGTCCCATATTCTGGCGAAGGATAAACTGCTTTATCGTGCCATCAAGGCGGACAAACTCAGCTCAGTCATTTTCTATGGCCCGCCGGGGACGGGAAAAACAACGCTGGCGAAGGTAATCGCGAACACCACCAGCTCCGTGTTTACCCAGATGAATGCCACGGTTGCGGGAAAAAAGGACATGGAAGAGGTTGTTGCCCAGGCAAAGAACAGCCTTGGCATGTACGGAAAAAAGACCATCCTGTTTATTGATGAGATCCACCGCTTTAATAAGGGGCAGCAGGATTATCTCCTTCCTTTTGTGGAGGACGGAACCCTTGTCCTGATCGGGGCAACAACGGAAAATCCCTATTTTGAGGTGAATCCGGCACTGATTTCCCGTTCCGTCATTTTCGAACTGAAACCGCTGGAAAAAGAGGATATCAAAACCCTGCTTTACCGCGCGGTTGAGGACTGTGACAACGGAATGGGTGACTATCGGGCAATTCTGGAAGCGGACGCGGCGGAGTTTCTGGCCGATGTTGCCAACGGCGATGCCCGTTCGGCACTGAACGCCATTGAGCTGGGAATTCTGACAACGCCCCGGGCAGAAGACGGCTGGATCCACATCAATCTTGATGTGGCTTCCGAATGCATTCAGAAGCGTGTGGTAAAATATGACAAGAGCGGTGACAATCACTATGACACTATCAGTGCGTTCATCAAGAGCATGCGGGGCTCCGATCCCGATGCGGCTGTGTACTATCTGGCGCGGATGCTTTACGCGGGAGAGGATATCAAATTTATCGCCAGAAGAATCATGATCTGTGCGGCGGAGGATGTGGGAAATGCAGATCCGCAGGCGCTGGTGGTGGCGGTGGCGGCATCCCAGGCAGTGGAGCGAATCGGAATGCCGGAGGCCCAGATCATTCTGTCTCAGGCCGTTACCTATGTGGCAACCGCACCGAAAAGCAATGCGGCATGCAATGCCGTTTTTTCCGCACTGGATACGGTGCAGCAGACAAGAACGGCGCCAATCCCGGTTCATTTGCAGGATGCCCATTACAAAGGCGCCGCCAAGCTGGGCCACGGTGACGGTTATCAGTATGCCCACGCATTCCCAAAGCACTATGTCAAACAGCAATATCTGCCGGACGGGCTGGAGGACCGTGTGTTCTATGAGCCGTCCGACAATGGATACGAAAGAAAAATCCGGGAACACATGTCCTGGTTAAAGGAGGAACTATGAGTAATTGGAAGCTGGATTCCCTTCGGAATCTGATGAAGGAAAAGGGGATCGATCTGTATTACATCCCCACTGCGGATTTTCATGAATCTGAGTATGTGATCGACTATTTTAAAGCAAGATCCTACATGACCGGTTTTACCGGATCTGCCGGCGTTGCTGTTGTAACAGCAGAGGAAGCAGGTCTCTGGACGGACGGCCGTTATTTCATTCAGGCGGCAAAGCAGCTGGAGGGAAGCGGATTTGAGCTGTTTAAGATGGGAAATGAAGGGGTGCCGACTGTTCAGGAATTTGTGAAGCAGAAGCTGCCGGAAAATGGAACCATCGGTTTTGACGGAAGATGCGTCAACACAAGACTTGGTGAGGAATTTCAGAAAATCGCAGAAGAGAAGAGCGGCAGTCTGAAGACGGATGAGGATCTGGTGGATCTGATCTGGACAGATCGCCCGGCTCTTGTTTCCGGACCGGTATTCTGGATGGACGAGAAGTACTCCGGTGAAACGGTGGAATCCAAGCTGAACCGGATCCGTGAGAAGATGAAAGCCGAGAAGGCAGACTGTCACATCGTCAGCTCTCTGGACGATGTGGCCTGGACGCTGAATATCAGAGGCTGCGATATCAAGCATTTCCCGGTTGTCCTTTCCTATCTGGTGATCACGGAGGATAAGGCAGTCTGGTTTGTGGATAAGAACTGCGTGAATGAGGAAATCGGTGGAAAGCTGACTGCTGCCGGAGTGGAAATTGCTTCCTACGGCGAAATCTATTCCTATGTGGAAAAGCTGCCGGAGAATGGAACGATCCTGATGGAGCGCGGTACCGTGAATTACCGGATTACCGGTTCCATGCCGTCTTCCGTGACTATTGTAGATAAGCAGAATCCGTCTGTCCTGATGAAAGCGACCAAGAATCCGGTGGAAGTGGAGAACATTAAGAAAGCTCATGTGCAGGACGGAATTGCCGTGACGAAATTCATGTACTGGCTGAAGAAGAACATTGGAACGATCCCGATGACTGAAATTTCCGTTTCCGACTATCTGGAGGAGCTTCGTTCCAGACGGGAAGGCTTTGTAGATATCAGCTTTGGAACCATCAGCGGCTACGGCGCCAACGCAGCGATGATGCATTACAGCGCCACACCGGAAAGCAATGCGGTGCTTGAGCCCAAGGGCTTCCTTCTGGTGGATTCCGGCGGTCATTACATGACGGGAAGCACGGACATTACCCGTACCTTTGCGCTTGGTGAGCTGACAGATGAGGAGAAGAAATTCTTCACACTGGTGGCAAAAAGCAACCTGAATCTTGCAAATGTAAAGTTCCTTTACGGCTGTTCCGGTGTCTCCTTTGACATTCTTGCCCGCGGCCCGCTGTGGCAGTACGGCGTGGATTACCAGTGCGGAACCGGACATGGAGTCGGCTACATGCTCAGCATCCATGAGAAACCAAACGGCTTCCGCTGGAGATTCCGCGCGGACAGCAACACCGTTTTCGAGGAGGGTATGATCACCACCGATGAGCCTGGCGTTTACATCGAAGGCCGCTACGGCATCCGTACCGAGAACGAGCTGCTTTGTGTGAAGGACGAGAAGAACATGTATGGTCAGTTCATGCGGTTTGAGAACATCACCTACGCGCCGATCGATCTGGATGCCATTGATCCGGCTTACCTGAATGAGGACGATAAGCGCCAGCTGAATGAATACCACGCAATGGTATATGAGACCATCGCGCCCCATCTGACCGATGAGGAGCAGGAATGGCTGAAGGAATATACAAGAGCGATTTAAGCGAAATGGAGATGGTTTGAGCAGATATGCGCAGTGCCGGTTTTGAGCCGGTCAAAAAGACAGTGATTGACGGCACTTCAAAACTCTGCTATACTAAATCAAATTTATTTTCAAATTAAGAAAGGAGAGAAACTTATGATTTTTGACTGCAAAGAGAATCTGGCAAACTACAGGGGACTGGGAAAGAACTATGCCACAGCAATTGATTTCCTTCTGAACACGGATCTGGCTGCTCTGGAGCCGGGAAAGATTGAAATCGACGGAAAAGAAGTTTATGCAAACGTTCTTTCTTACGAAACCATTCCGTGGGAAGAAGCGAAATATGAAGCGCATGAGCACTATACGGACATCCAGTACATGATTACCGGAAATGAGGTCATGACTTATGCGCCGAAGAAGAATCTGATCCCGAAGAATGAGTATAATCCGGTAAAGGATGTGATCAACTACACCAATGATGTGAGAGGAATTGATCTTCTGACACCGCCGGATATGTATGCGATCTTCCTGCCGCAGGATGCGCACAAGGTAAAATCCATGGCTGATAAGCCGGAAGTAATTAAGAAAATTGTGGTTAAGATTAAGATCGACTGATTAGCCGGTCATACGGAGTAAATCATGGTTTTTTCTAGTTTGATTTTTGTTTTTCTGTTTCTGACGCTGAACCTGGCCGTGTATTCACTGGCCAGGTCAGTGAAAGTCAGAAATGTAATACTGCTTCTGTTTTCCCTGGTGTTCTATGCCTGGGGCGGCGTGCAGTATCTGTTTCTGCTTCTTGGCATGTCAGCCTGCAGCTGGTTTTGCGCGGTGCAGATTCAGAAGAGGGGGGAAGAGAAGGGAAAGAAGCTCTGGATGGCCATCGAGTGTGCTGTCCTGCTTGGTCTTCTCGGTATTTTTAAATATCTGACGTTCGTCCTGTCCAATCTGCAGCTCTGGACCGGATTTCCGGAAGTGGTGCCCAGGATTGTTCTGCCGATCGGAATCTCTTTCTATACGTTCCAGCTGCTCTCCTATGTGATCGAGGTGTACCGCGGGGATGTGGAAGCGCAGCCGAAATACTGGAAAGTTCTTCTGTACTGCAGCCTGTTCCACCAGTGCATTGCAGGACCGATTGTCCGCTACCAGACCGTGGCAGAAGAGATTGATGAGCGTCATGTTTCTGTGGATGACATTGCAGAGGGAATCCGCCGTTTCTGTGTCGGTCTGGCAAAAAAAGCAATTCTCGCCAATTCCTGTGCGTCCATTGCCGACACCTTCCTGGAAAACACGGCATCTGCGTCAACAGCCGGACTCTGGCTCGGCATGTTCTGTTACATGCTCCAGATCTATCTTGATTTCTCTGCCTATTCCGACATGGCAATCGGAATGGGACGGATGGTTGGCTTCCACTATCTGGAAAATTTCAACTATCCCTATGCTGCGTCATCGGTTCAGGATTTCTGGCGCCGCTGGCACATCTCTCTCAGTACCTTTTTCAGGGATTATATCTACATTCCGTTGGGCGGAAACCGAAAAGGCCAGCTGTTTACCGTCCGCAATATGCTTGCTGTCTGGTTTCTGACCGGTCTGTGGCATGGAGCCAGCTGGAACTATATTCTGTGGGGATTATACTATTTCGTGTTCCTGGTACTGGAGCGTTTTGTACTGAAGAAAATTCTGGCCCGTCTGCCGGTGATCAACCATGTCTACACGCTGATCGTGGTGTTCTTCGGCTGGGTTATCTTTAAATTTGAGAGCCTGCCGCAGCTTGGTTCTGTTCTTGTCGGTCTGTTTGCAGCAGACGGAAGAAAGCTGTGGGATCTGACTGCTTCCTATGGCTTTCAGAACAACATGTTTCTGCTGGCTTTCTGTGTGATTGCGGTAACGCCTCTTGGAAAGAAGCTGCGTGATTTTGTCTATGCTCATGTGGAAGAGGGCTCTGCCGGTGCGGCGGTGATGAATGTGCTGGATGCGGTTCTTCCGGTGATCCTGCTGTTTTTGTCCATGTTTGCGCTGGTCGGCAACAGCTATAATCCATTTTTGTATTTCCAGTTTTAACGGATGTAAGGAGAACAGTCAATGAATGAAGAAAAAAACGTGAGACGGGGCGGCGGAATTCTTACCATTTCGCTGTTTGCGGCTGCGATGGTATTCTTTTTCCTGATGGGTCTGCTGCTGCCGCTGCGTCCGGCAGAATCCGAGACGGAAAAACGAAAATTGAAAGAATTTCCGACAGCCAGTGTGGAGTCGGTATTAAACGGCGGCTATTTTTCCGAACTGTCCGAGTGGTATTCCGATTCGTTTCCCTATCGTGATACCTGGATGGAGCTGAATGACCGGATGAAGGACCTCTATGGAATCCGTACGACCCAGATCATTCAGGGAAATGCGGAAAAGGACGATATTCCGGATCTTCCGTTAAAGACAACAGAAGATGCCGGAGAACAGATGGAAGAACCGTCCGGCGATGTGACCCTGGAAGAACCAGGCGATGAGAGCGGTGCTTTGGATGAAACACAGGAACCGGAGACAACGCAGGAGATGACGACTATGGAACCAATCACAGCCCAGCGTCTCGGCGGCGTGTTCTTAAGCGAAGATACTGCCTACGGTATTTACTATTTTAATCAGGGGGCGACAGAGACGTTCCTGACCGCAATCAACCGGACGGCGAAGAAGCTGGAAGGAAAAGCGGATCTGTACTGCATGATTGTTCCGATCAGTGCCAGCTTTTATCTCAGCGAGGAAACGCTCAAATCCACGGATGGAAGCGATGAGAAGAAGGCGCTGGACTATTACTATGGTTCCCTGGATTCCTCAATCAAAGCGGTTGAGATCTATGATATTCTCAATGAACATAAAAATGAGTATATCTATTTCCGCACCGACCATCACTGGACAGCCCGCGGCGCTTACTATGCGTACCGTAAGTTTGCCGAGGTGAAGGGAATGGAGCCCCATGATCTGGAGGAATATTCCACGATTTCGTTCCCGGGCTTCCTTGGAACCTACTACAACGAACTGAAAGCAGTTCAGATGGAAGGAAATCCGGATACCATCGAGGCGTTCTATCCGCTGACCTGTACGACGATGACCTTTACCGAAACAAGCGGAAATCAGCTGAACTGGCCCATTGTCAATGATGTTTCCAACTATAACCACGGAAACAAGTACAGCTGTTTTGCGGGATCGGACAATCCGTTCAGCGTGATTCACAATGAAAACGTGACCAATGGTGAGGTTTGCCTGGTAATCAAGGATTCCTATGCAAATGCCATGATTCCGTTTTTGGCGGATCACTATGAAACGCTTTACTGGATCGACTATCGCAGCTATAATGGAAACATCATTTCCTTTGTTGAGGAGAATGGTGTGGATGATGTGATTTATCTCAGCGGAATCGAGCCGATGTCTTCGACACAGCCGATGCAGCGTCTGAGCGGTCTGCTGCCGTAACTGCAGCGTCTGATGGGCGGACGGTTATCAAAAAAGTGACAGCGATGGAATGGCATCGACGAAATAAAAGGGATGTCATTCCATCGTTCCAATGAGGAGAGTAACTGAAGTGAGGGTACCTGTCCGGATCGGACAGCAGAAAGAATAGAAGGAGAAAAGATATGGATTTACGTTATCACAGCACAAGAGGAGAAGGAAAAGAGTATAAGGCATCCGAGGCGATTCTGAAGGGTCTGGCGGATGACGGCGGTCTGTTTGTGCCGGATCAGGTTCCGGTTCTGGACAAGACAATGAAGGAGCTTTCCTCCATGAATTACCGTCAGGTTGCATATGAGGTAATGAAGCTGTTCTTTACGGACTACACAGAAGAGGAGCTGAAGGCCTGCATCAACAATGCCTATGATGAGAAGTTTGACTGTCCGCAGATTGCGCCGCTGGTAAAGAAGAAGGATGCGTATTTCCTGGAGCTGTTCCACGGAGCGACCATTGCGTTCAAGGACATGGCGCTTTCCATCCTTCCCCATCTGATGGTTACCGCTGCGAAAAAGAATCACTGTGATAAGGAAATCGTGATCCTGACGGCAACCTCCGGTGATACCGGTAAGGCTGCTCTGGCAGGCTTTGCGGATGTACCGGGAACAAGAATCCTTGTCTTCTATCCGAAGGGCGGTGTCAGCCCTGTTCAGGAGCTGCAGATGGTGACACAGAAGGGCGCTAACACAGCTGTTGTGGGAATCCGCGGAAACTTTGATGACGCGCAGACAGGCGTTAAGGTTCTGTTCAATGACAAGGAGCTGGCAGCATCCATGGCAGAAGCCGGTTTCCAGTTCTCGTCCGCAAACTCCATCAACATCGGACGTCTGATCCCGCAGGTTGCCTACTATGTGTATACCTATGCAAAGCTGCTGGCTGACGGTGAGATCGCTGACGGAGAGAAGATCAACGCGGTCGTTCCAACCGGAAACTTCGGAAACATTCTCGCAGCCTACTATGCGAAGCTGATGGGCGTTCCCTATGCAAAGCTGATCTGCGCGTCCAACGACAATAAAGTTCTCTTTGATTTCTTCTCGACCGGCTGCTATGATAAGAACCGTGAGTTCATCCTGACAACGTCTCCGTCCATGGACATTCTTGTTTCCAGTAATCTGGAGCGTCTGATCTACCGCATTGCTGGAAACAGTGCGGATGTGGATGCGGAAATGATGAAGAAGCTGAGCACAGAAGGCCGCTATGAGATTACAGAGGCAATGAAAGCTGAGCTTGCTGATTTTTATGGAAATTATGCGTCTCAGGACGAGACTGCTGCAAAGATCGGTCAGGTTTACTGTGAGGAAGGATATGTTCTGGATCCGCACACCGCAGTTGCTGCCGCTGTATATGACAAGTACAGAGGAGAGACCGGTGATACGGCAAAGACCGTTGTCGTTTCTACAGCAAGTCCCTACAAGTTCGTCAGAAGTGTCATACCGGCACTGGATCCAGCCAACTGCGGCATGGAAGATTTTGCAATGATCGACAAGCTGGAGGAGCTTTCCGGCGTGAAACAGCCGAAGGCAATCACAGAGATCAGAGGAGCAAAGATTCTTCACGACAAAGTAGTTGACCGGACAGAAATGAAGCAGGCAGTGCTTGATTTTCTTGGAATGTAAAAGAGAAAGATAAACAAAAGCGGAATGGAAACCGGGAACTGGTTTCCATTCCGCTTTTCGATTGTTTATACATCCGTTTGGTCTGTTCGCTTCGCTGTTACAAAGATTAAGCCAGCACAGACTCGATGTACGCTCTGATTTCCGGGCACTTGCAGTCTGCAAAGAACAGCTCTTTGAACTTTGCACCGCTGACC
>JAFUPV010000004.1 GCA_017472605.1 Lachnospiraceae bacterium
AAAGTTCACGATCGATGAGACCGGAAAGGTAACAAGCACCGGAAGCATCAGCGAGGACGGAGAGCTTCTGGTAGAGAATGAAAAGATCGAAGAGTCTAGCAGTGAGGAAGAAACGACTGAAGAAGTAATAACTGAGGAAGAGACGACTGAAGAAGTAACAACTGAGGAAGAAACGACCGAAGAAGTAACAACCGAGGAAGAGACGACTGAAGAAGTAACCACTGAGGAAGAAACGACCGAAGAAGTAACAACCGAGGAAGAAACGACTGAAGAAGTAACCACTGAGGAAGAAACGACTGAAGAAGTAACCACTGAGGAAGAGACGACTGAAGAAGTAACAACTGAGGAAGAAACGACCGAAGAAGCAACCACCGAGGAAGAGACGACTGAAGAAGTAACAACTGAGGAAGAGACGACTGAAGAAGTAACAACTGAGGAAGAAACGACCGAAGAAGCAACCACCGAGGAAGAGACGACCGAAGAAGTAACCACCGAGGAAGAGACAACTGAAGAAGTAACAACTGAGGAAGAGACGACCGAAGAAGTAACAACTGAGGAAGAGACGACTGAAGAAGTAACAACTGAAGAAGAAACGACCGAAGAAGTAACGACTGAGGAAGAAACGACTGAAGAAGTAACAACCGAGGAAGAGATGACTGAAGAAGTAACAACTGAGGAAGAAACGACTGAAGAAGTAACGACTGAGGAAGAGACGACTGAAGAAGTAACGACTGAGGAGGAAACCACTGAGGAAGTAACAACCGAAGAAGAATCCACTGATTCAGGCGAATTCGACGATGGCGAAAGTGATGAATTCTTCGGAGAGGAAGGTACGACTGAGGAAGAATCCACTGCTGAAGAAACAACAGAAGAGGAGACCTCACCAGAAGAGGAAACCACTCCTGCAGAAACAGCACCAGCAGAAACCACTCCTGCAGAAACAACACCAGCAGAAACTACTCCTGCGGAAACAACTCCGGCAGCGACCACACCAGCAGAAACTACAGTACCGGAAACTACCATGGAAGTTATTCTTGGTATTGAGGACTACAGCATGGTAATCGGATGGATCTTTGTGATCAGCGGCGGACTGTTGATGGCAGTAGCGTTCGTATGGGTGATTCGAAAGAAAGAATCCAGAAGATAAGGAAACATGTTTCAATGACGATGGGTTACGATAGTCGTCATTAGGGAAGCCGATATGGGGAAACCTGTATCGGCTTTTCCTTTGAGCAGATAAGGAAGCAAACAGGGAACGGATGAATCTGGTCGTAGAAGTTGCGTGAAAAAGAGATTGACATGTCAAGAATCAGGTGTTATAGTCATGTTAGAACCGAAAAACGGTTACTTACGAAAGATAAGATTGCGAAATGCGCTGCGTTTATTTGTAGTGCATTTTTTTGTTTCCGTGAGTTGTGAGTCAGGCGAGGACGCTTGCATATTCATCAAACGAAAGTCACGATGGTATAAGTAGATGGAGGAACGAGTTTTTTTTATGAAAGGATGTATTTCAGTCAGTAGTCAGGAGCGAAAAAGAAGAACAAAGAAAATAAAAGCACCAGGGGAGTCTACTCCGTTTGATACCGCATTGCATGTGTTTTGGAACGACTGTGTAAATTTGGCAGAAGTCTTAGTTGTTCTTTTCGGTACATGAGTCGATCAACCCGGATGAACTGCAGAATCGGGATTCTATTAAAAACGCGGTGTTTGAAAAAAATGGAGAGCATGATTCCGCTCCATGGAGACCGTGATGTTGCCTGTGAGTGGCGTTCTGGAGGTTTTAAGAGGATTCTTGCGATTGAGAACCAGAACTGGATTGATCATCAAATGCCACTGCGATTACTGCATTTTGATCTTCTTAGCTATGCCGGTCAGGCAGGCGTTCTATGGAAGCAGCATGCGGTGCGGGAGGAAGCGTTTAACGGAGAAGTGAAAGCTCTTTTTGCTTTGCCCATTATAGCGAAGAGGAAACGGAACCTTGGCGATTTGTAGAGGAAAACCGGAACATCTATTCAAAACTTGCGCCGGAAACGGTGGCAGCGATGATTGAAATTACAGAGAGCCGGGAACTGAGAATGTGGTTCCAGAAATGGAGAAGGGCAAAGAAGGAAAAAGAAAAAACAGAAAAAAACAGAAAGAACAGCGGCGGATATGTGTAAAGCGATAACGGATATGTGTGAGAAAGCAATGCGTGGGGGTGAGATGAAAGGGAGAAGTGCCAAAGAAGAAGATGGAAGAGAACAGGGAAGAAGAAGGTAGAAAAGAGGGTGAAGATGCATTAGGAACTTTGATTGATCGTCTTTATGCCGATAATCGATTGGATGAGATTCGCAAAGCAGCTGTAGATCGCGGATACAGAAAGAGGTTGTTTCAGACCCATGGAATTCATTGACAAAGCTGCAGAATGAGAATGGGAGGGGGCGAGATGCCAGAGGGAAAAAGGAAGAGGAAATCTACATAAGCAGGATCAAATAGAAAAACAGAACGAAGAATTTGGAAGATGCAGGTGTGTTTGGATAGGATTACCAGGTGTTCTTCCCAGGCGAAAACGAATAAAACAAACAGAACTGATAGGAATTTTACCCATTCGGGTAGTTCCATTTCTATACAAATTGTGATAAAATGATATCAGGGTTACAAGACCATTTATTTCTGTGCAATTAATCGTGTACGATATTACGATCAAAAATTCATGGAAGTAAAAACAAAATATGTAAGAGAGGAAGGAAATGTGTATGAGCAAAAGAAAGAGAAGAATGCTTCAGAGAAAACTGTATGCACTTCTGATGACAGCGATGCTGATTACTCAGAGTTTTGCGTCCGGTGTTCTGGCGACAGCAGTTTATGCAGAAGCACCAGAGATCACCACGAGTCAGACGGCTGATTCATCAGAAGGTTCAGAATCTCTCAATGTGGCAGCGGAGACAGCTGTTGATAACGGCGTTATAGAAACGTCGGCAGCGTCTGAAACGACAGCAGCGTCTGAGACAACAGCAGCGCCGGAAACGACAGCAGCGTCTGAGACAACAGTAGCACCGGAAACGACAGCAGCGTCTGAGACAACAGCAGCTCCAGAGACAACGGCAGCGTCTGAGACGACAGTGTCTCCTGAAACAACGGCAGCGCCGGAGACGACAGCAGCTCCAGAGACAACGGCAGCGTCTGAGACGACAGTGTCTCCTGAAACAACGGCAGCGCCGGAGACGACAGCAGCTCCAGAGACAACAGCAGCAGATGAGAGTACTGCAGTCCCGGAAACAATTGTGGTTAATCAGACAGGAAACAATGTTCCATCCTTAATGAGTTATGAGGATAACAATGTTACGCCAGGCAGCTACGGAAGTTATCGTTTCTCAATCAATGAGACAAACAATGCGTTTTTGTCTGATGCTTACGCAATCTACAGAAACGACAGCAGTCCTCTTGGAATTGCAGGAAGCTTCCATCTGGTTGCGTTTGAAAGAGCAAACCTGAATGTACATACCAATGGTAATGTTCTTGCGAAGGATGTGTATGCAAATTCCAACTTCGGAACGAACAACTATCCCAATGAGCTGTCTTACATTCAGAACTATTTACAGCGGAACGGCGGAAGTTCCTCTTCTTCCAACCATGTTCTGGTAATCGGCAGCAGCAATACAGTCACCCATACAGATAATAAGAATGCGCTGGCTGTAAACGGAACAAAGATGGACCGGCCGTACAACATCATCCAGGATAAGGATACTGCATCTGCTCCTTTCATCAATCTGGAAACGGTGGAAGCGGAAGTGAAGAGAATATCAGATTCCCTGAACAGTGTTTCTGATATCGCTACGTCTGCAAAGTTCACTGGCGTGGATGAAGATAAGATGGAGATTAATCTTCTGGATCCGAACAGTGCCGGATACTATTCCATGACGGCTGCAGAACTGACTGCAATCGGCGGTTCCGGAAAAACCATTAAGATGCAGGGCTTCCAGTCCGGTAAAAACGGAAGTATCATTGTAAACGTAGATTGTGAAGACGCATCCGGTACAATCGAGATGCCGAACGCAATCATCTACATCGACGGACAGGCACAGGGAACCGATGAAGTAACCTCCTTCGAAGACGGTAAGGTGATCTGGAATTTCGTTAACGCAGAAGGAAAGACCATCAATGCACAGCGCATGACCGGAATGATCATTGCGATTGGTGCGACCGTTAATATCAAACAGAACCTGAACGGTACCGTTGTTGCAGATACGATCAATGTGAATGCAGAGTCCCACAGAACCGACTTCACCGGTATCACAACTCCGGCTGCCGCTCTCTTCTCCGCAAAGAAGACCGTTGACGGTGCAGATGCCAGTGCAGATCAGGTGTTCAGCTTCACCATGGAAGAAGTCAGCAGACCGGCGGGCTTGAACGCAGCCGCTCCTGTGACCGTAACAAATAATGGAAGCGTTGTAAACTTTGGTAACATCACCTACAACGTAGCTGGTACCTATGTTTATAAGTTTACCGAGGTGCAGGAGAACCGCGCAGGATATGTGATGGATACTTCTGTATACTGGGCAACCGTAGTGGTAACGGAGGAACAGTCCGGAACGAACACGAAGTTCAACAAGACTGTTACCTATTATAAAGGTGCAAGTGTTGAGGAAGGTGCTCCTGTTGATTCCATGGTATTCAACAACACGACTACACTCACCGAAACCAGTGTTGCGTTCTCCGGAACAAAGACGGTGACCGGTCTGGACAGCACCGATAAGGTATTCACGTTTGATCTCTATGAGACCGGTGCAGATTTTGCTGTAACCGGAGCTCCGGCTCAGACAATTCAGACATCCGGAACCATTACCGGAAGCCAGGCAATTGCTTTTGAGGAGATTACGTATGAAGCAGCTGGAACGCACTACTATGTGATTCAGGAGCGTGCTCTTGAGCAGGCAGACGGAATTGCTGTCGATACGACTGTTTATCAGCTGAAAGTAGATGTTATAAACAATGGTCAGGGCGCTCTTGTGGCAACTGTGACCGGCGCAGATAAGACAGCGATTAACTTTACAAATACATACAGCGCATCCGGATCCATTGTGCCGACTGCAACAAAAACACTGACCGGCGCGGCGCTGAAGGCAAACCAGTTCGTGTTCCACATCCATGAAATTGGTGAAGACGGAAGTGTTCTTCCGGAGGGAACCGGATATTGTGCCCATGCAAGAAACGATGCCAATGGACTGATCACCTTCCCGCAGATCAATTACAGCGCAGAAGGCGTTCATCTCTATCAGGTAACAGAAATGGTAACGGATCTGAAGGGCTATGTGATTGACAGTTCTGTTTATACGGTAACGGTAACTGTAACAGATGTGAATAAGAATGGTCAGCTGACTGTTACTCCATCCTTTGTTAAGAAGACGGATGCCAGCTCAGAGGCTGTGCCTGCCGACGCAGTTCAGTTTGCAAACAAATATGAAGCAGCAGGCAGCATCAACCTTGGCGCAACCAAGAATCTGGTAGGAACCACATTAAACAGCGGTGATTTCCAGTTTGTTCTGAAGGATGCAGCAGGAAACGTGATTGATGAGGAGTCCAATGTCGGAAAGAGCGTAGCGTTTGATACGATTACCTATGATCAGAACGATATCGGCAAGTCCTATGTTTACACGATCAGTGAGGTTAAGGGCGATAAAACCGGCTATACCTATGACGAAACTGTTTACCAGGCAACTGTAACAGTAACGGATAACGGAGATGGAAAGCTGAATGTATCTGCTGTCTATGTGAATACAGCAACAGGAGATACCGTTAAGTATCCGGCATTTGATAATAAATTTGAAGCAGAAGGTTCCATCATCCTCGACGCAAAGAAGGTTCTGTTAGGAAAGGTGATGGAAGGCGGACAGTTTACGTTCCACGTAACGGAAGTTGACGCATCCGGTACAGCGGTAACAGGCGGATTCCATGCCCATGCAACCAATGACATCGGCGGCGGAATCGTGTTCCCGGTAATCACCTATGATCAGGATGATGCAGGAAAAGAATTCTACTACCTGATCGAAGAGATGGATGAGAGCGGAAAGAACGCAGCATACACCTACGACACCACCAGGTACATGGTAACGGTTTCCGTTGCTCTGGAAGGTGATTCGGACAATCAGGTACTGACTGCGAAAGTGACGGATATTAAGTCCAGTGCGCTTGGTGCAAAATCGGGTGCGGATACCGGAATTGTGTTCACTAACCAGTACACAGCAAAGGGTCAGCTGACTTTGAATGCTCGCAAGTATCTCTCCGGCAGAGAGCTGGAAGATGGTCAGTTCAGCTTTACTCTGACCGGCGATACCGCAACTCAGACAAAGACAAACAAGGGCAACGAAGTAACATTCGATGCAATCCAGTATACCCAGGAAGATGCAGGAAAGACCTACACCTACTATGTAAGTGAGGTTAATGACGGCAAGGCCGGCTACGGCTATGATTCCACCGTATACACGGTAAAAGTAAAAGTATCTGATGATGGAAACGGAAACATGCTTACCAGCGTGAGTTACACTTCTTCCGTAACGGGATCCAGTGTAAGTTCCATGGTATTCAACAACTCTTACGAAGCAGACGGAAAACTGACATTGTCCGCGAACAAGGTTCTGAACGGACGTACGCTGGAGGCAAATCAGTTCGCGTTCACGCTGAAAGAGAAGAATGCGGACGGAACGGACATGACAAATGGCGTGAATGTGACAGTTCGCAATGACAGCAGCGGAAAGGTAAGCTTCCCGTCTATCAGCTATTCGGAGCCTGGCGTTTACTACTATGTAATCAGCGAGGTGAATGAGGAACTGCCTGGATACACTTATGATGCAGATTCCTATCGCGTAACCGTAACTGTAACAGACAACGGCGACGGAACGCTTCAGCCGGTGATCACTGCACTCTACAAGTCCCATGAGAATGATCTTGAGAGGCTGAACACCAATGTACCGATTCTGTTCACCAACACCTACGAAGCAGAAGGAAGCCTGACTCTGTCTGCCGAAAAGGTTCTGACCGGTAAGGCAATCGAAGGTGAGACCTTTAAGTTCAGTCTGGCAGGTCATGGAGTAGTTCAGGTGAAGACAAGTGAGGGAAATAAGGTTACTTTCGATCCGATTAAATATACGCAGAGCGATGTGGGCAAGATCTATACGTACACCGTAGCGGAAATTGCAGATTCGGAAATGAAGGAAGCCGGATATACCTTTGACAAGACCTATTACATGGCAACAGTAACGATCACGGATAACGGCGATGGAACGCTGAAGCCGGAAGTAACCTACTATTCCTCCGCAACTAAGGGCACGGTTGAGGGTATGGTATTCCATAACGAATATCAGACAGAAGGATCCATTGTTCTGACAGCGGAAAAAAATCTCCACGGAAGAACACTGGAAGACAAAGAATTCAGCTTTGCAGTTGTTGAAGTAGATGCCAATGGTAAGGTGATCGAGGGCGGATATTCCGATATCGCGTCTAACGATGCGTCCGGTACGATCGTCTTTGATAAGATTTCCTATGAAAATGATTCGACGGTAGCGGCAGCAGAGACTGGCGAAGGCAGTGAGGAAAATGTTTTTGTATCCGGTATTCACTACTATCAGATCACAGAAGTGATTCCGGAAAATCCGGAAACCGGTATGAGCTATGACAAGAGCGTTTACACGGTAGTTGTTGACGCTACCATGGCAGACGGCAAGATCACACCGACTGTTATCGCTGCATACAAAGATAACGAAGAGTTAAAGAGTGATTACTATGTGATCTTTAACAACACCTACGAAGCAGAGGGTGAAGTGGTTCTGGAAGCGCAGAAGGTTCTGGAAGGAAATGCAAATCTGGACGGAGCGAAGCTGAAGGAAGGTCAGTTTACGTTTACTCTTTCGGACAACACCGGTGTTCTGCAGACAGTTACTAACGATGCAGAAGGCAAAGTTGTATTTGATGCGCTGAAATATGACGAGAACGATATCAACAAGAGCTATACTTACCTGGTTCAGGAGGTAAAGGGCGATGAGCCTGGTTACACCTACGATGAGACCAGATATATGGTTCATGTAACCGTGACTGATGAAGGTAACGGAAAGCTGAACTGCAGCGCAACCTGGCAGCTGTCCCGTGTGATCAATCCGGAAGCAGAAGAGGTAATGACCTTCACAAATACCTACAGGGCGTCCGGAACGCTGGATCTGAAGGCAACGAAGATTCAGAAGAACGGAACGCTGGAGCAGGGGGGCTATAAGTTTGAAATCACAGCGCTGAAGGAAGACGGAACCCTTGATACCAGCTTCCATAAGACTGCGCAGAATATGGCAGACGGAACCATTCCGTTCCCGACAATTACATACACCGATGCGGGTGTTTACCGGTATCAGATCAATGAGGTAAAGGGAGATGCTTCCTATGTTACCTATGATGAGTCCGTATATGAGATCACGGTTACGGTAATCGATGACGGAGAGGGCAATCTGAATGCTGAAATTACCGCAATTGTTCAGAAATCTCTGGACGAGAGCGGAGCAGTTTCTGAAACAGAAGCAGAAGAAGTAACCTTTGTTAACACCTACCATGCAGACGGTTATCTCCAGCTGGGAACCTATAAGATTTTGACCGGAGAGGCGGCACTGAAAGACGGCGAGTTCACGTTTGCAATCACTGACGCAGAAGGAACGATTCTGACTGATGCGGATGGCAAAGCATATACAGCAACAAACGTTGGACACAATGCGAAGTTCGAGAAGATCAGCTACAGCGAAGCGGATATCGGAAAAATCTTTGAATACTATGTTGTTGAGCTGGCGGATGATGAAAAACCGTATTACACCTATGATGGAACACAGTATAAAGTAACGGTTGAAATCGTGGATAACGGCAATGGAACGCTGACTGCAAAGGAAACATACTACAACCTGACGAAGGATGAGGCAGCATATACGCTTGTATTCCGCAACACCTATGAAACAAGCGGAAGCATCGAGCTGACAGCGAAGAAGGAACTGGATGGACGTGCGCTTGCGGCGGATCAGTTTACTTTCGTGCTGACAGAAGTGGATGAAAACGGAAATGCAGCAGAAGATGCTTACACAGAAACCGTGAAAAATGCGGAAGACGGAAGCATCAAGTTTGCCCCGATCAGCTATGACAAGTCCGGAACCTGGTACTATCAGATTACCGAGACCGATGAAAAAGCTGCCGGATACACATATGATGGAAGCAGCTGGCTGGTAGAAGTAACTGCAGAGGATCATGGACTTGGAGAACTGGAAGTTGAGATTACCTCTGTTACAAAGTATTTTGCAGATGGAACCGTTGCTGAGTCCGAAACTGACGTGCAGGATGTTGTGTTTACGAACAGCTATGCAGCTGTCGGCGCGCTTGAGCTGAAGGCTGTGAAGGCAATGGCGGAAGAAGACCTGGCTCTTGGAACCTTCCAGTTTGCGCTGAAGGATGAGGCTGGAAATGTGCTTCAGACAAAGACAAACGGAACCGATGGCGTTGTTGTGTTTGATGCAGTCAACTACACAGAAGCGGATGCCGGTAAGGAATATGTTTATACCGTATCGGAAATTGCTGAGGACGGAACCGGTTATATCTACAGTCAGAGCGTTTACAAAGTGAAGGCTCAGATCGCGGATAACGGTGACGGAACACTGACTGTAACAGTTACAGTAAATGATGCGGCATATGCAGATGACTCAATGAAATTTGTGAATGATGTGACCCGTGTCATGATTACAAAGGTTGACGTTACAACAGAAGAAGAACTGCCTGGTGCAACGATTCAGATTCTTGACAGCGATGGAAACGTAGTTGAGGAGTGGGTATCCGGTGAGGAAGCTCATGCGATTGAAGGTCTGATCGTTGGCGAGACTTACACACTTCATGAGGAGGTTGCGCCGGAAGGATATACCGTAACAAGTGATACTACCTTTACGATTGATGAGAATGGTACCGTAACCAGCACTGGAAATACCACAACGGATGAGGATGGAAATACAGTGCTGCTGGTAGAAGATGCGCCGATCGAGTTCCTCGTAACAAAGGTTGACAGTCTGGATTATTCCGGTCTGGACGGTGCAGAGTTTGCAGTAATTCAGAAGGATGAAGCAGGTGTTGAGACTGTTGTTGATACCTGGACGTCCGAAGCAGGAATTGTTCATAACTTTGGTTCAAAGCTGAATGTCGGTGAAAGATATATCCTCAGAGAGACAGCTGCTCCGGAAGGATATCTGCCAATTGAGGATCTGGAATTTGAAGTTGCGGAAGACGGAACGATTCTGATCGGAATCACTTCTGTTGACGTGGATGGAAAGACCGTTTACATGATCCTGAATGAACTGGATACCGGCGACATGGATGAAAGCGGAACCAATGATGAGGAACATGGAAGCAATGAGGAAACCACAGAAGAGGAAACGACCGAGGAAGAGACCACAGTAGAGGAAACAACTGAGGAAGAGACCACTCTGGAGGAGACGACAGAAGAAACCACAGCGCAGGAAACCACGACAGCGGAAGAGACCACAGCAGAAACCACAACAGCTGCAGAGACTACAACCGTTGCAGAGACAACCGGAATTGAAGTAATCCTTGGTATTGAGGATTATTCCGCAGTAATCGGCTGGATCTGTGTGGTAGCAGGAGGTCTGATGATCATGGTAACGGCTGCATGGCTGATTCGCAGAAAAGAACAGGAAAACTGATCGATGTGCGGATACCGGCTGTCAGAAGGCGGAATGAAGTGAATGAAATCAGTTAAAAATCTGTTGTGAGACAGATCGAAAGAAACAGGAAGGGCCGGTGTGAATGCACCGGTCCTTCCTGTTCTTACGCAAGCAGCGAGTCGGGCGAGGACGCTTGCGTACTCATCAGACGAGCGCCGCGATAACGTGAGAAAATCGCGCAGCGTGTTTCTCGCGTTTATGGTGGAAAGCTCCGGCGGTAGTGTAAACAAATCGTAAGAGTTTTGACAGAATCGGACGGTTGCGAAACAAGAATGATTGTGATACGATAGAAGTGTAATGAAAGACTTTTTGCAGGAAATCTTTTGCTGCAAATAAGGAAACTGGTTCGGCCGTTATGCAGCTGACGGCTGACCGGCAGTGCGTGAATCATCAGAAAGAAGAGGAGAATTGGAATGAGAAAGAATTGGAAACGAACATGCAGCATGATGCTTACCTGTTTTACTGTTTTCACATGCGGTGCGGCAGAGCAGATGAAAATGATCTCAGCGGCAGAAGCTGCAGAAGAGATTTCCCTTTATGACATGGAGTTTGTGGCACAGCAGCCGGATATGACGCTTCGTGTTCAGGAAGGCGCAACTGATATCTACGGAACGGTTTACAAAAATGCGCTGACCGGTGTTACATCCAATGTTGATAACTATGCGGACTATGTACTGGACGGTGCATATGATGTGTTTTCGGGAACTGTGATCCGGAATGCGGGAACAAATCCGGCGACGGACCTGAAGGATCCATATCGTACCGATATCTGCGTGTCGGTCTATGGAGATGGAGCGCTTCTGTACCAGTCACAGTCAGTTAATCTGGAAGGAAATGAGATTCAGGAGTTCTGTGTGAATGTATCCGGTATCAAGACACTGCGGATTTCTGTCAACGGAAAGAAGTATATCAGTGTTTGTGATGCGGTGCTTTCGAACACGGATGAGTTCCTGCAGACGGAATCGGAGTCGGAAGTCTGGTCTTCGCTGACACAGGAATATGAAGGTGTTACTTATACCTCCATGGCTTTTGGTGATTATGGCGACAGTTCATACTACAGCGATAAAACCATTCTGTCCTATGCGGCAGATTCCGAATTTATATACTGGGATGACCGTGTCTATTATACGGTTCCGGAAAGTGACTATTCCGTTACGGCTCCGATTTACTCGTCAGCTCTGGATGGATCGGATCCATATCTGATTGATGAAAATTGTGATGTGCCGGCAGAGTTTGTGCTGCTGGACGGAAAAATCTACTTCTCACGCAGCACCAATTATCCGGAACCATCAGAAATCGTCTGCTTTGACCCGGAGACAGGAAGTCTGACCAGCATCCGGGAAGGATCGCTGCTCTGCAGCGGATCTGGCTGGCTCTATGTAACTTCGGGAAACAATGCATACCGGATCGATCCGGATCAGCCGGATGCGGCGCTCCAGATTTCTGCGGAAGCGCCCCATTTCTACACGGACGAGGAAATTGTGATATCGGAGCCGGAGAGTGACGGAGAAGGACAGCTGACCTATTCGGTTTACAGCATGGAAACAGGAGACGTTCATACGGTTTCCGTACCGGATACATATACTGGTGACTCGTTTGATGGTACACCATACTGGTTTGTGGGTGACTCTCTTTTCGTTTACGGAAACGGAATGGTTTCCCAGTATCAGACCGCAGACGGCGCTCTTGTTCGGCAGCTTGCGGCGGACAGCGAGGAGGCGTTCCGCTATGGACAGATGCTGAACTATGGACAGCAGTATGCCGCCGTATTCAACGAAGCGTCCTGGCAGGTATTTCATCCGGGAACAAATGAATGGCTTCCGGAGATTTCACCGGCGGCTCACGGACAGATTCTGTATGACTGGATCCGCGAAAACTGCACAGCGATCCCGGATTTCGGTGAGCAGATCCCTCAGTCAGCCGAAGAACTGCGCCTGATAAACCGCCATGTTCTGTGCGCAAATGAGGAAGCGTTTTACTTTGCTTACGAAACCTTCCCTTACAGCCGAACGGGCTCGGATGGAGAAGCGGATGTTATTCAGAATATCTGGATTGTGAAAGCGGGAACGGACGGAATGTCTAGTGTGATTGGCAGTACATACTGGCAGTAATGTGAAATCCTGCAGCAGGCACATAATGGAAACAGGAGAAGCAGCGGATGCAGGAATGCGAATCGGCCAAAATGAAAAAATATAAAAATATTTGAAAAACAAATTAAATGTCTGTTTCGGAAAGAAGAATGTCTGTAACAGAAAGGTAATAAAGTCGAAAACGTTATCGTGATGATAAAAGTAGGCATTTACCTTGACAGTAATAGGAAAAAGATATATAGTTGTATTGCATTTACCATATACAAGTAATGGTGGACTCTTTTACGTGGTACCAATCCACTGCTTCGCATATGATAATTCTGCAAAGCCATTTGACTTAAAAATAGAAGTCAGTAGGAGGGGAAGCTTATGAACAGAAAACAGAAATGCTTTGCTGGAACAATTCTTGCTTTGTTTTTAGCAATCTGCCTGGTCGTTCAGAATTTTGCTGTAATCAGTGCTGAAATGCCGGAAACAACGCAGGCGCAGGTAACGGAGAGTGCGGAAGAGACTTCCATGGCAGAAATGTCAGTACCGGAGACATTAGCACAGGAAATGCCGGCGATGGAAACGACTGCACCTGAGACAGCAGCGCCGGAAATAACGGCAGTACCTGAGACAGCAGCGCCGGAAACAACGGCAGCACCTGAGACAGCAGCGCCGGAAACAACAGCAGCACCAGTGGAGATAACGGAGGCTCAGACAACTGCAGCTGTAGCTTTAGCGGATGAGCAGGGAGCGGAGCCTGCATGGATGGGCGGCGAATGGCCGGGATGGAATGAGACCAATGCGAAGTTCCCTGATGCGGGATATAACCTTGAATTTCTGTTAAATCGTTTTAATGTTGTTTCGTTTGGCTCCGTGCAGATGGATATTCACTGTATGGGTTCCGTTTTGATTAAGGGCGATTACACCGGTTGGGGATCTGGTTTTGCTGATTCTGCTAACATTTCAGAATCTTCCTATATTGGAGGTATGTTTACATACAACGGACCGCATGCCAGCAGAAACGTAGCACCGGGCAAAATTGATCTTTATGTTGGAACTGTAAATAATGTATGGAATAATCGTGTAATCAATGGTAAGACCGCATGGGGAGACTGGGGCAGTTTTAACATTTCCGGTCTGATCTATGAGACAGATTCCTATGTTGACTGGACAAAGTTGATGAGTGCGATTAAGTCTACCAGTGATGAGCTGTATAAGAGAAACTCAGCAACCTATGTAATTAATAGTCAGGAGGAAGCGGATACACCAATTGATGTGCAAGCCGGATCGGTTATCCGTTTAACAACAAATGGATATCAGTGCAAGATTAATCTGATTGGTACTTCAGATAAATCGACTGTTATTAATATAACGGATGAAAGAATTGACAAATTACCATATTTTAATAATCACCTGGATTGGTTTGTAAGTACGGATGGAAACAAGGAAAATGGAGAAAGCATGTCCATTGTATGGAATGCTCCGAATGCTACTTATGTAAAGATTCCAGGACAGGCGAATACGCTTATTGGTCATCTGGTTGCACCGAATGCGAAGATCGATATGAATGAATCCGGTAACTATAATGGTTGCCTGGTTGGACAGGATATGGTTATTACTGCAGAGGGACATATGTGGCCATACACTGGAATGCCTCTTGTAGAAGATCATCCGGAAGAAGAGGAGACGACTACAGCAGAAGAGACGACTACCGTAGAAGAAACTACTACCGTTGTGGAGACAACCGAGGAGGAGACGACTACCGTAGAAGAAACAACCACCGTTGTGGAGACAACTGAGGAAGAAACGACAACAGTAGAAGAGACAACTACCGTTGTAGAGACAACCGAGGAGAAAACGACAACAGTAGAAGAAACAACTACCGTTGTAGAGACAACCGAGGAGGAAACGACAACAGTAGAAGAAACAACCACCGTTGTGGAGACAACTGAAGAGGAAACGACTACCGTAGAAGAGACCACCACTGAGGAGGAAACGACTACCGTAGAGGAAACAACCACAGTAGAAGAGACAACTGAGGAAGTAACCACTACTGTAGAAGAAACAACCACCGAAGAAGGCGAACACGGCGGCTGGGACGATGGCGGCGAGAACGACGGTGAATATGGAAGCAATGGCGAGGAGGAGACCAGCTCTTTTGAGGAGGAATCGACCACGGCAGCAGAAGCTTCTGAAGAAGTAACGACAGAAGAAGAGTCTGCAGAGGCAGAGACCACGGAAGAAGAAACGACTACGGTAGCTCCGACCACTACTGCAGCGCCGACTACCACAGCACCAACAACGGAAGCTGGAACCATGGGAGATGGTGACGAACACTCTGAGTTTGCATCGGAATCCACGCAGGAAACGACTGGTATCGAAGTAATTCTTGGTATTGAAGATTATTCCGGTATCATCGGATGGATCTGTGTAGCTGGAGGCGGACTGATGCTTCTGGCAATTGCTGCAATGCTGATTCGAAAGAAGCGCGATGACAAGTAAGCTGGCAGAAGGATTCATGCGGCTATAATTACGAAAGAGGACATAAGGGCATTATTTAAGAGGTGCCTTGTGTCCTCTTTTGCTATATTTTGAGCCAGGCTGCGAGTTGAGAACAGGGAGCGGATGCAGATTTATATATTACCAAATACCAATTATTGGATACAATTAATCGGATAAAAATGATTGCGGGCTGCGCCTAAAATAGTTATAATAACATTAGATGCCCAGAACTCATATGGAATTACGAAAGAGAGATGTGACAGAAAAATAAGTTGTCAGTTTCGAATGCATCGAAAGGATACAGAGATGTAAAAGGTGCATGATCGTTCGGGAGGATAATATGAGTGAAATTACGGCAGCTGAACAGCTGATTAATATGCTAAATGGAGCGAAATCGGAAAAAGAACAGTTATTGATTGCGGAAGCAATGTGGCTCCATTTAAATGAGCAAGAACGGAATGAATACAATGAGATTGTCAGCGGAAAGCGTTTACCTTCTTTAATGTCTGACGTGGTAGCTAAGACAATCTTTCATCCGGAAAATCAAAAGAGAAGAGTAGAGTATCTGCTTCGAAAAATCTGTAAGGATGAAAGCATAACAATTGATGGAAGCTTTACAAATGAAGGGTATTTGAGCAGTGTGGATGCGAAAAAAATTATATTCGATATTCCGGTGAGACAAAAAAATGGAATGCTGAATGTAATGGAAGTTCAGGTTGCATCTCAGGATTATATTTTCAAGAGAAGTGAAATATATGTCTCCGATCTGGTAATGATGCAGTATGCAGCGGATCGGAATAAGAATAAGGGAATGATCACATATAATAATGTAAAACCAGTCTGTCTTGTTGTTTTTATGCGTTACAGTCCAAAGAGCTTTCGCAATCAGGAATCAAAAAGATATATCCACAGGATTACTCAGGAAGTGACAGACAGCGGACTCTCGTTTCCTTCTATTCGTACTCTCATTTTTGTAGAATTAGGAAAGTGCCTGAAGCAATTTCGAAAAGGGATTAATGGAGAACAGGACAACGAACTTCAGTTAATGCTGGCGGCAATGGCAGATGTAAATAACAGGAAGGTACGGGCAAAAGCAAAGAAAAATACATTTTTGATGTCGATCTATGAGGATGTTCAGAGAATGGCATTAAGCAGGGAAGGAGCGTTGATGATGTTGGCAGAAAAATATTATTATGCAGATCTGGATGCGGTGAAATCCTTTGAAAGAGGTGTGGGAATTCGTCGTGGAAGACAGGAAGGGCGACAGGAAGGGCGAAAGGAAGGAAGACAGGAAGGCAAACTGGAACTTTTATATGAGCTGGCGAACGAAGGAGAACTTTCAATTGCGGTCGCAGCAAAGCGCGCTGGTGTAGACGAAACGGAGTTTTGTGCAGGAATGGACGCATATTTTAAGAAAGAAGAATAACAGGATCGAGTGATTGAACGCGCGGCAGGATGGGCATACCTTCCTGCCGCGCGTTTGCATAAATTCACATAAATCCGGACATTCTGTTTCTATGACGCATGAGAGATCGCCAGGAAAGGATGAGCTGATGAGAAAAGGAAGAGCCAGTATCGAATTTGAGCATGCACCGCATATCATTTGCGGAGCGTCTGTTGTGGGACCGAAGGAAGGGGCGGGACCGCTTGGATGTCTGTTTGATTTTGTGGACACCGATGGAAAAATGGGGCAGAAAAGCTGGGAAGAAGCGGAGAGCCAGCTGCAGAAAAAAGCGGCAGAGCTTGCCGTGCAGAAATCTGCTGTGCCAAGAAACCGGATTCGGTATGCCTTCGCCGGTGATCTGCTTGGGCAGTGCGTGGCATCGTCCTATGGAATGGAAGAAGAGGGCTATCCGTTGTTTGGGGTATATGGAGCCTGTTCGACAATGGGAGAAACACTAAGCCTGGCATCCATGGCAATTGCGGCAGACTATGCGGAATATGCGCTTTGTGTCACGAGCAGTCATTTTGCATCGGCTGAGAGGCAGTTCCGTTTTCCGTCAGACTATGGAAACCAGAGACCCTTCAGCGCCACATGGACAGTAACCGGATCGGCAGCTCTCGTGCTGGGACAGGAGAATGGGATTGCCAGAGTCACAGGTATCACGACCGGGCGTATCATTGATTATGGCGTTCGGGATTCTATGAATATGGGCGCTGCAATGGCACCGGCAGCGGCAGATACAATATGCCGACACTTCCAGGACTTTGAAGCGGAAATCCCTTCCTATGATAAAATCATAACCGGTGACCTTGGCGTCGTCGGGCAGAAAATTCTGATCGAACTGATGAAAGAAAAAGGATATGATATTTCGTCCCGCCACATGGACTGTGGAATTGAGATCTTCAACGCCGAGCAGCAGGATACCCATGCAGGAGGAAGCGGATGCGGGTGCAGCGCAGTAACACTGGCATCCTACATCCTTCCGCTTCTTGAGAAAAAAACATGGAAGAAGATACTGTTTGTCCCGACAGGCGCGCTGCTGTCAAAAATCAGCTTTAATGAAGGTCAGAGCGTACCGGGAATTGCCCATGCTGTGAGGATTGAAGCAATATAAAAATAAGGGACATCGTTATCAGAAACAGCAGGAGGAAATCCGAATGAAACGATGTACCGGGAATAAACGAAGAGGAGCAGAAAGATATGAATGATTATCTGATATCCTTTCTGGTTGGCGGCGCCATCTGTGCGGCTGCCCAGCTGCTGATGGATAAAACAAAACTGATGCCGGGCCGGATCATGGTTCTTCTGGTTGTATCAGGAACCATTCTCGGAGCGTTGGGACTGTATCAGCCGTTTCTGGAATGGGCAAAAGCCGGGGCGATGGTGCCGCTTCTCGGATTTGGAAACACCCTTTGGAAGGGTGTAAAAGAAGCCATTGACAAAGAGGGACTGCTTGGTCTGTTCAAAGGCGGACTGACAGCCGGGTCGGCCGGAATTACGGCTGCGCTTGTATTTGGATATCTGGCATCCCTGTTCAGCAGACCGAAACTGAAGCAATAGCAAGTCTGCCATTGTACTTTCCAGTGAAATCTGTTATACTGATTACCATGACGCAACGTTTCGAAAGCGCAGAGAAATCCATGGCGTGATGGCTGTGAGATTGCCTGCAGTTTCAGCGGGAGAAGGCAGGAAAACGACGAAACAGAATTGAGAGGAATCGGTATGGAACAGAACAATGGAATGACAGCAGAAAACAATACAAAAAACTATATCATGGCACTGGATCAGGGAACAACCAGTTCAAGATGCATCTTGTTTAATCGCCAGGGTGAAATCTGCAGCATCGCCCAGAAGGAATACACACAGTATTACCCCCAGCCGGGCTGGGTCGAGCATGATCCCATGGAAATCTGGTCCTCTCAGTATGGAGTCATGATGGAGGCAATGACAAAGCTTGGAGCAACGGCAAAGGACATTGCGGCAATCGGCATCACCAACCAGAGAGAAACGACGATTGTCTGGGAAAAAGAGACCGGAAAACCCGTCTATCCGGCAATCGTCTGGCAGTGCAGACGAACCAGTGAAATGGTTGACGAATTAAAAGAAAAGGGATTGGGTGAAATGATCTCCCGGAAAACAGGTCTTGTTCCTGACGCCTACTTCTCCGCAACAAAAATTGCATGGATTCTTGGCAACGTAGAAGGTGCCGCCCGGAAAGCAGAAGAGGGAAAACTGCTCTTTGGTACCGTAGATACGTGGCTGATCTGGAAGCTGACCGGCGGAAAGGTCCATGTAACAGACTTCACAAACGCTTCCCGCACCATGCTTTACAACATCCATAACCTGTGCTGGGACCAGGAACTGCTGGAACTGTTCAAAATTCCGGCTTCCATGATGCCAAAAGTGAGTCCAAGCAGCTGTGTGTATGGAGAGACCGCAAAGGAACTAACCGGAATTCCCATCCCGATCGCAGGCGCGGCAGGGGATCAGCAGGCGGCTCTTTTCGGTCAGTGCTGTTTTGAAGAAGGCCAGGTGAAAAATACATATGGTACCGGATGCTTTCTTCTGATGAACACGGGAAAGGAACCGGTCGTATCCAGACATGGACTGGTAACAACGCTGACAGCAACCAGTCAGAAAACACCGGGTTATGCGCTGGAAGGAAGCGTTTTCGTAGCAGGAGCGGTGATCCAGTGGCTCCGTGATGAGCTGGAAATGATCAAAAGCGCACCGCAGACAGAAGAAATCTGCCAGTCCGTCAGCGATACAGGAGGAGTATATCTGGTACCGGCGTTTACCGGTCTGGGCGCTCCCTATTGGAATCAGTATGCCCGCGGAACCATCGTTGGCCTGACCAGAGGGACAAAGAAAGCCCATTTTGTCCGCGCTGCAGTGGAATCCCTTGCCTACCAGGTAAAAGATGTGGTAGATGCAATGGAAAAAGACAGCGGGCTGACCGTAAGCGAACTGAAGGCAGACGGCGGCGCCAGCGCCAACAACTTCCTACTCCAATTTCAGGCAGACATCATGAATGCGTCAGTGGATCGTCCCTCCTGCACAGAAACAACTGCTTTGGGTGCCGCTTATCTTGCCGGTCTGGCAGTCGGATACTGGAAAGACCTGGATGAAATCCGCAGCAACTGGAAACTGGAACAACGTTTCGAGTCGTCCATGGAAGATTCCGTTCGGCAGACTCTGATCCGCGGATGGAAAAAAGCGGTGGATTGTTCCTGCCAGTTCATCTGAACACTTTACCAAAGGTTTGAGATCAGACGCAAAAAAAATCACAGTTTATCACTTGATTTCTGGGTAAGAACCCCTTATAATCACTTTTATACAAAAGAAAAAATGCCAAATCAGGAGCAGTGTCAGTGTTCCGTCAGCCTGGCAGTCCGAGCGCCTGGCAGACTGTCCCCGCAGGCGGCTCCTGAGCTGTTTTGTGCATGAAATTTGGAAAGAAAATGGAGGATAACGTGGATCTGAATAATAACAAAGACCAGAAACCAAACGGAAAGAATAACAAGAACATACAGCTCTTCATCATTCTTGCCGTTGTCGGAGTGGTAACACTGCTGCTGATCACAGGGATCGATCACCTGATCAAGGGGCAGATGAACAAAAAAGTAACCTATGACGAATTCATGACTCAGCTGGATGAGGGAATGGTAGAATCGGTAACAATTACCGGATCGGAGATCCGCTATGTGATCAAAGATGACTACCGGGTTTCCTACTACACCCCATATCTCCCGGATCAGGATCTGTACCGGGAACTGAAAGAAGCCGGTGTGGAATACACAGGTGAAGAGTCATCAGCCGGATCCGGCATCATCGATTTTCTGCTGATGTATGTGCTCCCCCTGCTGATGATCTGGGGACTGATGGGACTTCTTCTTCGCAAAATGTCCGGAGGCGGCGGCCCGATGGGCGTTGGAAAGTCCACCGCAAAGATGTACATGAACAAAGAAACCGGCATCACCTTCAAGGATGTAGCCGGTGAAGATGAGGCGAAGGAATCTCTGACAGAAATCGTAGATTTCCTTCATAACCCTCAGAAATATTCCACCATCGGTGCGAAGCTGCCGAAGGGTGCATTGTTAGTCGGTCCTCCTGGAACCGGAAAAACCCTTCTGGCAAAGGCCGTTGCAGGAGAAGCCCATGTCCCGTTCTTCTCCCTGTCCGGTTCCGACTTCGTCGAAATGTTCGTCGGTGTCGGCGCGTCCCGTGTCCGCGATCTGTTCAAGCAGGCGCAGCAGAACGCTCCCTGTATCATCTTCATTGACGAGATCGACGCCATCGGTAAGAGCAGAGACACCCGTTACGGCGGAAATGATGAGCGTGAGCAGACCTTAAACCAGCTGCTTTCCGAGATGGACGGCTTTGACGCGTCCAAAGGAGTCCTTGTCATGGCTGCAACCAACCGTCCGGAAATCCTTGACAAAGCACTTCTTCGTCCAGGCCGTTTTGACCGCCGGATCATCGTTGACCGTCCGGATCTCAAAGGCCGTGTCGAGATCCTGAAGGTACATGCCAAGGATGTGAAAATGGACGAGAGCGTGGACCTGGAAGCAATCGCTCTTGCGACCAGCGGCGCAGTCGGTTCCGATCTCGCCAACATGATCAACGAAGCTGCCATCAACGCGGTAAAAAATGGACGCACCTATGTGTCACAACAGGATCTGCTGGAGGCTGTAGAAGTGGTTCTCGTCGGTAAAGAAAAGAAAGACCGCGTAATGAATCAGGAAGAGCGCCGCATCGTTTCCTACCATGAGGTGGGTCATGCGCTGATCGGTGCCCTGCAGAAAAACTCCGAGCCGGTGCAGAAGATCACCATCGTACCCCGTACCATGGGAGCACTCGGCTATGTCATGCAGACTCCGGAAGAAGAGAAATTCCTCAATTCCAAGGATGAAATCCTGGCAATGATCACCATGGCTCTGGGTGGACGTGCGGCAGAAGAAATCGTTTTCAACAGCGTTACCACAGGAGCTTCCAACGATATCGAAAAGGCAACCTCCTATGCAAGACGGATGATCACCATGTACGGAATGTCCGATGAATTCGGACTGATGGCACTGGAGACCATCGAGAATCAGTATCTGGATGGCAGAACCGTTCTCAACTGCGCCGATGCAACTGCCGCAAAGGTAGATCAGGCAGTGATGCGGATTCTTCAGAACGCTTATGCAGAGGCAAAAGAAATGCTTTCTGCAAACCGTGGAGTAATGGATGAAATCGCAGCATTCCTGATTGAGAAGGAAACCATTACCGGAAAAGAATTCATGGAAATCCTGAATGCCTCCAGAGCAAGAACTGCGGCAGAGGCAGAACGGACTGCAGAGCCGCAGACAATAGCCGATACAGAACGGACTGCAGAGCCGCAGACAATAGCCGATACAGAACGGACCGCAGAGCCGCAGACAATAATCGATGCGGAGATGACCGCGAACGTGCAGGCAGTAACCGATGCAGGCACAGATGCGGAAGGCAGGCAGGGATAAGCAGCGGATGCGGAACGGGAACGCGGAACAGGAAAAGAAAACGACCGGCTGCCGCCGCAAAACGGGAACAGAAAGCGACCAGTCGCCGCTGTGGAACCGGAAGGCTGAAACCAGACGATAAGAACAAACCGATATCCGGAGCTTTTACCGCTTCGGATATCGTTGCGTCAGGAGAGGATCCGCAAAAAAGTCCAGGGCGAAGCGGCTCTGAAAGAATGAACAGCAGAAAGGAAAGATACCGATGGAATTTAATTTCGAAGAAGAACTGAAAAAGCTGCCTGAAAAGCCGGGTGTCTACCTGATGCATAACGCGGCAGATGAAATCATATATGTAGGAAAAGCGATTAAGCTTTGCAACCGGGTTCGACAGTACTTTCAGAACGGAAAGAAGCATTCGTTCAAAATCGATCAGATGGTATCCCAGGTCGCTTACTTCGAATACATCGTCACGGATTCGGAAATGGAAGCGCTTGTGCTGGAGTGCAATCTGATCAAGGAGCACCGTCCCCGCTACAACACCATGCTGATGGATGACAAAGCCTACCCATACATCAAAATCACCGTAGAAGAAGAGTATCCGCGCGTCATGCTGGCGAGAAAACGGGCCAGAGACAAATCAAAGTACTTTGGACCCTATCCCAGTGGAACAGCGGTAAAGGATACGCTGGATCTGGTTCATAAACTCTATGGGATTCGGACCTGCAATCGCGTGCTTCCAAGAGACATCGGAAAAGAACGTCCCTGTCTGAACTATCACATCGGCCAGTGCATGGGTCCCTGCCGGGGCGATGTCAGCCGGGAGGCATACATGGAAAAAATCAGCCGTGTCATGGAACTGCTCAACGGCGGATATAATAAACTGAAGCGGGAGCTGGAGCAGAAGATGAAAGCCGCCGCCGCGGAAATGGAATTTGAGGAAGCGGCCAGGTATCGCGATTTCATCGAAAGCGTAAAACGGATTGCCGAACAGCAGAAAATCACAGACAGCATGTCTCTGGATGACCGGGATCTGATCGCCTGCGCTGTGGAGGCAGATGATGCCGTTGTCCAGGTGTTCTTCGTTCGTGAGGGAAAACTGATTGGACGGGAACATTACCATCTCTCCGTAGCGGAAGGTGACGATGCCAGTGCTGTCATGAACAGCTTCGTCAAACAGTTCTACGCGGGAACGCCCTATCTTCCTGGAGAAATCTATGTTCAGTACGATTTGGAAGACAGAGAACAGATTGAGAGCTGGCTTGGCAAAAAACGGGGAAAGAAGGTAACCATCCGCGTTCCTCAGCGGGGAACCAAGGAGCACCTGATGGAGCTGGCCGCACAGAATGCCCGCCTTGTTCTGAAACAGGACAGAGAACGGATCCGCCGGGAAGAAGAACGCACCATTGGCGCGCTCCATCAGATAGAAGGCTGGCTTGGACTGGAAAAAATCTGGCGCATGGAAGCTTACGATATTTCCAACACCAGCGGTCTGGAATCGGTCGGTTCCATGGTCGTCTTTGAAGGCGGAAAACCAAAGCGCAACGACTACCGGAAATTCCGGATCAAAACGGTGCAGGGGCCAAACGACTACGCGTCCATGTATGAGGTTCTGACCCGCCGCTTTGAGCGCGGTCTGCGTCAGATTCAGGAGCAGGAAGAGGAAGGAAGCTTCTCCAGCCTGCCGGACCTGATCATGATGGACGGTGGAAGAGGGCAGGTGAACATGGCACTGGAAGTCCTTGGAAAACTGGGTCTGACCATCCCGGTCTGCGGCATGGTCAAGGATGAACGCCACCGGACAAGAGGGCTGTACTACCAGAATGTAGAGCTGCCCATCGATACCCATTCCGAAGGGTTTCATCTGATCACCCGTGTCCAGGATGAGGCGCACCGGTTTGCCATCGAATACCATAAGAGTCTTCGCGGAAAGAAAGAGGTCCATTCCATTCTGGATGACATTCCCGGTATCGGTGAAAAGAGACGGCGGGCATTGATGCGCGCCTTTGGGGACATCTATGCCATCCGGGAGGCGGATGTGGAAACACTGGCGAAGACCGAAGGGATGAATCGGGCGGCTGCGGAGGCGGTACATGCGTTTTTCCATCCGGATGAGGTTGTAAAAATATAACAAAATGGATAAATTTGTTTTTGATAAAATTAATAAAAGGGCTTTACAGAGACTGTCGAAATTTGATACAATGATTGAGTAATAGACTGGCAGAGCAGCGTCCGGCTCTGCCATAGAACGAAAAAAACGCTGTGGGATCGGACTGCCGGAATCAGTCTGCAGCGGGAAAGAGGCAATATGAGCGGAGTTTCGATAACTTCTTTGATCAAAAAGATGGATCTTGAACTACTCACAAGGGAGATCAATACGGATAAAATCAAGCTGTACCACCCGGATGTGAACCGTCCGGCACTGCAGCTGACCGGTTATTACAAGCATTTTGATAAAGAGCGTGTTCAGATTATCGGAGTGGTTGAATATACCTATATCGAAGGAATGGAACCAGAGAGAAGGACAGCGATGTATGAGAAGCTGCTGAGCAGCCAGATTCCCTGCATCATCTTTTCCACCAACAACAGACCGGACGATGAATTTCTTAAAATTGCGTCGAAATATCAGGTACCGGTGATGCTGTCGAAGAAGAAAACCTCACCGTTGACTGCCGAGATCACCCGTTGGCTCAATGTCGAACTGGCACCGACCATTTCCATCCATGGCGTACTCGTGGATGTTTACGGCGAAGGTGTGCTGATCACCGGTGAGAGCGGAGTCGGAAAAAGTGAGGCGGCGCTGGAGCTGATTAAGAGAGGCCACCGTCTGGTGTCGGATGACGTGGTAGAAATCCGTAAGGTCAGTGATGAGACGCTGGTTGGAAGTGCGCCGGGAATCACCCGCCATTTCATCGAGCTTCGCGGAATCGGTATCATTGACGTAAAAACACTGTTTGGTGTAGAAAGTGTAAAGAACACCCAGTCTATTGACATTGTGATCAATCTGGAAGAATGGAACAAAGATAAAGAATACGACCGCCTTGGTCTGGAGGAGCACTATACGGAGTTCCTCGGAAACAAGGTTGTCTGCCATAACATTCCAATCCGGCCGGGCCGTAATGTTGCCATCATCGTTGAGTCTGCGGCAGTCAACTACCGTCAGAAAAAGATGGGCTACAATGCGGCAAGAGAGCTGTATAACCGGGTACAGCAGAATCTTGCTAAGAAAGTGGATGAAGACTGATGGGAATCCGAGAGTTTCTGTTGACGGCAGTCAGCGAAGAAAACCTGCAGGAGCAGGTATCAATGAAAGAATATACCACCTTCCGCGCAGGCGGACCTGCCCGCTGGTTTGTGACACCGCAGAATGAACAGGAACTGGCAGCAGTTCTTGCCGTGTGCAGGACTCATGAAGTTCCATATCTCGTTCTCGGACGCGGAAGCAACCTGCTGATCGGAGACGGCGGCTTTGACGGGGCGGTTCTGTCCATGAGAAAAGGATTCGATCAGGTGACCATTGACCGCGATGCCGGTGTAATGGACGTTCAGGCAGGAGTGATGATGCCGACGGCGGCTGCAAAAGCGCTGGAAGCCGGTTTTGAGGGGCTGGAATTTGCTTCAGGAATCCCGGGAACCATCGGCGGAGGAATTCTGATGAATGCCGGTGCCTATGGCGGGGAGCTTGGCCAGATTCTGATTGATGTGACCGTGCTGGATCCGGATGGAACCGTTCGTACCGTAACTGCAGAAGAAGCTGCGCTGAGCTACCGTCACAGTGCCTTCATTGGATCCGGAATGGTGATCCTGTCCTGCCGCCTGCAGTTAACCCCCTGTGACCGTCTGTCCATTCGTGCAAAGATGGACGATTTCAACGGAAGACGCCGGGAGAAACAGCCGCTGGAATTCGCCAGCGCCGGAAGCACCTTCAAACGACCGGCTGGTCATTTCGCCGGAAAGCTGATCGAAGATGCCGGCCTGAAAGGATATTCCGTCGGTGACGCCCAGGTGTCAGAGAAGCATGCCGGCTTTGTGATCAACCGTGGGAATGCTTCTGCGGCAGAAATCCGTGCCGTGTGTGAGCATGTGGCGCAAACGGTAAAAGAAATCCATGGTGTGGAACTGGAACTGGAGGTTCAGCTTGCCGGAATCTTTAAATGAAACAGAACGCTGTGAGAGCGCGTCATGCCGCTGATCCCTGCCGGATCCGCAGGTGAATGAACCGCAAAAGCAGATTTCAGCTGCCAGAGTGCAGATGGGGGAAAAGATGCAGATTGTAATCGTAACCGGCATGAGCGGAGCCGGTAAAACAGCCGCTTTGAAATTCCTGGAGGATTTCGGTTTTTACTGTGTGGATAACCTGCCGATTCCTCTGATCACCAAGTTTGTGGAACTTGCTGTCAATTCCCAGTCCTCCCTTCAGAATGTGGCGCTTGGAATTGACATCCGAAACCATGAAATGCTTCCACGGCTGAAAACCGTCATCGAGAATCTGAAGCAGGATCATGTTTCCGTCAGGGTACTTTATCTGGATGCCTCCGATGAATGTCTGCTGAAGCGATACAAGGAAACCCGCCGGAGCCATCCGCTTGCCGCCAACAGCCGCGTCGAGTACGGAATTGAAAAAGAGCGTGAGATCCTGGGCTTTCTTCTGGAAAAGGCCGACTATGTGATCAACACCAGCCAGCTTCTGACCAGGGAGCTGCGTGAGATGCTGGAAGACATCTTTCTCAAAGGAGAGAACTACGAGAATCTGATTGTGACGGTTGTCTCCTTCGGATTTAAATATGGCATTCCAATGGATGCGGATCTGGTCTTCGACGTCCGTTTTCTGCCCAATCCCTTCTATTTTGAAGAAATGCGTCCGCTGACCGGAAACGATGCCATGGTTCGCGACTATGTCATGCAGTGGCCGCAGGCGAAGGAATTTGAGCAGAAGCTGACTGACATGATCCGTTTTCTGATTCCCAACTACATTTCCGAAGGAAAGACCCAGCTGATCATCGGAATCGGATGCACCGGCGGAAAACACCGCTCGGTAACGATTGCCAATGCCCTTTATCATCAGCTGGAGAACGATGACGGGTATGGTCTGAGAATCGAGCACAGGGATATCGATAAACATAAATAGGAAGGGTAGATTATGTCATTCTCTTCACAGGTAAAGGAAGAACTGGCCGCGCAGATCCCGTTGGCAAGGCACTGCCAGCTGGCAGAACTGGCGGCGATTCTTCTGACAAACGGCCACTTTTCTGTCGGAACAGCCGGAAATCAGTTGACAATTCGGGCAGAAAGCAGCGCTATGCAAAAAAAGTGCTTTACAATTTTGCAAAAGGCATTTAATATAGTAGAAGGCAATGGACTGGGCCGGGATGAATCCTCCATCCGAATCACGGATGAGGAACTGATCCGCAGGATTCTGTCCGCAATCAAACAATGGGATGAAAAATCCGGTTATCAGGAACGCCATCAGGCAGACGTAAGACTGCTGGCAGAAAGCTGCTGCCGCCGGGCCTTTATCCGGGGCTGTTTTCTTTGTGCCGGTTCCATCAGCACACCGGACAAATTTTACCATTACGAAATTGACTGCAGCCAGGAAGAACTGGCTGTGCAGATCAAAGAAATGCTGCGTCAGTTTTCTCTGGATGCAAAAATCATTCTGAGAAAAAAGTACTATGTCGTTTATCTGAAAGAGGGCGACCAGATATCCGATGCGCTGAGCATCATGGAAGCACCAAAAGCGGTCATGGAATTTGAAAATGTAAGAATTCTGAAAGATGTCCGCAACCGGGTAAACCGCAGCGTTAACTGTGAAACTGCAAACATCAACAAAACTGCTGCAGCCGCAGCGGAACAGCTGGAAGCGATCGAATACCTTCGCGACCATGTTGGACTGGAGTTTCTGCCCAAAGGGCTGGAAGATGCAGCCCGGGCGAGACTGGAGAGACCGGAAGCCTCTCTGGCAGAGCTGGGTGAAAGCCTGGAACCGCCGGTAGGGAAATCAGGTATCAACCACAGACTGCGCAAGCTAAAAGCGCTGGCTGATCAGTATAGAGAGAACAAGGAGGACAATTAAGACAATGACAACAAAGACAATCACGGTTCAAATTCCCACAGGGCTGGAGGCAAGACCGGTAGCAGTGCTTGTACAGGTTGCGAACCAGTATTCCAGCAGCATTTACCTTGAGAACAAGACCAGAAAAGTAAATGCAAAGAGTATCATGGGATTGATGACACTTGGGCTCCATGCGGGTGAGCAGGTAACAATCGTAGCCAACGGAGAGGATGAGGAAAAGGCGATTGCAGATATCGAAGGATATCTGACCAGCGACGGAAGAAACTGATTCCGAATCCATTTGTCTTTGGGTGTTAGCAGCGCCAAAGCCAGGCGCATCGCCGTCTGGAATGGATGCAGAAGCGAAAGAAACGTTCCTGGAACGTTTTTGGCAGAAAACTGAAAATGACTGCAGGAAGTGTGGGGGCACGGAATGCAGAAGAATCCGACCGGACGTGTCACAGGCACGTTCACCCGGATGGATCAACAATTCGAAAAGCAGCAGCCGATCTTCATTGACCGGCTGCTGCTTTTTGCACTATGATTTTTCTGTGATTTCTGATGTTCCTGTCATTGGGATCAGTAAAGTTCGAAGCCCTTCCAGTACTTCAGGAACGCTTTCGCCAGAATCTTATCCTTGTGAACAAAGGTGTTCTCCCACAAGCGGGAATCCTTGGAATTGTTGCGGTTGTCACCAAGCATGAAGTAGCTGTCTTCCGGAACCTCGTACGGACCGTAATCCCGCTCCCACGGTGTTTCCTTCAGGTACGGCTCATCAAGAACCCATTCGCCGTTTCCGTCATTGCTGTCGATGTAAACAACGCCGTTGCGGATCGTCACCGTTTCACCGGGAAGTCCGATCACACGCTTAATGTAGTTGACGGATTCGTCATCCGGCCACTTGAAGATTACGATGTCACCGCGCTCCGGCTCCGAAAACAGATAAGCCAGACGGAAACCAAATACCCGGTCGCCTTCCATGATTGTGTTTTCCATGGAACCGCTGGGGATGTTGGCATTGAGCAGGATAAAATTGTTGATCAGCAGTGCTGCGATTACTGCAACACCGATTGTTACAACATACTCCCAGATTGTAGCCAGGATTCCCTTCTTTGGCTCCTTTTCCTCCTGCTCATTGGCAGCAGATTCCTCGACGGAGCCGATCGGCTGGTTCAGCTTGTCATCTTGTTTCATATGTAGAAAATCTCCTTCCCGGACCTGTAATTCACAGCCAGTCCCTTTGTGCAGCCATAAGAGGGCTGCCGCGGGAAGAGGGCTGTGTTTCTTCTGTGAACGTTTCCGCCGGAATTCTCCGACACGCTTCGTCACAAAAATTTCACCATAACTAAAAGTATAACATAGACGAAAAGTTTTGTCCATGTTATAAT
>JAFUPV010000034.1 GCA_017472605.1 Lachnospiraceae bacterium
ATCTTACCCCAACTCAGCGTGTTAAAGCTCAGCGATGGCTGCAGCTGATCCACGAATGCCGTGAAAGCGGTCTCACCAACAGTCAGTGGTGCGAACAAAACGGCATCAGTCTCAAATCCTATTATTACTGGCTGGCAAAACTCCGGAAGATGGCTGTCGATGATCTTCCACGGAAGAATTACGGAACCAGGACTACACATACCCCTGAACCGGTATTCGCTCAGGTAGCTGTACCGGAATCGCAGCCTGCACCAGTGCCCATCCCAACCTCAGTCAGTCCGGGAAATATCCTGATCCATCTGTCTTCGTCCGTGATTGAACTGCCGACAGATGTTCCCGAACGCCTTCTTATCTCGGTGATAAAGGCGGTGTCCGGATGTTAGGCGATTTCCTGAAAGCAGAAAAAATATATCTGGCCTGCGGCTATACAGATATGCGAAAGTCCATCGACGGGCTTGCCGCCATTGTCCAGCAGAACTTCCGCCTTGATCCGTTTTCCAACAGTCTGTTTCTGTTCTGTGGACATCGGTGTGACCGGATCAAGGCGCTCTACTGGGAGGGTGATGGCTTCGTGCTCCTGTATAAACGGCTGGAAAACGGACGGTTCCAGTGGCCCAGAAGCAGGGCAGAGGTGCGCTGTCTTACTGATCAGGAGCTCAGATGGCTGCTTGAAGGATTGTCCATCGACCAGCCGAAAGCAGTCCGCAGGATTAGCCCTTCATCCGTATTATAAATATGCGCAATCCGCATAATTACTGGAAAAATCTCTGGTTTTGTGGTATAATGAAGCCATTAAATCGAACGAGGTATCCGGGTAATCATGACTGGACAGGAAGACATCCGCGCTCTCCAAAACAGAATAACCGAGCTTGAGCAGGAAAACCGCCAGCTCCATGAAACCGTGGAGTACCTGACGAAAAAACTGTTTGGCAGAAGCTCCGAAAAGACATCTTCTCTTGGAATTGAGGGACAGATGTCTCTTTTTGATGAAGCAGAAACTGAAGCCGACTCGAAAGCGACAGAGCCGGGGATGCAGGACGTGGCTTCCTATCGGCGGAAAAAGAATCCCGGCCATAAGGAGGAACTTCTGAAGGATCTTCCTCATGAGAAAAAACTGTGTACGCTCGACGAACGCGACCGGTTCTGCGAACGGTGCGGTACTGCGTTACACTCTGTCGGTGAAGAATTCGTCCGGACTGAGATCGAGTTTATTCCCGCGCAGGTCCGGGTGATCGATTACTATCGGGAAACCTTTGAATGCCGGGCGTGTCGTAAAAAAAACCTGCCTTACATGGAAAAATCCCCCATGCCGGATCCGGTCATCCAGCATTCTTACGCATCGGCATCCAGCATTGCCTGGATCATCCATCAGAAGTTTGAGATGGCGGTGCCATTGTACCGGCAGGAGAAAGAATGGGAGGTTCTCGGAGTCGGTCTGAGCCGCGCAACGATGTCCAACTGGATACTGCTTTCTTACCGCGACTGGCTGTCACCGATCGTGGAGCACTTAAAGAAAAAGCTTCTGGAGCAGAAGTATCTCCACATCGATGAAACACCGGTGCAGGTGTTGAACGAACCCGGCAGAAAGAATACGACAGAGTCCTATATGTGGGTCTATTCCAGCATTAAAGGCTGTGAACATCCGGTTCGATATTTCGAGTACCAGCCGGGCCGGAGCGGTAAATATCCTCAGGACTTTCTGGAAGGATTCAAGGGATATATCCACACCGATGCCTACAAGGGTTATAACGGTCTGCCGGACGTGACAAGATGCCTTTGCTGGGCACATGTGAGACGAGCCTTTGCCGATGCACTTCCGGGTGATGTTAAAGATCCGGAGGCAACCAAACCAGCTGCGGCGATTGGGTACATCAATAAGTTGTTTGAAATCGAGAAAAAACTGGAAGTTCTTTCTCCGGAAGGGCGGAAAGCGGAGCGTCTGGAACAGGAAAAACCTG
>JAFUPV010000035.1 GCA_017472605.1 Lachnospiraceae bacterium
AGGTAGCGGCAATACACTCCATCAAGTAGTCAAGCTACAGGGAAAAATCAATTGTCCACAGTATCTGGATTGTATTAAACCACGATATAAAACGAAAGGGAATAAGGTGTATTCGCTTCTAAATACATCATACAAGGGAAAAATGAGAGAAAGGAAGTTTGCCGGGAAACTGGCAACGACAGTCAGCATGGGAATACTGCTTGTTGGGGGACCGGAAGTATTGACATGGGCGGAAACTGCTTTGATTGAGGGAGAAACTGTCCTGGAATCCGGTGTCTGCGGAGACAGCATGACCTGGGAGGTGACAGAGCTGGATGGTGTTTTGACACTGACTATCAGCGGAAGCGGAGCGATGTACGACTATGCAGCGGATTCAGCACCCTGGAGCGCATACAAAGCGGCAGAGAATCTTGTGTATGAGGGGGATATCACGCATATCGGAAACAATGCATACTGGTCGTTTTCCAGTTTCACGGGGGATCTGGTCATCCCATCCAGCGTTACTTCAATAGGAGAATGGGCTTATGGAGGAACCGGCTTTAATGGGAATCTGATTCTGCCGGACAGTGTGACAACGATTGGAATGGGTGCGTTTACCATGTGTGGAAATCTGACCGGAGCGTTGGACATTCCGGACAATCTTACAACGATCAGCAGCTACACGTTTGATCGCTGCAGCGGATTAACCGGTGATTTGCTGATTCCGGACGGTGTAATGTCGATCCAGATTGCTGCTTTTTCCGGCTGCAGCGGTTTTACCGGAATTCTGGACATTCCGGAGAGCGTTACGGATATTCAGTCAGAAGCGTTTCGGGGCTGCAGCGGTCTGACCGGTACGCTGGACCTGCCGGATGGTATTACCTCACTGCAGGATCATGTGTTTTTCGGCTGCAGCGGCTTTACCGGAACCGTTGAGATCCCAGCCGGTGTAAATTACATTGCAAGTGATGCGATGAGCAGCTGTGAGGGCATAGATCAGGCGATTTTCTACGGCAATGCGCCGACAATCGGGGCGAATTGCTTTCCGGCTGATCTTGTGATTACCTATCATTCATCAAAAAGCGGCTGGTCAACACCGACCTGGAACGGGTACACGACAACTGTGATTGAGGAAACAGTTGTGCTGGCAGAAGGAACCTGCGGAGATAATCTGACATGGAAAGTTGAGGATAACACAGGGATTCAGACATTGACCATCAGCGGAAGCGGAGCGATGTATGATTATTCGCCGGATTCATCAGCACCGTGGAGTTCTTACAATTGCGTTCAGGAAATTATCTATGACGGTGGAATTACGCACATTGGCGACTATGCGTTCTGGTCATTCAAGTCAGTTGATGGGGACCTGGTGATTCCATCCGGTGTCACTTCCATTGGAAACTATGCTTACGTGCAGCCGGTTATAACGGAACTCTGGTTCTGCCGGACAGCGTGGCAGAAATCGGTGAAGGTGCATTTACCATGAGCAGTCTGACCGGTGAACTGGATCTGCCGGATGGATTAACATCAATTGGAACATATGCTTTCAAAGAAGGAAGCGGATTTACCGGAAGTCTGGTGATTCCGTCCAGCGTCACTTCCATTGGTGACAGTGCGTTCATGGACTGTACCGGCTTCAACGGAACGCTGACGCTGTCTGCAAATCTGACGGAGATCGGTGCAGGCGGATTTAACCGCTGTAAGAATCTGACCGGAGAGCTGGTGATCCCGTCCGGCGTGACGGCAATCCAGGGCTATGCGTTCAGTGGCTGTGGGTTCACCGGTGACGCAGTGATTCCGGAGAGTGTAACATACATTGGAGAAGCCGCGTTCTGGAATTGCGGAATCGATTCCATGATTTTTGATGGAAACGCGCCGGAATTTGCACCGGGACCGAAATTCTCTTCCACGATGACCTTCTATTACTACCCGGATAAGACCGGCTGGAGTACACCGACCTTCAATGGATATGCGGCATATCCCATTGATGATGATTTCAATAAGAATGGACTGTATTATAACGAAACGACAGGTGACTGGGAGTATCTGAATCATGGCAGTGTGGATACGTCCTTTACCGGCCTGACCAAGTACAACGGTTCCTGGTACTATGTGGAACAGGGAATCCTGAACTGGGATTTCACCGGTCTGGTTAAGAACAACGGAGCCTGGTACTATGTGGGCGGCGGAAAGGTAGACTGGTCCTACACCGGACTCTGCAAGAACAACGGTATGTGGTTCTATGTAAATGGAGGCGTTGTGGACTGGAGCTTTACCGGTCTGACCAAGTATTACGGAGCCTGGTTCTATGTATCAGGAGGTGTTCTTGACTGGAATTTCACCGGCTTCTGCAAGAACAACGGAATCTGGTTCTATGTGTCCGGCGGAATGGTAGACTGGAACTTTACCGGTCTGGCGAAGTTCAACGGAGCCTGGTACTATGCGGAGGGCGGTATGATCAACTGGGATTACACTGGTCTCTGTAAGAATAACGGAATCTGGTTCTATGTAGGAGGAGGCGTTGTGGACTGGAGCTACACTGGCCTCGTAAAATACAGCGGAGCCTGGTTCTATGTGTCCGGCGGAATGCTTGATTGGAATTTCACCGGCCTGACCAAGTATAACGGAACCTGGTTCTATGTCAGCGGAGGAATGCTTGACTGGAATTACACGGGTCTGTGTGCAAATAATGGAATTCTGTTCTATGTTAGTGAAGGAATGGTTGACTGGAGCTTCAGTGGAACTGTGACTTATGAGGGAACAAAATATGAAGTGGTTGGCGGTTATGTGCGCTGACTGAGAGCGGGTGCCGCATGGGAGAAATCTCATGCGGCGCTTTGTATCCTGGTGCTGGCACTGAACGAGTGCGGGTGCTTGTGTACTTGGCAGGAGAGTTGCTGGAGGAAGAGATGCAAGTATAGTGTCGAAAAAAGGCGAACGATTTGGCTTGAATCATTCGTCTGAATTTGCTAGGATAATTAAGGGAATGACAGGATTGGATGAGTATTTCAGAGGGAGGAGATAATTCAGAAATTGAGACAGGTATGGGGCTTAGATGAGCGGATTACACCAGAAAAAATTAACGAAGGATATGAAATTGAAGCACAAAGGTATGGAAGAGATAAGCAAGTGGCCATTAACCGCGGATACATTCAAAGCAGTGGATATAGAAGGAAATTTGATCTGATTTCCGGATCAGAGGAACTAAACCGTTTGTTATATCAACTTGCGAAACGGATGCTGATACATAGATCCGGGACAAAGTACGAAGACATGTATTGGGTGAATTTGGCTACAAATAAAGTTGTAGCCTGGGAAACGGATTCTGAAAAAGAAGGAGAAATCAGGTATTCGCAGCGGACAAAAAAGGCAATTGCTGAATGTGATCAGCTTTTGACAATACATTCGCATCCCAATAGTCATCCTCCCAGCATTGCGGACTTCAATTCAAACTACATGAATGCCTATAACATGGGGCTGGTGATATGTCATGATGGAACGGTGTATATGTATGAATCCAATGAGATGGTGAATGAAGAGTACTTTTCCATGGTAGTTGCATATTATTTCAAGATGGGATATAATGAAAAAGAGGCACAGATCAGCGCACTGAATAAAATGCAGCAAAGGTTTCATATTTGGTTTAAGGAGGTTGGTCAGGATGAGTGCATACGAAAATGACAGATTTGTGATACCGGAAAAATATTTAAAGATGTCAACTGAGGAACTGGAGCGTGAACAGGAAAAGATGCTGGAAATCATAAAAAAGCAGCCGAAGATTATGCCGGATAAAGAGAAAATGCCGTTGAAGGAAAACTTATTCCGGTTTTGACGTGGCCGGAGAAGGTTATGAGAGTTGAGTGAAGTGAGGGAAGCACTTATGTTAGTGTGGGAGAAAGGATATTTACAGATAGTATAGAAATTGGAAGGTAACGTAGAGATTACGAGGAGGATGTATGAGAAAAGGGAGTGGAAAACGAACAGCTGCAGCATGTGTGGCAGGAATGGTAATTGCATTGGCAGCAGGGCTCTGTACGCAATCTGTAGTAGCAGCTTATACAGGGGATGTAGAAACATGCGCAGAATTTGATGATATTACAGCGGAACGGTGACGCAGGATGGCGTGAAATATGAAGTAGTTGGTGGATATGTGCGTTGACTGAGAGTGGATGCCGCATGGGAGAAATCTCATGCGGCGCTTTGTATTTACGCGGGCAGGGAGTCGGGCGAGGGCGCTCGTGTACTCATCACACGAGCGCCTAAAGGTCGAGAGGTGAAAATAATGTCGAAAAATGTCGATTGATTTTGCTTGAATGATTCGTCTGAATTTGATAAGATTAGGAAGGGAATGACAGGATTAAGTTTGTCGGATTGACAGATAGTTGCCTCTGTGATATGATTGAAAAATAATTAAGGAATGTGTTGACATCTTTCTTCGATTGCTGTGGAAAACAAGTTCGATGATATCTGAAAAGCGATTGGTCGGATCTGCCAACCTCCTGAAAACAAAAACTGCACATACGAAAGATAAAAAAGTACAGAAGAATGGCGAATCGGGTAAAAAGTTTTTTTATCCGGATTTACTATGCGGAAAATTTGTGGATTCGTAGGAAAGAACAGTTGTTGGAAAGGTGGTTTGGGTATGCGGGAACAACAAATTTTTTGGAATCATTTGTTTCAGAGTAACATATTTTATTATCGAAAGGGAGATGGTGCTGCTTATCTTGTCTTCTACATTTTTATCCCCGTGGTGGTAACTGCGGTGAGTCTTCTGGCATTTCCGGAAAATAACATATCAATGGTTTATTGCTATGTAACGATACTGGTCAGCGCGCTGAACAGCATCTATGACAGTGCCATGTGGCTGTTTGTCTATTTTCTGGCTGTTCTTGTTTCTCTGCTTGATGTCGTTGCCTGTTTTGTAAAAGACATGGCTTTCTGTGACTGGATGGAAAAGAGGGTAGAGGAGGATAAATAAATGAGTGCGGAGATGTATTTGTTCCTTTTTCTGATTGTATCGGTGGTAGCGATTTGCTTCTCAATCAATGGAACCAGACGGTTCGTGAAGGAAGAATTAGAAGAAAAAATTAAAATGGATATTACGGTAGAATAGATGCAAGAGTCAGAAGCAGTGATTGCTGAATTTCTGAAAAGGAATCAGATCAAGGCAGGTGATCCGATTGATGTGATTGCGAAGGCTCTGAATGTGAAACCGGGAGGGGCAGATGGCGATATTTCGGGACAGGCTCGATTAAGTAAACCGGATCAGTCGGGAAGCATGACGGTAACGTTCCGAAAGGGGTTGATGCCGCAGGAGCGCTTATTTGCATTTGCCCATGAGTGCGCCCATTTGATTAATCAGGATCAGGCTCCTGCTGCACGTTCGGAGGGAAGAAACAAGCCAATGGCTGAACAACGTGCTGACTATACGGCTGCCGCGTTGTTGATGCCTGCCGATCATGTCTATGAGTATCTGAATGAGAATCACTATAGAGATACGACGGCGAGGAAGCGTGTGGCACTGATCGGAAAACTCTGTAAAAGATATGGAGTGAGTGATGTGATCGCACTTCGGCGCGTGAAAGAAGTATATGCACTAAATCGGCAATGAATAAAAGAAATTGTTTCGAAAGAAAAAACGGGGGGGGATTGTGATGAAAAAACGATGGATGAAAAAAGCGGCAGCGATGGTGTCTGCCGGAATAATTGCTGTCTACGGTCCGGGATGGGCTGCAGCATCGGTGACGGAGGAAACCGTCTGGAGTTCTGGTGAGGAAGTGACGCAGGAGGGCAAAGCGGAGACGATTGCTGAGAGTTTTGGCAGTGAAGCGGCCTGGGAGAGTGAAACGGAAGGAATTGCTGAGTGCTCCGGGGAAGAAGCAGAAACAGAGAGCGAAGCAGAGGAACCGGTCGGGACTTCTGAGGAAGAAGGAGCAGCAGAAAGAGGAGCAGAGGAATCGGTAGGAAGTCCGGAAGAGGAATCAACTTCGGAGAGTGAAGCAGAAGAGACAACTGACAGTCCGGAAGAGGAAAGCACCTTGGAGAGTGAAGCAGAAGAGACAGCAGACAGCCCGGAAGAGGAAATGACCTCAGAGAGCGAAGCAGAGGAGACAACGGACAGCCCGGCAGAAGAAACGACAGAGAGCTCCGGCGAGGAAGCAACATCGGAAAATGAAACCGAAGAAGCAGAATCCGAACCGGAAACATCCGATTCCAACGGGCAGGTGCAGATGGGAACGACTCTGATCCACATGGGAAATAATGTGTGGGAATACCATGTGGATGGGGAGCTGGATGCTTCCTATACCGGTCTGACAAAATACAATGGATCCTGGTATTACATAAAGAATGGAATTCTGGACTGGAGCTTTACCGGTCTGACGAAGCATAACGGTGTCTGGTACTATGTGAACAGCGGCAAGCTGGACTGGGGATATACCGGACTGTGTAAGAATAACGGAATCTGGTTCTATGTGAACGGCGGAATGGTAGACTGGTCTTTCACCGGACTGACAAAGTATCATGGCGCATGGTTCTATGTGGCAGACGGTATGCTGGACTGGAATTTCACCGGCTTCTGCAAAAACATGGGAATCTGGTTCTATGTGAATGGCGGAATGGTGGACTGGAACTTTACCGGTCTGGCGAAGTTCAACGGAACCTGGTTTTACGCAGAAGGCGGAATGATCAACTGGAGCTATACCGGATTGTGTAAGAATCAGGGAATCTGGTTCTATGTGAACGGCGGAATGGTGGACTGGTCTTTTACAGGCGTGACGAAATATAAAGGCGGCTGGTTCTATGTGTCAGACGGTATGCTGGACTGGGATTACATTGGTCTGTGTGAGAAGAATGGAACGCTTTACTATGTGGAAGGCGGAATGATCGACTGGAGCTTTACCGGTCCTGTGGTACTGAATGCGGAACGCTATCAGGTGATCGGCGGCTACGTCCGCGGGAACGGCGAGGAGTCCGGAGACAGTCTGACGGCTGCCTGGCTGGCACAGGTGGAAGCGGCAACGCTGCAGATGAGCGGCTCGCACCGTGTTGATGTGACATCGCTGACGCAGATCAGCGCGCAGAGCGTGCGGGAGATGGTCGAGGCGTATGCAGTGCCGAATAAACCTTACCTGGACGGCGCTGCCCGGACCGATGGTGACTTTGATTCCGTGCTGAACCGAAGAAATCTGTCAGCAATCACGGAACCGGTTGTGCTGCAGTATGGAATTCTGACTGACAATGCTTCTGTGCGTGCGTTTCCGACCTGGCAGAAGCTGTCTGACGGAACATCAGCAGATTCCTTTGACTATCTGCAGGAAAGCATGCTGATGGCAGGGGAAGGGGTTGTGATTCTTCATCAGACGGCAGATCGTGCCTGGAGCTTTGTACAGGCAGATTGCTATAACGGATGGATCGAAACCGGACGGATTGCGTTCTGTTCACGGGATGAGATGACTTCCTATATGAAATCTGAGGTATTTGCTGTTGTGACAGAACCGGTTCTTACTGTCGATGGTGTTTCTCTGCGAATGGGTACCAGACTGCCTTTGATCCATTTCCTGGGAGAGGAAGCAGTTCTTCAGATGGCGAAAACCGATGCAAATGGTACGCTGAAGCTGGTTGAAGTGACTGTCGATGCGAAACAGGTATCCTGCGGTTATCTGGAGCTGAGTGAAGAGGCAATGACTGCGCAGGCCAGGAAACTGCTTGGAAGCAGCTATGGATGGGGCGATACGAACGGAAACATGGACTGCAGCTCAACGCTCCGCGCAGTCTATCACTGTTTTGGCATCATTCTTCCGCGGAATACGTCCTGGATGAGCAGCTGCGGTCTGAAGGTGATTGATCTTCAGATGATGAGCTATGAAGAGAAGAGAAAAGTAATTGCAGAGCTGCCCTTAGGAAGCATTCTTCTGATCAGCGGTCATGCGATGATGTACATGGGAGAAGAAAACGGTGTGGAGAGCATGCTTCATAACGTGACACAGTATAAGCCGTCTGCCAGTGAGGAGCTGATTCGTCCGATGAAATGTGTGATTACGCCGGTTGTGATCTGCAATGCATCCGGAACCAGCTATGTGGATCTGTATCGGTATGCGGTCTGTGTTGACTGGGCGCAGTTCGAGGAGTAGGAAAAGGAATACAAAGGGGAGAAAATGAAAAGACTTGGAGTTTCAAGTATTATTGCAGTGGTTCTGAGTGCAAGCCTGATCGTTTCGCCGGTCGGTTTCGCGCTGGCTTCACCAATACCGGACACAGAAACAACGGAAGACAGAGCCGGAGAACCGGAAGACTCCGAGACTGCAGCTGTGGCGGAAGAGATCGTTTCGGAAGCAGGTACAACGGAAGAAGTGACTGGAGAACCGGAAACTTTTGAGACTGAAGCTGCGGAAGGAGGAACAGAACCGGAAGCAGATAAAACAGAAAAAGTATCCGGAGAAGCAGCAGAGGAATTACCGGCGGAAACAGATGCAATGGAAGAAACATCCAAAGAACCGGAAACCGAAGATGTGACAGCTGCGGAGGCAGAAACGTCGGAGGCAGGCACCGCGGAAGTGGGATCTGAAGCATCTGCGCTGAATGAAACAGGAGAGACCGAAATTCAGACGGCTGCGGTATCCGGCACGCTTCTGATTGAGATAAACGGAAAAACAGTGACGGATGCAATGAAGCTGGAGGATGTGACTGTTCTGTTTGGTGAGCCAAAACTGATCACGGACTCATTCTGGGGCGGAAAAGCATGTACGTTCTACGGGGAAAACTACAGTGATTTCCTGTATCTGGAGACTTACGCGGACGGATTGATTGCTGCGTTTGGAAGCATGACACCGGGATTTCAGACAGCAACCGTGTGCTACGATGACAGATTCAATCTGAATCAGAAGATTCCGGGAGAAGCGCAGCTGCATGACGGCCTGAAAATCTGTGCATACCTTGGCTACAGCAATCTGGAAGACGGATGGATGGACGTCTGGTATGCAGATGCGGCAGAAAATAATAAGAATCTGAATCTTCATGTTGTGGAGATGTGGAATGCGTTTTCCTGGCTCTATGGCAATCAGGAGACAATCACGTTTAATGAAAATGCATTTTACATGAATCAGCAGCTGGCAGATAACTGCAGCGATCTGTACCGGTACTGTGAGCTGAATGCAAAAGAAGAGTTCTTCCTGTACTCCTATGAATCCGGAGAAACGACCGATTATGGAACCTATAAATATCCGAATCCAATGGAATTTATCTCTTCCGCAGCAACACTGGATTCAGATATTGGGTACGCGTCGGCAGCAATTGTACGAAAAACAGCAGACGGGGCGGACTACCGGCTTGTGGGATTGATCGACTGCGATTTTTTTGTAGAGAAAAAGATTGTCGAATATACGGAGGAAGAAAAACAGCAGCTTCAGCAGGCGAAGGGTCTATATTCGCACAGTGTGAGCGTCTATAATGAAGGTTATGACGAGGGATATTTTCTGCGGGAACCGCAGTATGAGACGATTCCTCTGGATGAAGGCGAGATCAATCCGAAGGTTCTGCAGGGGGCAGTGGATTACATCAATGCGATCCGTGCGGGAGCCGGTCTGTCTCTGCTGAAATATTCCGAAGAACTGATGAATGCAGCTCAGTGTAAGGCAACCCTGACAAAATACTATGCGTTCAATAACCTGGAGAATCCCAATCCCCATTTCCCGGCTCAGCCGGAGGGGCTGGACGATGCGTTCTATGCAAAGACTCAGCTGGGAACGAGCGAAAACCTGTTTATGGCCGGTTTTTTTGGCGGAAGTGTCATTACCAGTCTGTTGAATGCGCTGGATGATACGGCAGGTTCCGGACAGTACTATGAAAGAGGCCATCGTTATGTCCTGCTCAATCCCTATGCAGAATTCATTGGCGTTGGTACTGCTGACATTCAGGGCTGCCACAAGCTTTCCGGATCAGTCAGCAGTGATGTGGACGTTGTCGCATGGCCAAGCAAGGGAATCATGCCAAAAGAGAGCGGATTCAGTTCAGACACAATGATGACCTGCCGTTTCTACAACGGATATATACCTGCATCAGATACCATTGTGACGGTTACCTGTCTGAATACCGATGAAGTCTGGACGATTGATTCCAGTCAGCTTCAGTCCGGTCAGGATTTCTTCGTCAACGGAAAGCTGATCAGCTACATGGATACCGGCATTTCATTTACCGTTGGCAATATTTACCAGATCACGTTTGACCATTTGCGAGACAGCAGCGGAACGGATGTCTCCTATTCCTACCGGAGCGTTTTTGAATCGATCTGGACAGACTGTGATGCGCTGTATCCGGAAGAAATCCGGCTGAGTGATACTGCCGTTACTATGCTGAAAGGAGATACGGTAAAAGTGCAGGCAAAGCTGTCTCCGGTCGGCATTGCTCATGCCTACGTTGGCTGGAAGAGCAGTGATACCGGCATCGCAACGGTAAATGCCAATGGTTACATAACCGGTATTTCCGGAGGCACTGTTACCATTGAAGCAATTACAGCCAACGGCATTTCTGCGACCTGTATCGTGACCGTTGTGGATCCTGGGGAAAACTACACGGGTCTGGCAGAGTGCGGCGGAACCTGGTATTATGTGACGAATGGCGTGAAGGATTCGGATTTTACCGGCCTGACCAAATATAACAATTCCTGGTACTATGTGAAAAACGGCGTTCTGGACTGGAGCTTCACCGGTCTTTGCAAGAACCTCGGCATCTGGTTTTATGTGAAAAATGGAAAGGTAGACTGGAGCTATACCGGTCTTTGCAAGCATAACGGAGCCTGGTTCTATGTGGCAGGCGGAATGCTGGACTGGAGCTTTACCGGTCTGACTAAGTACAATGGAGCCTGGTTCTATGTGGAAAACGGAATGCTCAACTGGAATTACACCGGTCTGTGCAAGAACAACGGAATTTGGTTCTATGTGAACGGAGGAATGGTGGACTGGAGCTATACTGGTCTTTGCAGGCATAATGGCATGTGGTTCTATGTGGCGGGCGGAATGCTGGACTGGAATTTCACCGGTGTAACCAAGTACAACGGCGTCTGGTTCTATGTGGAGAACGGAATGCTCAACTGGAACTACACCGGTCTGGTTAAGAACAACGGAGTCTGGTACTATGTAGACGGTGGAATGATCGACTGGAATTATTCCGGAACGGTGACACAGGACGGAATCAAATATGAGGTAATCGGCGGATATGTCCGCTGACTGGTGGCGAATGCCGCACGGGAGAGATCCTGTGCGGCATTTAGTGTGAGCCGCTTGATTCGGAAACATGGAAAACCGCTTGCGGGGCATGGAGTAAAATGTTATGATGGATATCAAAGAAGTGGTTACGTGGAGGATAGTGGAATGAAGAAAGTGAAGGCATTATCAGCTGTGATCTGTATGGCAATTCTGTTTCTGCTGATAGGCAGTGTACAGACAAGAGCAGCCGAAGAGACAGAAATATATGATGACACGGTAGTTTTTCAGATTACGTATGAGAAAACCGGAACCAATGAGATTGATGCCGGCTACTTAAATCGTTGGGGTGGTGACTGGGAGTATAATTATCCGGACCATACAGTTTGTGTTTTTTCAACATATTATAAAAAGCCGGAAATTGGAACCGGTGAAAGCAGTTACAGTGTTTTTAGTCAGGAATCCTTCGATTCTTTTTATTGGGCATATGTTAATCTATCAAAACCGCAATACTGGTGTGACTATTTTCAGAATCAATGGCAGGACAAACAGGTTTTTTCGCCGGAAGGGACGGAATGGTTTGAATACTATTTAAATAACATTTTAAGCAGGTACCACTGTGTTGGCGATTACTATAACGGAAGTGTTCTCTGGGATGCACCAATCAATACGACAGTCATAAATGGGATCACCTATTATTATGTAATCGAAAATGGAATCACCGTGGATAAGCCGGATTCCTATACGGTTCAGAATAACCAGCTCGTCATGTCAGAATCCTCGTCCCTTTGTACTGCAAATTTCTTCCGGGCGGCAGCCTGGGGTGGTGATATTTTTCTGGAGCTTGAATTCTGCTATACCCCCGGCTTCGTCTATGATTCGATCGAAGATGCATTATACCGGCTTCTTGAGACCGTTACGTTTCCTACCGGTGGTTCGGCACCGGATGTACTTGCGGAGGAAACGGCAGAGGGAGAGGAAACGCACAGGAATGAGGTGCAGGTTGTCAGCGTTTATCCGGAAACCGGCTTAAGTGGAAAAGAGATTGCACCATCTGTTGAGCTGACATTCAGCCATGAGATTGAGAAGATCAATTTTGAGACAGGGAGCATCTGGCTTTGTGAGGAAGAAACCGGTGAACGGGTTTATTGGCCAGGATACCTTTCTGCAGGTTCTGTTCAGAGGGGAGAAATCCGGTTTGAGAAAAAATGGCTTTGGTGGAGTCTTCCCGCACATTATGCATATTCCCCTTTGGAACCGGGAAAAACCTACTATTTACAGATTGATGAAGGTGTTCTTGAATTTGCAGACACCGGGCAGTCAATTTCCATTACAGGACCGGATATATGGAGCTACACCATTGAAAAATTGGAATATGAAGATGCATTTGATGTGAATTTCAGCTACATGGCGGCAGATGGAGGAGGGGCAAAGGTTGATACGGTTCCTTATGATGATCGATATTTTGCCGGCAGCTCCTATGAATATAATTCGAATCTGACACTGCTGTCACTGGGAATGGCGATGTCCGCATACAATGCAGATCCTGCTTCAAAAGGCTATGCGCATGTATATCAGTTGATGGAAGACATGAATTTTAGCCGCATCTCATATAATGAAGATTATGCAAAGACACCGGATGTCAATACGACCGGTGTTTGTATCGGGGCAAAACAGATCACAGATGATACCACGCTGCTTGCAGTTGCAGTGAGGGGCGGTAATTATCAGAAAGAATGGGCCGGAAACTTTCTGGTCGGAGATCAGACGGAAGATCATGAAGGGTTTGGAATCGGAAGAGATCATGTGATTGCTGCGCTGAAATCGTATCTGACAGAGGGGGATGGCCGCAGAATATCAGGTAATATTAAGCTGTGGATCGTTGGCTACAGCAGAGGGTCTGCAATCGCGAATCTGACAGCGGCAGCGCTGGACGATGGGATTCTGCTTTCGTCCAATGTTACATACTCAAATTCCGATGTATATGCATACTGCTTCGCAGTCCCTGCAAATACAACATCCGAAAAGGTATCAGACAGTCGGTATCATAACATATTTAACATCATCAATCCGACGGATGTTGTACCTCGTGTTGCTCTGCATCAATGGGGATTTTCCAGATATGGAATCAATCTGTATTTCCCGTGGGGAGAGGATGCGATTCTGTATGGGGAATCCATCTATGAAATGCAGGAAAACGGACTGGACATTTACAATTCATCAGACAGCCGCCTGGAGTACTGCATGAAGGCGGCAAAGGTGGAAGCGGCAGTGGCAGAACGTGCCGCAAAGGTAATGAAACATATCGAGGAGATTGGCATTTCCCATTACGCAGAGTATTATTTTACATGGCTTTGCGTCCTGAATGAACAGGAGCCCGGTGTGATGAAACAGATGATGGAGCGAAATTCTCATGACAGCAGCACGTTGTATTACAGACTGATGGTGGAACCGTGATGAAATGCAGCATGTAAATAAAGGGAAAAAGATGCTTCGGCAGGTGAGTGGAAGGAACAAAGAGAGGAGGACAGCGCAATGAAGCAGAGGTATGTTGGTAAAGGGATCACTGTGTTAATGATTCTGTTTTTCGCAACCGCGGTTCTGTCGCTGGCGGTCAGGGAGTCATGGGCAGCCGAGGATCAGGAGCCGGTTCGGGTAGATGCCAGAGGAAGAGCTTTGTCGGGAGATTGCGGTGCCAATCTGCGCTGGGAAGTCAAAAAAACAGTGGGAGGGAGTGTGCTGACAATCAGTGGAACCGGTGAAATGTACGATTATTCGCGCATGAATCCAGCTCCCTGGCATGATCTGCTGTCCGATGGGGAATCGGTATGTTCTCTTGTATTGGAAAATGGAATAACAAAGATTGGAAGTTACGCATTCTTTTCCAGCAGCGGGATGACCGGGGAACTGACGCTCCCAGAGAGCCTGAAGCAGATTGGTGCTCATGCATTTGACAGCTGTGTGAATCTGTCCGGTGAGCTGAAGCTGCCGTTGGGCTTGATGGATATTGCGAATGACGCGTTTTATGGATGTCTCGGGTTTGATGGAGATCTCGTGATTCCGGATCGTGTAACGAATGTCGGAGAATATGCGTTTTATGGCTGCATCGGTTTTGATGGAGCGTTGATCCTTTCCGAATCGCTGACAGAGATCGCGGATGGAGTGTTCAGTAATTGCAGCAATTTAAGCGGGGAATTGAAGCTTCCGAAGGGAATTGCATCGGTTGGCGACGAAGCGTTTTGCTGGTGCATCGGACTGAATGGCAATCCGGTTCTTCCATCCGGTCTTACATTCATTGGGGAACGTGCATTTTTTATGTGTACCGGACTGGAAGGGAACCTGGAGCTTCCGCAGCAGCTGACATCGATTGGCGGATATGCGTTTTACGGCTGCACTGGCTGGAATGGCAATTTGAAACTGCCAATATCTCTGCAGAACATCGGAGCATATGCATTTTGGGGCTGCAGCGGATTTCAGGGAAGTCTGAAGATTCCGTTTCGTGTGAAGCAAATCGGGGAAGCCGCATTTTATGGCTGTACCGGTTTTGGCGGAACGCTGGAGATTCCGGAGAAAGTTGCAGAAATCGGAGAATGCGCGTTTGCCGATTGCATCGGATTTCGTTATTGCTCAGGAGCTTCGGCTGGCGTAAGACTCATTGGAACGGAGATCTTCAGAAATTGCGGCGGTCTTGATCAGGAGAAGGATGTCAATTATCTCCTGGAGTATAATGAAAGCAGAGGATACTGGGAATATCTGGAAAACGGTGAAGGAAACCGATTCTATTATGGACTCGCAAAAAATGATGAAACCTGGTACTTCATAAATGACGGAATCGTTGACTGGGATTATACCGGCTTGGTGATGCATGATGGGATGTGTTTCTATGTGCAGAATGGTGTTCTGAATTGGGAAATCGATGGTCTGATCCAGTTTGCGGGAACCTGGTATTATCTGGAAAACAGTAAGGTGGCAGACAGCTATACCGGTCTGGTGAAAAAGGATGATGTCTGGTACTATGTGAACGGCGGTGTGCTTAACTGGAACTATACTGGTTTGGTGAAACACAACGGCAGCTGGTTCAGTGTAAAAAATGGTGTGCTGGATTGGAATGATAGAGGGCTGATCTATCACAGGGAATCCTGGTATTATGTACAGAATGGAATGATTGATTGGGGATATACCGGTCTGGTATCGGATGACGGAGTTTGCTGCTACATTCAGAACGGTGTGCAGGATCCGGAATACACAGGACTGATACTGCAGGATGAAGTTCAGTATTACGTTGTGGACGGATATGTTGACTGGAATTACAACAGTCTGGTAAAGGATGGAGAGAAATGGCTGTGCGTCCGGGGTGGAATGGTTGATCAGAGTTATGAAGGTCTGTTTTTTATGAAAACAGCTGGTACTATGTGAACGGTGGAATGATTGACTGGAACTATTCTGGAACGGTGACAAAGGACGGAATCGAATATGAAGTAGTCGGTGGATATGTACACTGACTACTTCAGGAAGTGACAGGAGGAGAAATGACGAAAAATAGTAGGGAATCAGCGGGCAAATGGCTGTTTATCTATATTGTTACAGCCGTGCTGTTGGCTTGGATGCCGATTCGAACAAATGCAGAAGAACTGATGATTGTCTGTAGTGATGATGGAATTTTAATGGTTTCGGAGGAGGCATACAGCGAAAGTGATGTTTCCGGCATCGCAATACCGGATGGTGTTTTAATCATTGGAAAGAGTGCGTTTTATAACTGTACGTATCTGGAACAGGTATCAATACCGTCCAGTGTGACATCAATTGGAAGCTATGCGTTTTCTGGATGTACCAGCCTGAAGGAACTGGAATCTCTGGCAGCGGTAACAGTGATTGAAGAGTATACCTTCGAACGGTGCAGCAGCCTTCCACGGTTTGCAGTCCCGGCCAGTGTAACAGCAATCAATCGGGCGGCATTCCAGGGGTGTACCAGTCTGGAATGTGTGGTGATACCTGCAGGCGTAACGTTGATTGCAGATAATGTGTTTTCAGGATGTGATGTTCTATTCTGCGTGGAAGCAGGATCCTATGCGGAAGCATATGTGCAGCAGAACGGGTATCGGTATGTATACAGCACAGTTTATTATACCGGTCTGTATGAGAAAGACGGGCAGTTATATTACATGAGTCAGGGTGTCACAGATTATAGTTGTACGGGTCTGGTTCTGCACAGCGACGGGAAAAACTACTATGTTTCATCCGGACTTGTGGATACCGTTTTTACCGGGTTGATAAAGCATGACGGTACCTGGTATTACGTGGAGAATGGAATCGTGGCTTCGGATTATACCGGACTGGTGAAGAATTCAACCAACGGTCTCTGGTTTTACGTGGAAAGCGGAATGGTGAACTGGGGGTATACCGGTCTTGTGAAGAATCCGTCTAACGGTCTCTGGTTCTATGTGGAAGGCGGAATGGTGAACTGGGGATATACCGGTCTTGTGAAGAATCCGTCCAATGGTCTCTGGTTTTACGTGGAGAGCGGAATGGTGAACTGGGAGTATACCGGTCTTGTGAAGAACCCGTCCAACGGTCTCTGGTTCTACGTGGAAGGCGGAATGGTGAACTGGGAGTATACCGGTCTTGTGAAGAACCCGTCCAATGGTCTCTGGTTCTATGTGGAAGGTGGAATGGTGAACTGGGAGTATACTGGTCTTGTGAAGAACCCGTCCAACGGTCTCTGGTTCTACGTGGAGAGTGGAATGGTGAACTGGGGATACACCGGTCTCGTGAAGAATCCCGCCAATGGACTTTGGTTCTATGTGGAGAATGGAATGGTAAACTGGGGGTATACTGCTCTTGTGAAGAATCCGGTCAATGGAATCTGGTTTTATGTGGAAAACGGAATGATTAACTGGGAATATGAGGGGCTGGTTCTGCAGACAGATGGAAGGTACTATTATGTTTTCGGTGGAATGATTGACTGGTCGTTTACCGGGGTGGTTGAGCAGGATGGACAGGTGTACATGGTGCAGGACGGTTATGTCAGGTGGAATGTTACCCCTGGCTGAGAAATGGGTTTTGGAAAAAAGAAAGTAAAAGCAAAAAGACAGACATTTTGCAGGCATCTCAGTTGCCCGTGAAAATGTCTGTCTTTTTATGAGGACAGTGCGTTTCGTTTATTTCCATATTCATGCCAGTATGTTTATGTATCCGGGCGGGCATACCGGCGAACCGATTTGTTCTGGATTAAAGAAAATGATAATGATGCTCTTCCTCTTCATGAGCCGGTGGTTCTTTTGGTGCCATCATGATTCGGATGATCAGAATCAGAAGAATTGCCAGAAGAAGAATTGCTGCAGCGATGGCCAGTACGAGCCAGACATTGACGGTATGAAGCCGGGTAATGTCCAGTGCGGAAAGCAGACCGGAAGTGCTTCTGGTATCATTCCAGAGACCAATTTGACTGTTATCTTCACTTTGCTGAATCAGATTCACGGTTCCCAGCGGATATCCATCCAGCTTATAGGTGATTGTGTGGCTTCCGTCTGCATTTTCTGTCATCTTTCTTGTCAGATCAGAGAACGTAACGCTGTTCGGAAGAAGGATTCTGGAACTGGCATCCAGTTCCATCAGGGAAACGGTATCTTCGGAAATACCGAGAGGTGTGTCGGCACGGAGAGAATCTGTATTTAGTTGGGTATCCTGATCGTAGGGACGAACACTTTGGAAATTTCGTTCTGCATAATTGAGAAGAAGCTGAGTGTCCGTATATTGATTCGGTGATTTGGAATTCATGACAACACAGATCAGATTCATGTCATTACGAATCGCATAGGTCACCAGACAGCGTCCAGCCTGTTCTGTCCATCCGGTTTTTCCGCAGATAACGGTTTTATCATAGAATTCCGAATCTTTTTTCAGAAACTGATTGGTGGTTCCCATCGGGATATCCTTGTTCAGAACATCGTCTGCATAGCGCATGTAGGCAGTGTCAGAAGCAATCCGGATAAAGTCATTCTGCCGGATACATGCTTCCATGATCAGATAGAGGTCATAGGCACATGTCATGTGGTTAGGATCATGAAGACCATTGGCATTGGCAAAGTTCGTATTGACGCAGCCAAGGGAAGCTGCTTCTTCGTTCATCAGATTAGCGAAGGCTGAGATTGATCCGCTGACATGTTCAGCCAGACCGTTTGCTGCTTCATTGGCTGAGGGAAGGAGCAGACCGTAAAGGCTGTCCTCAACGGTCAGGGATTCGCCTGCTTTGAGGCCGATGTGACTGCTGCCAGGCTCCAGACTCAGGATTGCCTTTTTCGAATAGGTAACAATGTCATCCAGCTGGCAGTATTTCAGAGTCAGATAAGCGGTCATTAGTTTTGTGGTGCTGGCCGGGTACATAGATCGGGTCGGATTTTTTGCGTAGATGATGGCTCCGCTGTCGATATCCACCAGAATTGCCGATTCGCTGGCCAATTCTGGTGCGTCTGCAAACAATTCGGGGATGTGAGCGGAGTAGGTGTCAATCTCTGCTTTTGTAGCAGCAAAAACACTTTGCAGAGATAACAGAAGAATCAGAAAAACGGTAGGAATGAGATGCTGTATGCGGGGTATGGATTTGTATTTCATGAAAACCTCCATATGATTAATTTCTTTCCGGTACCTGTACATGCGCACAGACTTCAGATACATTATACCAGACTTCCGGGTAAATTCAAGTGAAAGGAAGAGATGCAGGGCGCCATTTCATGAGAAATAGGGATGAAGCGGTCTGGCGTTTGAAATTGGAAAATAACATTGACAATTTAAAGTGTGATATATTATAATTTTATCATAATCAGGTGGCCTGGGCAATATCTCAGGCTGACAATCGTTACACGCCAAGGAGGGAAATGTGCATATGGAGAAGAACTTTGTGGTGACAATTACCAGAACCTGTGGAAGCGGCGGAACATCGGTGGCGAAAATTCTTTCCGAGGATCTGAAGATTAATTATTATGACCGCATGCTTCTTCGACTGGCTTCGGATGACAGCGGAATTAATGAAAGCCTGTTTGCGGCAGCAGATGAGGATATGAAAAAGAGTACGTTGTTCAAGGCGTTTAAAAAGGTATATAACGGCGAAATCATTTCGGCAGAAAAGGATGAATTTACGTCGAATGATAATCTGTTCAATTACCAGGCTAAGGTAATGAAGGAACTGGTAAAGAATGAATCATTTATTGTGATTGGCAGAGCGGCAGACTTTGTACTCAGAGAGCATCCTTACTTGATTCGTGTATTCATCCATGCGGATGCAAAAAGCTGTCTGCATCATGAAATGGACTGGCTGCAGAGTGATGAAAAGACAGCTGCCAGCCGGATTGAACGGGCAAATAAACACCGCAGTGAGTACTATAAGCATTTTACCGGTCGGGAATGGATGGATGCAAGAAACTATGACCTGTGTCTGGATACCGGTATCTATACCTACAAAGAGTGTGCGGAAATGATTAAGGCGCTGATCCGGGTCAAAATGAGCCTGTAAAAGAAAACAGAAGAAAGAAGTGACCAGAAGAATTATGAGATTGAGAAATGTGAGAGGTGCCAGAGAAGAGATGCTGGTGAATCCTCATGTAATCCAGGAACCGAAATCCTTTCGCGGGAGGATGAATGAGGTATTCGGAAATGAAAAACCTATCCGGATTGAGGTTGGAATGGGAAAGGGACAGTTTATCACAGCTATGGCAGCGGAAAATCCTGCTGTGAATTACATTGGGATTGAAAAATATTCCTCTGTTCTGATACGTGCAATTGAGAAACAGGAAGAACTCCAGCTGTCAAATCTGAAATTCATCCGCATGGACGCAGAAGAAATCACAGAAGTTTTTGGCGAAGCTGAGGTGGATCGGATTTATCTGAATTTTTCGGATCCATGGCCCAAGGATCGTCATGCCAAGCGGCGTTTGACCTCATCTGTTTTTCTTGGACGCTACAGTCAGATCCTGAAAAAGGATGGAATTGTTGAGTTTAAAACGGATAACGAAGCTCTGTTTGATTTTTCTGTTGAATCTGTTTTGGAATCGGGTTGGAATCTGGAACTGGTCACACGTGACCTTCATCATAGTCCTTATGCGGAAGGAAATATCATGACAGAATATGAGATAAAGTTTTCTTCCATGGGAAATCCAATTTATAAACTGGTTGCTTCACAGAAAGAAGGAAGCAGATAAAAGAAACACACCAGGAATGACAGCATCCGGTTCCGCATAAAATAGAAGAAAGCGGAATTGGAGCTGTTTTTATGATGAGAAAGATTCGGAAGGCAATTGTCTGTTTTATCGGTTCAAAGCCCTGTGTGGACAGGAAGCTTCTTCACTACTATCGCTGTCTGGAAAACGTTGCAGAGGAGTTGAAAAGAAAAAAAGAAAAAAATAAAAAAAGTTGTTGACAAAACAAAAAAAACTGATATAATAACTAGTGTTGTCGGGAAGACAACAAAACAAATGGACGCGCCTCTAGCTCAGTTGGTAGAGCACCTGACTCTTAATCAGGGTGTCCAGGGTTCGAGCCCCTGGAGGCGCATTAAAGACCACTTCGCGATGAAGTGGTTTTTTTATGTTTAAGTGAGTCAGGCGAGGGTGCCTGCGCACTTATCAGAGGAGCGACGCGATAACGAGAGAAACTTGCGCAGCGTGTTTCTTCTCGTTTGTGCAGGCAACGAGTTTCTCTCAGTGTACGATTTACAGAGCAGATGAGGCGTCTGCAAGAACAGCATGCTCACGATGTTCCAGGTCAGTTTTTTTGAGAAAACGAAAACGATTGCGAACGTGTTTCTGTCAACTATATGGATTGAATTTAGGATAAAACTGTGATATAATAATCAAAGCGTATAAAAATGGTTTCATGGGAGGTATATATGAAAAGGGGATTCATTCGACATATCATGATCTCTGCCATTGTCACTATGATGTTTCTTATGAGTCAGCTTGTCGCTGCCAGTGAAATAGAGTCGATAACAGAATCGTTTACGGAAGAGGAAATTGAGACAGAAACAGAAGTGACAGCGGTTTCGCTTGCTGAGCAGGAGGAAATGTCAGATCTGGTGCCTGTGGAAGGGACGGCAGCGGCAGAGATGCCAGTTGTGGATTCTTTCGAAACGGAAGCGGTGATGGCTGCTGCAATTTCAGAGACAGATACTGTTGATTCGATGGAAGTAATTTCCGTGAATCCAATGTTCGAAGCAATTTATGGACGAGCTTATTTAGAGTCATTGCTTACCGCTGCAGGAGCAGGCGATCCAATGACAGCAGCTGTTACATATGGAACTCAGGAAGAAGCGGTTGCAATTTTGAAAGCTGCATTAATGGAGAGAACGACTTCTGTCAGCATCGGTTTACTGTCGGCTTCCAAACCGTCTTCATCCATGATGTCTGAGATTTTTCAGGGAGCGATTGCATGTGACAGTGGATCCGGTTCCTATGATGGTGACGCACTTCGCAGTGATTACCTTAGCTGGAAAGCAAGCGGAAGCTATTACACCAGAAGCGGTCAGTACTATATCACGATGAAGTTTACAGTTGTATACTGTACAACCGCGGAGCAGGAAACGGTTCTGCGTGCTGCCATTACGAGCAAGGTGGAAGAAATGAACCTGAAATCTCTTCCAGAAGATGAAATAATTCGAGAAATTCACGATTTTATCTGCAGCACGGTCAGTTATGACCATTCAACCGACAGTGGAACACTGAAGCATTCTGCTTATGCAGCGATGATTAATAAAAAAGCGGTATGTCAGGGTTACACATCTCTGTTTTACCGCATGTGCCGGGAAGCCGGAGTGTCCGTTCGAATGATTACCGGAGTCGGTATAAACAATAGCGGAGAGACAGAAGATCATGCATGGAATATTGCTTCCGTATCCGGAAAGTACTATAATGTAGATACTACATGGGATGCTGGAAGTTCAGTACGCTATACTTATTTCATGAAGTCTGATGCAGAGTTCCCTAATCATACCCGTGATGATGAATATTTGACAGAATCGTTTCAGCAGAGCTATCCCATGTCTGCAAGTTCTTATGCACTCAAGGATTCCTCTGAGAACGAAGCAAAGCTGAATGGTCTGGTTGATACGGGAAATCAGCTTGTTTATTATGTAGATAACGCGATTCAGAGCAGCTATACCGGACTTGTTACTCAGGACAATGTCATGTATTATGTGGAAAACGGTGTTGTTAATACCGGATTCACCAGTCTGCTTAAATTTGAAGGAACCTGGTATTACATTGAGGCAGGAAAGGTAAATACCGGATTTACCAGTCTGTTTAAATATAATGGAGCCTGGTATTATATCGAAAATGGAAAGCTGAACTGGAATTTTACCGGTCTGACCAAGTATAACGGAGTCTGGTATTATGTACGCGGTGGTGTTCTTGACTGGAATTACAGCGGTTTATGTAAAAACAATGGAATGTGGTTTTATGTAGGGAACGGACAGGTGGACTGGAATTTTACTGGTCTGACGAAGTACTGCGGTGCCTGGTTCTATGTAGCAGGAGGAATGCTTGATTGGAATTATACTGGTCTGTGTAAGAATAATGGAATGTGGTTCTATGTAGGAAATGGACAGGTAGACTGGAATTTTACCGGTCTGACTAAATACTGCGGAGTCTGGTTCTATGTAGCAGGAGGAATGCTTGACTGGAATTACATTGGTCTGTGCGTGAATAATGGCGTATTATATTATGTAAGTAATGGACAGGTCAACTGGAATTATACCGGAACTGCAATCTATAATGGTGTGACGTATAACGTAGTGGGCGGATATGTCAGATAAGAACTTGACGTGCGGGAGAAATCCCGCACGATTTGTTTACATGGACTAACTGAGTCATTCAACAGGAGATACAGAAGATGCGTATCTGTCTCGTAAAAACGGAAAGACGGTGTGCGATCTGGAAATGGAGAGAGAATGAGAAAACTGTGGAAGCAGAGCGTGAAAATAATTGGTATGACAGGACTGCTCCTCCTGGGAAACGGTTGGAAATCCTGTTGGGTACAGAATGTTTTTGCAGAGGTGACAGAATCAGTCGAAGCTGAAACAGAGCAGTTTACTTGGAAGATTGAGAATGGCTATGCGGTAATCACCGGCTATCAGGGAGATGGAAACGGGTTCGTTATACCGGATATGATTGATGGATGTCCGGTAACATCGATTGACGAGTGGGCATTCTATGACTGTGATTGTCTGAACGGTGTGATTACGCTGCCGGAAACAGTTCAGTCGATTGGTGATTATGCGTTTCGGGAATGTGATAATATAACCGGGATTGTTTTTTCATCCACTCTGAAAACGCTGGGAACAGGAGCCTTTTCCGGCTGCTCCCGTTTGGGAGAGGAGATGGACTGTCTAACCATCCCTGCAGGAGTGGGAGTGATAGAGAATCAGACATTTTATGACTGCGCATCACTTGGCAGTGTCTACCTGCCGGATACAGTTACAGTAATTGGTGAAGGAGCCTTTTCCGGCTGCACGTTGCTGAAAGAGATAACCATTGGAAATGTATCGCAAATTGCCATGCATGCCTTTTCCGGTTGCTCAAGTCTTCAGATCATTGCACTTCCTGAGTCACTGACTTATCTGGGACGTAATTGCTTTGAAGCGTGTACCTCACTGATGAGCATTGCACTACCGGAGAGCCTGACATCGGTTCCGGATTACTGCTTTGCAGACTGTGCAGCTCTGGAACGTGTAACCTTCGGCAGTTCTGTTCGGACAATTGGGCAATATGTTTTTTCCGGCTGTGTACGATTGAAGAAAATTACGATTCCAGTCAGTGTAACAACGATGTATACGGAGTCTTTTTACAATTGGAAGAGTTGGGGAACTCTGGTTGTTTATAAAGACAGCTACGGCGAGACATATGCTCAGAATAAGTCAGTACCGTATGTATACACAACGGAGGTTGATCAGATCACAGATGTATTGATTGGAATGTATCGCTGCAGGATCCAGGAAAATCAGATTGCAATTACTGGCTATATCGGGACAGAAAGCGATCTGGTTATTCCTTCTGAGTTGAACGGGTATCCGGTTTCTTCCATCTGCTCAAATGCGTTTCGCTACAATGTGGCAGTGGAGCGGATTACGATACCGGAAACGGTTCATACAATTGGCACTTACGCGTTTTCTGACTGTTCTGCGCTTCAGGAAGTGAAACTTCCGTCTGCGCTGACAAAACTGGAAGAGGGGGTATTTGCCAATTGTACCGCTTTTACTGAGATTACAGTTCCAGATTGCCTGAAGACAATTGGTACAGCGGCGTTTGCAGGCTGTACCAGTCTGCAGACAATCGGTTGCGGAGAAAAAATAACGCTGATTGATGCCTATGCGTTCATGGGGTGCAGAAATCTGACCAGTCTGATTCTTCCAGAAACGCTGCTGTCAGTGGGGGATGGAGCATTTCAGGGGTGTGTATCACTGAGAGAACTGACAGTTCCGTCTTCCGTAACAAGGATTGCTGCGAATGCTTTTTCACAGTGTACGTCTCTTAGTGAGCTGGTAATTAAAGGGGCACCGACAATTGGTACCTATGCATTTGGCGAGTGTACAGCCCTCGTTTCAATTCAATGGCCAGAGTCGATTTCCAGTATTAGCAGTTACGCATTTTATGGATGTTCATCTCTGACGGAGGTAAAGCTGCCTGACAGTCTAATGACAATTCCTGAATTTCTGTTTGGAAACTGCAGCGCCCTGAAGACGGTATACCTGTCAGATCAGGTAAAGTCTTTTGGATTTGGATGTTTTTCCGGATGCGATCAGTTAAATGTAATTGTATGCGGAAGCGGCAGTGAAACAGAGACTGATCGGGGATCAGAAGAAAATGTGGAAATGGAAGGCAGTGCAGAAACGGAAGAACGTACAGAAGCCGAAGAAAATGCAGAAGCAGAAGGAAATGCGGAAGTGGAAAGCAGTGTAGAAACGGAAGAACGTACGGAAGCCGAAGGAAACGCAGAAGCAGGAGAAAGTGCAGAAGTAGAAGGCAGCGCAGAAACGGAAGAACGCACGGAAGCCGAAGAAGACGCGGAAGCCGAAGGAAGTAAAGAAACCGAAGAAAGCGCAGAAACGGAAGAACGCACGGAAGCCGAAGAAAACGCGGAAACGGAAGGAAGTGCAAAAGCCGAAGAAAGCGCAGAAACGGAAGAACGCACGGAAGCCGAAGGAAACGCGGAAACAGAAGGAAGTGAAGAAGCCGAAGAAAGTGCAGAAACGGAAGAATGCACGGAAGCCGAAGGAAACGCGGAAGCCGAAGGAAGTGCAGAAGTCGAAGAAAGCGCAGAAACGGTAGGAAGTACGGAAGTTCAAGAAAACGCAGATACAGGAGAAAACATGGGAATCGAAAAGAGGATAGAGACAGCCTCAACAGGAGTATGGCAGTGGCTGCTGCGTTTCCTGCTGCGTCTTCTGCAATGGTTGATTTAGAAAACGGACACTTTTTAAAATGGAAATAAAAGAGCATTGACACGAAACCGGAAATGCTGTTATTATATTCTTTACGGTGTTTCGGAAGGATGTGGGAAAGAGGTGATGGCGACATGGAAAAAGAGCGGGATTATCGCATGGACAACATTCGTTTTATCTTGATTTTTCTTACTGTTTTTGGACATATGATTACATTGATGCCGGATGTCTCTTTGCTGTACCGCACGATTTACTCCTTCCACATGCCGGCGTTTCTGTTTGTGACCGGGTATTTCGCACGGTTTGACAGAAAAAGAATTCTGACAAAATTTGTCTATCCATACTTTGTGTTTCAACTACTCTATCTGGGATTTAATTCATGGGTCCTGGATCCGGGGTCAGAACTGCGGATACAATTCGTTTATCCATTCTGGCATCTGTGGTTCCTGCAGGTAATCACCTGTTTTTATCTGTTAATTCCTCTGTTTGATACCGACAAGACGTGGAAACAGGTAATCTTTTTCGGAATCTCTGTCGGAATGGCTCTGATCGTTCCCTATGATGTAAACATGGATGCGTATCTGTCTTTGATGCGGGATTTCACATTCTTACCGTATTTCCTTGCCGGATATTATCTGGGACATAATAAAGGAATGCAGAGATTCTGGAACAGGAACGTGTTTCACGGTGCATTCATAAAATGTATTGTCTGTGTATTGGCAGCTTATTTTGTACTGGTGATTGCCAAAGATCAAGCTATAACCGGAGATATCCTGTTTGGATCGGCTTCCTATCCGAGAGGAAATTATGGTCCGGAAATAAAATGGAAAACGCTGATAATTGCAATGGGATGGATTTGCATTCTGCTGGTGATGATTCCAGGACGGCGGATTCCGTTGCTGTCTAATCTGGGGAAAAACACGTTTTCTGTTTACCTCCTCCATGCATGTCTTGTTCTCCCGCTTCGTACAATGGAAATTTATCCGTTTTCGACGGGAGTGAATCTGCTGATTGCAGCTGGTTTGTCTATTGGAATTATTGTGTTATTGGGCAATTCATTTGTTTCCCGATGGTTTTCAATCCTGGTTGATGGCGGATGGATCGCCAATTGGATCAACCGGGGGGCAAAACGAATCAATCAATATCTGGATTCCCGGGAAAAAATCCACCAATAAAATGTTTGCAGGACAGGGAGACAATGCTGAACTATGGGTAAAGAACGACTATATCGGATTGATAATATTCGATTCCTATTAATCTTTTTTGTGCTTTTCGGGCATTTTCTGGAACAGGTTCCGGAAGCATCCGGCCTGTATCGGGTAATCTATTCCTTTCATATGCCTGCATTTATCTTTGTAACTGGCTATTTTGCAGTATATGACCGAAAAAAGATTTTTTCCAATCTAATCTGGCCCTATTTCCTGTTTCAGTCGCTGTATCTGGTATTTGAAGCGAATGTGACAGAGCCGTCAAAGCTGCTGGAGCCGCAGTATATGTATCCGTACTGGCATTTGTGGTACCTGTTGACCATCATCTGTATGGAACTGATGATTCCACTTTTTGAAACGAAGGATCGGGGAAAACAGATTGTAATCCTGGCCATATCTGTGGCTGGAGCGCTTCTTGCCCCATTTGAACCTCATTTGGGATACTGCATGTCCAGCTTGCGGACAATCTCGTTTCTTCCGTTTTTTCTTGCCGGCTACTATGCAGGGCATGGATGTGGAAGATTGGTTCTGAATGAGAGAAAAAAAGTGCGGTTGCGATTTGTGTGCGGAGCAGGTGTTCTTGTAAGCGTTCTTGTGACATGTTTTCATGACAGTTTTACGAAAGAAGTTTTTTTTGCTGTATTTTCCTATTCTGCAGATTCCTACACACCGTGGATCCGGTTATGTGTGATGTTCATGGCAGCCTGCTGGATTGGATTTCTATTTCTGTTTATACCGAACAGAAAAGTCCGCTGGATTTCGGAAATTGGAAAGAATACATATCCTGTATTCGTTTTGCACGGATTTGTGTTGGCTCTCGTAAGGAAATACGAAATCATTTCATGGGATTTCTGGTCTAACATCGGATTTGCATTTGGAATTTCGCTGCTACTTCTGTTTCTTTTGGGGAACCGCTATGTGGCAGCGGCATTTCAGCGGTTATTTACCGGAAAATGGATCATACTGTTAATGAAAAAGCTGCATCTGGCAGTTGCCAACAGTATAACCGTTGAAGTACAATATGAGAATGAAAAAGAGTAAGGAGGATAAAAATGCTGCAATTTATTGGATTATTTTTTCCGGCATTTCTGTCAATTCTTGTTTATGACAGCATCACCGGAAAAGAAGAACCGTCGTTTCACGTGTGGCGCTATGTGAAATTGTATGGTGCATTTACGATACTGGACATGACAATCGCTATGTTGATTATCAAGCTGATGAAATCGGATATTCCTTTTGCTTCCGGCATCCATGTAAGCGACCAGTTTATGTCAGTGTCATACCTGGTTACCGTTTGTATTGTTTCCATCTTTATGGGATACGCCTTGAAGGTGGTATCATCATTTCTGAAAATCTCAATTAAGGAAGATGATGCAGATCAGGGAAAAGAGGAGAACTGATACCAGATGAAACGAATGCGCAGAATCATGAAAACCATTGTAAGTGTTTTCATTGTATTGTTACTGGGGCTGGGGGTTCTGATTGAAAAAGCGGGCACATGGGCACTTGGATTGTTTGGCGGGATTTCAATTGACGAAATTATCTTCCATCTGAAAGTGCCGCTGTCTGGTACCGATTCGAGTACAATTGTTCAGTTTATCAAAGTCTGCCTGTTTCCTGCATTGGCAGTCATGCTTCTTGTGGTTGGAATCATGATCCTCCCTGGAATGGAGCGTTCCTTCCGGAAGAAGAGGGAAAAGAAGACAGGAAGGAAGCTGTTTCTTCAGGTACAGTGGAAGAAAAAGACAAAAGTCAGTGGGGAGCCGTTTCTGACATGGCATGTTCCCTTTGGTGTGATTGTTGCTGTTGCAGTCATTACATTCGGCTGGGGGACATACAGGATTTGTCAGAAGTATCCTGTGATTGAATATTTTACGACGCAGGGAAATACTTCTCCATGGATCGAGGAGGAATATGTGATTCCGGATGCTTCTCTGCTGACCTGGCCAAAAGAAAAGCGCAATTTGATTTACATTTATCTGGAATCCATGGAAACTTCTTTTTCTTCCGTGGAAAATGGAGGTGCTTTTGAGAAGGATATGATTCCGGAACTGATGGAACTGGCAAAAGAAAATGTTTCGTTTTCCGATGATGAGACGCTTGCAGGAGGCGCAACAGAAGCAACCAGTACCGGATGGACGATTGCCGGAATGTTTGGACAGACGGCAGGACTTCCGCTGAAGCTGCCGATTGACTCCAATAACATGGGCGAATACGCAGAATTCTTTCCTGGTGTAACCTCGCTTGGCGATCTGATGGAGGAAGCAGGTTACCATAATTACCTTCTGATCGGTTCTGATGCCGTGTTCGGTGGACGGAATAACTATTTCTCCCAGCACGGAAGCTATGAGCTGTTGGATTACGGCTGGGCAATGCGGGAAGGTAAAATACCGGAAGAATATAAAGTGTTCTGGGGATATGAAGATAAAAGGCTATTTGATATCGCGAAAGAAATGATTCTGAATGCGGCAGCACAGGAAGAACCTTTCAATGTCACCATGCTGACAGTAGACACGCATTTCCCGGACGGATATACCTGCGAGCTTTGTACCGATGAATTTGATACACCATATAAAAACGCACTGGCCTGTTCCAGCAGGCAGGTGATGGAATTTGTCCGGTGGATCCAGGAACAGGATTTCTACAAGAATACTACCGTTATTCTTTCCGGTGACCACATAACCATGGCAACCGGAATCATCAGCGAGATGCCTGCAGATTACCAGCGCCGGATCTATAACTGTTTTATCAATGCGGATGCAGAAACAGAGATGACGAAGAATCGGCAGTTTACAGTCATGGATCTGTTCCCGACTACGCTGGCGGCTTTGGGTGTGGAAATCGAAGGGGAGCGTCTTGCCCTTGGAACCAATCTGTTCTCCGGTGAACAGACACTGGCAGAGAAGTTTGGAATTGACTATATTAATGAACAAATGGCAATGAAATCCGAGTTCTATGACGATAAGCTTCTTTACAATAACTGGGATTAACAAAAGGATCCCTGAAAACGGATGCTTACAGGTTCCCGCAGATCATAACATCTGCGGGAACTTTTTCCATGCTTCAGCGGGTCGAACCGGTTGCAAGAATCCGCCCAATATGCTATACTTTCCATAGTCCCAACAAATCATTTGTTTTTGACATACATTCCAATAGAACGAAAGGAATTTTCAAAATGAAAGTCGTACTTCTCGCTGGCGGCCTCGGCACCCGTTTTTCCGAAGAATCGGAATTTAAACCAAAGCCAATGATTGAGATTGGCGGGATGCCGATCCTCTGGCATATCATGAAAAGTTATTCCTATTATGGATATAAGGAGTTTATCATTTGTGCCGGTTACAAGCAGCACATCATCAAGGAATGGTTCGCGGACTATTTCCTGCACACCTCGGACATTACCTTTGATTTCACGGAAGGAAACCGGATGATTGTTCACAATCAGCACACGGAACCGTGGAAGGTGACGGTGGTGGATACCGGGTTCAACACGATGACCGGCGGACGGATCAAACGCGTGCAGCCCTACATAGGCAACGAGCCGTTCATGATGACCTACGGAGATGGAGTCTGCGATGTGAATGTCAATGACCTTCTGGCGTTCCACAAGGCCCACGGAAGGATTGCGACGCTGACTGCTGTGCAGCAGAAGCAGCAGAAGGGTGTGCTGAGCATCGGCGGGGATAATGCGGTCTACTCGTTCCGTGAGAAGAACAGCGGAGACGGTGCCCAGATCAATGCCGGTTACATGGTGCTCGAGCCTGCCATTTTTGACTACATCGAAGGCGACAGCACCGTCTTTGAGCAGGAACCGCTGGAGCGTCTGGCTGCAGAGCGGGAGCTGATGTCCTACAGCCATACCGGATTCTGGCAGTGCATGGACAATAAGCGGGAGAAGGATCTGCTGGAGAAGCTGTGGGCGGCGAATGAGGCGCCCTGGAAGGTGTGGAACGAATAAAGACGAAATCGTTTGTAAGAGATTCGCAAGTAAGGAGCCATGGAAAGAATGCCTGGATTTTTGGATTTTTATAAAGGAAAGCGTGTCCTTGTAACAGGACATACCGGTTTCAAAGGCGCTTGGATGTGCAAGCTGCTGACCGGGCTTGGCGCGCAGGTTACCGGCTATTCGCTGGAGCCTCCCACGTCTCCAAGTGTCTATGAAATCGCCGGAATTGACCGGCTGGTGGATTCCGTCATCGGTGATGTGCGGGATTTTGCCCGGCTTCAGGAGACCTTTGAGCGTGTGCAGCCGGAAGTCGTGTTTCATCTGGCGGCTCAGCCCATTGTCCGTGAAAGCTATCGGGATCCGAAAGGAACCTATGAGACGAACGTGATGGGTACGGTGAATCTGCTGGAGTGCGTCCGTCTGAATCAGATGACATCAAAAAGTGTGAGATCCGTCCTCAATGTGACGACGGATAAGGTCTATAAAAACAATGAGTGGGTGTGGGGATACCGCGAGGACGAGCCGCTGGACGGCTACGATCCCTATTCCAATTCCAAGTCCTGTTCGGAGCTGGTAACACACAGCTACATCCGTTCCTTCTTTACCGACCGGGATGGCGCATGTACGCTGCCTGTTTCCACGGCAAGAGCGGGAAATGTGATCGGCGGCGGCGATTTTGCCGCGGACCGGATCATTCCGGACTGTGTCCGCGCGGCGATGAGCACAAAGGAAATCTTCATCCGCAATCCCCGTTCCACCAGACCTTATCAGCATGTGCTGGAACCGCTCTATGCCTATCTGATGATTGCGGCAAGGCAGGCAGAGGACAGCAGGTATGCCGGATATTACAATGTAGGACCGGACGAGTGTGACTGCTTTACTACCGGCGCGCTGGTGGAGCTGTTTGTGAACAAATGGCAGGATGGCATGCGCTGGACCACAGGAAGCGTTGAAGGACCCCACGAGGCGAACTTCCTCAAGCTGGACTGCTCCCTGTTAAAGAACGTCTTTGGCTGGAAACCGGCATGGAACCTGGATACGGCTGTTGAGAAAGTAGTCGAGTGGAGCAAGTGCTGGATGAGCGGCGGCGATGTTTCCGGCTGCATGGAATTGCAGATCGGGGAATTTCTTGCCTCGATGGAGAAAAAACCGTGAGAACCGGCACAAAAGCAGGTTGAATTAAGAGAACAATGAGACTGCAGAAGTGTATGGAAACGTGCGTGCAAACGTGTATGCAAACGCACGGGAGGCGCGTGTGCAGTGGATTGATGGATATCGATGAAATGGAAAGGAGCCAACATGCCAAACTGGAACAGTGAAGCACAGGCAAGAGAAGAGATTAAGGCGTTGGTGACGGAATACTATCACCAGTTTAAAGAAAAGAAAAAGGAATTTGTACCGGGGGATCGCATCAGCTATGCGTCCCGCGTGTTTGATGAGAAGGAAATGTGCAGTCTGACCGATTCTATGCTGGATTTCTGGCTGACGACCGGTCGTTTTGCGGACGAGTTTGAAAAAGAGTTTGCCAGGTGGATCGGCGTGAAATTCGCCCATCTGGTCAACAGCGGATCCTCCGCGAATCTGATTGCCTTCTCCGTGCTGACAGCGCCGGAGCTGGGTGAGCGTCAGATTAAAAGAGGAGATGAGGTAATCACCGTAGCCTGCGGTTTTCCGACTACCGTGACCCCGATCCTGCAGTATGGTGCCGTTCCGGTCTTCGTGGATGTGACGGTACCTCAGTATAACATCGATGTAACAAAGCTGGAAGCAGCGCTCAGCGAAAAGACAAAGGCTGTCATGATCGCCCATACCCTTGGCAATCCCTTTGATCTGAAGGCGGTAAAGGCGTTCTGTGAGAAGCATCAGCTCTGGCTGGTTGAGGACAACTGTGATGCGCTTGGAACCACCTACACCATTGACGGAGAGACGAAATTCAGCGGAACCTGGGGCGACATCGGAACAAGCAGCTTCTATCCGCCCCATCACATGACCATGGGAGAGGGCGGCTGTGTTTATACCAACAATCCGCTGCTCCACCGGCTGATCCTGTCCTACCGTGACTGGGGACGCGACTGCATCTGTCCGTCCGGACGTGACAATTTCTGCGGTCACCGCTTTGACGGGCAGTATGGTCAGCTTCCGGCGGGCTATGACCATAAATATGTATACAGCCATTTCGGCTACAATCTGAAGGTAACGGACATGCAGGCAGCCATCGGCTGTGAACAGCTGAAAAAGTTCCCGTCCTTTATTGCACGCAGACGCCATAACTGGGATCGTCTGCGCAAAGCACTGGAACCGGCAGCTGACCGTCTGATTCTCCCTGAGCCGGCAGAAAACAGCGAGCCGTCCTGGTTTGGTTTCCTGATTTCCGTAAAACCGGAAAGCGGAATCGACCGCAACCGCGTGACCAGATATGTGGAAGAGCATAATGTGCAGACCAGACTGCTGTTCTCCGGCAATCTGATTAAACATCCCTGCTTTGATTCCATTCGCGGCACCGATGCGTACCGCGTGTCCGGTGATCTGGCCATGACCGACTTCATCATGGAAAATACCTTCTGGGTAGGTGTGTATCCGGGCATGACCGATGAAATGATTGATTACATGGCACAGGTAATCATGGAAGCACTGGAAGCCTGAAAAGAATCCGGCAGTGACAGACTGCCGGCATAAACAGAATGCGGCGGATCCGGCAGCGGTGAGTTCGGACCTGCCGCATTGCAGCAAATAATTGCCATGCAGCAGCTGCCGCATGATAAGAAATGACCGCCATCCGGCGGAGGAAGAGGTAGATATGAAACAGAGACTTGCAGACTATGTAGCAGATTTTCTTGTGAACAGAGGCATTACAGACTGCTTTACCGTAACGGGAGGCGGCGCGATGCATCTCAACGATGCGTTTGGCCACAAAGAAGGTCTGACCTGTACCTATAACCACCATGAACAGGCATGCGCGATCGCAGCCGAGGCTTATGCCAGAGTGAATAACCGCATTGCGGCTGTCTGTGTCACGACAGGTCCGGGAGGTACAAATGCCATTACCGGTGTTGTGGGAGGCTGGCTGGATTCTGTGCCGATGCTGATTATTTCCGGTCAGGTTCGCTACGATACAACGGCGCGCTACACGGAGCAGTTTACCGGCGGACTTCCTCTTCGCGCTGTCGGCGATCAGGAATTCGATATCACAAAAGCCGTCGGCTGCATGTGCAAATATGCGACAATGATCGAGGATCCTATGCAGATTCGCTATGCGCTGGAGAAGGGCTTCCATCTCGCCATGACAGGACGCCGCGGTCCTTCCTGGATCGACATTCCGGTTAATTTCCAGGGAGCGATCATTGAAACGGATGATCTGAAGGGCTATGATCCGGCAGAGGATGCAGGGCAGCTTCCGCCGGAAACGCCGATGGAACAGATCGATGCCGTGATTGAAAAAATCCGCAGCGCAAAGCGTCCCGTGTTCTATGCGGGAAACGGAATCCGTCTCTCCGAAGGTTATCCGGAGTTCAGAAAGGCTGTTGAACTGCTTGGGATCCCGGTTGTAACCGGCTGGAATTCCATTGATGCCATAGAGGATGCCCACCCGCTCTATGTGGGCCGCGGCGGAAACATGGGAGACCGTCCTGGTAACTTTGCAGTCCAGAATGCAGATTTCATTCTTTCTGTAGGAAGCCGTCTTTCCATTCGTCAGGTCAGCTATAACTGGAAGGGCTGGGCACGGGCTGCCTATGTGGCGATGGTAGATGCGGATCCGGCGGAGCTGAAAAAGCACACGATCCATGTTGATCTGCCCATCCATGCAGATGCGAAAGAATTCCTGACAAAGCTGGTTTCCCGTCTGAAGGAGCCGGTATTTAAAGGAGAAGACTGGATCACCATCTGCCAGAACTGGAAGAAGAACTATCCGGTAACACAGCCAAAGCATTGGGAAGAAGACGGTCAGTATGCCAACGTATATGCATTCATCAAGTACCTCAGCAGCAGTCTTCCGGAAAATAACCTGACTGTAGTAAGCAACGGAAGTGCATGTGTAGTCGGAAGTCACAACTATGTGATCCAGAAAGGCGGACGTTTCTTAATTAATAGTGCGGTTGCCAGCATGGGATATGGCCTGCCCGCAGCCATTGGCGCCTGCATTGCCAACGACAGGAAGCCGACCATCTGCATTGAGGGAGACGGCAGCATGATGATGAATCTGCAGGAAATGCAGACCGTCCTGACCAATGAGCTTCCGCTGAAGATCTTTCTCATTAACAATCAGGGCTATCATTCCATCCGCCAGACCCAGAATAATCTGTTTGGCCATCATACGAAGGTGGGAATCGGTCCGGAGAGCAGTGATCTGTCCTTCCCAAGCTATGAGAAGCTTTCTGCTGCTTTTGGCTATCGTTACCTTTCCGCGCACAGCAATGCTGAGATGAAAGAAATGGTTGACCAGGCACTTGCGGTTGACGGTCCGGTGTTCTGTGAAGTCTTTGTTTCCACGGAGCAGATTTTCGAGCCCAAGAGCTCTACGAAGCGTCTGGAGGACGGAACGCTTGTCAGTCCGCCGCTGGAGGATCTGGCGCCGTTTTTGCCGAGAGAGGAACTGGAGAAGAACATGTTCATCTGACCGGTTTGATTCGATGAATACAAAGCCCCCTGCGATTTGGACAGGATCCCAAATGGAAATGTCGGACCGCAGGGGGATCTGGTACAGAGCGTTTTGATGGAATGGGTGCTGCATAAGCAGTGTTTCCTTCTGGCTTGCTGATGGTTCCAGGAAGGAAAAGGGATAAATTTATAAACGATTCACATAAATCCACCATATGAGAGGGCTCTTTTGTGAATTGTTCATAAAAGTATAAAATTTAGTCATTTTTTGAAAATAAATGGTTGACATTTTCCGCCCTCTGTACTATAATACATCATGTCGAGAGACAAAAGGAACGCGCCTCTAGCTCAGTTGGTAGAGCACCTGACTCTTAATCAGGGTGTCCAGGGTTCGAGCCCCTGGAGGCGCACTGAAAGTACTGATTTTGAAGACATATGTGCTTCGGGGTTGGTGCTTTTTTATGTTATACGGATTGATGCGATGCAGGTGCAGGGCACTTGCAAAAGGAGGAAATGCAATGTATTTTGTACCTGATGGAACAAAACGCTGCGGTTTCTATGAATGCAGCGTCTGCGGTGACCGTTTTCTGTCACTTCATACCGAACCGAAAATTGTCTGTCCAACCTGTGAGAAGGAGATGGATCCGGAAATCGGCCCGGATGAGGAACTGACGCTGAATGTGGAGACAGCGAAGCTTCTCCAGATTGTCGAAGGCGAGGAGCAGGTGGAAATGATGGATAAGCTGCTCAGTCTGGCTTTGACCGGCGGTGATTACGAGTGGCTGTAAAAGATTGTGATGGAATACTTTTGGGCAAAATGTAATAAAATATTAAGAAAAGATCAATGGAAATCTAACAGATGCATCTTGTAAATTAAGAAAGAATTGGCTATAATCGATAACGTAACAATGAGTCAAGCCAACAGGAGAGTATTATGCAAGGTAAAGAGATAACAGCTAAGATTAAAAACTTGATTCAGAAGTATCCGCTTCTTGTTTCAGTCGGTTATTTCTGTATTTATTTCCCGATTTTCGGTCTTCTTGAGATGTTCCGCGCACCGGAATACTATGTTCATTGTCGTCTGGACGATTTCATTCCCTATAATGGTTATTTCATCATTCCCTACGTTCTCTGGTATCTGTTTGTGCCGGGAATGCTGCTGTTCTTTATCCGGTACAGCAAAGCAGACTATTTTAAGTGCTGCAAGGTTATTTTCGGAGGAATGTCGATCTGCCTTCTGATCTACTGGCTGTTTCCGACCGGACTTCAGCTTCGTGAGCCGATTGCAAACGACAATCTTTGCAATCAGATCGTAAATCTTCTGCGTGTTGTGGACACGCCGACCAATGTCTGTCCCAGCATCCATGTGTCGAGCACCGTCGGAATCTGTCTGGTGCTGCTCCGTTCCAAAGAGCTGAAGCGGTTCCGTGTTCTGACTGCGGCATCCTGTGTTCTCGGCGTTCTCATCTGCCTTTCCACCATGTTCATCGATCAGCATTCCGTCATTGATGTCATCTGCGGCTTTGCTCTCAGCGCAGTTCTCAGCAGCCTGATGGAGCAGACAGAAAGTCAGCCTCAGGTTTCAGCAAAGAAGGCGTTTGGACGGTAACGTGTTATTTCAAACAAAATCCGGTCGAATGTGTCACTGGCACGTTCGGATGTAGAAACAACAAAAATCCCGCCGATCCTCATCCAGGGTACTTACAGGTACCGGATGGGATCGGCGGGATTTTATCAATCTTTCGGCATTACAATTTTCGGCATTTTGTGCGGATTTTCTTCCGCTTTTCCGGTAAGAACCGGATCCGGCTTGCCAAACAGCTTTGCCAGCTGATCCGGCATGGTCTGCTTTGCAATGCGGTAGGTGGTCATGACGGAAATGACTGCTACAGTAAGGTAAAGCAGTTCGGAGAGATAAACGGAGTTGATGACTCCGATGTAACGGACGAACATGGCGGCTGCATAGAGCCCTTCAATGATGAAGACGAATTTGCCGTAGGTTTTCGGAAGCTGTTTTCCGGCGATTCCGCCGTAGATCACACATGCGCTGATGTGGATCGGCATCAGGAGAAGCACGTCCAGAGCAACCATCAGATAGTAGATGGTCTCGCCGTCAACCAGGAACTGGATTGCGTCCAGCAGACCGGCAACTTCTTCCTCGGTAGAACCGGATTCGGTGATCATGGTGTTGATGACATCGTACAGACCGCCGTTATTTACTGTCTGGGAAACAGCGAAATAGTTACCGAGGGTTGTGATTGTCTGGGTGCAGAGCGGGACGATCAGCAGGCAGACACCGAAGAGGAGGGAACTGCCGAAGGTAACAGGACCGCGTGTGCAGAGCATTTTCATGCCAAGCCAGATGGAAAGAATCATCAGGCCGGCGGAAAGCAGGGAGATCAGCAGGTAGTAGACGATCTCGTTGGCGGAAAAAATCCCGGTCTGCAGGTCGATCCACTGAAGGCCGATTCCCAGAACGTTGGGAAGCAGGTAGCCGCCAAGCATGTAGGCAACAAGGCTGTACAGGGCAACGGTCGGTTCCAGCTTATAGCGGCGTTTGAGCCAGATGAAAGCGAAAACAGGAACGGCGATTGCCAGAATCATTCCAAGGATCATGAAGACGATGGAAACGATGGGGACGCGCTGGGCATAGTCGAAACCGAAATCATCCGGAGTCATTTCCCGCAGCACATTGAGTGTGGAAAAGATGTTCATAAAACCTCCTGTAACATCTGCATGCCATTCAGACGGCAAAAGCCGGGAATGAGCAGAGTATAATAGTAACACTATAGCAGAGAATACAGGGGCTGTCAATCGAACCAAATATAAATATTTTCATAAATTCTTCCGGAAAAACAGAGGGAATTAATGAGGAAAACAGGGACGAACGCGTGTATACAAAAGTGTCAACGAGTGTTGACTCAAATGGGAAAAATCGTTGACACTCACCACCGAATGTGATATGATACTCCATGTTGAGCCTACGGGCTTGGCAATTTCAATTTAATTTGGAGGTATCATTATGAACAAGGGTACTGTTAAGTGGTTCAACAATCAGAAGGGTTATGGATTCATCTCTGACGAGTCCGGCAAGGATGTTTTCGTTCATTACTCTGGTCTGAAGATGGAAGGCTTCAAGTCTCTTGAGGAAGGCGCTGCTGTAGAGTTCGATGTAATCGAAGGCGCTAAGGGACCGCAGGCTGTTAACGTTGTAAAGCTGTAATGCCGAAGAACGCATTTGTTCGATAAGAGCATTTTTTGACAGGAGCTTCACGTCAGCAACCGTTGAACAAAAAATAATTTCTATTACACGTACCTTTTCTTATAGCACATATAGAATGTCGTATTTGGTAATGAGATTGGAAAAAAAGCATGACCTGGTGTCATGCTTTTTTTTCAGATTTGCTTGCCACATTCGTCAGGAAATGGTACTATAAGTAAAGAGCAGGGTAAATGTATGGGGTTCGATAATGCCCTGCAGAGACGTGCCGCCAGGTGCGTTCCCCACAGGGAGAATGTGTATGGTAAAAAATTATAAGTGTCCCGGATGCGGTGCATCGCTGGTATACGAAGAAGGCAGCGAATTTCTTGCATGTCCATACTGCGAGACCAGGGTTGCGTTAAAGGATCTCCAGGAGGAGGCAGCCGGTGCTGGCGAGGAGGAGACAGACGGTGCCGGCGAGGAGGAGACAAGTGAAGCCGAAACACAGGACGCAGAGACTTCCCAGTTTCAGTGCAGCAGCTGCGGCGGTGAGCTGGTAACGGACGCGTACACGGCAGCGACAATCTGTCCCTTCTGCGGAAGTCCTTCCATTTTGAAGACAAGACTTTCCGGAAAATATAAGCCGGATCTGCTGATTCCTTTTTCAATCGGAAAAGAGGAGGCGAAAAAGCAGTTCCGTGACTGGACAAAGAGCGGTTTCTTTACGCCGAAGGGCTTTTACAGTCAAAATACGCTGGAGAGCATCAATGGAATCTATGTGCCGTACTGGCTCTACGATTTCGATGCGTCGGTACATATGGAAGCGTCGGCGACAAGAGTCCGTACTCAGCGAAAGGGCAGCTATGAATATACCTACACAGATCATTTCCGCCTTCGCAGAGACACGGAAACGTCTTTCGACCGGATCCCGGTAGACGCTTCCAAACAGATGCCGGACGATACGATGGAGCGGCTGGAACCGTTTTCCTATGAAAAGCTGGAAGCGTTTGAAATGCCCTATCTTTCCGGCTACATGGCTGAACGGACCAATTTTGAGTCGTCTCAGCTGGAGCCGCGTGCAAGGGAGAGGGCGAAGAGCTATGCAGAGCGTGCCACCAGAGACACGATGCAGGGCTATGCAACGGTAAACGTTACTTCCTGCAATACCCGTCTCGGCAAGCGAAAGCAGGAGTATGCCATGCTTCCGGTCTGGGTGCTCAGTTACCGCTACAAGAATAAGAACTGGCAGCTCTACTTAAACGGTCAGACAGGACGCCGGATCGGTTCACTTCCCGTGGATCCGGGACGGGCAGCTGCATGTTTTGGTATCTGCTCGGCTGTCGTGACAGTGCTTGCCGGTTTGATTTGGGGGATTGTGCTATGAGGGAGAATCAGATGAAATGGAAGCGTACCATATTGCTCCTGCTGTTCGGAATCCTGCTGACCGGTCTGGGGGATGTTTTTCTGACCGGATCTGGTGCAAACGACGCTGATGCGGTATTTGCATCCGGTTCCTGGGTGGATGACGGAGCCTGGTTGTTTGAGGAATCGGAGATCCGCCAGCTGGAAGAGGACTGTGCGTCCTATGGAGATGAGATTGGCGCCGATCTGGTTATTGTTACGGTCGATCAGGATACCAATGAAGCAGGAACGGACTATGCAAGGAGCTATCTGCTGGAGAACGGATTCGGAAAAGGCAGCGGAAGAGAAGGAATCATCTTCCTCATCGACATGTACCAGCGGGAATATACCGTATATGAGTATAATAAAGAAGCGTCAGGCTATCTGCTGACCGACTATGAAGGCGACTGCATTCTTGATGCGCTGGAGAGTCCGATGCGAAGCGGCCGGTATTACGATGCGGCAAGAGAATTCCTGGACTGCTGCGTCTACTATGCTGGTGTAGATCTGGGTGATAACTATGACAGCCCATCCAGTCTCCATGCAGAGCCGGCGGGTGTGAACTGGCTGATCTGTGTTGTGATCGGTCTGGCAGGCGGTGCGCTGATTACCGGCATCCTGATCGCCACAAGAAACGGGGATCAGAAACCGTCCTCCGGTGTTTACATGAAGGATGGCCGTCTGGAGATCCGTCATCGGGATGATGTGTTCATCAATACCACGGTAGTGAAGCGTAAGATTGAAACCGAATCAAGGAGCGGAAAAGGCGGCGGAGGCGGTTTCTCCGGCGGAAAGAGCGGCGGAGGTCATGGCGGAAGCAGAGGCTTCTGATGGGAATCAATTTCAGGAAGAATTATGGAGGAATCAGAAATGGAAAAGAAAAATCCAATTGTTACAATTGAAATGGAAAATGGTGCAGTGATGAAAGCGGAACTCTATCCGGAAATCGCACCGAACACAGTAAATAACTTCATCAGCCTTGTTAAGAGCGGTTTCTACAATGGCGTGATTTTCCACCGTGTCATCAACGGCTTCATGATCCAGGGCGGAGACCCGGAAGGAACCGGAATGGGCGGCCCGGGATACAGCATTAAGGGTGAATTCAGACAGAATGGATTTGTCAACAATCTGAAGCACACACCTGGCGTTCTGTCCATGGCCCGCACCATGATGCCTGACACAGCAGGAAGTCAGTTCTTCATCATGCACAAGACTTCTCCCCATCTGGACGGCGCTTATGCCGGTTTCGGTAAGGTAATCGAAGGCCTGGAGCATGTAAATGAGATCGCAGAAACCGCAACGGACTGGTCTGACCGCCCGCTGGAGCCGCAGCGCATGAAGACGGTAACGGTAGAAACCTTTGGTGTTGACTATCCGGAACCGGAGAAATGCTGATTAGGCGTTACGCAGACGAATCCCGGTTTGTCTGGCTGACAGATGAGCCCTCAGAGGCGAGAAATCGGCAGCAGAAGGAACCGATCATAGGAATCACTGGCCCCGAACCGGAGTACTCACTCTGGTTTGGGGTTTCTTATCTTGCGGAGGACTGCGAGGCGGTGACGCCGGACTACGCAGAACGTGTCTGGTGCCGTTTTCATGGCGAGGCAGCGGTGATCCTGAAGGGCGAAGGATGGTGTCTGCGTGAGATGAAGGAAGAAGATCTGGAAGGCATGGAACAGCTGTATGAAGACCGGGAGGTAAAGCGCTTTTTGCCCTATCCGCTGGGAGAACGTTTCGATTCCGGTGGGATTGGATCCGCTGGGACATCTGTATGCAGGGAAGCGCATCGTTTGCAGGACTGGCAGGACTGGCTCCAGGCCTATCGGAGGGAAGTGTATGAGCTGGATGAACCGGCGATGTGGGTTATTGCAGATGAGAATGACCGGTTTCTCGGACGCCTCGGACTGGAATGGAAAGAGCTGCCGGATGTGACGGCTGAGGAGAATTCGTGTGATTCTCTGCAGGGGTATTTTCTTGGCTACGCGCTGCTGCCCCGAGCCCGGGGCAAAGGTCTGGCGACAAAGTGCGCAGCATCGCTGCTTGCGGTGTTGGAGGAACGGTATGGGATTGAAACGGTTTATCTGATCTGTGAAAAAGAAAACCAGGCGTCAATCCGCTGTGCGGGACGCCTGGGCTTTCAGAAATTGTGCAATTGGAAACCGGCCATGGATTCTGTAAAGGCCGGTACGGCCGGTACACAGCCTTGCGGATTCGATGATGCAGATCAGGAATTCTGTGTGTCTTTCATTTCAGTCAGCATCTGAAGAATCACGTTTCTGGTGTAGGCACCGGAAAACTTGCGGCTTTCCCGATCCAGACTTTTCAGATCGATGGGATCACCGATGCGGACATGGACATGGGTTGCGCAGACACGGGGGAAGTGGTTCTCGAAGATATCAGCCGTGCGGAGCATGGCAACCGGAATGACCGGACAGCCGCTCTTTTCCGCAATCTTCAGGCTTCCTTCCTTGAAGTCCAGCATTTCCAGCTCGTCGTTGCTGCGGCTTCTTGTGCCTTCCGGATAGATGCAGATGGAGATTCCGCTTTTCACCTTCTCAATGCCTGCCAGAATCGTTTTCAGGCCTTCCTTGATGTTTTCACGGTCAAGGAAGAGGCAGTGGATGTATTTCATCCAGAGGGAGAGCAGCGGGATTTTCAGCGTTTCTTTCTTAGCGACAAAACCGGTAATTCCCGGGAACAGTGTGTAGCTGATGATAATGTCGTAGAAGCTGCGGTGGTTGCCTACATAGAGAACCGGCCGGTCGGTCGGAATTTTTTCCTGACCTTCGACGGTCAGCTTCACACCGCTTAAGAACAGGATCACATGGAATGCCCACTGGATCATGTGGTAGGACACCCGGTCTTTCAGACCGGGATTTTTTTGGCCGATCAGCCAGAGAACGGCTGCCGGGATGCATCCGATCACAAGATAGGATACAACAAAAATTACGACTAAGAGAAATCGGATCATACAGCAGCTCCCTTATCAGCAGATGAATCAACATCCGTCTTGTTTGCATCCGGACCATATTCCTCGTCCAGAGCTTCTTTCTCATCAACCTCGTCGTCCTCGACCAGCGGCTTGCAGCGGCCGAACAGTTCGGTCATCTGGCGCAGATTTGCGGCAAGAGCCGGCGTCAGGTGATCGGCGCGGAAACGGAATGCCCAGTTTCCGGCAGCAACGGAAGGTGTGTTCATCCGGCAGTCACTGCCGAAGCCAAGAATGTCCTGGATCGGATAGATGCTGAACTTGGCAATGGAGCTCATGGCAGCGCGGATCATGTCATAGTGGACGATGTTGGCATCGGTGTTTAAGTAGCGGCGGATGCGGTCCTGATGCTTCGGCTTCAGAGACTGGTACCAGCCGTAGGTGGTGTCGTTGTCGTGGGTTCCGGTGTAGCAGATGCAGTTGGAAGAAGTAAAGTGGTGAGGCATGATGTCGTTGTCCTTCGCGTTTCCGAAAGCGAACTGGAGAACCTTCATGCCGGGCAGGTTGAAGTCATCGCGCAGCTTTTCAACCGGCGGAGTGATGATTCCAAGATCCTCAGCCCAGATCGGGATGTCCTCACCGAAGGTCTTCTGCATGGCCAGGAACAAATCTTCACATGGTCCCGGCATCCATTTACCTGTCATTGCAGTCTTGGAGCCGTAGGGGATTGCATAGAACTGCTCAAAACCGCGGAAGTGGTCGATGCGGATGTAGTCAACCATGCGCAGCTGTCCCTGCAGACGGCGCATCCACCATTCATAACCGGTTTTCTTATGGTAATCCCAGTCATAGAGCGGATTGCCCCAGAGCTGACCGGTCTTGGAGAAGTAATCCGGCGGAACTCCTGCGACAACTGTGGGGTAACCTTCCTCATCCAGCAGGAAAAGATCGCGGTTTGCCCAGACATCAGCACTGTCCAGAGCAACAAAGATCGGGATATCGCCGACAATATTGATGTCATTGATCATTGCATAGGATTTCAGTGCGTTCCACTGACGGAAGAACAGGAACTGGATGTATTTGTAGTAGGCAATTTCATCGGCCAGCTTCTTGTTCCATTTTTCCTTGATCGCTTCGTCCGGATCGCGAAGATCGTCTTCCCATTCCAGCCAGCACTTGCCGCCGTGGGCATCTTTTCCGGCCATGAAAAGAGCGTAATCATCCAGCCACTGCGCCTCGTCCTCACAGAACTGGCGGTATGCAGCGAAAACAGAAACGGACGCATGCTCCTTGAAGTAGGAATAGGAGCGGCGCAGGATGCGGTTCTTTGCCGGGATTACATCGCCGTAGTAGATGTGATCCGGGGAAAAACGGGGATAATCATTGAGCGCATCTCCTTCCAGCAGACCATCCTTTACCAGCTCGTCCGGGCTGATCAGAAGCGGCTGTCCGGCGAAGGCGGAGAATGCCTGATATGGGGAATCACCGTAGCCGGTTGGGCCAAGGGGCAGGATCTGCCAGATCGACTGACCGGCGCCTACCAGAAAATTGATGAAATCGTAGGCACCTTTGCCAAAGTCGCCGATGCCGTAAGGAGACGGAAGGCTGGTCGGATGGGCCAGGATTCCGGAATAACGCGGAGATAATTCTTTCATTTGAGTCCTCCTGAAGTATTTTTTTGCGGGAAATAGTCCAGCGTTTTCTTCTGTTTAGTATACCATTCGAGTGGGGTGGAGTCAATGGACGGAAGAAAAAAAGAAGAACCCGGGCCCGCCAGGTTCTTCTGCGTGATCAGTGAAAACGATTATTTCCCTCTGTGCTTACTTAAAAGTGCATTGATCCGGTCAGTCGGAATCAGCAGATCATGCAGGGAAACATTGTGGTTCAGATGATCAATGATTAATGCAATGTACTTGCTCAGGTCAACATCCACATAGTACGGACGGGAGAGCAGCTCCGGCTTCTGATAAATCAGATTCGTCGTCAGGATCCGGTCAATGATGCCCTGCTCATAAGCGGCGTCAATCTTGTCCAGTCCGTTGGTGAACAGACCGAAGGTGGCAGCCACGAACACGCGGCGTGCTTTTCTGCGCTTCAGCTCCTTTGCAACATCCAGGATGCTGTCGCCGGAGGAAATCATGTCATCGAGAATGAAAACATCCTTGTTTTCCACATTGGTTCCAAGGAACTCATGGGCAACGATGGGATTATTTCCGTCAACGAGTGTAGTGTAGTCGCGGCGCTTGTAGAACATACCCATGTCTACGCCGAGATAGTTTGCCATCTGGACTGCACGGCCCATTCCGCCTTCATCCGGGCTGATTACCATCAGATTGCTGCTGTCAACGATCAGATCCGGCTCGGCACGCAGAAGTGCTTTAATGAACTGGTAGACACAGGGAACGCTTTCAAAACCGCCAAGCGGGATTGAGTTCTGTACTCTTGCATCGTGGGCGTCAAAGGTGATGATGTTGGAAACACCCATTCTGGTCAGCTCCTGAAGCGCCATTGCACAGTCCAGGGACTCTCTGCTGGTGCGTTTGTGCTGACGGCTTTCATAGAGGAACGGCATGATCACATTGATTCGTCTTGCTTTGCCTTCAACAGCAGCAATGATACGCTTCAGATCCTGATAGTGGTCATCCGGAGACATGTGGTTGGTGTAACGACCGATCGGGTAGGTCAGACTGTAGTTGCAGACATCAACCAGCAGATACAAGTCGCATCCGCGGACGGATTCCTCAATGACACCTTTTCCTTCGCCGGAACCGAAACGGGGCGTTTTTGCTTTGATGATATAGCTGTCTTTGCAGTAATCGCTGAAATGGATTGTGGAGGCGTGAACATTGTCACGATCATTTCTCCATTTCACAAGGTAGTCATTCACTTTGCTGCCGAGAGCGGTACAGCTGCTTAACGGGATCAGTCCCAGCGTACCGAAAGGAATCGTATCGAGATTTGGTTTGTTTGACATAAGTTCCTCCATCTTTTGAACATTGGTAATCATTAATGTCTATCTTAAGCATGACTGTAGCTGACGCGCACATTTTACCATACTTATCGACTGGAATCAAGGCTTTCTTGAAGGCCTGCTGAATTTTTTGACGATTCGGATGTCATCTCCGTAGAGCGGAAAGATCCGATAGCTGGAGAGAAGGCGCGATGCTATTCGCTCGGAATAAACGGTGCGGAGTTCGTTGACCTTCAGGTTGGTGGAAATGATCGTACAGCGGCGGTTTAGCAGCCGGTCATTGATGCAGTGGAAAAACTGACTGGCCGTAAACGAGGTAATGAGCTCCGTGCCGAGATCATCGATGATCAGCAGATCACAGTCCAGGATATACTGGGAATCGCAGCTGTCGCTGTCTTCCTGAAATCCGCTTCCCAGCCGCTCAAACAGCTCGACGGCGGAAATGGACATCACGGAATAGCACTGGTTCAGCACTTCCCTGGCGATGCAGTTGGTCAGGAACGTTTTTCCCACACCGGTGGTTCCTGTGAATAGGAGATTGCCGCAGCCGGGCTTGAAGGAGCGGGCATAGCGGTAACACTCGGTTGCCACGTCGCGCATGTAGGAATAGTTGCTCTTTCCTCCCAGCTCCGGGTTTGGATCCTGAGAATAGTAATCCAGCTTCAGGGTATTGAAATTTTCTTCCTGAAGGATGTGCTGCAGGTGAGACTGGGAATAGAGAAGATCAATGCCAGCCTGTTCGAAGCAGTGGCATTTCCGGCTGCCGATGTAGCCGGTATCCTTACAGTCCGGACAGGTATAGCGGACTTCCAGGTCAGCCGGAGTGCAGCCAAGCTGACTCAGCAGATCCTCCCGCTCGTTTCGAAGCGCAAGGAGGCGTTCCCTGCAGCGGGCGCTTTCGCCGCCCGGTCCTGTCAGAGAGGCACGGGTCAGATCCGCGCTGGCGGACTGGATCTGTGAGGTCAGTTCCTCCAGGCGGGGAGATTTGTCGTAGAGCTTCTGCAGACGGTCCTGCTGCTCGTGGATCGCAGCGAAACGCCGGCGGCTGTATTCTCGCATAATCTGGTCATATTGGGAATTTTTCAGTGCCATGGGATTCTCCTTTCCGGCAGGATTACTGCTTGTCCTCCTGACTTCTCAGCTGACTCAGGATCAGTGCTTCATAGTCGGTATCACGCTCCTCAAAGTTGTGGAATTGCTTCGCGCTTCGTGAGATCTCTACCGGGCGCTTCTGAGCTGCATTGCGCTTTCTGTGCTGAAGATCGGCGGCATCGACCTGGGCCGGTGTCGTGATCTTGTCCCGGTTCCAGGCGGAAAGGATCCGGTCGGCATAGGCGAACTGGTTGGAACTGGTATTGGCTGCCGTTCTTGTGCAGGCAAGAAGGATCATCTCCTGAGAAAAACCAAAATCGCGGGACCATTTGCGGATCAGCTCCTGTTCCGACGGATTCGGGTCGCGTTTGGATTTCAGGCCGAAGGCCTTCATGATGCCGCTGACGAGAGAATTCTTTGCCTGGCTGTATTCCCTTGCCTGTTCCGACGATGTAATTCCTTCGGAGAACCAGCCGGAGGCAACCGTGTCAAAATAGCGGAACGAAGGCTGACCGGGCTGGCACTGAACCGCGCAGTATTCCAGCAGACATTCCAGAATATCGATGGAGCAGTTGAAGTTCACATACCAGTAACCGAGGCGCATCACGGAATCCGGTGACAGCGGTGTGCCGAAGCTCTGTTCGGTCATGAAGACAAAACCCTGGAAATCCAGATCGTTTTCCAGAGAAGCCGTCTCTCTTGCCGTCAGATCTCTTGGTGTCCGGCGCGAAACCTGCTGTGCTTCTTTGCGGGACGCGTAGGATGGAGCGCTGTCAGAGGGGTGGGAATCAGGCGCAGAAGCAGCAGAAGTGCTGCGCTGCTGCGCAGATGTTTTTCCCGCTTCCTGGGAACGGGACCCGTCCGGATCGAGGAACGCAACCGCTTCCAGGATGTGGTCTGAGTTGAAGCTCAGCTGGAGAACTCCGGCTTTCTCCCAGTAGGTGAGTGAACGAAGCAGATCCTTCTCGGAAAGCTCCAGTGAATCGGAAAGGGAGGCGAGGGAGATATCCGAATCTGCTTTTGTTAATTGACGGAGCAGATAGAGGAAAACCTTGAGATCATCGCCTCTGGAATGGGGAACATAGGTGTCGATGAAGACGCCCGGAAGGATCAGGGAGTCGTTTGTCATCCGGTTAACTAATTGAAGAACTGCCATGATTGATCACCTGCTTATACATTTTGTGTGTTTTTTTTACTATAGCATACTTTCTTTTTTTTGAAAAGGGGTGGCGGGGTGTGGATGATTTTGGGATAAAAAATGTGGATAATGTGGATAACTTTTGTTTTACATGGTAAACGAAAATGCGAAAATTGCAAATAAGTTAGCAAAATGGGGGATTTCGACGAATTTACTTAATCTGCATTCAGAGAAAAAGTAATCCCCAGTCTTATCCACGGAAAGTTCGGGGATAAGATTGGGGATAATGTGGATAACTATAGATTTAGAAGAGATTCTCCAATAGTTACAACGTCTCCGGCACCCATTGTTATCAACAAATCGTTGGGGACACAATTTTCCAAAATAAAATTCTCAATTTCGTCAAAGGTTTCCAGATAGTGAACCGGTGTGCCAAGTGCTTCGAGGCGCAGACGGATGTCGTCAGAGCTGATGCCGAGGGTGTCAGTTTCACGGGCCGGATAGATTCTGGCGAGTATGACTTCGTCCGCCAGGGAAAGAGACTGGGCAAACTCATCAAGAAACGCTTTGGTACGGGTGTAGGTATGGGGCTGGAACACGCACCAGACCTTGTTGAACGGACATTTTTTTGCTGCCTTCAGCGTAACGGCAATCTCCTGGGGATGGTGGGCGTAATCGTCAATGATGGTAACACCTTTCAGCTCACCTTTCTTCTCAAAACGGCGTTTGGTTCCGGTAAAACGCAGGAGACCGGCGCGGATGGATTCCGTCGGAATCAGAAGAGAGCGGCCAAGGGCGATGGTTGCCAGCGCATTGTAAACATTATGTTCGCCCGGGACATTCAGGGAGAAGAGACCAAGATCCCCTTCTGTTTTGTGGATGACACGGAAGGTCGGGTGGGCCAGCGCATCATAGGTGATGTCGGCTGCCTGATAGTCGCAGAAAGCTGCATGGCCGACTGTGATCACCGGACAGGACGCATGGGCAGTCAGTTCGCTGACATCTTTGATGTCTCCGTTGATGATCAGAAGACCATCGGAAGGAAGCAGACGGATAAAAGCGGCAAAAGAGCTGCGGATATCATCCAGATCCTTGAAGAAATCCAGGTGATCGGCTTCTACATTGAGAATTACCTCGACGGTCGGGTGGAAGGAAAGAAAGCTGTTGGTATATTCACAGGCTTCGGTAACGAAGAGCCCGGATTTTCCGACACGGATGTTTCCGCCGATGGTGGGAAGGATTCCTCCGACAGAGACAGTCGGATCAAGATCGGCTGCAAGGAGAACTTCCGTTACCATGGAGGTGGTTGTTGTCTTCCCATGTGTTCCCGCAATATTAATAGAAGTTTTGTAGTTCAGCATCAGCTGTCCAAGCAGTTCTGCTCTGGTCAGCATCGGGATGTTTCTGGAAACGGCTGCGGCATACTCCGGATTGTCGGGGTGGATCGCAGCGGTGTAGACAATCACGTCAGTATCGTCTGGAATGTTGTCAGCTGCCTGCGGGTAGCGGATTTTGGCACCCTGATCGGCCAGATGATCCGTCAGGGGAGATTCCTTTGCGTCGGAACCGCTGACACAGAAGCCTTCTTCCAGCAGAATCTGCGCCAGTCCGCTCATGCTGATGCCGCCGATTCCGATGAAGTGAATGTGACATGGTTTTTCAAAGTTGATCTGATACATGATATTCCTCCAGTCTTGTCAGACAGACAAGAAATTTTACTGAATTCTGATTGGATCGCTGTAATTGGTTCCGGAAATCCGGAAACAGTACAAATCGGTACTAATTTAAGTATACTCAAAATCGTTTTCTTGTAAAGCTTTTTCTTCTCGTTTCCCCACCGGATAGCAATACATATTGTATAAAATTGCCAAAAAAGAAAAAGGCAAAAATAAATTTATTATTATTATTCACATTTCCTGAAAAGCGTGGTATACTGGAGTGAGTGAAACAGTTATGTTAAGCTGAACATCTGATCATGCCCGTGGCAGAAGATCTGATGAAATAGTGACAGAATAAGGGGTGATTTTGTAGTGAAAAAAGAAATGATAGCCATGTTGTTAGCCGGTGGTCAGGGAAGCCGTCTTGGTGTCCTGACGGCAGAAGTTGCAAAGCCGGCCGTTTCCTTTGGCGGTAAGTACCGGATCATTGACTTCCCGCTCAGTAACTGCATTAACTCAGGTGTTGACACGGTGGGCGTACTGACGCAGTACCAGCCGCTTCGCCTGAATACACATATCGGAATCGGTATTCCGTGGGATCTGGACCGCAACTATGGCGGTGTAACCATCCTCTCTCCCTATGAGCAGAGCCAGAACAGCGACTGGTATACCGGAACCGCAAACGCCATCTATCAGAACATCCGTTACATAGACAGCTATAACCCGGAATATGTTCTGATCCTCGGCGGCGACCACATCTATAAGATGGATTATGAGGTAATGCTGGACTTCCACAAGTCAAACAATGCGGATGTAACCATGGCAGCAATGCCGGTGCCGCTGGAAGAGGCAAGCCGCTTCGGCATCCTGATTACCGATGAAACCGGCCGGATCGTTGATTTCGAAGAAAAGCCGAAGAACCCGAGAAGCAACCTGGCATCGATGGGTATTTACATTTTCAACTGGTCCGTTCTGCGTGAGGCGCTGCTGACCAATAAAGAAATTCCTCATCTGGACTTTGGTATGCACGTCATTCCGTACTGCCACCAGAGAGGTGACCGCGTCTTCTGCTACGAGTACAACGGCTACTGGAAGGATGTTGGAACCCTTGGTTCCTACTGGGAGGCGAACATGGAGCTGATTGACATCGTTCCTGTGTTCAACCTCTACGAAGACTACTGGAAGATTTATACCAAGTCGGATACCCTTCCGGCTCAGTACATTTCCGCGGATGCGGTAACGGAGCGCTGCATCATTGGCGATGGTGCCGAGATTTACGGAAAGCTGTACAACTGTGTCGTTGGTCCGGGCGTTGTGGTAGAAGAAGGCGTTGAGATTCATGATTCGATCATCATGGAAGGCTGTGTGATCAAAAAGGGAAGCAGCCTGAACAAGACGATTCTTGCAGGAAATTCCGTTGTGGGAGAAAACTGTAAGATCGGCGTGGGCGAATATGCGGAGAGTCTCTATAATAAGAAGGTTTACTGCTTCGATCTGGTAACGGTTGCAGAAGGCTCCGTGATTCCGGACAATGTAACCATCGGAAAGAATGTGGCAATCTCCGGCGTGACGACCCCGGAGGATTATCCGGACGGCAAACTGGTTTCCGGCGGATACATCATCAAGGGAGGTGAGGAGTAATGAAAGCGATTGGTATGATTCTTGCTGGCGGAAACAGCAAGCGAATGAAAGAGCTGTCTGACAACCGCGCCATCGCAGCAATGCCTGTAGCCGGAACGTTCCGCAGCATTGACTTTGCGCTCAGCAACATGAGCAATTCCCATATTCAGAAAGTGGCAGTGCTGACTCAGTACAATGCCCGTTCCTTAAATGAGCACCTGAATTCCTCCAAATGGTGGGATTTCGGAAGAAAACAGGGCGGTCTCTATGTGCTGACTCCGACTCTGACTGTGAACAACAGCAGCTGGTACCGCGGTACCGCCGACGCACTCTATCAGAACATCCATTTCCTGAAGGACAGCCATGAGCCCTATGTTGTTCTGGCTTCCGGCGATGGCGTTTATAAGCTGGATTACAGCAAAGTTCTGGAATATCACATCCGCAAGCGCGCGGATATCACCGTTGTCTGCAAAGAACTTCCGACATCGGAAGAGATTGGCCGTTTTGGTCAGGTACGTACCGATGCGGATGGAAGAATTACCGACTTCGAAGAGAAACCGATGGTGGAAGCTTCCACGAACGTTTCCTGCGGCATCTATGTGATCCGTCGCCGTCTCCTGATCGAACTGATTGAGCGTGCCGCTGATGAAGACCGCTATGATTTTGTCAAGGATATCCTGATCCGTTACAAGAATCTGAAGCGCATCTACGCCTATCAGCTGGAAACCTACTGGAGCAATATCTCCACGGTAGACGCATACTACGACACAAACATGGATTTCCTGAAGAAGGAGGTGCGTGATTACTTCTTCCGCGAGGGTGACAGCGTGTACTCCAAGTCGGACGATCTGCCGCCGGCAAAATACAATCCGGGTGCTTCTGTGCGCAACAGTATGATTGCTCCTGGATGTATTGTGAATGGTTCTGTTGAGAATTCCGTTGTGTTCAAACAGTCCTACATCGGAAACAACTGTGTGATCAAAAATTCCATCATTCTCAACGACGTTTATATCGGGGATAATTCAGTAATTGAGAACTGCATCGTTGAGAGCAGGAGCACAATCCGCGCAAACAGCAGCTACAGCGGTCAGGACGAGCATCGGATCGTTGTTGAAAAAAATGAGAGGTATATTTTATAAATTATGGAAATAACGGATGTGAGAGTACGGAAAGTGGCACTGGATGGCAGAATGAAAGCCATTGTGTCCATCACCATGGACAACGAATTTGTTGTCCATGATATTAAGGTGATCGAGGGCGAAAAGGGGATCTTTATCGCAATGCCGAGCCGCAAGGCAACCGGCGGCGAATACAGAGATATTGCCCATCCGATCAATTCCGATACGAGAGAACGCCTCCAGAAGGTGATCCTCGACAAGTATTACGAAGCGCTGCAGGAGGCAGACGAGTCAGGCAGGGAAGCTGACGAAGAGGAGCTGCCGCTGTAAGCGTGCATTGCGGCAACGGAACTGGACGGACCGCGGGCTGCCATGTCCGGCTGAGCGGGGTGCACAGCCGGAAGATGCTTGCATAATTATTACAGATGCGGTATACTGATACCGATGATCAGAGAAAGTCCTGATGTGAGGAAAGTTTCATCACATCAGGGCTTTTGTGGTCGTTTATCAGGCGAACGTGCCATTGATACGTCTGGTCGCTTTTTCACGGATCGTGAGAGGCAGCGAAACCGGCGTACGCATCAGATGAGTGCTGCAGGTTTCTTTCGTTGATGTTTGGGTTTTACTGTTGGATAAAGGAGGGTATATGGGAAAAATCAGAGGCTATGATGGTGGAAGAAGACGGAGAAAGGCAAGACAGAGAAAAATCCTGCTCGCCTTTGTTTCTGTGCTGTTTGCGGCAGTTCTGGCGCTGCTTGGTGTGATCCTCTGGAAGGTACTGCAGCCGGTTACTGTTCCGACTGTGCCTCAGGAGCTGGTGGATCAGTATCTGTCCAGTCAGACAACGGAGGCAGACATTACCTGGGAAATGACGGAGGCTCCGGAATATACCCAGCTGGTGGATACCGGTCATCCGACGGTCGATGCGGCGAATAAACTTGCCCGCATGTATGATTACGACGGCGCCATTGCCATGATTTCTTCCACAGAAGGATATCAGAACGATGAAGCCTGCCTGGCGGCAATCGAAGCCTATGAGGAACTGAAGTCCCAGTGTGTCAAGTGGGAACGCTATGACCAGATTACCCATGTTTTCTTCCATACCCTGATCGTGGACGAGGAGCTTGCTTTCACCAGTGAGAAGAGAGACGACTATAATCAGGTTATGACTACGGTCGAGGAATTCAACAAAATCATGCAGTCCATGTATGAGCGTGACTATGTGCTGATCAGCCTTCACAAGATTGCGAAGATGGAAGTGCAGCCGGACGGAACCGAGAAAATGGTGCGGCAGGAGATCTGGCTGCCCAAAGGTAAGAAGCCGTTTGTCCTTTCTGTGGATGATGTCTGCTACTATGAATACATGAACGGCCACGGCTTCGCCACGAAGCTGCTGCTGGATGAAAACGGAAAAGTGGTCAATGAATATGTGAACCGGGACGGAAGCGTCAGCTATGGTTCCTATGATGTGCTGACGATTCTGGAGGATTTTCTTACGGTGCATCCGGATTTCTCCTATCAGGGCTCCAAAGGAATTCTGGCGTTTACCGGCTATGACGGTGTTCTTGGCTACCGTACCAGTGATTTCTGGTACACGGACGGCTGTCCGTACTACATTTCCACGCCGGAAAATGACTATGAGAAAGCAAATTATCACACCAGTCCCAATTTAAACATCGAGCAGGATAAGCAGACGGCAAGAGCGGTTGCCCAGGCGATCCGTGATCTTGGCTGGGAGATGGCCAGCCACAGCTGGGGCCATCCCAACTTAAAGACCATGAGTTATGAGCGGTTTGTCTGGGATACGGATATGTGGGAGCGGGAAGTGGAACCGATCATCGGTGAGACGGATATCATTCTCTATCCCAAGGGCGCTGACGTGGGCGAGTGGATGGCCAGCGAGTACGGTGCTCAGAACGCAAAGTATATGAAACTCAAGGAAGTCGGTTTTGATTATTTCTGTAATGTAGACGGTTCCCAGTACTGGGTTCAGATCGGGGATCAGTTCTTCCGACAGGGAAGAAGAAATCTGGACGGTCAGATGATCTACAAGCAGATTCTGAACCCGGACCGGATGTGGGTGACGGATCTGTTTGATGCGCAGTCCGTGTTCAGTGAGAACCGGCCGACGCCGGTACCGGGAACCTGATGAGAAGCGGGAAAAGCAGATACAGAGGCAAAGAAAAGAGTCAGCGGAAACGGGAACTGATGGCAGAAAGCAAAGACAGGAAACGGAAAAACAGGTAGTTAGCCTGTGTGTGACTGTTCTTAGGAAGGGGAACGCGATGACAGGGAGCAGGATAAGGCAGGCCAAAGCGGAAGACGCGGCGCGGATCGCGGAAATTGAAATTTTTAATTATCGGCTGAATTTTTACCCGATTTTTCAGGATGACCAATATTATTTCAAGGAGCTTTCGGTTCCGGAGACAGTAAAAAAATATCAGGATGACAGAGAATGGACGAATCGGACTTTTGTTTACGATGATGGTGTTGTAAAAGGATTTATCCGGGTGAACGGTAAGGAAGCCGAGAAGCTGTTTGTGGAACCGGTGCTTCAGGGAAACTCCATCGGAGCAAAACTGCTTCAGTTTGCGGTTGATGAAAAAGGGGTTGATTTTCTGTGGGCGCTGGAAAAGAATCAGAGAGCCATTTCGTTTTATGAGCGGCACGGGTTTCATGCTACGCAGGAGAAGAAGTTTGAAGCGGACACAGCCGAATATCTGGTCCGTCTGGAGCGGTGAGGTCAGCTGACGGGAGGTGTGACATGAGCATATTGGAACGGCTTTTCAATCGAAAGAAAAGGAGAACACAGTCGGACGATGTCAATGGATTTCTGATCGAAATGTATGACCGGATCTGCAGGAAAAGTCAGGACGGAGATCAGCTGAATTGTCTGACCGGACCGGAGCAGGTTTTTCTGGTGACGCAGCAGGTGGAAACAGAAGTGAATAACGGAGGTTTCTCCCAGTATTTCTGCAATTCGAGCGGAAACCTGGCAAATCGAATGGTGGATGCGTTTACAGAAATCGGAGCAGAGAAAACGGCAGAAATCTGTAAGAGGGCATTGGAGGTGTTCGGAGGAACGGTTCCTGCGAATCGGAGAGAACGAATCGAGCGGCTGGATGATGAGGCAGCGGATGAAATCTTCGAAGCCTGCGACGAGGCATTTTACCGGTATGAAGAGGATCTGAATGCGTTGAACTTCGATTATATCATGAAGCATAAAATGGATTTTCCTGTCGAATAGATGGCAGGGAACAGAAATTATTTTATTTGAAAAATGCAGGAAGGAATCAGGAGTATTCATGGCATACCAGGGAAAATCCGGTTTTGGAAGGATGTAGAAAAACTGAGGTGACAAAAAATGAATTATCAGACATCAGGAGCAAATCTGTACTATGAAACGTGCGGAAATGGAAGACCGCTGATTCTCCTGCATGGAAACGGCGAGTCGCATGCGATTTTTGAAAAAGCAATTCCCCGGTTGGCAAAACGGTATACGGTATATGCAGTGGATTCAAGGGGGCATGGAAACAGTTCACCGGTCAATGAACTGCACTATGAGGAAATGGCGCAGGACGTTGCGGAACTGATCCGCGGCCTGAGGCTGGAGAAACCGATTGTGTATGGATTCAGTGATGGCGGAATCATCGCGCTGCTGCTGGGAATCCGGGAACCGGATTTGCTGTCCGGAATTGTAGCAAGCGGCGTCAACGCAAATCCCAAAGGAATTCAGTTCGTCTGGCTTACTCTGTTCAGACTGTTTTATTTCTTCAACCGGTCGCAGCTGTATCGGCTGATGCTGACGGAACCGGACATTACAAAGGAAATGCTGGAAACAATTCCGGTACCGGTGTCTGTGATTGGCGGAAGCAAAGATATGATCCGTGAGCGGCATATGAGGTGGATTGCCGACTGTATCCCCAATGGACGGTTTACAAGACTGGAAGGGGAGACGCACAGCAGCTATGTTGTAAACAATGAGAAGCTGGCGGAACTGATCATCGGGTGTGTGGAGACGATGGAAATCTGAGAAAAGCGCCTGTGTGATCAGACCCGGTGCTGCAAAGCAGCAGGAAAGATAAGACGGGTGATAATAGAGAAGAAGTAAGAGGTAAATAAGATGTATATCATAGCAGGTCTGGGAAATCCAACCTCCCAGTACAAAGGAACGAGACATAACGTAGGATTCGAAGTCATTGACCGGATCGCGTCCAAATACAATATTAATGTAGAAACAAAAAAATTCAAAGGTCTGGTCGGCACCGGCATGATCGGTCATGAGAAAGTCGTTCTGCTCAAGCCGCAGACTTACATGAATTTAAGCGGCGAAAGCGTTCAGGAAGCGATGAACTTCTATAAACCGGATATGGATCAGCTGATTGTGATCTATGATGATGTCAGTCTGCCGCCGGGTCAGCTTCGTGTGCGGGGAAAAGGCAGCGCAGGCGGTCACAATGGAATGAAAAACATCATTCTGCACTGCGGCTCTCAGGATTTTCCGCGGGTAAGAGTGGGAATCGGTGAGAAAAATCCTCATCAGGATCTGGCAGACTATGTGCTTGGCCATTTTCAGGGAGAGGATAAGAAATTGATGGACGAAGCCTATGACGAGGCAGTAGAGGCGGTAAAAACACTGGTGCTGGATGGGCTGAATGAAGCAATGAATCAGTTCAACCGGGCGAAAAAGTAGAGGATCCGCGTCTGACGAAGCAGAAAGGAGCATGTATGCCGGGGATGTTTGCAAACCCTCTGTTTGAGCTGAGGGATTACGAAGAGTTTTACCGGGCGTTTACCAAAGGGGATCATGCGGTTGGTCTGACCGGCTGCGTGGATTCCCAGAAAGTCCACCTGATGAGTACCTTCCTCGGGGAACGTACCTTCCAGCTGGTGGTGACCTACAATGAACAGCGGGCCCGGGAGATCATGGAGGATTACCGGCTGTTCACAAACAATGTCTATGTGCTGCCGCCAAGAGATCTGATTTTCTTTCAGGCGGATCTGCAGAGCAATACCATCACACAAGAGCGAATGAAAGCCATTCGCGCGATCCTGAGTGAAGAGGCCTGCGTCATCATTACCACCATGGATGGTCTGATGAATGCCCTTGCGCCTCTTTCTTCTATTAAAAAGGCGGTGCTGCATCTGCAGGAGCAGGACACAATTGATCTGGAAGAACTGAGCCACAGCCTGATTCTTGCCGGTTATGACCGGGTGGGACGGGTAGAGCTGGCGGGACAGTTTGCCGTTCACGGAGGGATCATCGACATCTTCCCGTTCACAGAGGATACGCCGGTGCGCATGGAACTGTGGGGGGATGAGATTGATTCCATCCGCTATTTTGATGCCTTAAGCCAGCGCTCCATCGAACAGATTCCGGAGGTTACGGTCTATCCGGCAACGGAGCTGGTGCTGACGGACGATCAGAGGCTGGCCGGTTACAGACGGATCGAAACGGAACTGAAAAAACAGACAGAGATTTTCCGAAAGAAAAAAGAGCAGGAGAAGGCAAAACGTCTGGCGGCAGAGCTGGCGCTGATTCTGGAAGAGCTGAAGGAAGAGATGATTCTGACCGCTCCCGATGCCTTTGTTACCTATTTCTATGAAGAGACGGCGCGTTTCCTGGACTATTTTCCCCAGGAAGACACGCTGATCTTCCTGGATGAGCCGATTCGTCTTCAGGAGCGGGGAGACGGTATTCTGGCGGAATTCGAGGAAAGCATGAAAAACCGTCTGGAGCAGGGCTATCTTCTGCCCGGACAGGCGGATATCCTTGCTTCGGCAAAGCAGACCCTTGCCGCCCTTGCTCATGGTCAGGTGGCGGGAATGAGCAGTCTGGATAACCGCATGGGAAATCTGACAGTCAGGGATTCCTTTGCACTGACGGTTCAGAACATGTCCACCTATAAGAACAGCTTTGAAATGCTGATTGACGATCTGAAACGGTGGAAAAAAGAAAAATACCGGATCGTCCTTCTTTGTCCGTCCCGGACAAAAGGCCAGCGTATGGTAAGCCAGCTGGTGGACGAGGGATTGCTGGCATATTACAGCGAGGAAGAGGAAAAAGAAATCAATCCGGGCGAGATCATGGTGACTTATGGAAATCTTCACCGCGGTTTCCTCTATCCGATGCTGAAATTTGCCGTGATCACCGACAGTGACCTGTTCGGAATTAAAAAGAAAAAGAGAGAACGCAAATCCCAGTATCAGGGCATGAAGATTCAGCAGTTTTCGGATCTGAAGCCCGGCGATTATGTGGTTCATGAAAGCTATGGCCTTGGCATCTACCGGGGAACCTTTAAGCAGGTAATCGACCGTGTGACCAAGGATTTCATTAAAATCGAATATGGAGACGGCGGAAATCTTTACATTCCTGTTACGCATCTGCACATGATCCAGAAGTATGCGGATTCCAAGGCGTCTGTGCCGAAACTGAACCGCTTAAGCGGACCAGAGTGGTCAAAAACAAAGACACGTGTCCAGAAGGCAGTTGCCAACATCGCAAAAGAGCTGGTGGAGCTCTATGCCATCCGTCAGGAGGCAAAGGGCTATTCGTTTGGTGAAGATACAGTCTGGCAGAAGGAATTTGAAGAGATTTTTCCGTTCGAGGAGACGCAGGATCAGCTGAAGGCCATCGAAGACACCAAACATGACATGGAAAGCAGCCGGATCATGGACCGTCTTGTCTGCGGCGACGTGGGATATGGAAAAACAGAAATCGCCATCCGCGCCGCGTTTAAAGCGGTTCAGGACAACAAGCAGGTGGTTTATCTTTGTCCGACTACCATCCTTGCGCAGCAGCATTACAACAATTTTGTTCAGCGAATGAAGGACTATCCGGTCAACATCGAGCTGCTGAGCCGGTTCCGTACACCGGCTCAGGTTCAGCGCGCGCTGGATAACCTGAGAAAAGGTCTGGTAGATATCGTCATCGGAACTCATCGCGTGCTGTCCAAGGACGTTGTCTTCAAGGATCTTGGTCTGCTGATCATTGACGAGGAACAGCGTTTCGGGGTGACAGATAAAGAAAAAATCAAGCAGATGAAGAAAAACGTGGATGTTCTGACGCTGACGGCAACCCCGATCCCGCGGACGCTTCACATGAGCATGATCGGTGTCCGTGACATGAGCGTGCTGGAAGAAGCGCCCAGTGAACGAAGACCGATCCAGACCTATGTCATGGAGCTGAACTGGGAAATGGTCCGTGAGGCGATCAACCGCGAGCTGGCCCGTGACGGTCAGGTTTACTATGTCTATAACCGGGTCAAGGACATTGATCAGATCACTTCCGCCATCGCGAAGCTGGTACCGGATGCCAACGTTGCGTTTGCCCATGGACAGATGAGCGAACGGCAGATGGAGCGGATCATGACCGACTTTATTAATGGAGAGATTGATGTTCTTGTTTCCACAACCATCATTGAGACTGGACTTGATATTCCAAATGTAAATACAATCATCATTCACGATGCAGACCGCTATGGTCTGTCGCAGCTCTATCAGCTGCGCGGACGAGTGGGAAGATCCAACCGGACTGCTTATGCGTTTATCCTCTATCAGACAGGAAAGCTGCTGAAGGAAGTGGCAGAAAAGCGTCTGCAGGCAATTCGTGAATATACCGATCTCGGTTCCGGCATCAAGATTGCCATGCGTGACCTGGAGATCCGCGGCGCAGGCAATCTGCTTGGAAGCGAACAGCATGGTCACATGGAAGCGGTGGGCTATGACCTCTACTGCAAGATGCTGAACATGGCGGTGCGCCGTGAGACTGGTGAGCTGACGGAGGAAGAATCCTTTGAAACAACCATTGACATTCCGATCAACGCTTTCATCCCCGATTCCTACATCAGGAATGAAGCGGAGAAGATGGAGGTTTACAAGCGGATCGCCGCAGTGGAGACGCAGGAGGAGTCGGTGGAAATGACAGATGAGCTGATTGACCGTTTCGGCGAACCGCCGCGGTCTGTGATGAATCTGATCGAGATCGCGCTTCTTCGTGCCCAGGCACATGCGCTTTATGTCCGTGAAATTAAGAGCGATAAAGCGACTGCAAAGTTTTTCATGTATCCGAAGGCAAAGCTGAATACCGATGAAATTCCGCTGCTGATTAAGCAGTATAACGGCGGTCTGCGTTTCATTCAGGGAGAGCAGCCGTATTTCCTGATGGCAGCCGGAAAGGGAAAGGTAAAAGACAGGGAACTGACCCTTCAAACTGTGAAAATGTTGTTAAACGACATAAAGTTATTGCTAGTTTAAAAAAAATGTATTATAATCAGGGGTAACGCAATGCGAAGCGAAAGCAGAACGGGAAAAAATCGGTTTTCCGAAACGCTTTCGATAAGCTGCCGTCCCGCGGTAAGGGACGGCGATACCAATTAGGAGGACGAAAGTCATGAGAAATATGAAGCGTATTGGCGCATGTGCTCTGGCTGCAGTAATGGCTCTTGGAATGATGAGCGGCTGCTCCAGACTGGAGAATAAGAGCGAGCAGGATACCGTGATCGCGACCTTTGACGGTGAGGATATCATGCTTGACTATGTCATGTATCAGATGCGTTCTGCTCAGTACGGTTACGAGCAGATGTTCAGCATGTGGTACGGAACCACTGATTTCTGGAGCCAGGCCTATGATGAGACAACTACCATCGAGTCCTATGTCAAGGAAAGCATCATGGCAACTATCCGTCAGACAAAGGTTCTTTGCGACTACGCAGAAAAGAACGGCATTGAGCTGACCGAAGAACAGCTGAAGAAAGTGGATGAAGCGGTTGAAACCGCAATGAGTGCGGACCAGGAATACCTTGATCTGCTGGGAGCAACCGAGGAGCTGATGCGTGAGGTAGTTACGGAGAATGCGCTGGCAAATGCTGTTTATCTGGCGCTTGTGGCTGACGTGGACACCACGGTTGGCGATGAGGAGTTTATTCGCAAGGACATCACCTATGTACGTCTGGCTCCGACCGATCTGGAGGAAGAGTCCAGTGAGGCTGTGACCACTGCGGAAGATACCACGGAAGCAGGTGAGGAAGAGACTGGTACAGCGGCAGATGAAGCAGACGCAAAGACCGCTGACGAGGCAGAAACCTCTATTGAGGCGGAAACTTCAGAGGAAGCGCAGACAACCGTTGAAGCAACCACAGCAGATGCCGCTGCTGTTCTGGCTGAAAAGGAAGCAGCGCAGAAGGAAGCAATGGAAGAGGCTGCAAAGGAAATTGAGGAACGGCTGAATGACGGCGAACTTCCGGCTGATTTCATCAGCGAGTACAACGAAGATACCACGTACTTTACTGCAACTCACTCGACTTCTACCATTGGTGATGACAGCACCTATGTTTACACGGAAACTGCATTTGCTCTTGGACTGAATGAAGTTGCGGTTTATGCCGATGAGAGCACTGGCGGCGTGTATGTCCTGATGTGCACCAATGACAACAACACTGAAGCGCGTCAGACTGCCATCGAGTCTGAGATTGAGAGCAGAAAAGCGGATCTCTTTGTTGAGAAGTATGCCGCCATTCAGGAAGAGTCTCCGGAGTTCAAGGTTGATGAGGATGTAATGGCCCAGATCACCTTCTCCACCGCACTCTATGTACCGGAAACAACTGAGGCAGCCAGCGTTGAGGAAACGACCGTGGAAGAGACAACGGCTGAAGAGGCAACCGTGAAAGAAACGACTGAGGCAGAGACCGGAGAAGCGGATGAAACTGCTGATTCAGAAGTGAAGACTTCTGAGGAAGAAACCGAAGTGACAACAGAAGCAGAATAAATGGTGTAACAGAAGATAGAAATCAGAAAAGGATCTGTCATCTGCCAGTGAAGGCAGGCGGCAGATTCTTTTTTGTGCCGCCAGTACATCCAGTCAGCGGTGCACATAAAATTGTTAAGAAAATCGTAATGAAATCCGCGAAAGACTATTGACATCCTGTAACAATCTCGTTATAATATAACCGAGTTGTAACAAAGTTGTAACAAACTCTGTAAAAAAACAGGGAAGAAAAGCCGAAGACACACTCATGGTCAGTGAAAACAAATGCTTTTCCAAACCATGACAAACGCCTGGAGGATTTTATGAAAAGATTTGCTCATCGCTTATTCGTAGCCTGCCTGACAGCAGCAATGACTGTTGCTTCCGTTGGAACTACTGCTTTCTCCACAGAGATGGAGGGAGAAGCAGCCGTTGCCGGAATGGCAGTTACTTTAAATAATTACTATGCTTCCACCTACACACCGGAAGCCGACATTCTGGAGTACCTGATGCCGACGGTAGCAGCACCGTCCACCGAGGCAGCCAGTGGAGAGACACAGGCACAGACAACTGCGGCAGCCGTTGCAGCCAATCCGACCACAGCACAAAATACAGAATCTGCTGCAGCTTCTGCAGATGGAACAGCAGCGTCTGACGGTCAGGAAAGCGAAGAAGAAACCACGATTGACGGAAGAGGCCTGATTTCTGAGTACTCGACTGTTTACGCAACCGGCGTAATCAGCGTGCTTGGCTACCTGAATGTCCGCGAAGATGCGTCCACGACGGCAGAGAGCCTTGGCCAGCTGTACAGCAACGCAACGGTTGATATCTACGGTCAGACTGAGAATGACGAAGGCACCTGGTATCTGGTAGCTGCCAATGGAATCGTTGGCTATGTAAATGCCGACTATGTAAGAATCGGACAGGGCTCTGATGTTGTGGAATCCAACGTTACAAATAAAGTAGCAGTCATCATTGAAGAAAGTGTTGATGCGAAGAACGCAGCGACTGAGAACGGAACTGTTGTTGCCACTGTCTACAGGGACGAGCGCTATGCAGTTGTTGAAATTCAGGGTGACTATGTGAAAATTAAGAACTCCGAATATGTCATCGGCTATGTTCCGATGAGCGGTGTTCAGATCGAGACGGAGCTGCCGGAAGCTGCAGCAGCGTCTGATACAGCGACGGTTGATGCGCTGAAAGCCAATTATCTGCAGGGCATCGACTATACAGAAGCGGAGCTGACAAAGAGTCTGATGGCCGGTGATTATTACAGCGCGCTCCAGCAGGCAACCTATGTCGTAGAGCTCTGGAATCTGTACATTCAGGAGGCAAAATTTGCTGAGCTGAACGATCTGGCTGCAGCTGCGGAAGAAGAGAAGGCCGCTGCTGTGAAGCAGATGGAAGAGGTTCAGGCAAAATACAATGAATCCGTTGCAGCCGAGACGGAATCCGAGACTTCTCCAGTGGCAGAAGATACCAGCGCTCCGGAGATCATCTACGGAGAAGAGGCAACGGTTGACCCGGCAAGTGTACCGACAGGAGCAACAACTACTGCTTCTGCAGATGATGGAGAATTGTCCGTTGTTGTTCCGACCATGGCAGCTTCCGTTGTAAAGATCACTGCCTGCTATCAGGGCGGATCCAAGATGGAAGGCGATGTGGTATCCAGCAGCGAGCTCTGGGTTCGCGCTCTGTACAGTGACGGAACCATCAAGGATCTTTACGAAGGCTGGTCCTGCCCGATGGTTGGAATGAACCTGACTGCAGGAACCGAGGTAATCACCATGTACTATGGCGATCTTTCCTCTTCCTTCGAGTTACCGGTTAAGGCAAGACCGACCACGGCAGCACCGACTACCGCAGCACCGACTGCAGCACCGACACAGGCTCAGACGCAGAAGCCGGCAGCGACTCAGCCGACTCTGAATCCGAACAGAGACTATCGTGCCGAGCTGGTTGCTTACGCGAAGTCCTGGGTAGGAAGATGTAACTATGTATGGGCTGGCGCAAACCTTGTTCCGGGCGGACAGGTTGACTGTTCCGGATTCACCATGTGCGTATACCGTGATGTAGCAGGAATTTCCATCCCTCACTACTCCTATTCCCAGAGAAACTGTGGTACTGCAGTAAGCAGAGAGAATGCCCGTCCTGGTGACATCGTTCTCTTCGAAGGACACGTAGGTATCTACATCGGAAACGGAATGATGGTACATGCAAAGAGCGCGTCCACCGGTATCGTGATTGACAGCATCTACTTCAATCCGAACCAGCCGCCGATCGGATTCCGCAGTCTGCTTCCGTAACGTAAAATCTGATATCGAAAGAATGACCGGACGGTCGGAGACAGAAATGTTTCCGGCCGTCTTTTTGATACATGCTGCTGGATGCGGTATATGGGGATGTGAAAGCGTTCACGTATTAAGAGCCCAATCTGGTAATGAAAACTACATCATATTGACTTTCATATCATCCTGTGCTATACTTTGTTACAATCTAAGTATACAAGAGGTGTCTGATGGAAAAGTATTGCATTATCAGTGACAGTTCCTGCGATTTTACACCGGAATTTGCCAGAGAACAGGGTGTGACGGTTGTACCGTTCTATGTTTCCTTTGACGGAGTCAATTACAAAAAAGAGGGACAGGAGTTCGGAATCCGCGACTTTTATCAGGAAATGGTTGACAGAAAAGGGGAGTATCCAAAAACGTCTCTGCCGTCCGTTCAGGACTATGCAGATGCCTTTTTGCCGTTTGTTCAGGAGGGAACCGGTGTTGTCTGCATCTGCATTTCTTCCAAATTCAGCGGCTCTGTGCAGTCGGCCATGAATGCGAAAGAAATGATTCTGGAAGAGTACCCGCAGGCCAGGATTGCTGTCATTGATGCGCAGGTAAACACTGTTCTGCAGGGACTTCTGGTGCAGGAGGCGGCAAAGCTCTGCAGAGAGCAGGTGCCGTTTGACGCGTGTGTGGAACGGATCGAGGCAATCCGGGAAAGCGGAAGAATCTTTTTTACAGTCGGAAGCATCGACTATCTGCAGCATGGAGGCCGGATCGGAAAGCTGGCAGGAACCGCTGCGTCTGTGCTGGGAATCAAGCCACTGATTACGCTGAAAGAAGGCGAGATTTTCTCTTCCGGTGTTGCAAGAGGGCGTAAGAAGTCGTTGGAGAAAATCATTGAAATGACAAAAGCCTACATGAAAGAGCGCTCGGTTACAAAGGAAGCGTATCGTCTCTGCATGGGCTTTGGCTATGACTGCGAAGAGGCAAGGGAGCTTCGCAGCGTCCTTGTCCGGGAGCTGGCCGACTATGGACTGACAGAAGAGGAAATCCCGCTGGTGCAGATTGGCGCGGCAATCGCCGTTCATACCGGTCCCTATGCAGTTGGAATCGGAATCATCAAACGGGCATAAGAAAATCTTTAGGGAAAGCAATGTTTAGCGTTGACTTTCCCTTTTTGTTTTTTTATAATAGACTCCGGAAGTACATATGGAATGAAACCGGCTTCTGCCGGCCAATAAAAGATAGAGGAGAGAAGAGTCATGAAAGATTATTGCTTTGGTATTGACGTAGGAGGAACCTCCGTAAAGCTTGGAATGTTCCGCACCAGCGGAGAGCTTCTGAAAAAATGGGAGATCAGGACAAGAACCGAAGAAAAGGGAAAATATATTCTGGATGATATCGCAGATTCCATTCTGGAAGTAATGAGTCAGGAAGGAATTACAACGGAGCAGGTTGCCGGAGCCGGTATCGGCGTGCCCGGTCCCACAAGAGCCGATGGTTTTGTTGAGGTTTGTGTCAACCTTGGCTGGGATGCGATTAATCCGGCTGTTGAGCTGGTAAAGAGACTTGGCGTTCCGGTAAAAGCCGGAAACGATGCAAACGTTGCTGCTCTTGGCGAGATGTGGAAGGGCGGCGGAGAAGGCTTTAAGGATGTGGTTCTTCTGACACTCGGCACAGGCGTTGGCGGCGGAGTTGTTCTTGACGGAAAAATGGTTGCCGGAAACCGCGGTCTTGGCGGTGAGCTGGGTCATGTAACGGTGAATGTGGATGAAAAAGACCGCTGCAACTGCGGCAATCACGGATGCCTGGAGCAGTATGCTTCCGCGACCGGTGTGGTACGTGTGGCGAAGAAGCTTCTCTCTGAGACAGAGATGGATTCTGTTCTGCGCAGGAATGACAGCTTTACCGCAAAGGATGTGTTTGATGCGGCAAAAGAAAAGGATGCGCTGGCTGTGAACGCGGTAGAGGTTCTTGGACGTTATCTTGGTCAGGTCATTGCGACGGCAGCTCTGACCATTGATCCGGATGTGTTTGTCATCGGCGGCGGAGTTTCCCGTGCCGGTTCCATTCTGATCGATGTGACAGAAAAATACTATCACCGCTTCACGTCCATCACGGAGCAGAAGGTACCGATTGTGCTGGCTCAGCTTGGAAACGATGCCGGAATCTATGGTGCGGCGCGCATGGTGCTTGAGTAAGAAAATCCCTTCCTGTTCAGGCAAAATTCACACAATTTAGACTAGATTTTTTAGTGAGAATATGCTAGGATAGATATATTCTGGTAGGAAAGAAGGGTAAGCAATGAGTCAGGCAAAGGTTGACAAATATAAAGAGTATAAGAGAAACCGCCGTGAAAACATCCGGAAAGAAAAGCAGAAAGCGTTCCGGAATAAAATGATCGCTTTGGGAATCATTCTTTTGATCGTGGTTGGTGTCGGAGCGGCGATTGGAGTCAGCATTTACAACAGCTATCAGGCAAAACTGGCAGCAATGCCGACCTACGGTGCACAGGATTTCCTGTTAAGTGACTATGCGGGAATTCAGGTTACCGATGAGGAAGAAACAGAGGCAGAGACGGAAGTTGAGACCGAAGCGGAAACAGAGACTGAGGTTGAAACCGAGGCGCAGGCAGAAGTTGAAACGGAAGCAGAAACAGAGGCAGAGACCGAAGTGGAGTCTGAAACCGAAGTTGAGACTGAGACAGATGTGGAAACAGAAACAACTGCAGCAGAATAAGGACCTCTGAAGAAGTTTTCTGATCGGCTGAGACAGAAACGATGTGCGAAGGCAAAAAGGAAGAGGTCTGCGGATGCAGACCTCTTTTTTCTTCCTAGGTGATGAAAATGAGGAGACCCCGGCATCCTGAGGGAGATGACCGGGGCGATTATGAAAAAATATGCAAATACGACAAAGAAATGAAGAAGTGTCATTTCTTTATGTTCATATAGTAAAATACAGATATGAACAAACTATGAACAAACAGTAAATAATTAAGAAAATATCCAAAAAGGAAACAAAAATCAGGGGAATCATGGATATTTTGCACAAAATGTAACGGAGGGAGATTGGGATATGCAGGGAGATTCTAAAATATTTGTAGTAGGTCATAAAAGTCCGGATACCGATTCCATCTGTTCGGCCATTGCTTATGCCTGGCTGAAGAATAAAAAAGATCCGGAAAAGAACTATCTTGCATGCAGAGCAGGCAGGATTAACGAAGAAACACGGTTTGTCCTGGACTACTTTAAGGTGGAAGATCCGGAACTGATTGAAGATGTCCGCACACAGGTAAAGGACATCGCAATCCGCAAGACTGAGGGCGTGAACAGAAACATTTCTCTGAAAACGGCCTGGAGTCTGATGCAGAATCAGTCGGTTGTCACGCTGCCCATCACCATGCGCGGCTGTCTGAAGGGACTGATCAGTGTTACTGACATTACACAGTCCTTCATGGAAGGTTACGATAATAAAGTCCTTTCTGATGCGCATACCCGCTACCGCAACATTGTTGAAACCCTGGAAGGTACGATCATCACCGGTGATGAGAAAGCGTACTATACGCAGGGTAAGGTTCTGATCGCGGCTGCCAATCCGGATCTGATGGAAAGCTATATTGAGGAGCACGATCTGGTTCTTCTTGGCAACCGTTATGAATCCCAGCTCTGTGCCATTGAGATGGGAGCTGCCTGCATTGTTGTCTGCGAAGGAGCACCGGTGTCTCTGACAATCCGGAAGCTGGCGCAGGAGAGGGGATGCACCATCATCAGCACACCGTTTGACACCTTTACCGCAGCCCGTTTCATCAACCAGAGCATGCCGATCAGCTACTACATGAAGCGTGATCATCTGGTAACCTTCGATGAAAACGACTATATCGATGACATCCGCGATACCATGGCAAATCTCCGTTACCGGGATTTCCCGATCATCAGCGAATCCGGCCAGTATATCGGAATGATTTCGCGCCGAAATCTGTTAAATGCCCGCAAAAAGCAGGTAATTCTGGTGGATCACAACGAAGCCGGTCAGGCCGTGAAAGGCATTGAAGATGCGGAAATTCTTGAGATTCTGGATCATCATCGTCTTGGTACCATTGAGACCATGTCTCCTGTGTTCTTCCGCAGCCAGCCGCTTGGATGTACGGCAACCATTGTTTACCAGATGTTCCAGGAGGCAGGAGAGGAGGTTCCGGAAACGATTGCCGGACTGCTTTGCAGCGCGATCATTTCCGATACCCTGCTGTTCCGTTCACCGACCTGCACGGCAGTGGACAAAATGGCGGCGATCCAGTTGGGCAGGATTGCAAAAATTGAACTGGAAAGCTTCGCGAAAGAAATGTTTACCGCAGGAAGCAATCTGAAGAACAAAACGCCGGAGCAGATCTTTTTCCAGGACTATAAGCGGTTCAACATGGACGGCAGAGAAGTCGGTGTAGGACAGATCAGTTCCATGAATGAAGAGGAATTGGCTGAGCTGCAGGAAAAGCTGAAGCCGTACATGGAACAGGCGATCAATGCCCAGGGCGTTGATATGATCTTCCTGATGCTGACCAACATTCTGGAGGAAAGCACAGTTCTTCTGTGCAGCGGTGATAATAACATGGACATGCTGCTTGAATATGCCTTCGGCGTCAGCGCAAGGGACGGAATTGCCCATCTGCCCGGTGTGGTGTCACGGAAAAAGCAGCTGGTGCCTGCATTGATGAACGGTCTGCAGATCCTGCATCAGGGATCCTGATCCGAAAAACGACTGTGCGTTTGAAAAAACGGGAAGAAACGCGGTGGCCTGCACGGAAACAGCAGGTCATCCCAATGGAGGAAAAAACATGGCAAAACAGATCTGGAAGCCAGGAAACATGGTCTATCCGGTACCGGCTGTGCTGGTCAGTGTTGCAGACAAAGAGGGAAATGATAATCTGATTACCATCGCCTGGACAGGTACTGTGTGTTCCGATCCTGCAATGACCTACATTTCGGTCAGAAAATCACGGCATTCCCATCACATGCTGATGGAAACCGGAGAATTTGTCATTAACCTGACAACAAAAAAACTGCTGCGGGCGACCGACTACTGCGGGGTCCGTTCCGGCAGAGATGTGGATAAATTTAAAGAAATGAAGCTGACAAGAGGCAATGCGGCAGCTGTTTCTGTTCCTGTTGTGGCGGAGAGTCCGGTAAACATTGAATGTAAGGTGACACAGGTTCTTGAACTGGGCAGTCATGACATGTTTCTGGCAGAAGTAAAGGCTGTTCAGGTGGATGAAACGCTGCTTGATGAGAAAAATCGTCTGGATCTGAACCGGGCGGAGCTGACATCCTATTCCCATGGTGAGTACATGTCTCTTGGAAAGTCACTGGGTACGTTTGGGTACAGTGTGAAAAAGAAGAAGGCAAAACGATAAGAGAACGAGACTGAAGAAAGAGATGTCTGTGCAGATCGTGAAGCAGTAACGGATTTGGACACGGACAAGTGAATAATTATGAACATTACATTAATCGGAATGCCGGCCAGCGGAAAGAGCGTTGTCGGCGTACTTCTTGCAAAACGTCTGAACATGCGGTTTGTGGATGCGGATCTGCTGATTCAGGATCAGGAGGGCTGTCTGCTGAAGGATATCATTGAGCGGGATGGTCTGGATGGGTTCCTTGCCATCGAAAATCAGGTGAACCGCGACATCAAAGCGGAAAATACGATCATTTCTCCGGGAGGAAGTGTGGTTTACGGAAAAGAGGCGATGGATCATCTGAAAGAAATCAGTACCGTAGTCTATCTGAAGGTTTCCATGGATGACCTGTTAAAGCGTCTTGGAAATCTGAAGGATCGGGGAGTCGCAATTGCAGAAGGACAGACCTTTGCGGATCTCTACCGGGAACGGGTTGCTCTCTATGAACGCTATGCGGATGTTACGGTGGATGAAAACGGAAAAGATGCCGGAATGATCGTCGATGAACTGAGAGATTACTTCACCAGACAGTAAAAACAGATTCCGTTTGAAAAAACGGCTGTTTCTAATGGCTTCTGTAGCATAAAAATAACGGAAAAATGGGTAAAAATCAAAACAAATGTTCTGTGCATTTGTTACAAAAATGTTGCAAAAACCGGGCTTTTCCCCCTTTTCCATCACAAATGCTTCACAAATAGGTTTACAAAATTGAAAACTATGCTATAATGGAGTCATTAGGCGAGTGTTTTCCTGCGTAAAAGCAAAGGACACATAGGGAGTAATTTATGGAACAATATATAATCAAGGGTGGAAACCCGCTGGTTGGTGAAGTTGTGATCGGCGGAGCAAAGAATGCTGCACTTGGGATTCTTGCTGCTGCCATAATGTCTGACGAGCCAGTGCTGATTTCCAATCTGCCGGACGTAAACGACGTGAATGTACTTTTAGAAGCGATCGCTGAGACCGGTGCAGTTGTCGAGCGCAAAAACAGACATACCGCACTGCTGAACGGCAGAACAATTGGTAGTTACGTTGTTAACAATAATTTTATAAAGAAAATGCGCGCTTCCTACTATCTGTTGGGAGCGATGCTTGGAAAGTATCACCACGCGGAGGTTGCTCTCCCCGGCGGCTGCAACATCGGAAGCCGTCCCATTGATCAGCACCTGAAGGGCTTCCGTGCTCTTGGTGCGACAGGAAAGATTCAGAACGGCATGATTGTTGTTGACGCAAAACGTCTGGTTGGTGCCAGAATCTATTTTGACAAGGTTTCTGTCGGTGCAACCATTAATGTAATGCTGGCAGCCTGTCTTGCGGAAGGACGCACGGTGATGGAGAACGTGGCAAAGGAGCCTCACGTTGTTGATGTGGCGAATCTGCTGAACTCCATGGGTGCAAACATCCGCGGTGCAGGTACGGATGTAATCCGGATCACCGGTGTCAAGAGTCTCCACGGAGCGGATTACAGCGTCATCCCGGATCAGATTGAAGCCGGAACCTTTATGTTCGCAGCGGCGGCAACCCGCGGCGATATCACTGTCAAAAACGTCATTCCGAAGCATCTGGACTGCCTGACCTCCAAGCTTCGTGAGATTGGCTGCGAGGTATCCGAATTTGATGATGCAGTTCGTGTTGTCTGTAAGAAACGACTTCATTCCACTTCCGTTAACACGATGCCCTATCCTGGATTCCCCACGGATATGCAGCCCCAGATGTCAGTGATTCTTGCGCTGGCGCAGGGAACCAGTGTTGTGACAGAAAGTATTTTTGAAAACCGTTTCCGTTATGTGGACGAGCTGACCAGAATGGGCGCTCTCATTCAGGTCGAGGGCAACATTGCGATTATCAATGGAATCAGCCAGTTCAGCGGAACCCAGGTTGCCGTGCCGGATCTTCGTGCCGGAGCAGCTCTCGTGATTGCGGCGATGGCGGCAGACGGTGTCAGCACACTGGAGGACATCGAATACATCAAACGCGGCTATGAAGACTTTGCGGAGAAGCTGGTGAGCCTTGGCGGTATCATCGAGATTGTTGAGACAGAAAAGGAAATCCAGAAATTCCGTCTGAAGGTTGGATGTGTCTGATTCTCAAAGGGAAACAGCCGGATCGTGTCCGGTGAAGGAATCGTGATTCCTGGTGGAAACTTGAACAGTTTCCACCTTTTTTTTTCGGGCGTTCCCGTCAGATATGACAAAGTTATGCAGCGGCTCTCTTTTTTCGAAAAAAACTATTGCAAAACCGCTGTAAAACAGATATAATCATTCTTGCTTCGAAAGAAGCGTCATATATCATTTCGTTCCTTTTATTCAGAGTGATGGAGATACATAGGATCTGTGAAGTCACGGCAACCCCCTTGGCGGAAGGTGCCAGCCTGAGCGAATGCAGGAAACTGCATAGTCGAACAATAAGAGGTGAGACAATGATACGCTTGTATTGTATGTCCACCCAACCGGGTGGATTTTTTTGTTCTTATAACACAAAGCCCTACGGGCCATATTCCACTGAAATGAGAAAGGATTACCATGGAGAAATATTTATTCACTTCTGAGTCTGTAACTGAAGGACATCCGGATAAAATCTGTGACCAGATTTCTGACGCGATTCTTGACGCAATGCTGGAGCAGGACCCGATGAGCCGTGTTGCCTGTGAAACCTGCACCACAACCGGTATGATCATGATCATGGGAGAGATTACCACAAAAGCACATGTTGATATGCAGAAAATTGCCCGCGATACCGTTGCAAAGATTGGCTACACCGATTCCCGCTTTGGTTTTGATGCAGCCACCTGCTCAGTACTGACGGTACTGGATAAGCAGTCTGTTGATATCGCACTTGGCGTGGATCAGGCGCTGGAAGCAAAAGCAGGTCAGATATCCGATAACCTGGACACCGGAGCCGGTGACCAGGGTATGATGTTTGGTTACGCGTCCAATGAGACAGAGGAATATATGCCTTACCCGATCGCTCTTGCCCACAAGCTGGCAAGAAAGCTGTCCGAGGTTCGTAAAAACGGAACGCTGCCGTACCTTCGTCCGGATGGAAAGACACAGGTTACTGTTGAGTATGACGAGAACAACCGTCCCGTTCGTCTGGATGCAGTCGTTCTTTCCACGCAGCATGGCGAAGAGGTAACGCAGGAGCAGATTCATCAGGACATTAAGAAATTTGTATTTGATCCGGTTCTTCCGGCAGAGCTGATTGATGAGAATACAAAGTTCTACATCAATCCGACCGGACGTTTTGTAATTGGCGGACCGCACGGCGACAGCGGACTGACCGGTCGTAAGATCATCGTTGACACCTACGGCGGAATGGCACGTCACGGCGGCGGCGCTTTCTCCGGTAAGGACTGCACCAAGGTAGACCGTTCCGCTGCCTATGCGGCGCGTTACGTTGCAAAGAACATTGTTGCGGCAGGTCTGGCAGAACGCTGTGAGATTCAGCTGTCCTATGCCATTGGTGTGGCTCATCCGACCTCTGTCATGGTAGACACCTTTGGAACCGGAAAGCTGTCCGATGGAGATCTGGTAGCGATCATCCGCGAGAATTTCGACCTGCGTCCGGCTGGAATCATCCAGATGCTCGATCTGCGCCGTCCGATCTATAGCCAGACCGCTGCTTACGGTCACTTTGGCCGCAATGATCTGGATCTTCCGTGGGAGAAGACAGACCGCGCAGAAAAGCTGGCTTCCTATCTGAAGTAATGACTGCTCCGGATATCATCTATGAGGACGAGTTACTCCTGGTGGTAAGAAAACCGGCAGGAGTGGAATCCCAGCGCGGAAAAACCTTTGCTGCCGACATGGAAAGCATCCTGAAAAACTATCTTTCCCGCAAAAATCCGGCGAAGGTTCCCTACCTGGGAGTTGTGCACCGCCTGGACCGGCCGGTAGCCGGCGTCATGGTGTATGCAAAAACAAAAGAAGCTGCAGCGGCGCTGAGCCGTCAGTTTGCTGACAAAACCGCTGCGAAAGAATATGAAGCGCTGATCATGAATCCGCTGGATCCGGAGGCAGGACGGCTGACAGACCGGCTGGAGAGCGATCCGGGAACGAATCTGTCCCGGATCATCACCGATGGAAGCGGCGGCAAGGAAGCCATTCTTGATTATCAGATGATCCCAATAGAGGAATCAAGGGCTTTCTCAGTGGATTGGAATGGGGCAAATGCGGTAATACGCGTCTGTGGCCAGATCAGCGGTACCTTTTATGGCACTTTGCAGAATGGGATCTATGCAGTCCGTGTCCGTCTGCTGACAGGAAGGCATCATCAGATCCGCGCGCAGCTTGCCTATGCAAAAAGTCCCATCCTGGGAGATCTGCGCTATGGAAGCCCGGTTTTGGGTCTTCAGATGAAAGGAGCCATTGCTCTTTGCGCAGTTCATCTTTCTTTCCGTCATCCGAAGACGGGGAAAGAAATGAATTTTTCGATTCAATAACCAAACAGGTCAGCATTATGTTCCAACAACAGAGGAGATTAGGTATGAAAAAAGTTGTAAAATTCGGAGGAAGCTCTCTTGCCAGCGCAGAGCAGTTTAAGAAGGTGGGAGATATCATCCGCGCGGATGAATCCAGATGCTATGTGGTACCGTCCGCACCGGGAAAGCGCTTCAGCAGCGATACAAAAGTAACAGACATGCTCTATACCTGCTATGCGGCAGCGGAGCAGGGAGACGATTTTTCCGACAAGCTGGAGGCAATTAAGGCAAGATATCAGGAAATCATTGACGGACTGGAGCTGAATCTGAGTCTGGATGACGAGTTTGAGACAATCCGCAAAAACTTCGAGGCAAGATCCGGTAAGGACTATGCCGCGTCCAGAGGCGAATATCTGAACGGTATTATCATGGCAGAATATCTTGGCTATGAGTTCATTGATGCGGCGGACGTAATCCGTTTTAACGGAGACGGAAGCTTCAATGCCGAGCTGACAAACACGATCATGTCTACCCGTCTCTCCAACGTTGAGCGTGCAGTGATTCCGGGATTTTTCGGAGCGAAGTCTGACGGAAGCATCAAGACCTTCTCCAGAGGCGGTTCCGATATTACCGGTTCCATCGTGGCAAAGGCAGTGCTGGCAAACCTCTATGAAAACTGGACGGACGTTTCCGGTGTGCTGGTTGCCGACCCGCGCATTGTAAAGAATCCGGAGGTAATTTCTACCATCACCTACAAGGAGCTTCGCGAGCTGTCCTACATGGGAGCTTCCGTTCTTCACGAGGACGCAATCTTCCCGGTTCGCAAAGCGGGGATTCCGATCAACATCCGCAACACAAACGCGCCGGAGGATCCGGGTACCATGATCGTTGAGCGCACCTGTCAGATTCCGCCGTATATCATTACCGGAATTGCCGGAAAGAAGGATTTCGTTGCGGTTAACATTGAAAAGGACATGATGAACTCGGAAATCGGTTTTGGCCGTAAGGTTCTGGCTGCCTTTGAAAAATATGGAATTTCCTTTGAACACATGCCAAGTGGTGTAGATACCATGACTGTTGTAATCCACCAGGCTGAATTTGTAGAGAAGGAGCAGAAGGTTCTGACGGAAATCACCCATCTGGTTCAGCCGGATTCTCTGGAACTGGAATCGGATCTGGCGCTGATTGCTGTTGTTGGCCGCGGTATGCGTGAATCCAGAGGCACGGCAGGAAGAATCTTCGCTGCGCTGGCCCATGCAAAGGTTAATGTGAAGATGGTCGATCAGGGTTCCACAGAGATGAACATCATCATCGGTGTAAAGAACAGAGATTTTGAAACGGCAATCCGTGCAATCTACGATATTTTTGTAGAATCTCAGCTTTAATTCATGCGGCGTCAAAAGGACTGATAAAGCTCCGTTTTTCCTGAATGTGGGAAAGACGGAGTTTTTTTCCGCAGGAAATCGGTACTGATTTCTGTATGAGATTGAAATCCCGGCACATACTAGAATCACCGGATGAGGCGACGGCTTCATCCGGGATACGAAAGAAAACTTCTGCGGTACAAAAGAATGCCGGCAGAAATACAAAAGATAAAACCGCGGTAACAATTTCATGCAGCTGTGCCGATGGCATGGCTGCAAAATTTCAGTCATGCAGAGGATGAGCTCATGAGTACAAAACAAAAGAGAGCAGTTTTCCTGTTGGGAGTGACAGCGGCAGTGTATCTGGGAATAAAGTACCTGCTGCCGCTGGTGCTCCCTTTTCTGTTTGCTTACGGCCTGGCACGTCTTGTCTGGCCTTTTGTCCGCTGGTCCAACCGGCGTTTGGGAATTTCGGAGCAATTGGGGGCAGTACTTGGATTTTTCCTGTATGGAGTCGGCGCAGTCCTGGTGTTTGGAAGCGTTTTTCTTCTGGCAGGACGACAGCTGACCCGGCTTCTGGAACAGCTGCCGGACTACCTGGCGGCTGTGGAGCAGTGGCTGGTCACATGGAGCAGGCAAATCAGCATGTGGAGCGGAATCCGGACAGAGACGGTCACACAATATATAAATGAAGGAATTCTTGCCATGCAGGAAATGGTTACGAACCATGCGGCACGGGAGCTGGTGCCGCTGATCCGTTCTCTGGGGAATCTGTTTGCGGTGATCAGCGTGGTTCTGATCTCAGCGTTTTTCTATATCAGGGAGAGGCAGCTGATCCGGGACTGGATGGAGCGCAGCATTTACAGGCGGGAAATCCGAATGATTACGAAGCGGCTGGGAAGCCTCGCAAGAGCGTTTTTTAAATCGCAGAGCATCATCTTTGGGATGGTAACCATGGTCTGCAGCATCGGGCTGCTGGTTCTTGGAAACCGGTATTATCTGATCCTTGGCATTCTCATCGGCATGGTTGACATTCTTCCTATCTTCGGAACGGGAACCATTCTGATCCCCTGGGCAGCAGTCTGCCTTCTGACAGGCAGCTTTAGCCAGGCAGCAGGACTGGTCGTGATCTATGTGCTGACCTATTTTCTGAGAGAGCTTCTGGAAGCGCGGATGATGGGAAAGCAGATGGGGATCGGCTCGCTGGAAATGATGGCTGCCATGTATGCGGGACTGAAGCTTTTTGGAATCTGGGGGCTGTTTCTTGGTCCCATCGGATGGATTTTGATAAAGGAGATTGACAAGACGCTTTATTTGGAGTACAATAATCGGTAATCTGATGGTGATTCGGCTGTCAGGGTGATCCGCGGGGAAGAAGAATAGTACGTGGAAGCGGCACTTCAGAGAGCATCCGGCTGGTGTGAGGATGTGTGCGCGCACGCGGAACCTGCTTTGGAGCGGTCCATGAAAGTGGACGTAGTGTCCGGCGTTAACGGGAAAAGAGAGAATACCTTCCGGTATTTGGAATAAGGGTGGTACCGCCGATTTTGGCCCCTTGTCAGCAGCGCTGGCAGGGGGATTTTTTTCGGCAGCCGCAGGCAAAAAATCGAAATGAGTGCAAAGTGCCGGACGGTCAGGTGAGAAGGCGGGATTGCTTTCGTGCGCATCCGGCAGGCGGCGGGAAACAGACCACAGATGGAGAGGAGAAAAACGATGGCGAAAGAGAAGAAATTAGTAGAAGCGATCACATCAATGAATGATGATTTTGCCCAGTGGTACACAGACGTGGTAAAGAAGGCAGAGCTGTGCGACTACTCCTGCGTGAAGGGATGTATGGTAATCAAGCCCTATGGCTATGCTATTTGGGAAAACATTCAGGCGGAGCTGGACCGCCGCTTTAAGGCAACCGGTGTGCAGAATGTGGCAATGCCGCTGTTCATTCCGGAGAGTCTGCTTCAGAAGGAATCCGACCATGTAGAAGGATTTGCGCCGGAGGCAGCATGGGTAACGATGGGAGGCTCCAATCCGCTGACGGAAAAGCTTTGCGTCAGACCGACTTCCGAGACACTGTTCTGTGATTTCTATTCCAGAGACATTCATTCCTACCGCGATCTGCCGCGCCTCTACAACCAGTGGTGTTCTGTTGTCCGCTGGGAGAAGGAGACAAGACCGTTCCTTCGTACCAGAGAGTTCCTGTGGCAGGAAGGACATACCGCTCACGCAACTGCTCAGGAAGCGGAAGAGAGAACGGAAATGATGCTGAATCTCTATGCGGATTTCTGTGAGGAGTACCTTGCAATTCCTGTTGTCCGCGGAAGAAAGACAGACAAAGAGAAATTTGCAGGTGCGGAGGCTACCTACACCATCGAGGCGCTGATGCATGACGGTAAGGCGCTTCAGTCCGGTACCAGCCACAATTTCGGTGACGGCTTTGCAAAGGCGTTTGATGTAACCTTTACGGACAAGGACAACACAATTAAGAATGTATTCCAGACCTCCTGGGGAATGACAACCCGTATCATCGGTGCCCTGATCATGGTTCACGGCGATGACAGCGGTCTTGTTCTGCCGCCGGCGATCGCTCCGACTCAGGTAATGGTAATCCCGATTGCTGCTCACAAGCCTGGCGTTCTGGACAAGGCTTACGAGATGAAGGCGGAGTTGGCAAAGAAGTTCCGCGCTGCCATTGATGACAGTGACAAGGGACCGGGCTTTAAGTTTGCTGAGGCAGAGATGCGCGGAATCCCGGTTCGTATCGAGTGCGGTCCGAAGGATCTGGAGGCAAATCAGGCGGTGATTGTTCGCCGTGATACAAGAGAGAAGATTGTTGTTTCTCTGGATGAGCTGTCTGCAAAGGTGGAAGAGGTTCTTGCTCTGATGCAGAAGGAGATGCTGGAGCGTGCAAAGCAGCACAGAGAGGAACATACCTACACAGCTCTGACCTACGATGAGTTTGTGGATACCATCGCCAATAAGCCTGGATTTGTAAAGGCAATGTGGTGCGGTGAGCAGGCGTGTGAAGACAAGATCAAGGAAGAGACTACTGCGACAAGCCGCTGCATGCCGTTTGCGCAGGAAACGCTGTCTGATACCTGTGTCTGCTGCGGCAAGAAGGCAAAAGCTATGGTATACTGGGGCAAGGCATATTAATTAACAGGAACGGTGACGCCGGACGCCTTTGGCGTTCGGCGGTTTTGATTGCTTATGCATTCAGGTGAACGTGCCAGTGACACGTTCAGTCGGATTGCTTATGCATCCAGATATCCAAAAGAAGGGAGTAAGAAAAATGGTTTTACCGGAGAAGGTGAAGATCATTTTGCGGACGCTGAATGAAGCGGATCATGAGGCATATGCGGTCGGCGGATGCGTGAGAGACGCTTTGCTGGGGCGGGAAGCCGGAGATTGGGACATTACGACGTCGGCTTCGCCTGTTCAGGTGAAGGGACTGTTTCCGCGGACGATTGACACGGGAATTGCTCACGGAACGGTTACCGTCATGGTGGAGCGGGAAGGATTTGAAGTGACAACCTATCGGGTTGACGGGGCATATAAGGATGGACGGCATCCGGAGTCTGTCTCGTTTACATCCAGCCTGGAGGAGGATCTGAAACGCCGGGATTTTACAATCAATGCGATGGCATACCATCCGGACACCGGAATCGTAGATATCTTTGGCGGTCAGGGGGATCTGGAACGCAAGGTGATTTGCTGTGTTGGAGATGCAAAAGAACGGTTTACGGAGGATGCGCTGCGGATGATGCGGGCACTCCGCTTTCGGGCACAGCTGAATTTTACCATGGAAGAGAACACCAGAGCCGCAATCCGTGTACTTGCGCCGAGACTGGAACTGGTCAGCAGGGAGAGAATCCAGGTGGAACTGGTAAAGCTGCTGCTGTCCGATCATCCGGAATGCATGCTGGATCTGGAGCCGCTGGGGATGGAGCCATATGTGCTGCCGGAATGGGGCAATCTGACCAGGGAGCAGAAGGAGAAGGCGGTGGAGGCGGCAGGACAGCTTTCGAAGGAGAAGTACCTGCGGCTGGCTGCTCTGTTCTGCATAGACTGCGCATCGGAGAATTGGGGAAGTCTGGATCAGGAGTGTGCGGTGTGTGTGCGGACGGCGCTGCGCGGGCTTCGTCTTGACAACGAGACGACAGACCGGGCCCAAATACTGGCTGCTTATCACCGGATCCGGCTTCAGCCGGATCCCCGTCTGCTGCGGCGGATGATGAGCAGCATGAAGCCGGAGCTGTTTTTTGATCTGCTGAGCCTTCAGAAGGCGTGGGCCCATTGCGTGAAAGATAGCCAGTATGCGCTGCTGCTGGATCAGGTGCGGCAGTGTTCGCTGGAAATTCTGGAAGCGGGAGACTGCCTGGATCTGAAGCATCTGGCAGTAAACGGACGGGATCTGGCTCAGGAGGGGATTGCTCAGGGAAAAGAAATCGGTACCGCTCTGGCAGCTATGCTGGAGGAAGTCCTGAACGAGCCGTCTCACAATGACAGAGACTGGCTGCTGACAGAATTCAGAAAAGAGAAAAAGTCCATAAGCTGCAGACATGCGGCTGGACTGGAGGAGAATTAGAACGATGTCCAGATATACAAGAGAAGATATTTTGCGCATGGTGGAAGAAGAGGATGTGGGATTCGTCCGTCTTCAGTTCACTGATGTGTTTGGCACGATGAAAAATGTGGCGATTACAGCCGGTCAGATGGAACGCGCGCTTGATAACTGCTGCAGCTTCGACGGCTCCGGCATCGATGGATTTGTCCGGATTGAAGAAGAGGATATGTACCTGTATCCGGATCTGGATACCTTCCAGATCATGCCGTGGCGCCCGCAGACGGGAAAAGTAGCCCGCCTGATCTGTGACATTCGGACGCAGAAGGGAGAACCGTTTGCCGGAGACTGCCGTTATGTGCTGAAGAAGGTGATTCGGGAAGCGGCTCAGATGGGCTATTTTCTGTATGTGGCTCCGGAGTGTGAATTCTGCGTATTTCCGTGCGACTCTGACGGAGAGGTTGTGATGGAAACCAAGAGCAACGCGTCCTATTTTGATGTGGCGCCGCTGGATCAGGGAGAGAATGTCCGCAGAGACATCATTCTGACCCTGGAGGACATGGGAATTGATGTGAAGAGCTCCTTCCATGAGCATTCCCCCTACCAGCATGAGATTGATCTTCTTCCGGTGCACAGCATGCTGGCCGCTGACAACATCACTACGTTTCGCATGGTCACACGGACCATCGCCATGCGCCACGGACTTCATGCGACCTTCATGCCCAAACCGAAAAACGGAAGCGAAGGCTGCGGCATGCATCTGAAAATGGAGCTTCATGATATGGAAGGAAACAACGTGTTTGCGGATCCTGCGGATCCCTACGGTCTCAGTGAAACCGGCTATTCCTTCATGGCCGGAGTGATGGAGCACATCCGCGGACTGACGGCAATTACCAATCCGCTGATTAATTCCTACCGCAGAATCTGCCCGGGAAATGCGGCTCCCTCCTACATTTCCTGGTCCAGAGGCAACCGGTCGCCGCTGATCAGCGTTCCGGCAACCACACCGGAAAACGCCCACATCGAGCTGCGGAATCCGGATCCCGCGCTGAATCCCTATCTTGCCATTGCGGGAATTCTGGCTGCCGGTCTGGACGGAATCCGCCGCGGCTTAAAGCCGGGTCCGGCTACGGAAAAAAATCTCCATGTACTGGAGCGGACAGAGGTTGAAAAGCTGGGATTGAAGCGTCTTCCGATGAGCCTTTCGGAAGCGGTCGGCGAACTGGAGAAGGATGAGCTTCTGCTTTCCGTTCTCGGCGAGCATATCAGCGGAAAATACATCCGGTCCAAGAGACGTGAGATTGATAAATACCTTTCCTATGTCACTGACTGGGAAGTGAACCAGTACCTGCATAAATATTGATTTTCTGGCAAGTTTGACAGAAATTCAGCATATAGTAAGCGGGAGGGATGCCAGTGACAAATTTAATTGTGGCTTTTCCAAAGCTTGAAGATGCCCGGAGTATCCGCAACATACTGGTGAAATGCGGATTTCCGGTCGCGGCAGTCTGCACCAGCGGCGCGCAGGCGCTGCAGTATGCGGATGATTTACATAACGGAATCGTTGTATGCGGATACCGGATGACAGACATGATCTACAGCCGTCTGCGGGAGGATCTGCCGGAGCAGTTTGATCTGCTGCTCCTTGCTTCAAACCGGTACCTGGAAGAGATTGAGCCAGCCGGAGGGCTGGTCTGTGTGGCGATGCCTCTGAAGGTTCACGAACTGAAGGAAACCGTGAGCCGGATGATTGAGGCCAGTGAACGCAGAAAACGCAGACAGCGTCTGCAGCCAAGAGAGCGCACCACGCCGGACCGCGCTCTGATTGGTGAAGCCAAGCAGCTTTTAATGGAAAAGAAACAGATGACAGAGGAGGAAGCCCATCGGTATCTGCAGAAGCGAAGCATGGACAATGGTGTAAACATGCTGGAAACGGCAAAAATGGTGCTGAGCATCATGAAAAACTGATGCGCCGGGACGATGGTCTTCCTGTACGAAAAAGAAATTGCGGTTTTACCGCATCAATGCTATACTAAAAGAAAGAAGCATGTTGTATCTGCAAACTGCACAGCAGGATGGATTTGAGGAAAGAGGGGATTCGATGAAACTGATTTTTAATGGTGCCGCCCACGAAGTAACCGGAAGCTGTCATTGTCTGGAAGCCTGCGGAAAAAAGATGCTGGTTGACTTTGGTATGGAGCAGGGAAAAGACATTTATGTGAACGAAGACCTGCCGTTTTTGGCCGGCGAGATTGATTTTGTCTTTCTGACCCATGCCCACATCGACCATTCCGGTATGCTGCCGCTTCTGTACAGGAACGGGTATAAGGGTCCTGTCTATGCGACGAATGCGACAACAAGGCTCTGCCAGATCATGCTGCGTGACAGCGCACACATTCAGGAGTCGGAAGCGGAATGGAAGAACCGGAAGAACAGGAGAAAGCAGCAGCCGGAGGTTATGCCGGTCTACACGCTGCAGGATGCGGAAGGAATTCTGAAGCAGTTTGTTTCCTGTGATTATGAAACAATCATGGATATCGCGCCGGGGATCCGGATGCGGATGAAGGATGTGGGGCATCTGCTTGGTTCCGCTTCCATTGAGCTGTGGCTGACGGAAGGGGAAGAGACGAGAAAGATTGTGTTCTCCGGTGACATCGGCAACACGGATCAGCCGCTGATTAAGGACCCAGTTCCGGTTGAGGACGCAGACTATGTGGTGATGGAATCCACCTATGGAGACCGAAGTCATGACGAGCCGGGGGAACACAGTGAGGAACTGCGCGCAGTTCTGGAAGATACGCTGCGCCGGGGCGGAAATCTGGTGATTCCATGCTTTGCCGTTGGCCGTACCCAGCAGATTCTCTATTTTCTTCGCGGATTGAAGGTAAACCATGAACTGCCTGGATTCGAATCGGTCGAGGTCTATGTGGACAGTCCGCTGGCGGTGGAAGCGACCAACATTTTTGCGAAAAACACAGAAGAGTGTTTTGACGCGGAGGCGATGGAACTGGTGCAAAAAGGAATCAATCCAATCATGTTCCCGGGGCTTCGTCTCTCAGTGACCAGTGACGAGTCCAAAGCAATCAATGCGGATCCGAAGCCGAAGGTAATTCTTTCCGCATCGGGCATGTGTGACGCAGGCCGGATCCGTCATCATCTGAAGCATAATCTCTGGAGACCGGAATGTACGGTTCTCTTTGCGGGCTACCAGTCGGAAGGATGCCTCGGCAGAACGCTGCTGGATGGTGCTTCTGAAGTCAAACTCTTCGGGGAGACGATTGCAGTTCGCGCCAAAATAGCAAGAATGAGCGGAATCAGCGGCCATGCAGATCGGGAAGGCCTGATCCGCTGGGTGAGAAACATTTCTCCCAGTCCGAAGCAGGTATTTGTTGTCCATGGAGAGGATGCCGTGACCGACAGCTTTGCGGCTCTGCTGCGGGAGAACTATGGAATGAATGCGGCTGCTCCGTACAGCGGTGCAGGATATGATCTGATCACCGGTGAGATGCTGGAAGAGGGACGCCGCGAGTTTATTAAGAAGAACTATGTACCGAAGGCTCCGGGAAAGAAGACGGCTTCGCTTTACCGCAGACTGGTGGATGCCGGTCAGAAGCTGATCGCAGTGATCCGGGGCTATCAGGAAGGCACCAATAAGGATATTCAGCAGTTTACACAAGAGGTGGAAAACTTGTGTGACCGCTGGAAAATGTAAGTGCTGTGAGCAGGAGACCGAATGAAAACGTACAAAGTAGAAACCATCTATGATCTGATCCAGTCAGGAAGCAGCCTGAAGGTAACTGTTCCCGGTTCCAAAAGTATTACGAACCGTGCGCTGCTTCTTGCAACACTTGCACAGGGGGAGAGCAGGCTTTCGGGCGTGCTCTTTTCCGATGATTCCCGGCATTTTCTGGACTGTGTCCAGAAGCTGGGATTTGAAACTTCTGTCAGTGAAGAGAGGGCAGAGGTAACTGTAACAGGAAGGGGAGGAATGATCCCCAATGCCAATGCGTCCCTCTATGTGGGAAGTGCCGGTACGGCGGCACGTTTCCTCACAGCTCTTCTCGGCGTATCGGAGGGAAGCTGGCACCTGGACAGCTCAGAGCAGATGAAGCGCCGGCCGATGGCTCCGCTGCTTCAGACGCTGGAGGAGCTTGGCGCTGTGATCCGGTATGAAGGACAGGAAGGTTATTTTCCCTACACACTGACTGGAAATCCAAGGCCTGGAACGGCAGCGGCGGTAAATATTGACCGAAGCAGCCAGTTTTTAAGCGCTCTTCTGATTGCCTATGGCGCGTTGGGAGAAGAGGGGCGGATTTCTGTTGAGGGCAGTCACGGGATGGCATACATTGACATGACGATCCGGATGATGGAACAGTTTGGTGTGCAGGTAAAAAAAGAAGGAAGCACATTTGTGATCGAAGCAGGGCAGCACTATCAGCCGCTTGCTTATCCGATTGAACCGGATGTTTCCGCTGCCTGTTATTTCTATGCGATGGCTCCTCTTCTTGGCATTTCCGTTGTGGTACGTGGTGTGCATTTTGACAGCATGCAGGGAGATGTCCAGTTTATCCGTCTCCTGGAGCAGATGGGCTGTCATGCGGTGGAAACCGATGAGGGAATCCGTGTGAGCGGAAATCCTGATGGAAGCTATTGCGGAATCGACGCGGATATGCATGCATGTTCTGATCAGGCAATCACAATGGCCGCGATTGCACCTTTTGCCAGCACGCCGACCACAATCCGTGGTGTTGCTCACATTCGACTTCAGGAAAGCGACCGGATCGGCGGAATCGTAAAGGAACTGTCTGCCATGGGAATCCGCTGCGAGGAGCTGGAGGATGGTGTGAAGATCTGGCCGGGAATACCGAAGCCCCATGAGGTGGAGACCTACGATGATCACCGGATGGCCATGGGCTTTTCTCTGATTGGTCTTCGTGCAGAGGGAATTGTGATCCGGGATCCGCTTTGCTGCAGAAAGACATTTGAAACGTATTTTACAGTTCTGGATCAGCTGATCTGTCAATGGAAGGCGGACAGCCGGGAGAAGGAATGATTATTCAGTGTACAAAGAAACTGCAGAATCGGATGAAGGCCTCCGGTAAATGTCTGATCTATGTGGGAAAAACGGAGTATCCTCATGGTCTGTCTGACTGGCACGGAACACTGCTGGAAAGAGACGGAAACGAATGGGTGGTTCTGATGAATAATCTGACCGGTTACCCGGTTGTGTTTCCGGTCAGTGAGACGCTGAAAGAAACGGATTTCAGGGATGCGATTTTTGAGCAACTGCGAAAAGAAGGGTTTCATGAGCAGCTGCTGTCAGCTCTGGATGAGTGGTCCGGACCGGTATATCTGGAAAAGGTATCATCAAGGGCTGCGATTCAAAGACTGAATCAGGTGGTGAAGCGAGTGCTTGAACTGCCGGATGAGGTATGGATGGGCGTGACGATGTCAGATGGAATGGCTGGAAAAGACTGTGTCAGGAGGGATGAAACGGTTCCCGGCAGGATAGCGGCACGCAGACGGATGCATTTTGAGGAGGGGTATCTGACACCGGCAGAGCGGCTGTTCGTGTTTCTGGAACGGTGGGGAGAAGCGCATGGACTGCCGGTGTATCACTGGCGAGCGTTTGTCTTGTCGGTTTCCTGCGGTAAGGAAATGGAGGCGGAAATTCTTGTGCCGGAGAATCTGCCGTTTCTTTTCCTGAACGAGCTGCTTACCAGAGTCTTTGGACGGGAATTCCAATCAGACGAAGGGGCTGAATGCCGATGGATTCGAAAATATGAATGTCAGCAGCAACGGAGACCTGGAGCATGGGCCTTGCGAATCAGCGGTGTTCATCCGGTCAGAAAGCACAGATTCAGTCTGAGAGAAGTGAATCGTGAGATCGCATGGATTGTGGAAGAGTACCGATGAATCGAGGATACAAAAAGGGCGGGAACCCGGAATCAGTCCGGTTTCCCGCCTTCTTAACATTGTGATTGGATGCAGCAGAAGAAACACTTCTGTCTGCTTATCTTCCGCAGCACTGCTTGTATTTTTTGCCGCTTCCGCAGGGACACGGATCGTTGCGGCCGATTTTCTTTGCCTTAACAATTGTGGTGGAAGACTTCTGCTCCTTGTAAAGCTCTTTGCGGCGCTCCTCGGTCAGAAGGGCATCCCACTGAGGAAGGGTATAAAGCCACTCGGCTCTTGCTCCAACCATGTTGTAGTAGAGCTTTTCTTTATCGTAGTCCAGGGAGAGAACGGTTGTCTCATCCATGGTTTCAATTGGGTTCGGTGTCTTTAAGCTGTCGTTGATACCGTCCAGAATACCAACCATGATCATCTGATCCAGCTGATATTTCTCAGCCAGCTCCGGAATGGTACCGGTCACAACTTCATCAGTTGCAAGCAGGGATTCATAAAAACCCTTCTCAAGAACAAAGTAGTGATTCCAGAGTTTGTTGTACTGGTCCTGGCTCATCTCCTGATTATACGCAGCGCTTCTCCACTGTTCTAATAACGTCATAATAACCTCCATTTAGAAAAGGGTTCCCCCCTGTAATCATTTGCAGCTGATTGATCTGCGGAATGTGCGCACGGGAGTGCAGGCTCCCGGCTTCATCTAATGATTATAGCAAATAATTGGCTCTTTGCAAGCTTTTTCAGAGAAAATTTCCGGGAAATTGTGTTCGGGGAGACTGCCGGTTTCTCCATTTGCTGTGACATGACTGTTCGGCCGGACGGCAAACCCTTACAGGCTTTCCAGTGACTGAATTGCATGATCTGCCAGGATCACATCCAGGTGCTCTTCAAAATAGGCGGCAGTGGCGGCATTGCTTTTCTGGTGCTCTCCGTATTCGGAAAGAATGTTGCAGATTTTATTGAAGGTTTCCACGCTGTGATCGCCTTTATGAACAACCAGATAGTATTTCAGCGTTCCAGGATCCTTGTAGAGGGAGTTGACATCGTCATAAGCACCGCACAGAACCTTTGCAGCTTTGCAGACGGTATCGAGGGAGGAAAACTGGAATACCTGATAGAAATCCGGTTCCGGCGCTTCGGTCACTTCCTGACCGGCTTCTTCCAGCAGAGAGAGCGTTTCCTGGCACAACCGGGTGAACTCTTCCAGGATTGTGTCGGCGCCTGCTGGTTCCTCTTCCTGCATGGAAAAACTGTCATCATCCCGAAGGAGCGTGTCATCGCTGTCGCCCGGCGAAAAGCGGGCGAACCTGGTATCCAGTTCTTCCGGATCCTCCACTTTTGTGATCAGAAGCATGATACTCTCTTCCGAGAGCGGAACTGCTTCGATCATCAGAGGCATGTTATCCGCCTGAAAACCGAAGTCTTTCGAAGCTTTCGTGAGCATTTCACGAAACAGGGAGCGTGCCTTCTCTGATCCGTAGGCCAGTTCGGCTATATTTAAATGACGGGTGGAAAGATCATCCCGTGACAGGGTACAGCGAATCTGTTTGTCACTGATCTTTTCAATCCTCATGAAATCACATCCTTTCTCAATTGCAATAAGCAATCGTCCCTAATGATACTATATAGAATAGCATTAAAAACATTCCTCGTAAAGAGTTATTTTTCCCCGGAATCTGAATTTTATATAAAAACAGAGGAATCAGCGGATATCGTAAGGAATCTTTAAGGAATCCTTACTTGTTATATAAATCGAAAAGAAATATAATCATGGTAAGGAGGAACACAGAAACAATGTGCTGATTTCTGTGAAACAATGTGTTATGGAGAAAAAACGTTATTTTGGACTGGATGCGGTTCGTGTGCTTGCGCTTTGCCTGCTGCTTTGGCTTCATTTTCTGCTTCGGAACGGCTTTTACAGCAAACCGGTAAACAATGTTCCAATGATTCTGGCGGCAGCAGGACGTGTGATTTTCATGTGCTGCATTCCGCTGTTTCTGATGCTGACCGGTTATCTGAAATGTCAGAAGCCATGGAATGGAAGTTATTATCGCTCTTTGCTGCCCATCCTGATCTCGTGGGTGCTGATCTCACCGATCTGCATGTGCTATAAGATTTTTGTCAGCGAAGTGGAAATGACAGCCTATGAATGGGTGGTGGAGTTTTTTAACTTTAAGATGGCAAACTATAGTTGGTACATTGAGATGTACATCGGACTGATTCTGGTCAGTCCCTTTCTGAATATTGCCTGGACGCAGATGAAGACAAAAAAGAAGCATCAGGCAATGGTACTCAGTTTTATGTTGCTGACGTTTCTTCCGTCCGCAGTCAATGGAATCGCGTGGGATGGAGAGACGAAGCTGAATGTAATCCCCAATTACTGGTCCAGTCTGTACTTCTTTACCTATTATCTGATCGGCTGCTATATCCGCACCTGGCAGCCCCGCGTAAAAAAGAGACTGGCAATTCCGGCAGCAATTCTGATTGCGCTGATGTTCGCGCTGATTAATTGTGTGACCGGCGGCGCGCAGAAAAATTTTTACAGCGGGTACAATATCAGTTATGGACATCCGGGAACTGCCGCAATTGCTGTTCTGCTGTTTTTGTCGGTTTATCAGCTTCGCTGCAGAAACCGGTTCATATCCGGCACAATGGCAGCTGTATCCAATGTGGCGCTGGAGATGTACCTGATTTCCTGTGTGTTTGACCAGACAATTTACCGCTATCAGAAAGGATATGGAGCAGAAGAGTATCTGTGGCGGGGAATTCTTGCCTGCGGACTTGTTTTCCTGCTTTCCTTCCTCTCCGGATGGGCGATTCACTGGTTATCCACCCATTTATCCACAGGTTTGACAAATTGTGTAAAAACAATGAAAAGTTACACAATTTGTAGAGAAAAACAAAATAATAATGGAAATGAGTAAAAATAACTTGATTTACGGCAGTATTTGAAGTATATTAGTGGTGAACTGCTTAGCGCAGAAAACTGAAGCAGGTTCAGGCAGAAGAAAATCATCACTGTAAGTTCCATTGTGTGCCAGCCATTCCGGTTAGGAGAACAGAAAAGCGTGCAGAACAGAAGGAACAGCCGGTAAGCGGATATGAACATACATCACAAAGTGACGCAAACGGTCAGTATTTCCGGCAGAAAGCAATCGACCAGGCGGGTGAGAGAGGGCAGATCCGGTCAGAACAGTGCAGAGGGAAACAAAAGAAATCCAACGAAACGTGTCAGAGACGTGAATTCCGAGGAAAAACAGACAGGACAGAAAGGGGAAGCAGAAGTGAATGATGCCTCTATACCGACAACCTTTCTGTCCATCCGATAAATAAAGATTGTGCAGAGCGGAAAGGAGAAGGTACGCGGGATGGATAATGAGCAGAAAAAGGCGGTAAGGTCAGAAGAGAAAGATCCGGTAAGGGCAGAAGAGAGAAATCCGCAGAAAAAAACGGCGCAGAGAAAGACGGCTCAAAAGAAGCCGGCACAGAAGAAAAAGAAACGGAAGAGCGGTAAGAAGAAAGTGCTGCTTCTTCTGCTCCTTGTTCTGGCTGCCGGTCTCGGTGCAGGAATCTATGTGTTTACTCCATCGAAAGAGAAAGTGGACCATAAAACCTATTTCGGTCTGTCGGAAGGCGTTTCCTATGGCCTGATCATCAACCAGGAACGTGTCGGCAGCTATCCGGTCAAGCGGGGCGGTTACTGGTATCTTGATCTTGATACGGTACATAGCTATGTCAGCACAAAGTTTTACTACGACGGCAGTCAGATTCTCTACACCAATCCGACAAAAACCTTTTTTGTCACACCGGAAGCCAAGAGCTACAAAGATGACGGCGGCCTCTCCTATAAACTGGATTACCAGCCCTGCTACATCGAAAACGGACGGATTTATCTGGCTCTGGAATTCATGAAACTGATGGATTTCGACTATTACATGGCTGATACCGAGCAGATGTATGTCTGGATCTGGAATAACTGGTCAGAAATCAAAACAGCAGAGGCAAAGCGGGATACGGCAGTCCGCTACGGATCCGGAATCAAGCAGCCTGTCGTTGATACGGTTGAGGCGGGTGAGACACTGGTCATCCTGGAAGAGGGAGAAGAGTGGAACATGGTTCAGACGGAACGCGGACTGATCGGCTGTGTACAGAAGCGCGCGCTGAAAGATGCGGAGATCATTACCGCGGACACGCCGGACAACCGACCCCGTCATGAATATACAACAAGAATGCTGGATGAAACTGTCTGCATGGCATGGCATCAGGTTTTTACGGAGTCCGGTATCAAACAGCTGGACAAGTATCTGAAAAACGCAGAGGGACTGAACGTTCTTTCACCGACCTGGTTTACCATTTCAGACGATGAAGGAAACATCAAGTCTCTGGCGGATCCTGAATATGTGGAAAAAGCGCATGAGATGGGAATTCAGGTCTGGGCTCTCGTAGAAAACATTAACATCAAAGTCGATGAAAGTCAGGTTCTCGGAGTGACAAAGAATCGTCGCCATCTGGTAGATGAACTGATGAAGGAAGCAGAGCGCGTTGGTCTGGATGGAATTAATATCGATCTGGAGGATGTGGGAAGCAGCAATGGAGCTCATCTTCTTCAGTTTATCCGTGAAATGTCAGCTGCCTGCCGGAATGCGGGCCTGGTACTTTCTGTTGACAACTATTCACCGATGCCTCACACGGCTTTCTATGACCGCGCGCAGCAGGCAGAGATGGTTGACTATGTAGTCGTAATGGCATATGATGAATACTATGCCGGCGGCGAGGAAGCCGGTTCGGTTTCGTCTCTCGGCTGGGTGAAGCAGTCTGCAGAGCGGACGCTGGAAGAGGTTCCGAAGGAGAAGCTGATTGTTGGTCTGCCGACCTATGCAAGATTGTGGAAGGAAACACCGAAGGAATATGCGGCCGAGGATGCAAAACTGATCACAGACGAGAATTCCAGATATGGAACCTATTCTCTGACCTCGAAGGGAATCAGCATGGAAGCCTGCGATGAAATCGTGAAAGAACGGAATCTGAGCATGATCTGGCTGGAAAAGGAACAGCAGTACTATGTGGAATATGAAGCGGATAATGGTTTCTATCGGCTCTGGATCGAAGATGAGACGTCCATGGATCTGAAACTGGATGCAGCCTTTTCCTATGAACCGGCCGGTGTCGCGTTCTTTAAACTGGGTCTGGAAACGGATGATGTGTGGGTGATCATAAATAAATATCTGAAATGAGAAGCGCATGACCTGCAGAATCAGCCGGAAAACAGGTTTCTGTGAAGTGGATGCTGCATGAATAAGTGAAAAGATACTCTGCATAGAATAAAGGAAAGAACGATGCGGAGTGAACGGGATGAAACGTTCGGTATTGGAGTTTTTGATGGCACTGCTTCTGCTGTCGTGTGCGTACTTGCTGCCATTGTCTGTCAGGGAGGAATCTATGCAGACAGTGGCAGTTGTGGCAGAACCGGAGATTACTGTCATGGTGGATGCAGGGCATGGTGCCGCCGATTCCGGAAAGGTGGGAATTAATGGCGCCCTGGAAAAGGATATCAATCTTTCCATTGCTTCCATGGTGAAAGATTATCTGGAAGGCTATGGGATTCGCGTTGTCATGTCAAGGACGACAGACGAACCGCTTTATCAGGAAACGGACAGCAATAAGAAACTGGCTGACATGAAGGCGAGGATCCGCAAGATGGAGGAGAATGACGTTCAGTATGTGATCAGCATCCATCAGAACAGCTACCAGCAGGAATCCGTAAAAGGAGCTCAGGTTTTTTACTACGCGGATTCTGTGGAGGGAGAGAAGCTGGCCCAGGCGATCCAGGACGGTTTTTCCTATGCGCTGGGAGAACAGAATACAAGAAAAATCAAACCAAACAGAGATTATTATCTGCTTCTTCATTCACCGGCAGTTGCCGTGATTTGTGAATGCGGTTTTTTGAGCAACTGGGAAGAGGCGGAGAAATTGACCACCAGAGAGTATCAGGAAAACATCGCCATTTCCATCGGAAATGGCGTGCTGAACTATCTGGGGCTGATGCCTGAAGAGAAAAGAGGATAATTGGATGGAAACAATGATACAAAAGATGGTGACAGAGGACCGGGAGATTGCGAAACGTGCAGCGGAAATCTGGAGAAGCGGCGGTCTTGTCGCATTCCCGACAGAAACCGTGTACGGACTTGGAGGCAATGGACTGGATCCGCGGGCATCGGAAAAGATTTATGCTGCAAAGGCAAGACCTTCCGATAATCCGCTGATTCTTCATATCGCAGACGATGATCAGCTGGATGAGCTGACAACCGGTGTGACGGAATGGATGAGAGCTGTCATGGAAGCGTTCTGGCCGGGCCCGCTGACGATGATTGTGCCAAAATCAGAACGGGTTCCCTATGAGACGACTGGGGGACTGGAAACGGTAGCAGTCCGGATGCCGTCCCATCCCATCGCCAGACAGCTTCTTAGGGAAGTGAAGCTGCCAATTGCCGCTCCCAGTGCCAACCGTTCCGGCAGACCGAGCCCGACCAGCGCGTCCCACGTGATTGAGGACATGAATGGAAGAATTGACATGATCATCGATGGCGGCGATGTGGGAATCGGACTGGAATCAACGATTGTTGATCTGACAGGAGCGCGCCCCATGCTGCTTCGGCCCGGATTCATCACACCTGAAATGCTTCAGGAAGTGCTTGGACCGATTGAAACGGATCTTGCTGTGTTTAAGCAGGTTTCTGCGGAAGTGAAACCGAAGGCACCGGGAATGAAATACCGGCACTATGCGCCAAAGGCGGAGATGAAGATTGTTGAGGGAGACCGGGAAGCGGTTGCTTCCTACATTAATCAAAAGCTTGCCATGCAGCAGGATAAGAAAATCGGCATTCTGACAACAACGGAAAATCAGATGCTGTATGAGGGAGGTATCCGGATCAGTGTTGGAACAAGAGCCAGCCTTCTGGACATTGCCCATAACCTGTTCCGCGTGCTCCGTGAGTTTGATGCCATTGGTGTGGATGCGATTTTCTCGGAGAGTTTCCCGGCAGAGGGAGAAGGACTGGCAGTCATGAACCGTCTTCTGAAAGCGGCGGGACATCAGGTGATCCGTGTGTGAGCGGGGCGCCTGACAAAACGGTTGACATGGAGCGAAACGGTTAATATAATATGGAAGAGACTGGCACGCTGGCAGTCTGGAAAACGCAGTTGTGTATTTCGAGCGGCAGGCTGGACAAAGCTGCCGGTACCTGTCAGAGGAATGCAGGAAGAACAGCAAAGACGGAGGAGAAAAGAAATGATAGCTTTAGGTTGTGACCACGGCGGATTTGAGTTAAAACAGGAGATCATTAAGTATCTGGAATCCAGAGGACTTGAGTATAAGGATTATGGCTGCTATGAGCCGGCGTCTGTTGATTATCCGATCTATGCAAGAAAGGTAACTTCTGCAATTCTGGACGGAACCTGTGAGAAGGGAATTCTGATCTGCGGAACCGGAATCGGCATTTCCATTGCTGCCAATAAAGTGCCTGGTATCCGTGCCGCACTTTGTACGGACTGCTTCTGCGCAGAAGCGACAAGACAGCACAACGATGCAAATGTTCTCTGCATGGGCGGACGTGTTGTTGGACCGGGGCTTGCGATCAAGATTACAGAAACCTTCCTGGACACTCCATTTTCCAACGATGAGCGCCATAAGAGAAGAATTCATCTGATTGAGAATGAAGAGTAAATACAAATACGGAATGATGGAATTGGCGGAAACTCTGTCTGCGAATTCCTGACGGCGATGAGCGGCGAACAAATCGCTGAATGTGTGTAAGAGAAAGCGGAATGCCGTCTGAACGGAGAAATTGCCTTGTGGCAAACAGTTCAGACGGCATTCCGCTTTTTCTAGTTCTCACAACAGAAGGGTGTGTTCTTCCGCTCTTTGTTTTCCCATTCCAGAAGCGGTGCGGCGATTGTTTCGAAGGTACCGGCATAAATTGTCTGCAGAAGGCGATGGAGACAATCCAGTGCGCGGCACAATTGCTCTTTTGTAAGGAGACCATCCAAATAGGCCTGCGACAGCACATCCAGATCAAGAATCTGGTTGGAACCGTCCGGAAGGACGATGACATCGGCAAGCAGATCGGTGAAGACATAGGTATTCTCTGGTTCCTGGTATTCGGTCTCGATGAGATCACAGTACCAGTACATGAGCTGATCCCTGTGATTATAGAAACGGCTGATTTTAAAGCCCTGTTCCATCAGGTAAAGAGAATAGCCGTGAGACAATTCAATTTTCGGTTTCAGAGTTTCCCAGGAAGTGATGATCATGTGAGAGTCCATGTAAAGCAGACGGTCTCCGTTCAGAGGTACGATTTCCATCGGGATCAGTCGTTTGCGGAAGAGAAGCGGTCGGTTCATCTGTGAGTCTCCTTTCGAGGCAGGAATGGAATCAAAAGAGAATGAGCTGCGGGAACAATATGCCGACAGATAATTCCGGATGATCAGGAATTTCGTTAGAGAATAGTATAGCATATCTCATGATAAATGTAAATATAATCCGGGAAGAAGACAGAAGAAAGAAGAGAACAATAAGAGAGCGCGAAGCCTGGAGAACGAGTGAAGCAATAAGCGGGGAACGGAGTAAAAAGCGGATAAAGACGCAGCAGAGGGATACAGAGAAAGGAGGAGAGAGCAGCAGAGAACGAAAGAAGAACGAAATCGGAGAGGAAAGAATGGAATAAAGAGCGGAGCGGAGGGAAGAATTCAGCCAGGAGGTGAAGGGGATGAAACAGGGACTGATAACTGTCTTTCTTGCGCTCTGGTGCATGGCTCTTGTCGGAGCGGCTTTTGGAAAACGGGAAACGGAATCTTCAGAGAGTATGGTGATTCGGACGTTTTCAGAAATGGGAATGGGGAATGTCCGGGCACAGCTGGCGATTGACAGCGAATGGCACCCGGATTCTCTTTGGGAAGATGCACTGGCAATGATCTGGAAGGAAGAGGGCGAAGCTGTGGACGCGCAGAGCAGTACGACAGCACAGATATATGAATTGATTGAGACCTGCAGGAGCTGGCTTTCAATGGAGCCGGGAGCAGAAGTGATCCGGGAAGAAAAACAGAATGGAACGGTGTGGTCTGCAGAAGGAAAGCTGGAGGGCTTTGATTCGTGCCATGCCGTGATCACGGTTATGAAAATCGGAACGGGAATTAATGCCGAGTACTATCTGCGGATCCGGGCAGAGGTCAGCAGTCCGGTCAATCAGGCAGAGAGCCTGCGGATGCGAATGGACCGCTGCCGGGAAGCGCTTCAGCTGGACGGACTGATCAGCCTGCGGCTTTGTGCGGATTATGACCGAATTTTGTCTGAGGAGGAAATGGAAGATACGAAAACCGCTCTTTTTTCGGAAACAGGAACAAAGGTGATTGAGGAATATCAGGAGGATAATCTTTCGATGATCTATGGGCAGAGTGAGGGATTGGAGGAATCGGTCCGCCTTGGCGGTCAGTCCGTCAATCTGACATTGATGTATCGGAACAATGGAGAGAAAACAAGATGCTTTCTCGGTCTTCCGGTTGTTCTTTCTGATGATTAGTACATCAGTCGGCAGACGGTACAGGAACCGAATCTTTCGCTGCAGCATAGAATGTAGAGAGAACAAGGAAGGGGAAACAGAACATGCCTTATCAGAGACAATGGTGGAGCGGTCATGAGCTGTACGGAGTCAGACCGCAGAAGTATCGGTTCCGTGACCCGATGTTTCAGGAGATCCCTTATATAGAGCTGTCAGCGGCGAACATGGAAACCAGCCAGCTGGAATACTGGAAAAGTCTGTATCCGCAGCGGATGAGAAAGATTCAGGATCGGATTGAGGAGGTATGTGAGCAGCTGGAGTATGATGACAGTCCCATGTATGATGAGTATCCGGACCGTGTATTTCTTCGCCGGCTTTGTAACGAAATCTGTGACGGGATAGACATTGGGGAAGGGATGCAGGATGGTTTGCTTATGTCAGGAAAGGAAGAAGGTTCCTGGATGAGAGAGTGTGCCGAGGTTCTTCTCTATCAGGAAATTCACAGGCGCCGCTGTGAACGAAGAAACTGCAGGAGAAGATTGTATTAAACAGCTCTTTTTCGAAAAAGCTATTGTAGTTTTTGGAAAGAACCGTTAAAATAGACTGTAGGTCTGATCTGATCGCTGAGTACAGAGAAAGACCTGCAGTTTTTTCGTGCATTGGAAAACGGATGCATGATCAATCATGGAGGAAATATTGTGAGAAAACTGATTCGAAATCTGCTTTTGCTGCTGGTGCTTGTTGTACTGATCATAGGAGGCGCTGTTACATACAACTGGTATCGGAACCGGGAAGAGATCACCTATGTGACGATGGAGCCTGCGTCTCTTCCTGCTGTGGAGCTGACCTGCAGTGACGGCGGAGGAAACCGGCTGCACGGCTATCTGGATGAAATGGATTATAAATCGATGCGCCAGGTAATTACACCGCTGACAGAACGCCGTCAGGTGACAATTTCGATCAAGACCTTTGGCGCCCCTGTGGATCAGGTGATCTACCAGCTGAGGAGTACAGACGGCGAACGGCTTGTGGAAGACGGTGTGCTGGACAAGTGGAGCACGCAGGATGGGGTCATGACCCAGGAGCTTCAGCTGGCAAATCTGATGGAGGACGGGAGAGAATACATTTTGATGCTGATGGTGAAGTCCGGTGATCAGACGATCCGCTATTACAGCCGTGTGATCCACATGGAAGAGAACAGCACAGCGGAAATGATTGCGTTCATTCATTCGTTTTCCCAGGCGACCTGCTCTGCCGACCCGAAAATGATCATTAACTACATCCAGCCCAACGATACAATGGGAATGGATGACCTGAGCTACATCAACATCCACTCCCGCTACGGCATGTTTACCTGGATGAACCTTCAGCCTGTGATTACAGGTGAGGTAAGGACGGAGATTACCGATCTGAATGCAAGTCAGATGACAGCGGCTCTGTACTATCCCATTGCGCTGACCAGTGGAGAGACGACAAGAAACTATGAGGTAAAGGAAATCTTCACGGTCCGCTATCGAAACGAAACCATGTATCTTCTTGATTATGAAAGATATATGACAGAACCGTTTTCTGTAGAAACGATGCAGTATGACGAAACCGGCATCCGGCTTGGCGCAGCTGCAGAAACAAGCCGGTCCATGTCTTCACCGGACGGTAACGTCTATGCGTTTGTCTTCCAGAACCAGCTTTGGACCTGGGATGCAGGTAATAAACAGATGACGTCTGTCTTTAGCTATCGTGACGGGGCTGAGGAGAGAAGCCTGCTGGACAATCATACCATTGATCTTGTTCGCGTAACCGATGAGGGAAATGTGGAGTTTGTTGTCTATGGATACCATAACAGAGGAATCCATGAGGGACATGTGGGAGCTGCATTTTACCGCTACATTCGGGAAGAGAACCGGATGGATGAGCTGTTTTACATTCCTTCCGCTGTTTCTGAAGAGATCTTTCAGACACAGATTGGTGGACTTTCCTATGTCAGTGATTCGGAGCTTCTCTACTTCCTTTACGGGAATACCATGTACTCGGTAGATCTGACCAGTCAGGAAAAAATGGAGCTGGCTACGCAGGATGAACATGGCAGTTTTTTCCGTAACAATGCAGAAAACATTGTTGCATGGCACGAGAGCGGAGAAGAGAAGATTGTTGTAATGAATCTGGAAAACGGAAAACTGTTCCGGATTCAGGCACAGGAAGGGGAATTTCTTCAGATTCAGGGCTTCATCGGAATGGATCTGATCTACGGAGTAGGAAAGAATTCGGATCAGGGAATTCTTGATGGAAGCGATCCGGTGTCGCCGCTCTATAAGCTGCAGTTTACAACGGTGGGAGAAACGCTGGAGGAAAGTGGTTCCTATGAGATCAGCGGAATTGTGATTCTGTCCGCAGATATGGGGGAAAACTCCATTGAAATCAGACGTGCCTCCAAAAATGGAGCCGCTTATGCCACAATTTCCAATGATCAGGTCTTTGTCAATGACCGGGAAGCAAATCAGACTTCCGGCATCATGAAAAGCCGTATCGATGATGAGTTTCTGAAAGAATCCTACATTTCCCTTGCCATCGATGCCGAAAAGACGACACTGGTTCTGGAGCCGTGCCGCTTTGTGGAGCGGGATGCTTCTTACGTAATGGATGTGGATCACCTTGAGGATGAAGTTTACTATGCCTACGGCAGAAGTGAGTTGCTTGGCGCTTACCAGCAGCTGTCGGAAGCCATTGACGCGGCATATGAGGCGATGGGTGTGGTTACGGATCATGCGCAGCATGTGCTCTGGACAAGAGGAACACGAGATTTGTATAAAAATCTGACCCTGGAGCAGGAAGTCTGCGACAGCGAAAGCCGTTCGCTGGCAGCTGCCCTGAAAATGATGCTGGAATTTGAAGGCGCATCGTCCGCAGGTGTGGACGCGAAGCTGGCGGCGGGAGAGACTGCAGCGGAGATTCTGTCCGCTTTCCTGAAGGGCAGGGTGATGGATCTGCAGGGCTGCAGTGTATCCCATGTCCTGTATTACATCCACATGGGTCATCCGGTTCTTGTTCAGACAGGAGAAAATTCGGCGGTACTGATCCTTGGATATGAGACAGGAGGAGTGACTGTTTACAATCCATACAACGGTGTTGTGACACCGATGACGACAGGAGAAGCGGAAGCGTACTTTTCCGACCTGGGAAGTCACTATTACAGTTATCTGGAATTGAAATAGGGTTTGACGCTGTGAAGAAACATTTCTGATCATCTGTCGCTGTCATGCATTTTTTATGCTGACAGCGGCAGTTTTTTTGAGGGTACGGTTCTTTTCGGGGATTAAGGAGCGGTATCAGTATACATGTGTCAGTGGAGTTCAATCAGCATATGTTAGTGGGTATCCGTCCGTGTAAGTCAATGGGGGGAATGGTGCCGGTATATGGATTTCGGCAATTTTTACGATATTTACCGGAAAGATTGGAAAAAAGTTTTACTTGCAGTCGGAATATCGGAAGAATATAATGAAATTATAAAAGCAATCATATACCTACGACATTTTGAGGAGGACATACCAATGAGCAGAGAAATGGTTATCGTTCTGGACTTTGGCGGCCAGTACAATCAGCTGATTGCGCGAAGGGTTCGTGAGTGCAATGTATATTGTGAAGTAAAGCCATATACAATCAGTCTGGAAGAAATCAAACAGATGAACCCGAAGGGAATTATCTTCACCGGCGGTCCAAACAGCGTTTACGACGAACATTCCCCGCACTATGACCGGGCAATCTTCGAGCTGGGCATTCCGATCCTTGGCATTTGCTATGGTTCTCAGCTGATGGCATATACGCTTGGTGGAACCGTTGAGACTGCTCCTACCAGTGAGTATGGTCACACAGAGGTGGAAGTGGACACCAGTGATCTTCTGTTCGGCGGTGTGTCTGAAACAACCGTTTGCTGGATGAGCCACACCGATTACATCGCAAAGCTTCCGGAGGGATTCCGGATTACCGGCCATACACCGGTCTGCCCGATTGCCGCAATGTCTGACCCGAAACGAAAGCTCTATGCGGTACAGTTCCATCCGGAGGTTATGCACAGCGTAGAAGGCATGAAAATGATCTTTAATTTTGTCTACAAAGTGTGCGGCTGCAGCGGTGACTGGAAAATGTCTTCTTTTGTTGATACGACTATTAAGCAGCTTCGTGAAAAGATTGGAGACGGCAAGGTGCTCTGCGCGCTGTCCGGTGGCGTAGATTCTTCCGTTGCCGCAGTTCTGCTTTCCAAAGCAATCGGCAGGCAGCTGACCTGTGTGTTTGTTGACCATGGTCTGCTGAGGAAAAATGAGGGAGATGAGGTAGAAGCAGTGTTTGGTCCGGACGGTCCCTACGAGCTGAATTTCATCCGTGTCAATGCGCAGCAGCGCTATTACAGCAAGCTGAAGGGCGTGGAAGAGCCGGAAGCAAAGCGCAAGATCATCGGAGCCGAATTCATCCGTGTGTTTGAAGAAGAGGCAAAGAAAATTGGTGCCGTGGATTATCTGGTTCAGGGAACCATCTATCCTGATGTGATCGAGTCCGGTCTGGGCGATTCCGCAGTCATCAAGTCTCACCATAATGTAGGAGGTCTTCCGTCTGTTGTCGATTTTAAGGAGATCATTGAGCCGCTGCGGATGCTGTTTAAGGATGAAGTCCGCAAAGTAGGTCTTGAGCTTGGAATCCCGGAGCATCTCGTGTTCCGTCAGCCGTTCCCCGGTCCCGGTCTTGGAATCCGCATCATCGGCGAGGTAACGGAAGAAAAAGTCCGCATTGTGCAGGAAGCCGATGCAATTTACCGGGAGGAAGTGGCAAAAGCAGGCGTGGCAAAGAGTCTCGGCCAGTACTTCGCAGCACTGACAAACATGCGCTCTGTCGGTGTCATGGGAGATTTCCGTACCTATGACTATGCGGTTGTGCTCCGCGCAGTAAACACCTCCGATTTCATGACCGCAGACGCGGCGCAGCTGCCCTGGGATGTGCTGGCGAAGGTGACAAGCCGGATCGTTAATGAAGTGAAGGGCGTGAACCGGGTTCTGTATGACTGTACGGGAAAGCCGCCGGCGACGATTGAATTTGAGTAAAGAAATACTGGTTATAGAGATAAATCATCTGCAGCCTGTGCCTTTTTGCGGAAGGCTGTTGGTGTAACTTTATATACGGAAAAAAAGACTCTTGATAGCTGCACACTGGAAGGGAACCCTGCCTGTGCAGCTATTTCTGCTATCGATAGAGACGTGCTTAGTAATAGTTGGTGCGCTTTCGCAAGACGCATGTTATTCAGATATTCTAAAAAGGTGGCGCCTGTGGTTTTTGAAAATTGACGGCAGAAATAATATTTGCTCAGGTGCACGTTCGCTGCAATTTGCTCCAGAGAAATTTTTTCCGTGTAATGACGGTTAATATATTGGATGGCCTGCAGAATTTCCGGTTTTACATCGGGCATGGAAGGCGTTTCAGATAGAATTTCTGCAGTATCTGTGCAGCGTGCTAACAAGACAAGCAACTGCAGCAGATAGCTGTATTGCAGTTTTTCGGCAAGGAAGCCGCTGGAATGACAGATTCCTTTCAAATAGAAGAGGGCTTCCTGATATTGTTCTGGTGTTAAGTGGATGATGCCGGATTTCAATTTCTCTAAGAGAAGATTCAGTTCAGTTGAAGTTAAAAACTTGACGAGCTGTTTTTCGGAAAAATTTAAGAGATATCTGGCATAAAATGGCGAATCCTGGCTTTGCGTGTAATGCATTTCAAAAGGTCTTACAACAAATAAGTCACCAGGCTTTAAAATGTGGCAGTCTCCGTTGAAAAAGAGGTAGCGTTCACCAGCGGTCATCAGGTAGACTTCATAGCAATCATGATATTGCAGTACCTGCATGTCGTTTTTCTTAGAAGATTCTGTATATTCGAAAAAGAGCTGTGCATACGGCAGAAAAGCGGTTCGATACATAATGGTTACCTCACAGATGCTTTCATATGGAACAACAAAAATTTGATAAGATAAGTATAACGCAAAGACAATAAAAGTGCAATATCAGTAAAAAAGTTTGAGGAGATGAGCAATATAGATACTTTTATTGCGTTACTGTTCTGGTATAATAGTGAAAAAGGAAAATGGACTGGATGAATATCCAGTCGAAATGAGGAGGATACTATGTATACATGATTTACATCCAGCTATTTCATAACACAGATTGCACCAGTGCAGCAATTGATTGAAGCAACGAAATAAAAGTGCTGTAAAACCAAGAGAAATAGATCCGTTATCGGGAGATCATGGTTCATCGAAAGGTTGGACGAAAGGAAGGAAAACAAGTAATGGAGAGATTAACAACGCCTCTGGAATTGGCTCAGGCAGCTGTTGAGACGATAATGAGAAAATATGATGCGGCAGACCTGCCGCCCAAAGGACATTTTCATTATCATCAGGGCGTATTTTTATCTGGAGTATACAAGAACTATTTGCTTAACGGTGAAGAGAGTTGGTATCAATACATAAAGAGCTGGGTAGACGCTATGCTGGATGAAGAGGGTAATATTTTAAACTATGGTGGCCTTCATTTGGATGATATTATGCCAGGAAATCTGTTGTTTCCAATTTATGAAAGAACAAAAAACGCAAAGTATAAAAAAGCGCTGGATGAGTTAATGCAAAACATGCTTATCTATCCGAAAAATAAGGAAGGCGGCTTCTGGCATATGAAGCAGTTTGCGAATCAAATGTGGCTGGACGGCATATATATGGGCGGGCCATTTGTAGTGAAATACGCCAGCATGTTTCACTGTCCAGAATATTATGATATTTCAGTAACACAGGCACTGCTTATGCAGGAGAAAACGCGGGACGAAAAAACAGGTCTGTGGTATCATGCTTATGACTGTGAAAGGAAAGCAGAATGGGCAGATCCGGTGACCGGTTGTGCACCTGAATTCTGGGGCAGATCGATCGGATGGGTACCGGTAGCGATCCTGGAGGAGCTGGATTACATTCCCGAGAGTCATGCCAGGTATAAAGACCTGTGTAAATTGGTAAAAGACCTGCTGTGTGCACTTTGTAATTACCAATCGGAGGACGGCAGATGGTATCAGGTGGTGAATAAATGTGACCAGCCGGGAAATTGGCTTGAAAATTCCTGCAGCTGCTTATACACGGCTGCACTTTGTAAGGCGGTGCGAAAAGGCATTTTAGAGGAAGCCTTCCTGAAAAACGCGGAAATGGGATATAAAGGTGTGGTTAACAGCTTAACGTGGGAAGGTCAGGACATTCAAATTGGTAATGTATGTATAGGTACTGGCGTGGGAGATTATGCATTTTACTGTGCAAGACCGACTTCTACAAACGATTTACATGGTGTGGGGGCGTTTTTGCTTATGTGCGCAGAAATGCAGAAGGTAATGGTTTCCGACAGGAGTATACAGGAGAGCAATCGATGTTAAAAATTCAGAATCTGACAAAACACTATAAAGGCAGCAGCAAAGGCGTGACCAATCTCAGTCTGAATGTAGAAGCAGGGGATATTTTTGCTTTTATCGGCCACAATGGTGCCGGAAAAACAACCACATTAAAATGCATCGCAGGAATTCATGACTTTGAACAGGGGGAAATTGAAATCAATGGGCTGTCCATGAAAAAGGAACCCATTGCGTGCAAAAAGCAGTTTGCATACATTCCGGACAACCCGGATCTGTTCGACTATTTGACCGGAATTCAGTATCTGAATTTTATCGCAGATGTGTTTGATGTGTCTGCGAAAGACCGGCAAACGCGCATCGAAACCAGTGCAAATGCGTTTGGGATCATGGAGTCGCTTGGTGATCTGATTTCTTCCTATTCCCATGGAATGAAGCAGAAGCTGGCAATCATTTCTGCGCTGGTGCATGAACCAAAGCTGCTGATTTTGGATGAGCCTTTTGTTGGACTGGATCCCCATGCGGCTGTTGTGCTGAAAAGTACAATGCGCGAGCTGTGTGAGAAAGGCGGAGCAATTTTCTTTTCCACGCATGTGCTGGATGTGGCGGAAAAATTGTGCAATAAGGTGGCAATCATCAAGGATGGATCATTGATTGCAGCAGGCAGGATGGAAGAGATTGTGAAAGGCGGAACTTCTCTTGAGGACATTTTTATGGAGGTGGTCTGCGATGAATAGTGGCAATACCGGAAGGCAGCTTGCCGCATTCCTGCGCCTTCAGCTTGTAAACCTCTATGGATGGAATGTCTATCGCAATTTGAAAGACCCAAAAGAAAAAAGGAAGAAGTTCTGGCTTGGTGTGGCCTATGCGTTTGTTCTGGTTGTGCTGATGTGCTATGTTGGCACAATGAGCTTTGGTTATGTGACCATCGGTCTTGCCGGTCTTTTGCCGGCCTATCTGATTCTGCTTGCAAGTCTTGTGATTTTGTTGTTTTCCGTCTTTAAGGCAGGGGATATTCTATTTCAGAAAAATTCATATGATATTCTTGCATCGCTTCCTGTGAAGAAGAGTATCCTTGTTGTCAGCAGATTTGTCCGACTCTATGCAGAAAATGTTCTGCTGGCTGTTGTGGTGATGCTGCCGGCAATGGTGGTGTTTGGCGTTTTCGCGAAACCTTCATGGTCTTTCTATGTAATTGGAATTGTTGTAACGGTCTTTCTTCCGCTTATTCCCATCACAATTTCCGTGTTTGTCGGAGCCATGATTGCAGCAATTTCGTCCAGGGCAAAGTACAAGAATCTTGTGAGTGCAGTACTCTCTGTGGCTCTTGTCATTGGAGTCATGGTTGGCGGAATTCAGATGTCCATGTCAACGGAAGAAATCAATCTGGAAGAACTGAAACACATCCTGAATGTGGCTCTGGATTTGATCAATCGGATTTATCCGCCGGCAATCTGGCTGGGCAATGCCATGTTGACAGGAAATTTTGCGGTATGTTTCGGATGTGTCTGCGGCGGGCTTCTGGTGTTGGGAATCGTGATTGGGCTTGTGTCCAGAAACTATACATGGATTTGTGACGGGATTTTTCGTACCAGTGCAAAACATGCGTATCAGATGGAAAGACTGGAGCGAAACCACTTGTCCGGTGCCCTGTTTCGAAGAGAATGGAAGCGCTATGTTTCGTCCAGTGTTTATGTGACGAATACCATTGTGAGTCCGATTATGGGAATGCTGTTTGCTATATCCATGCTCTTTGTGACGCCGGGGCAGCTGGAGGCTGCGGCAGCAGAAATTTATGCTCAGACCGGGCTGATGCTTCAGATGAGGAATATGCTGCCAATGGCACTTGCTGCGGTGTTCTGCATTCTGCCGATTACGGCAGTTTCCATATCCATGGAAGGCAGACAATGGTGGATCATCAAAACGCTGCCCATACGGACGAAGGATTTGCTGGACAGCAAGCATCTCATGAATCTTTGTGTGATCGGACCGTTTTATCTGCTTTCTGTGATTCTGGTATCGATTGGACAGAAAGTCAGCTTCATGGAATTTATCTGGATTCTTTTGCTTCCCATGACAGCGATCCTGTTTACCTGTGTGTTTGGTCAGACAGTGAACTTAAAACTGGCGGTATTTGACTGGGAAAATGAAGCGGCTATAGTAAAGCAGAGCGCATCCAGTTTTGTAGGAGGCATGGTGCCGTTTTTTGTCATGATCGCGGCAACGTTCGGTGTGATGATGATTCCTGCACAAGCTGCGAACATAGCGATGCTGACTTTGTGTCTGGCGTTTGGAATTGCTGCGTTTCTATTGCATCGGAGAAATTGTAAAGTGAACCTGCTTGATATCGGATAAACTCTGATTGCAGGGAACAGAAACTCCCGATTTTCCTGTTTTTGGAATAATGAGTTAAAAGATTTGTTTATATTTTGATCATACTGGGCGGTGTGTTCGGAGGGAGCTGGTGAAAATAGAAGAATCCGGGTACGAATGAAGGAGACCGGCGTGAAAACAGTACTGGTATGTTTGCTTGAGTGCATGGATACATAAAAGGCAGATTGGAAAGAAAAATCCAATCTGCCTTTTCGTATCATTCGGCTGATTTCGTATGGCGCTCAATGATACAAGTATGCTTTTTGCTCCGTTTACTATAGTTAATTCCAATCAGCAGGATATCGCTTCCATGTGCCTGCAGGATTTCCGGATACTGTCGCCTTTTAATCTGTTCAATGGCATCGGCAGTTGATTTATCCCATTTCAACTCAACCACGAGAATCGGTTTATCCGAATGTTTAAACGGAAGGAATACGATGTCCGCATAGCCGTTTCCGGAGGGGAGTTCCTGGATTGTGACAAATTCATCCATACTGCTTAAAAATGCAAAACGGATTGTACTGCGCAGTGCCTGTTCGTTATTATAAAAATCGGGTGAAGCAATGGATCGATGCACATCTTCAAGGATTCGTCCTACTTCGCTGGAATTCATCTGAACCGCAGCCTGAAGAAGGTGGTCTGAAAGCTGAATTGCCCTGATTAGTTCCGGGCGACCGCCGGTACGCACGGCACGCATGAATTCTTCACGAATTTCCTCGTTTGGAATCGAAACGGACTCCGAAATTTCATCGTATGCAAGATAACCAAGGTGGACAAGCAGTGTCAGGATGTCATCGCGGCTTTTTAGAGAGGTCATGTCGTTTTGGAAGGTTCTGACGTCAATTGCACAGGAGTTGCCTCCCAGCATTCCAATTAGTGCCTGCTTCAGTCCATCCATATCAAGATCAATATAAAGCTGCAAGGCTTCATAGGTCTCCGTTTTTGTCCAGAAACTTTTCAGCTTCCTGCTTTTCATACCGTCAACAACCGATTTTGGATTATAGATGTGAAGATTTTCTGCAAAGCGATATCCATCATACCATTGTCTGACTTCATCAAAATCTTTTTCGTAGGTACTGCAGAGTGAGATCACTTCTTCTTCTGTGAATCCGGTATATTCAGCAAAAACAGAAGGATCCGTCATGGAAAATTCACTGAAAATATTCAATGCAGAATGGGAACCATATTTTTTGATTGGAAGAATTCCAGTCATGTAAGCAAGGGCAACATAGGTTCGGTCTTTGAACAAATCTTTCAGAAAATCAAGATAATGCTTTTGGGCGTTTGTGTGATCTTTGGCTTCACGGAACATGCAGTCCCACTCATCAACGATAAAGACAAATCCTTTGTGCAGTCTGGTATCCTTTTTGTAAATCGAAGCAAGGGCCGATGGAAGATAGCTGTCATCAGCTGAAACAGACTCCGGATATGCGTTATGAAGTTCATGTATAACGGCCGACTGAATGAATTGGGGAACGAGATCGGCATTGCCTGCAGCACTTAAAATCTGCTGGATATTCAGAAAAATTACGTCATACTGGTTCAGATGAGTCTTAAAATCCGGAAGTTTTTCCGCTTTCCGTCCGCAAAACAGGGTGGAAGAATCGCAGCTGCGGTCATAGTAGGCAGCCAACATATTAGCAGCCATGGATTTGCCGAATCTGCGAGGGCGGCTGACGCAGATAAAAGCGTCATCTGTCCCAAGAACGCTGTTTGTATATTCAATCATTCCTGTTTTGTCCACATAAATACGGGCTCGAAGCGCACGCTGAAAACTTTCATTTCCTGTGTTCAGATAGTCATTCATAGACTGGATTGGCTCCTTTCTGATTGATTTATTTGTTGCTTATACGTGATTTAGTTTACCATAAGTAAGAGAATTTCGCAACGGATGGATAGGAATAATGTTTCGATGTGAGGCAGAAGTCATGTTTGGGCAGCAAAGAAAACGAAGAAGGAAGCTTTACAGAATCTGGAAAATGTTGTATGATCATGGTTAGAAAAAGCTAACACAAGGAGAATACAGATGGAAGATTTGATTATTGTTATCGTACTCGCAGCCATGATCCTCATCGGCATTGTTTCCGGCAGAAAGCACTTTAAGGGACAGGGCGGCTGCTGCGGCGGCGGAAGTACCTATGTTTCCAAAAAGAAACTGAACCATGTTACCGGAAAGAAAACAGCAGTCATTGAAGGAATGACCTGTGAGAACTGCAAAGCAAGAGTGGAGCGTGCCATTAACGACATCGATGGAGCGGCAGGCAGAGTAAATCTCAGGAAGAAAGAAGCCGTCATTTCGATGGAACGGGAGATCAGCGACGAAGAAATTCGGTCAGTGATCGAAAGGGCCGGATATGAGGTTGTTGAAATCCGGTAAAAAGGAAAAAAGAAAGAGGAAAGAAAAAGAAGTTTCGGAAAGCTGCAGGCTGCCTGTTCCGAAGCTTCTTTTTTGTATATGAAATTCTGCAAAATTTGTCATTTTCGGAAGAAGAAAAAGCGAGAAAGAGACATTGCGCGTGCCGCTGTTATTCGCTATAATGTTTATGAAAAGATGTTCAAAAGATGTTTATTTCTGCACGAAGAAAGCGAGGAAAGTACATGCTGAGAAAAATTGGAAAAACGCTGCTGCGGATTGGGTTTGGTATCATTGGCGCAATTGTTCTGTTCTATCTGATCCTGTTGATTACTGCATGGATCTGAGTTACGTAGGAAGGAGATGGAAAACAGAATGGAAGAGAAACGAAAAAGAAGGAGGCCGTTCTGGCTGTTTCGGAAGATTAAAAGCTTTTTTGCCATGATCGGTTTTCTGGTGGTTTTGGCGGTATGTCTGTATTTCGGGTGGAGCTATGCCGTTTCTACCGGCATGGCAGGTTCGCTTTTTGGCGGACTGATTCAGGAACAGGTGGAAGTGATCAATGTGCAGATCGAGAGCAGGCTGAATGCCATTGGCGAGCTGGCAACCTATTCCTATGAATACCGGAATGAGAAAAGCGTGACGGATACAAGAGAGATTTTTGGAACAGCGATACCGGGAACAACAAATCAGATTGACATGATCTATTCCGGCGTGATTAAGGTTGGATACGAGATTGGAGATATCTCCTATGAGGTTGACTGGTACCGGAAAAAAATCCATGTGATGTTGCCGAAAATCCAGGTTCTGGATAACTACATCAAGCTGGATGATCTCCAGTGCAGAGAAAAGAATAACATCCTCAACCCAATCGGAACGGAGGAAATGACTGCTTATTTTGAGGAAATTGAGGCAGAGGAGCTGGCCCGTGCCAAAGAGCAGGGAATCGAAAAAAAGGCAGAAGAACGGTTTCAGGAAATTATGAAAGCCTTTCTTGCAGAATTAAATGACTATGAAGTTGTGTTTGAACAACAGGAAAATGAAGGAGAATAAGAATGATGAAGTATATCAGAATCAGTGAAAATGGTATTAATCTTATTTTCGGGGTTACCGAAAAGAATCAGTTAAAGCTTCTGCACTTCTCAAAAGCAGAATTCAATGAAAATGATCTGTGCCGGTTCGGTGCCGAATGCAAGGCGGAGGATCTGGTCAGAAAGCAGCAGTTTCTGGAGGAAGCATTCCAGCTGGTTCAGGTCAATCTGTCCGGCTACAACCGTCCCTATGAGAAGCATGGAAACAAGCACATTGTAACGGCACCGGGATACCTTCTTACGTACGTGGGAATGGAAGACTGTGTCAATGAACTGGGACGGAAGCTGACAATTGTTCAGGAAGATCGGGAAGCGACACATGTCCGTGTGGAAACGGTGATGCAGTTTTACAGCGGCACCTCCATGGTACGCATGTTCAGTACGGTTACCAACGAAGGCGAGGAGACACAGACACTGGAATACCTTTCTTCCTTCTGCTATACCGGTATTGAAAAAGAGGGAGAGGACAGTTCCGATGCCAAAATGAAGGTTCGCATCCCTTACAATGGCTGGCAGAAGGAAATGACCATCAAGGAATATACCTTTGGCGATCTGGGCCTTGCCCAGACCCAGCCCGGCGTCTATCAGCGCACATCTCAGGTACTGGAGGTTACCAACACCGGAAACTGGTCATCCAAGAAATATCTGCCTCTGGGTTATATTGAAAACACAGAGGCACATACCAGCCTGTTCTGGCAGATTGAGCACAACGGTTCCTGGCACTATGAGATCAGTGATCAGAATACCCATTTCTATGTCTGTGTCAGCGGCCCGACGGAAGTACAGTCCCACTGGTTTAAGAATCTGGCTCCGGGCGAGTCCTTCACGTCAGTTCCGGTGGCTGTCGGTGTTGCCGGTGACAGCTTTGAGGAGGCTCTTGGTCAGCTGACAAAGTATCGCCGTCTGATCCGCAGACCAAATCAGGACGATGAGAAGCTGCCGGTTATCTTTAATGATTACATGAACTGCCTCTTTGGTGATCCCACCACAGAAAAGGAAATCCCGCTGATCAATGCGGCAGCAGAGTGCGGCTGTGAATACTATGTCATTGACGCCGGCTGGTATGCACCGGGCGAATGGTGGGACAGCGTCGGTGAGTGGCAGGAATGCAGAGACCGTTTCCCCAACGGAATTAAGGAAGTAACCGATTATATTCGGAAGAAGGGAATGGTTCCCGGTGTCTGGCTGGAGCTGGAGGTAATGGGAATCAACTGTGAAAAAGCGAAAAAAGCTCCTGATGACTGGTTCTTTGTTCGCCATGGAAAGCGGGTATTCGACCGCAGCAGATACCAGCTGGATTTCCGCAATCCGGCAGTCATCGACCATGTCAATGAGGTTATTGACCGTGTTGTGAAGGAATATGGTGTCGGCTACATCAAGATGGATTACAACATCGAGCCGGGAATCGGTACAGAGCTTGGCGCGGAGAGTGTTGGTCAGGGCTTGCTGGAGCATGAAAAAGCGTATCTGGCATGGCTGGATGATGTGTTTGCCAGATATCCGGATCTTGTGATTGAAAACTGTTCCAGCGGCGGTCTGCGGATCGACTATGCGCTGCTTTCCCGGTACAGCATCCAGTCCACATCCGACCAGGAGGATTACCGCAACTATGCGACCATTGCAGCAAACGCGGCTGCCGGTGTAACGCCGGAGCAGGCAGCCATCTGGTCCTACCCCATGAGACAGGGAAATAAAGAAGAAGTCATCTACAACATGATTAATGCCATGCTGGTCCGCATCCACCAGAGCGGTCATCTGGCAGAGCTTGTAGCGGAGCGTACCAATCTGGTTAAGGAAGGAATTCAGTGCTATAAGAAGATTCGTGAAGATATTAAGCATGCAGTTCCGTTTTTGCCGCTGGATGTGGCTGATAATGAAGATCTGTGGGTCTGCGGCGGTCTGAAGCTGGAAAACAGAGCATATCTGGCAGTCTGGAAACGGGAGATGGAAGGAAAGAATAACAACAGACGAAAAATGGCTGGTACGGAGTGTTCGGATACCATGCTGTCCATTCCCCTTAACAGCCTGCCATTCGCAGAGACAGGAATCAATGTTTCCTGCATCTATCCGACAATGGAACAGACGGCATTTGAAGTGGAAAACAATGTTTTGAAAGTATGTTTTGAAAAGCCGGTAATGGCGAGACTGTTTGAGATAACGGTAAAAGAATGATTTGGTGACGGGAGAAGGAAAACGATGAACGAAAACGAGTACAAATATCGGACTGAGCTGCACATGCACACCTCTCCGGCCAGCGGCTGCAGCGAAATTCCGCCCCAGGAGGCGGTGGAGACCTACAGCAGATTAGGATATAACAGCGTTGTGATAACGAACCATTTCTATAAAGGAATGCGGTTTTGTGAGGACAGAGAGAAGTGCATCGAAACCTATTTGCAGGACTATGATCTTGCGGTTGAAACGGGGAAAAAGCTTGGTGTTCATGTGATTTTTGGGTGCGAAATTCGTTTTACCGAAAATAACAATGACTATCTGCTGTTTGGAATTGACCGGAATTTTCTGGAAACGGCCTGGGAGAGCTTCGATCTGGGAATTGAAGCGTTCTCCAGACGCTATCGAAAAGACGGCGTGATGATCATTCAGGCACATCCCAACCGGGATTACATGGTAAAAGTGGATCCGCAGTGTCTGGACGGCATCGAGGCCTTTAATCTGCATCCCCACCACAATTCAAGAGTCGGTCTGACGGCAAGTTACGCGAAATCGCATGGTTTGCTGATTACAGCGGGAACGGATTACCATCATCCGGGGCATGAAGGTTTGACAGCGCTGAGGACAAAGGAAGAAATGAAAGATCAGGCAGATCTTGTCCGGGTGCTGAGAAGCCGTGACTATTTGCTGGAATTGGGAGGATATGTATTAATACCGTAACAACAGGAGATAATTGTTGTTAAAGAGAATTATATCAAATATTAGTGTCGAATACTGTCGAACGATTTTTGTTGCATATTAAGGATTTTTCTGATAGGATTACGCTAAGAAGAAAATAAATGAAGGAGGTATTTGCGGTAAAGGAATATTTGTAAGAAAAGAAAAATATTCGAATAAAGAACAAAAGAATCGTGTGTTATTGAACAATGGGAGCGAATTACCAGAAAATTGACGATACGCAGAAGGGAGTGAGTGTATATCAGTAATGAAACCAATTCAGGCAACTCCGGTTCTAAGTGGTAAAGATGCGGAGAAGATATTGAAACAGGTAAATATCCCTCCATCTGCAAAAGAAATGGAGAAAAATAAAATGTTGCGGGATGTCCTTATTAAAATTCGTAACGCATGAATTATTTAAGCGAAGATTCATTTTTTATATTCAGAATCATGTGAGACTGTTATCAATTGAGGACATAGATAACGTCTCACAATATTTCTTCGACAGTCATATTGGAGAATATAATGAGTTTCTGGGTGTTGCAAGGCAGTTCAATGACTTGAATATAAGCAAAACATTTTTACTGATACATAAAGATGCAGATGAATTATTAGCGTACATGACATTGTCCTGTGATTCAATAAAGCTGACCGGTGAAGAGAAGGAATTGCATGAGATTGCAAAGGTTCCGTATGCGTCAATACCGGCATTAAAAGTCGGAAAATTAGCTGTAAATAAAGAATTGAGTTCTGGAGTAAAACGAAAAGGCTATGGTTCCTTTTTATTGGAAATTGCCAGAGGTTATGCGTTTCGCATGAATGAGTTAGGGGTTGCATGTCGTTTTCTCACTGTAGATGCAGATATTGAATATGATACGAATACGCCGCTGTTTTATGAAAAGAATGGTTTTGTTGAAAATCTGGGGAATAAGAAGAGAAATCCAAGACATACAATCAGTATGAGAAAAGATATATTTGCTGAAGAAAAGATATGATGTGTATGATAAGGAGTACGAAGCGTGACGAACAGTGATTCCACCTATTACTATAATCTGCTGAATAAAAATCAGCAGAAAGCATACTATGCGATGAAAAGCGGTCTGACATCGTTAGCCCCATCCTTCCCGGTTCTACGTCTGGAACCCCGGGAGCTGGCTGATATCTATTTCATGGTCCGCCTGGATTGTCCGCAGCTGTTTTACAGCGTGAAATACAGTTACCGATACTATCCGGACTCGGAATATGTGGAGATGGTACCGGAATATCTGTTTCCGAAAAATAAGATCCGGGAACATCAGGAAGCCATGCGTTCACGGATTAAGAAGCTGGCAAGACAGGCGGAAACGCGCAGTGAGACGGAAAAAGAGCAGTACATCCACGATTTCATCTGTACCAATGTTCGATATGATAAGCTGAAAAAGCCCTATTCCCATGAGATCATTGGTGCGCTCGGCCACGGAGTCGCTGTCTGTGAGGGAATTGCCAAGACGGTGAAGATGCTGTGTGAAGCGCTTGGAATCTGGTGCATCATCGCGGTTTCTGAAGCCAATCCGGAAAAGAAAATCAAATATCGCCACGCATGGAACATCATCCGGATCAATGGCACGTATTACCACCTGGATGCAACGTTCGACAACACACTGAGTCAGGAAGAGACAATTCGCTATGACTACTTCAATCTCAGTGATTCCCAGATTTTTCGGGACCATGAGCCGGTTATCTGGAAAATCCCATCCTGCCCGGATGGCGATCACAGCTGGTATCGGGAAAAGAAGCTGTCCTTCACAAAGCAGGAGGATGTGCAAAAGCGGGCTGCGCAGGCAGTGAAGAAGGGGAAAAAGCTTCTGTTCCACTGGCGCGGCGGATATCTGACCAGGGAAGTGCTGATGGAATTGCTTCGGCTGGTGGAGGAAGAGGCAAAGAAGAAAGAAATGCATGCCTGGCTGTCACTGAACTGGCCGCAGGCTGTGCTGCAGTTTGCGTTTGAGCGCCAGCTGAGAGAAACACAGATCACAATGGAGGAAGCAAACGAAGGAGAACGGGAGCAGGCAGACGTCCGGGAGACTGTGTAATTCTAAAAAAAATATGAAATAAATGTGATAGATCTGTTTATATATGGTTGCAATTACCAGATTTCTATGGTAAAATGAGATGTTGTAGAGAACTGCATCCCTACAGAAGTATCATCTGATTTTGCACAGAAACGTCTGATGCAAAAAAAATACAGAATGTAATGTTTCGTGAAACATACATTAAGAAAACTCCAGAAAGGACACATGAATTATGAGTCAGAACACACAAAAGAGTGGTGGATGGCGCACCAACAAATGGGTCAGAGCCGCAATTCCGGCACTGCTTCTGCACTGCAGTATCGGTACTGTTTACTGCTGGTCAATCTTCAGCCAGGAAATCGCTGATTACATCGGCTTTTCCAAGAGCGCAACTGAGTGGGCATTCAGCTTCGCTATTTTCTTCCTCGGAATGTCTGCCGCTTTCCTCGGCAACGTTGTAGAGAAGGATATCCATAAGTCCTCGTTAATCGCAGCAATCTGTTTCGCACTTGGAATGATCGGTACCGGTGCTTTCATTTATTACGGCGGTCTTCATCAGGGAAGCAAGCTTGCTCTGATTGGTATCTATGTATGCTACGGTTTTATCATGGGTATCGGTCTTGGAACCGGTTACCTGTCTCCGGTTAAGACACTGATGCTCTGGTTTGCAGACAGAAAGGGTCTTGCAACCGGTCTTGCAGTTGCAGGCTTCGGTGCTGCAAAGGCAATTGCCAGTCCGATCATGCAGTGGATGCTGGGCAGCCTTGGCGAAGGCGGAATCTATAAGATGTTCATGATTCTTGGCTGTGTTTATTTTGTAATGATGTTCGTTGGACATCTTCTTCTGAAGAAGCCGGATGGCTGGCATGAGCCGCAGAAGAAGGAAAAGGGACAGAGCATCATGGCTGTTATCAAGTCCAAGCCGATCACCAACTACATTGGAATCTGGCTGATGTTCTACATCAACATCACCTGCGGTCTTGCTCTTCTGTCTCAGGAGAAAATGATCGTGAAGTGTCTTGGCATGGCTGGCATGGTAGGTGTTATCTCCACCGTTTCCGCAGTCTTCAATGCAGGCGGACGTCTCGGATTTTCTGCAGCAGCAGATAAGATGAAGGACAGAAACACCATCTACAAGCTGATCTTCATCCTTTCCATCGCTCTTACCGCAATTGTAATTGTGACCGGCGGTATCAAGAATGGTGCAGACAATGGCGTTCTTGCAGCGTTGGTAATCGTTCTGATCATGGTTGTAAACGCTGGCTACGGCGGCGGTTTCTCCAACGTACCGACTCTGCTGTCCGATCACTATGGAATGAGCAACATCAGTGCAATCCATGGAATCACCCTGTCCGCATGGGGATTCGCAGGTCTGACCGGCAACCAGCTGGCAACCTGGATTGTAAACAACTTTGGTGAGACCGTAGAAATTGGCGGAAACATGGTAAATCCGGTTGGATACCAGACCGTTCTCTACGTGACCATCGTTCTGTACATCGTAGCGCTGCTTCTGAGCATGTTCTTCGTAAAGCCGACCGTGAGTGCCGGTCCGGTACATGATCACTAAACTGCGCGGACTTTTGTCTGTTACATAAAATATGGTTCCGGGGAATCTTTTGAAGGATTCCCCGGTTTTTTTGTTGGAAATGCCATCATGCATTTCTTATTCTCAGAGGAATGCGCCCAATACTCCTTATTGCAGTCATAGCAAGGGGATGAATTTTAGAAGGAAGAGACGCTGTTTTTATTTACAAAGTGAAAAATATGTGGTAATGTAGTAATGAAAACCAGATTACATAATAAACGTTTACATATTGTGGGAATATGTAAACGTTTATGCTTTGGGGAGGATGTATGAAAATAATTACTGACACGGCTTCCTTGTATTCACCAGAGGAAGGACAGAAACTGGGAATCACAGTCATTCCGGCATGTGCGATTATTGATGGAACGGTATATCGTGATTTTGAGGATATCAGCAGTGAAGCATTTCTTAAATTCATCGAAGATGGAGCGGTTCCGACCACATCACAGCCTGCCATCGGAGAGATTATTGACGTGTTTGAGAATACGAAGGATGAAATCCTGTTTCTGTCAATTGGCGACGGACTTTCCGGCGGATATCAGAATGCGATGGGTGCCAGAAATCTTGTGGAGGACAGTGAACGGATCCATGTAATTGACACAAAAACGCTGGCCGGTCCGCAGCATTATCTGGTGCAGAAAGCAATCCAGCTGAAAGCATGCGGTCTGCAGTTAAAAGAAATCAAAGCGGAGCTGCAGAAATCCATTGAGACATCGGTTTCCTTTGTGATCCCTGCAGATTTTATTTTCCTGAAACGAAGCGGAAGACTGACACCGATTGCGGCAAAAATCGGAAGCATGATTAAAATCGTACCGGTACTGACTCAGACAGAAGACAAAAAGCGAATCGCTCCATTTGCCGTCAAACGTTCCAGAAGGAAGGCGGTGGAAGCGATCATCAAGCATCTGCGGACCATTGGCGCGGATGCGGGCTATCTCATCAGTGTTGCCCACGGAGGCGTTTTGGAGGAGGCAAAAGAAGTGATGACACAGATCAGACAGGAGTTTACCGATGCATCCTTTGAACTGTTCCATCTGTCTCCGGCTCTGATTACCCATGGCGGTCCTGGAAGCATTGTGATTCAGGCGATCCGCAGATAAGGAAGGTGAGGCTATGGTAATCGATATCACGATTTCTCTGATTGCTGGATATTTGCTGGGATCTGTTCCGTTTGCGCTGGTAATCGGAAAGCTGTTTTATCACACGGACATCCGAAAGCATGGCAGCGGCAATCTGGGCGGCGGGAATGCAGGGCGCGTACTTGGAAAAAAAGCAGGCCTGGCTGTGATGACGCTTGACATTTTGAAGGTGGTTCTGGCAATCGGAATCGCATCGAACCTGAAGCATGGTGAAACAGCAGCAATCTGCTCAGGGCTCGCAGCTGCTCTTGGACACTGTTTTCCTGTGTTTGCCGGGTTCAAAGGCGGAAAAGCGGTCGCAACAATGTATGGATTCCTTTTTGGAATGGCACTGTTTTCCAACTTTACCCTGTGGATTTTCTTTCTTCCTCTGCTTGTTTTTCTGGTTGTTTTGTATATCTGGAAAATCATTGCGCTGGCCAGCATCAGTTCCGCTGTTTTCATTACAGGGTACTTTTTGGTGACAGGGGAATCGGTTCCGATGACAGCTGCCCTGTTTCTGTTCACTGTGCTGATTCTTGTGAGGCACCGAAAGAACATTGGCAGGATGATTCGTGGGGAAGAGAACAGGATTTCGTGGATGTAAGAATCGAAATGAATGAAAAAGAGATGGAAGAAACCAGAAATTCGTTGTATACTCAAAGATGGTTCAGAAAGCTTTACCAGAGTTATTGACATCACAAGGGAGGATACCATGCAGCAGGGAACAACGACAGTACAGGAATATTTAAAAACAAAAAAGCTTCTTTTCGATGGCGCATTCGGCACGTACTATGCACAGTTATTTGATACAAAAGAACTGCCGGAACTGGCAAATACAAATCATCCGGAGAGGGTCACACAGATTCACAGAGAATATCTGGAAGCGGGCGCAGAGCTGATTCGGACAAACACCTTTGCCAGCAATACTGTTTCGATGGACATGCCATGGGAGCAGGTTCAGGAGAACATCCGTCAGGGATATCGTCTGGCAAAGGAATCGCTGAACGGATTTTTCGGCTATGCTGCGGCAGATATCGGTCAGATTCCCTGTGAGAATCCACAGATGCTGAACCGGATCCGGAAGGAATATGTGGAAATCTGCCGGACATTTCTGGAAGAAGGGGCAGATATCCTTGTTTTTGAAACATTTTCGTCCATGGATGAGATATCGGACGCCATTGAGTTTGTAGGGAACAGAGCGTTCGTAATCGTTCAGTTTGCGGTGAATCAGTTTGGCTACAGTCATGCAGGAATCAGTGCGCGCAGGCTGATCCAGCAGGCAGAAAGCAATCCGTGGGTGGACGCAGTAGGATTTAACTGCGGAATCGGTCCTGCCCACATGCAGCAGATCATCCGGAAGGTTCCTTTCTCCGGTGAAAAAATGAGGACAGCTCTGCCCAATGCCGGTTATCCACAGATTATCAGCAACCGGATGGTCTTCGATGATCAGAATGTGGAGTATTTCGCAATCAAAGTCAGCGACATTGCGGCGGACGGCGCGGACATTGTGGGCGGATGCTGCGGAACAACACCGGAATACATCCGTCATGTGAGAAAGCTGATTTCTGTAAAGCAGCCGAAAAAAATCGTTCCCTCTGCGGTTCCGGTTTCTCAGGCGCGTCCGAAAAAAGACAGTTCCTTCTTCGCAGGAAAAGAGGGAAAAAAGCTGATCGCTGTGGAGCTGGCGCCGCCTCTTGGCTGTGATGATGAAAAACTGATGGATGCCGCCCATCTGCTGGAGCGAAGCGGGGTAGACGTGTTGACCTTCCCGGACTCTCCCTCCGGCCGTACCCGGGCAGATTCCATTCTCATGGCAGAAAAAGTGGCAAGCGAGACCGGCATGTGTGTCATGCCTCACATCTGCTGCAGAGATAAAAATGCCATTGCCATGCGTTCCCAGCTGCTTGGCGCGCACATCAACCAGATCCGCAACTTTCTGGTAATCACAGGCGATCCGATCCCGTCGATTATGCGGGCAAGTGTAAAGAGCGTCTTCAACTTTGAAGCAGTAGGTCTGATGCAGATCATGAGTGACATGAATGAAGAACAGTTTGGTACGGAGCCAATCTGTTACGGCGGCGCCATCAATCAGGGACGACGGAATCTGGACGTGGAAATCGGACGTGTAAAAAAGAAAATGGCTGCCGGTGCCTCCTTTTTCCTGACACAGCCTGTTTCAACAAGAGAAAGTGCAGAGCGCGTCAGACGAATTAAGAAAGAGACCGGAGCCAGAATCCTCTGTGGAATCATGCCGTTTGTCAGCTATAAAAACGCGTTGTTCATGAAAAATGAGATGACCGGGATTGGCGTAACCGATGAAGTCCTGGCACGATACCGCGCCGACATGACAAAGGCAGAAGGCGAAGCGGCCGGAATTCAGCTGGCAAAAGAGATGATGGCGATCACCGCTGATTTTGCGGACGGATACTATTTCTCCTTCCCCTTCAATCGGGTCAATATGCTGGAAAAAATCCTGAAATCCGATGATTAATACCTGATTCCGGATTTGGGCAGAGAAAGCGGGCGAATGAGAAGACAGGCAGATTTGATCGGCTGCAGTAATTATCGCCTTCCCAGCTGCCAGAAAGCAACCGCGCTTGCAGCAGCAACGTTAAGGGAATCCACATCGTGAGACATGGGAATCTTCACTGTGTAGTCGCAGTCTGCAATGGTATGAAGAGCCAGCCCGTCCCCTTCCGAACCGAGAATGACTGCCAGTTTGTCTTCTGCCATCAGCTGCGGGTCATCAATGCTGACGGAGTCGTCGCTTAATGCCATTGCGGCTGTTCGAAATCCCATGGAGCGAAGCGCGGCAATTCCCTGTCCGGGCCATTCGGAAGCATCTTTGCCGATGTAGGTCCAGGGAATCTGGAACACGGTTCCCATGCTGACCCGGATGGCGCGGCGGTACAGAGGATTGCTGCAGGCCGGAGTCAGAAGGACAGCGTCCATGTGCAGGGCGGCTGCGGAGCGGAAAATGGCGCCTACGTTGGTGGGGTTCATCACGTTTTCCAGAATGGCAATCCGTTTCGCACCGGCACACACGTCTTCCACAGACGGCAGGGGCGGTCTGCGCATGGCACAGAGAACGCCCCGTGTCAGCTGAAATCCGGTCAGCTGAGTCAATACATCAAATTCGGCAGTAAAAACAGGAATGTCTTTGCAGCGTGCAATCACATCGCGTGCCTGACCGTCTACATGCTTTTTCTCCAGTAAAAGAGAAAGTGGTTCACATCCGGCATTCAAAGCGCGCTCAATCACCTTGGGGCTTTCAGCGATGAAAATCCCTTTGTGCGGTTCATGGCGATTGAGAAGCTGGTTCTCCGTGAGACGGGCATAGACGTCCAGTTCCGGTGCCATGAAATCAGTAAGTTCAATGATATTAGCCATAGAAAATCTCCTTGGATTTTGGGAAATCAGACTGTAAGTTACAGCAGTGTAAGAACCATTATAGTGTGTCTGCGCGGTTGTGTCAAATAGAGGATAAGAAAATGAACTGGAGGAAAAAGCAATGAAAAAAATTCTTGCAATCGGCAACAGTTTTTCCGAAGACGCAACCTACTATCTGCATTCTATCGGGGAAGCGGCAGGCGTGGAAAACATGGTAGTGAATCTGTACATAGGCGGATGTCCACTGGAAACCCACTGGAGAAACATCGAAGGAAATCATCGGGCATACCAGTACCAGATTAATGGAAAAAAGACGGATCGCTATGTGTCCATTCAGGATATGCTCGACATGGAAGAGTGGGATGCAATCGTAACCCATCAGGCAAGCCATGACAGCGGCTGGATCGACAGCTATGAGCCGTTCCTCGGTTTGATCTGTGCCTATCTAAAAGAAAAAGCGCCAAAAGCGGAGCTGTTTCTCAATGAGACGTGGGCGTACGAGACAGACAGTACTCACGACCGTTTCATCCGCTATAACAGGAATCAGGAAGAAATGTACTGCCGTTTAAAGCATGCCTATGAAACCATGGCTGCCAAATATGAACTGCCGCTGATCCCAAGCGGGGACCTGATTCAGAAGCTTCGGGCAAGCGAGTCATTTGCCAACGGAAAACGGTCCATCTGCCGTGACGGTTTTCACATGAGCTTTATGGATGGAAGATATGCCGTTGCTGCCATGTGGGCAAAGCACCTGTTCCACGTCCGTGTAAAAGGAAATCCCTATGTCCCGGTAACCGAAAATCTTCCGGGCGCGGAAGCAGATCCGGAAATTCTGAATCTGATTCAGGATTTGATCGGATAAAGTGTCAGAGCGAAGCGCCGGCCAGAGAATGAGGAACTCTGGCCGGCGCCTGTTTCATAAAGAAAAATGTGCAGTTGAGGGAAGAAAGGATTAACCAAGATAAGCTTTCAGCAGTCCGAAGGTATTTTCCACACCTTTGACGTGGCTGCGCTCATATCCGTGGGACGCATAGACACCAGAACCGATCAGGCCGTGGCGGCAGTCATGACCGGCACGAAGCGTTGCCTCTGCGTCGGAACCGTAGTGGGGATAGACATCAACTGCAAAGTCGAGATTGGCAGCTCTGGCAGCCTGAACAAGAGCAGTCACCACATCATAGTGATAGGGACCGCCGGAATCCTTGGCGCAGATGGAAACCTGAGTTTCTTTGCAGCCAAGTCCGTCGCCCACACAGCCCATGTCGACTGAGAGAACCTCAGTCACGTCAGCAGGAACGGATGCGGAACCGCCGTGACCAACCTCCTCAAACACAGTAATGTGCTGGTAAATTTTTCTTTCCGTAACAACATGGTTCTCCTTCAGATACTTTGCGTATCCAAGAAGAATACCGACGCTTAATTTATCGTCCAGAAAACGGCTCTTGATGTAGCCGGATTCCGTAACAACAGTGCGTGGGTCAAAGCAGACAATGTCACCGGGGAGAATACCGAGGGCCAGCACATCCTCCTTCTTCTCTACGATTTCATCCAGAATCACTTCCATGGCATCGTAGGAACGGCTTGTGGTATTGTATTTGTCGTTCACATGGATGGAAGCGTTTTTCATCTGGAAGGTTCCGGTGTAGACTTTCCCATCTCTTGTATAAACGCGGCAGTTTTCAGCCTCCGCATTGTTGGGATTCATACCACCTAAAGGGGTCAGAACCAGACCGCCAGAGCGGTTAATGTCGCAGACCATGGCTCCCAGCGTATCCATGTGAGCTTCCAGCAGAATTCCGTCATTCGTTTTTCCTTCGCTGACGCAGACAAGAATGCCGCCTTTGTTGGTAAGCTGAGGCTCGAAACCGAGTTTTCGGTATTCATTCATCACATATTCGGCAGCGTGGGAAGTGAACCCGGTTGGACTGTCGATGGCAAGAATTTTTGTTGTCTGTTCCACCATGTAATCAGTATAAGATGTAATCATTTGTAAATTCCTCCTGTAATAGGGCAGTATTGGTCAGATACCTGATTTCATACTGGTCAGTATACCATAAAAGGTCAAAGTTGGCAGTAACGATTTTTCATTTTATGTGAAAATGATTCGCTTTTTTGCACCAGGTGAGTTAGAATAAAAGAATGCAGGGAATCGTCATTGATGATTCCGAAGAAGCGCTCTCAGGGAAATTGGGAAAAGCCTGTGGCTCTTCTTCGCTAAATGTTGAAGGGAAAGGAATGAAAAAATGAAAGTTGTTGTAGCAATTGATTCGTTAAAAGGAAGCCTGACTTCTCTGGAAGCAGGTATGGCGATCAGGCAGGGAATTGTGCGTGCGATGCCGGATGCAGAAGTTCATGTTCGTCCTTTGGCCGACGGAGGAGAAGGAACCGTTGAAGCACTGGTGCTTGGCATGAACGGAAGAAACGAAAAAGTAACGGTTTTGGGACCTCTTGGCAGACCGGTTGAATGTGTTTACGGAATTCTGGAAGAGCGCAAAACAGCAATTGTAGAAATGTCAGGCGCGGCAGGAATCACACTTGTCAGTGATCAGGAGAGAAATCCGCTGAACACGACTACATATGGTGTTGGTGAAGTGATCAGGGACGCAATCCGTAAGGGATGCCGTCATTTCATTGTCGGTATCGGAGGAAGTGCGACCAACGACGGCGGTATCGGCATGCTTCAGGCACTTGGATATGGTTTCCTTGACAAAAACGGAAATCATATCCCATTTGGCGCAAAAGGTCTCCCGGATCTTGTTGAGATCACAGATACGAATGTGATTCCTGAGCTGAAAGAGTGTACCTTCCGCGTTGCGTGTGACGTGACAAACCCGCTTTGCGGAGAATATGGATGCAGTGCAATCTATGGTCCGCAGAAGGGAGCCACTCCAACTATGATCGTGCAGATGGATCAGTGGCTTGCCGATTATGCAGAGCTGGCAGCGAAGACATTCCCGAAGTCAAATGCAAATCAGGTTGGTACCGGTGCGGCAGGTGGAATGGGATTTGCGTTCCTGACCTTCACCAATGCGGTGCTGGAGTCCGGCATCAAGATCATTCTGGAGGAAACACGTCTGGAAGAATATGTGAAGGATGCGGACATCGTTGTTACCGGCGAAGGACGTCTGGACGGTCAGACAGTAATGGGTAAGGCTCCCATCGGTGTTGCAAACATTGCGAAGAAGCATGGCAAGCTGGTTCTGGCATTCTCCGGCTGTGTGACTGAGGATGCAGTTGCCTGCAATGAAGGAGGTATTGATGCCTTCTTCCCGATCCTGCGCGGTGTGGTAACCCTGCAGGAGGCGATGAACCATGACAATGCAGAGAAAAACATGACTGCCACGGTAGAGCAGGTATTCCGCCTGATCCGCTGCGGACAGATCGTAAAGTAAGAAAGTAAAGGGAAAAGCATAGGAGAGAGCGCGCGAAGCTGATTCCCTACGAGGCTGCCGCTGGTCTGACCAGCACAATCGTGGCAGTGATTCTGTATCTGATCGAAAAAAGTCCCGTTCTTTTGAATAAAAAAAATTCAAAAGAGCGGGTTTCTTGTTGCGAATGTTCTATTTACAATTGATTTTTCCTATGCTAAAATATTTACTGGTCTACTGGTTTATCCGGCAGACAGAAGCAGTCATACGAAATTTTTGCTAAGAGCGAAAGGGATGGACGAAAATGGAGAAAATTTATACCGGAAAAACAAAAGATGTGTACAGCCTGGAAAATGGCAATGTAATGCTGAAGTTCAAAGATGATTGCACTGGTAAAGACGGTGTATTCGATCCGGGCGAGAATTCCGTTGGATTAACCATTGACGGAATTGGCCGTGCAAATCTGGAAACATCAATTCACTATTTCGAGCTTCTGAAGGATGCGGGAATTAAGACGCACTATGTAGCAGCCAACGTTGAGGATGCTACCATGGAAGTGTTACCGGCTAAGGTTTTCGGCCACGGTTTAGAGGTTATCTGCCGTCTGGTTGCTACCGGAAGCTTCGTTCGTCGCTACGGTGAGTACATCGCTGACGGCACGGTACTTGAGGGCGGTTATGTTGAGTGTACCTTTAAGAATGATGCAAAGGGTGACCCGCTTGTAACTTCTGAAGGACTGGCAGCTCTTGGCGTAATGACTCCTGAGATGTTTGCTTCCATGAAGGAGCAGACCCTGAAGATCACAAAGATCGTTGCTGATGATCTGAAGTCCATCGGCCTTGATCTGTGGGATATCAAGTTTGAGTTCGGCTACAACAACGATGAAGTAATCCTGATTGATGAGATCGCTTCCGGAAACATGCGTGTTTACAAGGACGGCTTGATTGTAGACCCGGTTGAACTGACTCGTCTGATCCTGAACAGATAAGAGAATCATGTACGGAGAAATCCGTGTTGGGAAGGGGCGGCGTCTGTCCGCCCCTGAAATATACGCAGGCAGCGGGTTTCTTCGTGCTATAAGAATCGAGGTGTAATATGAGAGCAGCAATTGTAATGGGTTCTACCAGTGATTTGCCCAAGCTGGAGCCGGCAATCAGTATCTTAAAAAGTTTTGGTGTAACTGTTGATGTCAGATGTCTGTCTGCTCATCGTGCCCATGCAGGTCTGTCCGCGTTCATCGAAGAAGCGAACAGCAATGGAACAGAAGTGTTTATCGCCGGTGCCGGAATGGCTGCTGCCCTTCCTGGTGTGGTTGCTTCCCAGACAGTTCTTCCTGTCATCGGTGTACCGATTTCCGGTTCTACCCTGGATGGAATGGATGCATTGTTTTCCATCGTTCAGATGCCTCCGGGAATTCCGGTTGCAACCGTTGCCATCAACGGCGGAAAGAATGCCGCCTATCTTGCCCTCCAGATCATGGCTGTTAAGCATCCTGAGATCAGAGAAGGACTTCTGAAGCACAGAGCCGAGATGGAAGAGCAGGCAATGAAGGCAAACCAGGAGATGATTGAGAAGTATCAGTAAGGGATTGTTGATCAAAAACCGGAGCATGTGTGGTAAGTGCTCCGGTTTTTTGCAGCCAGCGGGTCGGGCGGGGACGCTGCGCAATCATCCGGCAGGTACCGAGATGACGAGAAGAAACGCGGCGTGTATTTTGGATGGAAAGAAGCACAGAGAAACGGGGGAAGGAGCGCAGAGCTCCTTCCCCCGTCTTCGACATGCACCTGACAGGTGCAGGATCGTGATTCAATGAAAATTCAGGTAAGAACGCGGAATAACCGGTTTTGCTGCCGGAACACAGATTATTCAGCCGTCTGAATGTAAATACGTCCGCTTCCGTTCACTGTGCCGTAATCAACAGTAAGTCCCGGATACTTGGCAGTCAGTGGGGAATTGGCAGCTTCTACAACACCGCCTTCAAATCCCTGAACGTAGTTTGCAAGAACCATGTAGTCTTCCATCACATAGTCCAGAACATTGACTGCACCGTCAAACATGTTGAAGCCGTCACCAAGATCGCGGAGGGTGTAGTTGTAACCGGCCAGATTGTACTCCGCTTCCAGATCCAGAGCATCCCAGTTGTCGGTTTCTTTGTTGTAAACCGATACATTGTAAACGCGGTAGCCGCCGGTAGGAGCGCCGATCCAGACGCCCTTGTCATCCTGCTGTGTTGACTCCGGCCATCTGCTGTCAATCATGTAGGTGATACCGGAAACATGAAGGAATCCGCCGCATTCTTCACCGCTTCCAACATTTCTCGCACCCCACTCCAGAGCATCCAGAAGCTGCTGTCCGGTGATGGTCTGCAGGCATGCAACGTTGCCGAAGGTATGGATCGTCTTACATGTCTTATAGGAAATTTCGCCGGTGATTGCCTTGTTACGAATACCGCCGCCGTTAATGATAGCAACATCAACATCCATGTCCATGCTGTCAAACAGGTAGTAGAGCGCATCGGCAGCGAAATCGCCGGTGTTTGTCTCCTGCTGACGAACAAGACGGTTTCCGTCTGCGTCGTAGTTGTCGAACGTCAGCGCAGTGGATCCGATTACTGTGCCAAGCTGCTCGTCGATTTCAGAAATCCATGCATTTTTAATCGCAGCAACCTCTGTGTTGCTTACCCAGGAAGCACCGGTGTAAAGGTCAGACAAGAATTCGTAGCCAACGACCTTCATTACAGCCTCGCCGTCCTCGTCAACAATTGCATTGCCGTCCTTGTCAACTTCCTGCTCCAGAATTTCGGAATAGTCGATGAAATCGGTAGTGATCTCGTCCGTCTCCGGATCAATCACCATCATACCGATGCGGTTAAAGTACTCGCCGGTCTGAGTCAGAAGAACAGTCTCGCCATTTACATCGGCAACTTCCTTGCCTTCTACTGTGCTGTGAGAGTGGCCGTCGATGAATGCGTCCAGATTGGCAACCTTTGCAATGGTTTCCTCGCTGGTCCACGGCTGGGACGCCATGTCATCGCCAAGATGACCAAGAGCGATTACCTTCGTTGCACCCTCAGCGATTGCGGCATCAATAGCAGTCTGTACATCTGCATACAGCAGAGAACCGTCATCGCCGCCGGAAATACCGTAGATGTATTCACCGGCTTCGTTCTGGAAATAAGCCGGTGTTGATTTGGTGAAGGTTTCCGGAGTCGTGATACCAACAAAAGCAACGAGCTCCTCGCTGCAGTCAAAGGTATAGTAGCCATCCAGAACATTTTCGCCGCGAACACCATCCTCTTCATGGAAGAAGTTGCTGGAAACGTAAGGGAATTCCGCCCATTCGATCACGTTCATACAGCCGTCCATGCCGTAGTCAAACTCGTGATTTCCAAGCGTTGCCAGATCATAACCGGAAGCATTCATCAGCTCGATGATGGTAGCGCCCTTGTCCATGGAACCGTAAGCGGTACCCTGGATATGGTCGCCTGCGTCCACCAGCAGGACGTTTTTATACTGCTTCTGCAGTTCTTCTTTCAGTCCGGAAATCACATCATAGCTCAGCGGACCGTCGATGTAGGTATGTACATCATTGGTATAAAGAATTACAATGTCGTCGGACAGGGCTTCTGTCTCAGCAAAAGTAGGTACAGCACATGGGACCATGAGTGCAAGGGACAGAAACATAGCAATTGATTTGCGCATAGGTTCTCCTCCTTTTGGATTGTTCATGCATCCGACCGGGCATGCAGAGAGCACGTCAGTCGGATTTACTACACTGCTATTGTACAGGATTCCTGTAAAAAAGAAAATACCTGAATTTACTTTTTTGTAACGATTTGGTAAAAGAATCGCTGCAGCTTTGAAACCCGGAGCAGAAGACTGCAAAGCAATGGACAGGCAAAGATATATCTTTACAAAACGGGAGCGATTCGATATACTGGGTACAGAATATATATTCGGACGGAAATCGGCAGGCAAGTTCGGATAGAAGCAGAGTTCTGTGACGGATTGCAGAAAAGGAATGAGAAGAAGTGTGAGGAGCAGAAACAGGAGGACAGGATGAAAGCAGTAATTTTTGATATGTTTGAAACGCTGATTACGCACTATGAGAGCCCGCTGTATTTCGGCGCGCAGATGGCGCAGGATGCGGGAATACCGGAAGCGGAATTTCAGGCGCTCTGGCAGCCGACCGATGAGGACCGGACGCTTGGAAACCGGACACTGGAGGAGGTCCTGGAAATGATCTTCCGAACAAAACAGTGTTATTCGGAAGAACTGGTGGAACGGATTGCCGGCAGACGAACGAAAGCGAAAGAAATGTGTTTTGACCATCTCCATCCGGAAATTCTGCCGATGCTTGCTTCGCTGAAAGAGAAGGGGATTCTGGTCGGACTGATCAGCAACTGCTATTCGGAGGAAGCAAAAGTAATCCGTGAGAGCGTACTGTTTCCCTGGTTTGACTGTGTGTGCCTCTCCTGCGAACAGAAGCTTCGGAAACCGGATCCGAGGATTTTTTTGCGGTGCGTGGATGAGATGGGAGTCGTGCCCGGGGAATGCGTCTATGTGGGAGACGGCGGAAGTCAGGAACTGGAAGCTGCCGCCCAGCTGGGAATGAAGCCGGTTCAGGCTGTCTGGTATCTGAAAGACGGGACAATGCAGCCGACAGGCCGAAAGAGCGGATTCGAACAGGCCCAAAAGCCGCTTGATGTACTGAAGTATCTGGAAGAATAGATTGAACAGGGGAACTGGAGACGGCCAATTGGAAGCGTGAATGCTCAAATGGAAAACAGCATCCGGAAAACGAAAATTGGAAATCAATAATTAAAATGAGAAAGAATCGGGGAGAAATGGAAAGCGAGATATGATTAACAGGGAAGACATGATGGAACTGACAAGACGAATGAATCTGGCCAGGACATCGATTACAAGAATTGCAGGATGTTATGTGGATTCGGATGCCTATGTAGAGGGAACATTTAATACCAGTTTTCTGAAGCTGAAACCCGGTGAAAAAAGCAAAAACCTGGCAATTGCCAAGGCCATTCCTTTTGCTGAGACCAATCGAAAACTCAGACGGTATCGTTTCACAAAGGAAGCGGGAGCACCAGGGCAGATCCGGCAGCTTCTGATGGGGATGAAGAGCTGCGGACTGAAAAATGATGAGCTGATGGAGCTGTTTTATGAACTGATTGCCGGTTGCTATCAGGTAGAAGAGCCTTATGCGGTCTATGTGTTTCATGACCGCTATGACATTCCGGCGAAGGGAACGGATCACGAGCGTCAGTGGGAGTCACAGGAAATGTTCGAATACATCATCTGCGCGATCTGTCCGCTGGAAGGAGACTATGAACCGGGGGAACCGGAGTGCGGCTTCCTTTTTCCCGCTTTTTCGGACCGGAGTGCCAACATGAACTGCATTGACATTTTTCAGGCTGATCCGCTGCGTCCTCATAATGAGATTCTGGAGCTGCTGGGAGCAGATCAAAGGTGATGCCAGAGCTTGATCATTTCAGGGAGAAATTTCAGCAATTGATATTCTCGTGGGATTGCTTCTGTAACAGAATACGGTAAGATCGGGTGGATATATGTGGGGAAGCCCGGGTATTTGTAGAATCAATTGCAAAAATTACGAAAATAACAAAAAAGTGATTGAGTAAATTGCGTTAATGCGGTAAAATGTTTCTATACAAAAGCCGACGGAAGAATCGGCGGTTCTGTCAGCGGGAGTCTGCTGGCAGAGGAAAACAATGAGGTGCTTTATGAAAAACAGAGAATCCTTCAGAACCAGGTGGGGATTTATCCTTGCCTGCATCGGTTCCGCGGTTGGTATGGGCAACATCTGGATGTTCCCGACCAGAGTTTCCCTTTACGGCGGCGGTTCCTTCATCATCCCTTACTTTATCTTCGTAATCCTGATTTCGTCAACCGGAATTATCGGAGAGATGAGCTTTGGCCGTGCGACCAGGTCCGGTCCGGTAAATGCCTTTGGAATTGCATGTGAGACGAAGAAAAAGAGAAAACTTGGAGAAGCGATCGGCCTGATCCCGGTACTTGGTTCCCTGGCGATGGCAATCGGTTATACCATTGTCATGGGATGGATCATTAAGTATATGATCGGTTCCTTTACCGGAACAACGCTTGCCCCCAATTCCGTCGATGAGTTTGGTGCGGCATTTGGTTCCATGGCATCAGCCTTTGGAAACAACGGATGGGTGATTGTTGCTCTGGTAATTGCAATTGCGATCCTGATGTTCGGCGTCAGCAGCGGAATTGAAAAAGCGAACAAGATCATGATGCCTGTGTTCTATGTCCTTTTCCTTGGCCTTGGCATTTACCTTTTCTTCCAGGACGGTGCTTCCGAAGGATATAAATACATTTTCCGTGTGGAGCCCAGGGCGCTGGCAGATCCGAAAACCTGGATTTTTGCGCTGGGTCAGGCATTCTTCTCCCTGTCAATTGCCGGAAACGGTACACTGATCTATGGCTCCTATCTGTCTGACGAGGAGGACATTCCGGCTGCAGCAAGACGTGTCGGATTTTTCGATACCATGGCTGCACTGCTGGCTGCATTTGTAATCATTCCAGCAATGGCGACTACCGGAAGCCAGCTGGATCAGGGCGGACCGGGACTGATGTTCATTTTCCTTCCGAACCTGTTTAAATCCATGCCGGGCGGTTCTGTCTTTGCGATTGTATTCTTTATTGCTGTATTCTTTGCAGGTATGACATCGCTGATCAATCTTTACGAGGCACCGATTGCAACCGTTCAGGAGAAATTCGGTCTCAGCCGAATCAAGTCATGTGCAGTGATCGGTGTGTTTGGTGCAGTCGTTGCAGTCTGCATTCAGGGAATTGTTTCCGACTGGATGGATGTTCTTTCCATCTACATCTGCCCGCTGGGTGCCGGACTGGCAGCAATCATGTTCTTCTGGGTACTTGGAAAGAAGTATGTGGATGTTCAGGTAACCAAGGGACGCAAGACACCGATCGGCGGCTGGTTCTTCCCGCTCTGTAAATACGTGTTCTGCCCGATCTGCTTCCTGGTACTGATTCTTGGAATTGTAATGGGCGGTATCGGCTGATCAGTTACTGGTAAAAAGGAATCTCTTTCAACGATTGTGTATGGAAGAGATTCTTTTTTTATCGAAAGCAATCAGATGATGGAAATTCTCTTCGACAAATCTGCGGTAAGATGGTAAAATAAAGAAAACAGTCAAATAGCATTCCTCTGATCTGTATTGTGGTCGGCTTTCTCATCTACTGCTCCCAATATATTCTGGATGAACAGAGGTATCAGAAGATTGTGGAGGAACTCAATGAACGAAAAAAATAAACTGACGTTAGAAAGTCAGATCGGTGAACTGTACCGGACACCGGTAGGACATGATACGCTGGCAAAGGTGCTTCTTCAGCTTGGTTTGCCGGAAATCGTCATTACAAATCCGGTTGTTTCCAGCTGGAAACTGAGTCAAGTCGCAAAGCTGACTCAGAAACAGTTGGGCAGAGGCTTCTTTGAAGCGCAGCTTCTATGATTCCAATGGGGATGGGATCGGAGACCTGCGCGGAGTCATTCAAAAGCTGGATTATCTGAAAGAACTGGGCATCAATGCACTCTGGCTTTCGCCAGTCTATGATTCACCAAATGATGATAATGGTTATGATATCCGGGATTACCGGAAAATTATGAGTGAATTCGGAACCATGGAGGATTTCGATGAACTGCTGGACGGTGTTCACAGTCGCGGAATGCGTCTGATCATGGATCTGGTGGTAAATCACACCTCTGACGAGCATGAGTGGTTCCAAAAAGCGCTGAAAGAGCCGGATTCTGGATACCGTGATTATTACTATTTCCGTCATGACAGCGGAAACAGAAAAGAACCGAATAACTGGACTTCCTTCTTCTCCGGATCGGCGTGGAACTACTATCCGCAGTGTGACTCCTGGGCGCTTCACCTGTTTTCCAAAAAGCAGATGGATCTCAACTGGGAGAATCCGAAGGTTCGTGAGGAAATCATCGATATGGTGAACTGGTGGCTGGATAAAGGTGTGGACGGTTTCCGCATGGATGTGATCAACTACATTTCGAAAGAAGAAGGGCTTCCACAGGGAAATGAAGTGATTGGTTCCATGATGGGGTTCACCGGGATTGAGCGCTACTACTATGGGCCAAAGCTTCACCAGTTTCTCCGTGAAATTCGGGAAAAAGCATTTGTACCGCATGATGCCTTTTCCGTCGGAGAGACACCAGGACTCGGAAGGAAGATGTGCCCGCATACCACGTCGGTCTCCGCCAGGAAATCCGAACCGAAATTACAGATACCTATCGGACGCTCATCCGGCTGCGCCGTTCGAATCAGGCTTTTGTCTATGGCACATTTGATGTTCTGAACAGGAGCAATGACCGGTTTACCTACCGCAGAAAATACAGAGGAAGCGAATATATCATCGATTGTAATCTTGGAAAAAAGAAGAGAAAATCCTATCAGTCCAGAGGCGGGTATGAAATGATTTATTCGACAACTGGCTGCGCAGGACATTGGCTGGAGTCCTATGAGGCGCATGTCTGGAAGAGGGAGGGATAGAAAACCATTTATGTGAGCAGAGAGTCAGTCTGCCCGCCCCTCAAGAATCGCTCTCAGCACCCGCGCAGCACACCGGTTCAGATCCTTGCCGGAAAGCGTATGCTCCTTCAGTGCGTTCATGATTTCCTTCTTGTCGTAAGCAGAACCGGGCATCAGCAGATCATTTCCGGCTTCCAGACAAAGGGCAGGGTCGCTCTTTCCTTTTCCGGTGGCTGTCCAGTCTGTCATGACCAGTCCGTCAAAGCCCCATTCCTGCCGCAGCACTCTGGTCAGCAGATCATAGCTGTTGCTTGTATACACATCATTGATTTTGTTGTAGCTGGTCATCAGCCCTTTCGGATATCCTTCCCGAACTGCAATCTCAAAGCCTTTCAGATAGATTTCACGCAGTGCACGTTCCGTGATGTTGGAAGAAACGTGATCCCGGTTGTCTTCCTGGTTGTTGGCAGCAAAGTGCTTCAGGACAGCGAAGCATCCCTCATGAAACTGGACGCCTCTTGTTACAGCAGCCGCCATTTTTCCGCTGATAACCGGATCCTCACTATAATATTCGTAGTTTCTTCCGCACAGCGGGTTTCGATGAATGTTCAGTGCCGGGGCCAGCCAGAAGGTAACACCATATTCCTTCATCTCTTCTCCAATCGCATATCCAACTTCCTCTGCCAGTGAGGTATTCCAGGTCTGAGCAAGCGATGTGGCGACAGGAAAGGCAGTAGTAAACTGATAGAAGACCGGCTCCCGATCCGGATTGCCGCAAAGAAGCCGCCTGGCAAAATCAGGGAAATGTTTCATCATCTCAAACTGCATGTCGACCATCTTTGCAGTTCCATTTCGATCAATCGTAGAACGGCGCTGAATCCGCAGACCGGCAGGTCCATCAGCAAGAACCAGATTGGGGATTCCTCTGTCTGCAAATTGAGACGTTGTATTTCCTGCGGCTCCGGGGACCTTGACATAGCTGGAATTCATCAGCATATCTTTTATTCCGGCGCCAATCACCAGATCAATTCGTTCCCTGACGCTGAAGGTTTTCAGCTCAGCGGCAAGTTCCTTGTCCGGGCAGACGGGAAGCGGGCGATAGTTGTAGAAGACGGGCGCGATTTCGTCACGCTCGATGGTAATACAGTCCAGTTCAGCCAGATTGTCAAACAGGCTGCGGGCTGCCGCCTGCTCATCAATCAGTTCATGGATCTGATCAGCAGGGATCGCATCCGCCAGTCCTTCCTCCGGTGTCAGAACCGAAAGATATCTGGTCGGCGGGCAGACATTCAAATGGACAGAAAAACAGATTTCATCCGGCAGCTCCAGCATCGCGCAGAGACGGGTATGAGCCGAATCGGAACCGATGCGAAGCAGGTATTGTCCTGCTTCCAGAACGCTGGAGGCAGTCCGTTCGTCATAGCTGGTCAGATAGGACATCGGGAAGGTCAGTGTCACCGTTTCCGACTTGCCGGGAGCAAGAAGCGACGTCTTCGCAAACGCGCAGAGACGCTGAGACTCTTTCGGAAGACGTCCATGCGGACAGCTGGCGTAGAGCTGAACCACCTCTTTACCAGACCATGTGTCACCGATGTTTGTAACCAGAGCAGTTACAGAAATCGTCAGACCGTTTCGGGAAATGGTCTGATAGTCAATGGAAAACTGTGTATAGCTGAGGCCATAGCCAAAAGGAAAGGCATATTTCAGGTGGAAGGTATTGTAGAAACGGTATCCCACATAGATATCTTCCAGATAATCCTCATCTTCCAGATCGCCGTTTAAGTAACTGAAGTTTTTCCCGTAGGGGACGCTGTCATAGGTCAGCAGCCAGGTATCGGTCAGCTTACCGGACGGAGTGACAGCGCCGGTGAGAATATCAGCCAGCGCACTGCCTCCTGCACTTCCCTGCTGACAAAAATAGATAATTCCGTGGATTTTGGGGATATCTTCCAGAAAATCAATCGCCATGGAAGCGCCGGTATTCAGTACAAGAATTGTGTTCCGATAATGATCGGCGCAGAACCGCAGATTCTGGCGTTCCAGATCGGTGAGATGGAATTCATTTTTTTCCAGACGGCGGTCTGCACCCTCACCGGATTGTCTTGCAATGACATAGACACAGGTATCCGTCTGACTTTCAGAAACGTCATGTTCTGTAATCGGACGGCCGATTGGGTAGAGGAAGGAACGGAGAAAAATGCTCATGTAGGAGCTGAAATTCAGATGAAGAAGTGCTTCTTTCATTTCGCTTTTTATCGTTGCTTCCAGCTTGGAAAGTTCTTCATGAAACAGGGAGTCATAGTCGTCCAGCCAGCGGCCGGTCGTAATCTCAAAACCGGCATTCTGAAGTCCTTCGCAGATGGAAATGCTGTATCGTTCATTCACTTCTCCAGACCCGGTTCCACCCTTGATGGTATGTCTTGCACCTGCGCCGTAAAGCGCGATTTTTCCTGGCTGAATGGGGAGAGAATCGTCATTTTTCAAAAGTACGATGCCCTCACCGGCTGCACGGCGGGCAAGCTTTCGGTGCGGTTCCTCGTACGGCAGGATCCGGTCATTTGTTTTTGCGTAAGTAATGTATTTTTTCATAAAAACTCCTTTGATCAGTGAGCTGCCTGCTGCAGAGCAGGCAAAGCATCTTGCGTTCTGCGTAAATCATCGTAATCGTTACAGGGAAAAACGGTGATATCGTCTTAGGCGGAAAAATCTGCCTGTTGATATGTTCAGTATACATCGAAATGGCCAAAAAGGGAATCTTTTTGGAAACATCCAATTTTTTTCCGCTTTTTCAAAAGAAAGTACAAGCTTTCATAGCGAAAAAACGCTATACTGAAGCTATTAAGTGAAGAGAAACGGAGAGAGCGTGCGGAATCCGCGCAGTGTCTCTTTGCCGGATATGAGAACTGTTTATTGGAGGTATGACACGATGAAAAGAAACATGAAAGCATGGAAAGAGGAACTTCTTGCGCAGCCGAAGAAAAAGCCGATGCCGATTCTTTCTTTCCCGGGAGTGCAGCTGATTGATGCAACGGTAGACCAGCTGGTGAGAAGCGGTGAGCTTCAGGCAAAATGCATGGAGAGTATTGCGAAGAAATATGACATGGGCATGGCAGTAAGCCTGATGGATCTTTCCGTGGAGGCGGAAGCGTTCGGAAGTCCGGTTCATTACAGCGATGATGAGGTTCCGACGGTTCAGGCTGCGATTGTCCATGACGAGGAGGAAGCAGATGCGCTGGAAATTCCAGAGGTTGGTGCCGGACGTACCGGTGAGTGTATAAAAGGCATTCAGCTTGCATGTGAAACCATTACGGATCGCCCGGTATTTGCAGGAATCATTGGCCCCTATTCCCTTGCAGGCCGTCTTCTTGACATGACAGAGATCATGATCCTCTGCTATGAAGAGCCGGAGATGGTAGAGACTGTTCTGGAGAAGGTAACGGAATTCCTCTGCGAGTACGCAAAAGCATTCAAGGCAGTCGGTGCAAATGGAATCGTAATGGCAGAGCCGGCAGCAGGACTTCTCTCTCCGAACCTGATCAACGAATTTTCCACTCCCTATGTCAATAAAATCCGCGAAGCCGTTGAGGATGATGAATTCATGATCATGTATCATAACTGCGGAAACGTTGTGCCGCTGATGAACCAGATGAAGGAAGTGGATGCCCAGGCATACAGCTTTGGCAATGCGATCGATCTGGTTAAGGCTCTGGAAGTAATCCCTCAGGACCGCATTGTAATCGGAAACCTGGATCCTGCCGGTGTCTTAAGAAATGGAACACCGGAACTTGTCCGTCAGGAGACAAGAAAGCTGATGGAAGCATGTGCAAAGTATCCCAACTTCATTGCAGCCTCCGGCTGTGACATTCCTCCGATGACTCCATTTGAAAATCTGGATGCTTTCTTTGAGGAAGTGGAAAAGTTCTGATTAAAATAGAAGAGAAGAACGAGAAGAGATATGCGTAAAAAGAAAGGATCCCCATCATCGCTGCAGGAAGCGGATGATGAGGATCCTTTTTCTGTTTATGCAAACAGCAAGTCGGGTGGTGCGCCTGCGCACTCATCCGACTCACGCTTCGTTGATTCGTCCAATCCGCTTATTGTCGGTACTGCCGCGGTGTAAATCCCGTATATTTCTTAAACACCCGGGCAAAGTAGCTCTGGTCTTCAAAACCGGTTGCTGCGGCGATGTCGGCAATGCCGTAATCCGTATTGGCCAGAAGACGTTTGCTTTCTTCAATCCGCACCATGTTCAGATATTCCCGGAAGGAAGAGCCGGTGGACTGTTTAAACATGGTGGAAAAATAAGCAGGGTTCAAATGGACATGGTTTGCCACATCTTCCAGGGTGATATTTTCAGAAAAGGTTCGGGAAATATAGATAATTGCCTTTCGGACAACATCATGATGCTTATCCGGGATGCTTTCAAACATGTTTGCGGTAAACGCTTCCAGAATTTCCTGCAGACTGTAGCACAGCTCATCCAGATCCTGAATGCCGTTTAGCGTATTCAGAAACTGATTATTCATTTTCAGAATGACATCATTGGTTGCTCCTCCTTCAATGGCAGCACGGGAGAGGAGAGAGCAAAGCTCAATCGCCCTGGCCTTGATCACATCCAGATTTTTTCCCTCCGCAAAAAAGACATAGCCGAGCAGATCGTTGAGCAGTGCTTTTGCCTGAGCAACATTGCCGATCCGCAGCTTCGTGATCAGTTCCTTTTCTTTTTCATAGGGATATTCCGGTTTTCGGGACGGATAATAGGATTTATAGTTCTGGATGGACTCGCTGATCCGTGCCTGCTGATGCAGTTTTTCCTGGCGGAGAACAAATTCCTGATGGCTGTCTGCAATCAGACTGCTGAACATGTAAGAAAGAAGCTTGCTGATCTGAGTCACCTTTGCCGGAGGAACGACCGGAATGGAGTGGGATTCCTCATACAACTCCAGAAGTGCGTTGGCCGGAATCGGATAGCGCTCACTCAGGTCAGAGATCAGCAGAGAATCCGGCTCTTCCATCAGAAACGGTCCGACAAGAACCGAGCCGAGCAGGGTATTCTTGTTGATCAGCGGAAACGCAATGTGGTTCAGATTGGCATGGCAGGAGAAAATGTAGGTTTCTCCCAACTCCATGGCCCACTTGCCGGCCCGGCTGTGCAGCTGCCCGCAGGTTTCACCGGGGGGGAGATAGGGATGAAACAGTTTACAGTATGCTGTGCTGCTCCCCTGGGATTCCAGAATCGCTCCGGTATCGTCAATGACCTGAATCGTCAACCCGACGCAGGCATGGAAAGCTTTCAGCATATCAGAGATCTGTTCACGGTTGACGAATGTGTAGAGGAATGGGGTCATGGTACTGCTCCTTAGTAAAAACATGCAGAAAAATGGATACTGATCTGATTATAGCACATGAAAATAGAAAAAGAAAGTTCGAAAATCAAAAATAAATCCTAAAACGGGAACGTTTTTCTGCAGTCGAAATATTTATTTTGCAGAAAGCTTGCAAAGATTGGTAAGGGGACGTATACTTAGCTATATATGCATGAGCTCATTGGACGGAGTAGATAGAAACGTTGTGCAGCAGAAGGAGCAGAGAAATGACAAAACAGCAATGGGATAAAAAGCTGAATATTGATACCGTGGGACGTGATGCATCCAATGCGGATGAAATTCATTATCCCTATGAGCCGACCCCATATTCCGTATTGGAACGATTGGCTGAAACAAACTATATAAATAGTAACAATAGGATCGTTGACTATGGCTGTGGAAAGGGAAGGGTCGGCTTTTTCCTGAATTACAAGCTTGGCTGCCAGGTGACAGGGATTGAGTATGACAGCCGGATCTGCGGTCAGGCGCTGCAGAACTTAGACCGCTATGGAACAAAACAGAACATTGAGTTTGTCTGCATGGATGCGGGGGAGTATCAGGTGAAGCATTCCGATTGCTTCTATTTCTTTAATCCGTTCTCTGTGAAAGTTCTTCAGACGGTGATTGGGCAGATCATTCAATCCTATTACGAAAATCCGAGAACAATGCGCTTCTTCTTTTACTATCCGAGTGATGAATATGTAGCGTATCTGATGACAGCTGCTGAACTGGATTTTGTCGATGAGATTGACTGCCGCGATTTGTTTGATGGAACGGATGAGCGGGAGCGGATTTTAATTTTTGAGATTGCGGATTTCGGATTTGACGTCAAATGATTTCTGTCTGTTTGTTCTTGACGATAATGTGTGAGCTGATGTATACTGAAATCCTTATCAATTCTGTTTCATTCGATAAAATAGGGAGGGACAATGAAGAATTCCAAACCATTCAATTATCTTCTCGGCGTGATCGGATTTTTGTTTCTCGTTTCACTGTCCGTAACAGTCACGCTGAATTTCCGGCCGCTGTACTATCTGGACATGGAACTGCTGAACATTCCGGAAAACAGCGGATACTCCGCGGAACTGGTTCGCGAGAACTATGACCGGTTGATTACTTATAATAACATTACATTCCATGGAAGTCTGGAATTTGAGCAGATGCCCATGTCAGAGAGCGCCAGAATTCATTTTGAAGAAGTGAAGCAGGTGTTTGCCGTTTTTGAGTACATGGCGATTGCGGCCGGTTTGCTTTATCTGGTCGGCTGTGTTGTCCAGTGGAGGAAAAAGGATTTTGGCTGGCTGAAAACGACAGCATACTGCAGCATCGGAATCCCGCTGGTGCTTGGTGTATTTGTGGTATCTGACTGGGAGAATGTGTTTGTTCAGTTTCACGAGCTGGTGTTCAACAATGACTACTGGCTTTTTGACCCATCAACGGATCCTGTCATTACAATTCTTCCGGATGCGTACTTCATGCACTGCGCGGTAATGATTATTGGTCTGGTGGTTGCAGTCAGCGCAGGAATGCTGTTGGTCGCACACCGGAAGATGCACTGCTCATAATCAGAGAAAATTGCATAGAAATCGCATGTTTATGGAGCCATCCGCACAGCTGCGGGTGGCTTTCTGCTTGATTCTAATCGGACTTTTTTGTAACGTTTTTGTGAAAATGGACTCTAATAAGTGTCCGAACAAACAGGGACGGTAATTGTGCACAAGAAATTGTGCAGAAGAGGAGGAGACAGGATGGAAGTACGAATACAGAAACGGGAAGCGGGTTACTGCAATCTGAAACTGCTTCTGATTTTTCTGGTTGTTTATGGTCATCTGATCGAACCACAGATTGGAGAAAGCAGGATTTTATATGAAATTTATCGTCTGATCTATCTGTTTCACATGCCGCTTTTTGCTTTCTTATCCGGTATGTTTCTGAAAGGACAGAGAAACAGCAGAAAGCAGATGAAACGGACATTCCTGATTTATGTTCTGATGCAGTCCGCCGTTTGGATCTGGATGCAGATCAGTCATTGGGGACGGGTGACGTGGAATCAGCCTTACTGGCATCTGTGGTATCTGCTCAGTCTTGGTTACTGGGCAGCGGCAGCATTTGGTTGGAACTGGCTAATTGGTCGATTTCCATCGCTGAATCAAAGCGTCTGGAAAGCCGGGATAATCCTTCTGGCAGCAGGTATCGGCTGCATCGTTGGCGGAATCAAAGAGGTTAACCGGATCCATTCGCTTTCAAGAAGCATCGTGTTTTTCCCCTATGTCCTGGCAGGTCTGTTTTGTCCATTGGAGACTGCGTGGAAACGGTACAGAGGGATTGGACTGGCTGTCTTTCTTCTGGCAGCTCTGGTATACTGGAAATGGGGAAGAACCATACCGGCAACCTTTTTCTATCAGGCAGCATCCTTTGGTTCCATGGGAGTAAAAAAGGGCATCTGGTTCCGCCTGGTCAGCTATTGTCTTGGCATCCTGTTTTCGTTCTGTCTGCTGACCTGGATTCCGCAAAGACGATTCCGCTGGTCCAAGGCAGGTGCGAATACACTGGGAATCTATATCTGCCATGCATTTGTGGTTCGGGTGATCTGGAAGGCTGAAATGTCGGGCACGCAATTGCTGTTGTCTGCGCCATGGATTGCGGGTTTCCTTGTCTGGTTCTTCTACAAACTTTTTCAGTGGAGCGGAAGAATATACCAGATTGTTCCATCCAATCACGGAGGGAAACGAATACAGAAGGAGAGAACATATGGCGGTGTTTAAAGAGGTCTACGAGGAATATGGAAGACCGGTCTATCGTTTTCTGCTTTCCCTGACAGGAGATAGAGACCTTGCGGAGGAATTGCTGCAGGAGACTTTTTATCAGGCTTTCCTGCACATTGATCAGTTTGAAGGAAGGTGCAGTGTCTTTACCTGGCTGTGTCAGATTGGAAAAAATGCATGGCTGAAGGAATGCAGGAGAACAAAGAAACTGGAAACCGGTAATCTTTCTGTGTATATACAAAAGGAGGAAGGCGGGTCGCCGGAAGAACAGATCATCAAAAAGGATGAATACAGAAGAGTTCGGGAAGCGGTGTTTCATCTGGAGGAGCCCTATCAGGAGGTGTTTATCATGCATGTCTTTGGTGAATTGAAGCTGAAGGAAATTGCTGATCTGAAAGGAAAGACGGAGAGCTGGGCAAGGGTGACTTTTTATCGGGCGAAAGCGAAGATTATACAGGAGGTGGGAGAATGAAGATTTCGTGTGGTGTGATTCGTGATTTACTGTTTCTCTATGAGGAAGACGGATGCTCAGCGGAGAGCCGGGAACTGGTGGAGGCGCATCTGAAGGAATGCGATGCCTGCAGATCCTATCAGCGAAAGCTGCGGGTTCCGTGCGAAATGGTTCATGAGGAGAAAACGGAAAGCGGAAGCCGGGAAGCGCTTGTGATCAAAAAGAGTTTCCGAAAGATCCGAAGACGATGGCTGGCATCTCTTCTTGCTGTTTTTCTGATTTTCCCGGTCATTGGCCTTGGGATGATGGGATACAATGAGTACCGAAAAGAAGGGATCTGCTTTACCAACCTGGATGAAATTTATCTGGCATGGCGGTTTCTGTCTCTGGTGGAGGATGGAAGCTATGAACGGGCAGCAGAAATGGTTTCCTACAAAGAGGATTATCAAAGCATCATGGAGGTGCTGGATGCGGCGGATCAGAGAGAGTCCTGGTTAGATCATCTGACAGAGCGGACTCTCAACGGAGAATCCTGGCTGCTGAAGCCATATCTTTCGTCTTACTTTTCGGAAACAGACAGCCCGGATGAAGAATGGAATCTGTGGGGATATCTGATCTATAATGGAATTGGCAGCTCAATGGTTCCGGAAGAAATCTGGGAAACCGTTGTTGGTTTTGACAATACAGAATATCGAACGGTGGGAGCGATGATGGCCTGCCGCCCGAAGGACGTGGAGTCGGACGGTGATTCCAGCGAGTTTTACCGGGTAGAGACCCAGTGGGGAGTCTACTATGTAAACGGTGCACTTGGAGAGATGTATTTAGGCGGGGAGATTGAAACGGCGGCTGATATCTATGAGTTCAGCGGCATGATTCCGGAACGGATTTTTGCGGATGCGAAAGAGGAAGTGATAAAGAGGCTGGAGGAAGACGCGAACTGTCAGGAGGAGCTGTTTGGCGGTGTACGTGAACTGACAGAGGAGGAGTTCTGCGCGTTCATGCGCAAAAAGCTGGTAAAGCAGCTGGAAGAATACCAGTCCTGTGGATCATCTTTTGAACTGCTTTCACTGACTGGGGCATATGGGTACGATGGAAAATGGGATATCCGTTTTGGAATTGATGAGACCATCCGTGGAGAAAGCCGTGTGAATTATCAGGTCATGCTCTACATCAGAGATGGAGAAATCTGCAGAATCAGCTGGATGGATAAACAGGTTCATGTGCCAATCGGAGAAACCAGTGTGATCAGCGGGGCGCTGAATGCGAACTGGTATGAAATCTCAGACCAGTGATTTGAGAAACCACTGCAGCAAAGAAAAGCTGCTGTACGGAAAGATCCTGTTATGGATTCCGTACAGCAGCTTTTGGAATTGCTTATGTATCCAGACAAACGTGCCCGTGACACGTTCAGTCGGATTAATGCTGATCCCCGTCAAAATCATATCCCTCAGCCGGAGCTTCTTCCGGTGCCGGAGCCTCCTCACCGTCGTGGGCAACGGGATCGTTGGTGTAGAATTCACGGCCGACAACACCGCGCTGATTGCGGGATTCCTCGATAGCCAGAGAGAGCATGCGATTGACTTCCATTGGATTCTTGATATTTTTCAGGACAATGCTGCCCTGGGTGTCCGCTTTCAGAGAAAGGGTGATGGTGCCGGTTCCGAATACCTTTTGAGCAAGGGTGCGGCTTAAGCAGATGTCAACAATCCGGTACAGGAGCGTTTCATCATAGTGGGTGTTGAGAAAACCGGTCTGGACATAGAGACGGTCTGTGGTCAGCTTGTAAACGGTGAAGCTGAAGGGAAACCATGCCCAGTGTTTGCGGTCTTTCCAGCGGATTTCTTCGGTGAATTTATTTTTTGCCATAAAACTTACCTCCATTTGAGTGGCGGATCGCTGCGGACCCGTTGTTACAGTTACAATACCTGTTCGTCTGAATGATGGTAACAGTATAGCACAGCAGCGCAGAATTGTCCAGTGGAGTGGGGATAACGCAGGAATTTTTGCATTGCGTCCGTGGATATCCGATCGGTGTGCTTGCATTTTTGGAAGCTTCATGATATGATATCGTCGGTGCAGAAGGCGATGTTTACGCTGCCGGTTTGGCGGCAGAATGGAGATTCAAATGAAGATGATCAGGCTTTTCCATTTGATGCATAAATTTGAAGAATACAATGAGGAGGGAAATGTATCCGGCGAGAGTACGGCACTGGATGACGTTTCCGTAGAGATTGAAAAGGGCAGTTTCGTTGCGGTGCTGGGACATAATGGTTCCGGAAAATCCACCATGGCAAAGCATCTGAATTCACTGCTGCTGCCGGATGGCGGAACTGTGTTCATCAAGGAATATGATACCAGAGACGAAGCTCATTTGTGGGATATCCGTCAGACGGCTGGCATGGTGTTCCAGAATCCGGATAACCAGATCATTGCCAATGTGGTGGAAGAGGATGTAGCGTTTGGACCGGAAAACATGGGCGTTCCGTCTCAGGAAATCTGGAAGCGGGTGGATGAGAGCCTGAAAAAGGTGGGAATGGCAGCCTATCGGACAAAATCACCGAATCAGCTGTCCGGCGGACAGAAACAGCGTGTCGCCATTGCCGGTGTGATGGCAATGAAGCCGGAAATCATCATTCTGGATGAACCGACTGCCATGCTGGATCCGGTCGGTCGAATGGAAGTGATCCGGACAATCCATGAGCTGAACCGGCTGGAAGGAATCACAGTGATCCTTATCACCCATTACATGGAAGAAGTTGTGGATGCAGACCGTGTTCTTGTCATGGACGGGGGAAAGCTGATGATGGACGGAACGCCAAAGGAGATCTTTTCCCGTGCTCAGGAGCTGAAGAAGTACCGGCTGGATGTTCCTCAGGTAACGGAGCTTGCCTGGGAGCTGAAGCAGGAAGGAATTGAACTTCCGGATGGAATTCTGACCATTGAAGAGTTTGCAGATGCGCTGTGTGCGTATCGGGATGCGCTGAAATAGAACAACACAGAAAAACAGGACAGAAAGAAACAGGAGTAGAAGCGTCATGGCAATTACATTCGAGCATGTCACATATATATATGAACCGGATGCCCCTGTGGTACAGAAGGTGCTGGATGATATCAGTCTGACGATTCCCGGGAACCAGTTTGTCGGGATTATCGGCCACACCGGTTCCGGAAAATCAACACTGATCCAGCACATGAACGGTCTGATTAAGCCAACGGAAGGAACCGTGAAATTTCACGGAGAAGACATCTGGCAGAAAGACTATCCGCTTCGTCAGCTGCGAAGCAGAGTGGGACTTGTGTTCCAGTATCCGGAGCATCAGCTGTTTGAGGAGAACGTGTTCAAAGATGTCTGCTTTGGACCGAAAAATCAGGGACTGACGCAGGAAGAAATTGAGCAGCGTGCAAAGAATGCCCTTTCCATGGTTGGTCTGGATGAGAGCTTTTATAAGCGTTCGCCGTTTGAACTGTCCGGCGGACAGAAACGCCGTGTCGCGATTGCCGGTGTTCTTGCAATGAACCCGGAGTATCTGATTCTGGATGAGCCGACAGCCGGGCTGGATCCGGTCGGTCGGGATGAGATTCTGGATCAGGTATCGCGGCTGCAGAAGGAGAGCGGGATTACCGTAATTCTGGTGTCCCACAGCATGGAGGATGTTGCCCGGTACGCACAGCGGCTGATTGTCGTGGATGACGGACACATTCGTTTTGATGATACGCCCCGCAATGTGTTTCGCCATCGGGAGGAACTGGAGAAGCTGGGGCTTTCTGCCCCACAGGTGACGTATCTGGCAGCTGCCCTGAAAAAGCGGGGATTTGCCATGACGGAGGATGTGACAACGATCCGGGAGGCAAAGGATGCAATTCTGCAGGCTTTGTCTGCAGAGAGGGAGAACAGATCCGGAAATGGGATACAGAAGAAAGAACAGGTAAAAACGGATGATTAAAGATATTACAATTGGTCAGTACTATGCAGTGGATTCCCCGATCCATCGGCTGGATCCCCGTGTAAAGCTGGTTGGAACGGTACTGTTTATTGTCAGTCTGTTTGTGGCGGAAGGTGTCTTTGGCTATCTGGCGGCTGCAGGAGCGCTGGCGTTTGTGATCCACATGTCCCGTGTCCCCTTTCGTTTCATGACGCGCGGACTGAAAAGCATCCTGATTATCATGCTGATCAGTGTCTCCTTCAACATCTTTTTTACGGAAGGAACACCGGTTGCGGATGTGTTGATTTTGCGCTCGATGACATGGGAAGGTCTGGAAAAAGCCGTGTACATGGCGATCCGCCTGATCATGCTGATCCTCGGATCCACGATCATGACGCTGACTACAACGCCAAACGCGCTGACAGATGGACTGGAAAAAGGGCTGGGATTTTTAAAGAAGCTTCATGTACCGGTTCATGAGCTGGCAATGATGATGTCGATTGCCCTTCGCTTTATTCCAATATTAATAGAAGAAACAGACAAAATTATGAAGGCGCAGACTGCCCGCGGCGCTGATTTTGAAAGCGGGGGAATCATCCGCAGGATCAAAGCCATGGTTCCGCTTCTGATTCCGCTGTTCATCTCCGCTTTCCGCCGTGCAGCCGATCTGGCCCTTGCCATGGAAGCAAGATGCTATCATGGAGATGCGAACCGGACCAAGATGAAGCCGCTTCGCTATGAACACTGTGACCGGGGGGCATATGGGTGCATGGCTGCCTATCTGGTGCTGATTCTGATCCTGAAATTTGTCTGGAAAGGATGGATTGCCGGATGAAACGTGTGAAAATGACAGTAGCCTATGACGGAACAAACTACTGCGGCTGGCAGGTTCAGCCAAACGGTGTGACCATTGAGGAAATTCTCAACCGTGAGCTGTCCCGTCTGCTGAAGGAGGATATTCAGGTGATTGGGGCAAGCAGGACGGATTCCGGTGTCCATGCTTGGGGAAATATTGCGATCTTCGATACCAGTGCCAGAATGCCGGCAGACAAGATCTGCATTGCAATGAACCAGCGCCTTCCTGCCGACATTGTGGTCCAGGACTCCTGTGAGGTGGCGCCGGACTGGCATCCGCGCAAGTGCAACAGCAGAAAGACCTATGAATACCGGATTTTAAACCGCCGTGTTCCGTTTCCTTCGGAGCGCCTGAACTCCTATTTCTACTACTATGATCTGGATGTGGAAGCTATGCAGAAGGCGGCCGACTATCTGGTTGGAGAGCATGATTTCAAGAGCTTCTGCTCCATCCGCACCCAGGCTGAGGATACGGTTCGCCGGATCTACAGTCTGAAGCTGACGAAGCAGGGGGATCGGATCGACATCCGGATCTGCGGGAATGGCTTTCTCTATAACATGGTGCGGATTATTGTGGGCAGTCTTGTAAAGGTAGGCTGCGGCTTCTGGAAACCGGAGCAGATCAAAGAGGTGCTGGAGGCGAGAGACAGAAGCAAGGCGGGACCAAAAGCACCTGCCCACGGACTGACGCTTGTCTCCATTGAGGAGGAAAAGGAGCTGCCGGATGCCATTGATGAAGCAAATGGGCACTGGTCCTATCTGCTGTCCATGAAGGAGATTAAGGAGACAGGTGATGCCCGGCTGACGATCCGTAGCTGTGAGGAGGGCGGCTTTGACCGGCTTCTTCTTCGCCTGACGAAACAGGCGTCCCGCAATGGTGCAAAAACGATTCATGTCTGTGACTGGACCGGGCAGCTTGGTGAAGGATATCAGGTTGGGTACTTTTCGTTTCATGCGGATGAAACGGAAAATGGGAACGCAGAGGATTCGGAATTGGAATCAATGAAAAATCGCTGGTATTGGACGCGGGATGAGAAGCTGCATCCCAACAGCGGGGATGATTTGAGCGAAGCAGAGTAGCTGTCAGCGGATCATCATTAGCTCAGTGCCCCACACAGACAGAGAGGTCTTAGGCAGACAGGAGGAATATCAAATGCAATTACAGACGATGCAGCAGCTGCAGACTCAGCTGCGTGCCATTAATCACAAGCCCTACGGCATGTACAAAGAACTGGCAGGAGGCTATGATTTCAAAACATACCTGCTGTGGATTGACCATGTGCAGGGGGATCCTTTTGCGTCGCCGTCCAGAGTCCGTGTGGAGATTCCGGCGGCGGGGCATGGATTTGCTCCTTCTCTGTGGGACTCCTTTGAGAAACGGATCGCGCTGGAGGATCTGATCCTTCGCCGGTTCGGTAAGACGCTGAAGGAGAATGAAGAACGGCGGATGGGATCCGGAAAGAGCGGAAACCTGACCACCTGTCGGGTCGGACAGGAGATGCTGGAGCGGATCGCCGTGACGATTTCGAGGAAGTCACTGGAGGGTCGGTTTGAGGTTGGCTTTCCGGCGAGGGGAAGAACCATTCTGGCAGACGAGCTGATAACGATTCTGTTTGAGATTCTTCCAAAGGTTGTGGAACAGACATTTTTTGCGGCAAAATACCGCAGAGACACGCTGCAGAAGCGGATGGAGCTGGCTGTAAACCAGCAGGCAATCCGGGAACAGCTGGAGGAAAAAAAGCTTGCTGCTTTTGTTGCCAACGGTTCCATTCTGCCCCGGGAAAGCGGCGTGTCTGCCAGACCGATGAAGGAGGCGGTTGCTTTTTCGTCACCGCCTGAACTGGAAGTAACGCTGAAGGTTCCTTATGGGGCACCAATTACCGGCATGGGAATTCCTCAGGGTGTTACAGTGATTACCGGCGGCGGATATCATGGAAAATCGACGCTGCTCAAAGCGCTGGAGGCAGGCGTCTATAACCACATCGAGGGCGATGGACGAGAGTATGTGATCACCCGTGCAGATGCCATGAAACTGCGGGCAGAGGACGGAAGAAGTGTCCGTGACTGCGACATTTCCGCGTTCATCCGCCATCTGCCTAACGGTCAGGATACAACCAGGTTCCAGACGGAAAATGCGTCCGGAAGCACCTCCCAGGCGGCAAACGTGACAGAAGCAGTGGAGGCGCAGAGCAGGCTGTTTCTGATCGACGAGGATACAACGGCGACCAATTTCATGATCCGGGACAGCCTGATGGCTCAGCTGGTGGCGGACGAGGAGGAACCGATTACGCCGTTTATCCGGAAAATCCGCAGTCTCTACGAAGACCATGGAATCTCTACCATCATTGTCGCGGGAAGCTGCGGTGATTATCTGGCTGAGGCAGATGTGGTTCTTCGAATGGACCGGTATTGTGTGAAAGATGTGACACAGCAGGCAGAAGAACTGGTGGAGAAGAACCACTGCGTAATCCCGAGGGAGACATTTCCAAAGCTGGCTTTCACAAAGTCATGGAATGTGACAATCCCGAAGGATAAGTATCTGGATTATAAAATCAAAGCCAATGGAACGGACGGAATCAGCCTGAACTATGAGGCGGTTGATGTGCGGTATCTGGAGCAGATTGTCGACAGCGGTCAGTGCATAACGCTTGGCCTGATGATCCGGGATCTGCTGCTGTCAGACAGCTGTCGGAAGATGAGTAAGCGGCAGGCGGTTGAGGCAGTTTTCGCAAAAGTGAAAAGGGGCGGACTGGCAGCAATCACGCCGAAGGGGTACTCCTGCGGGCATCCGGTCATGGTTCGTCCCCAGGAATTGTATGCGTGCATGAACCGGATCCGGGGATAAACGGCCCGAAAATCGGGTTTTCTGTGGATAACAGAAGAAAAAGTTGAAATATTTCGGATTTTTTACGAAAAAGTGATTGACACTCCCCGCTCTGTGTAATATAATATGTTTGCTGTGTTTTTGGCACAGTGTTCTTCGTGTGTGTAAACTGTCTGGAGGAGCCACAGCCCCGGCAAGATCAGACGTTACCAATTCAATGGAACAAATTGATGATAGATAAGATTTTAGGAGGAATTCCAATGAAGACTTACATGGCAAATCCTGCAAAGATTGAGAAGAAGTGGTACGTTGTGGACGCTGCAGGACAGACTTTAGGACGTTTGACATCTGAGGTTGCAAAGGTTTTAAGAGGAAAGAATAAGCCGGAGTTTACACCTCATGTTGATACAGGTGATTATGTAATCGTAATCAACGCTGACAAGATCGCTGTAACTGGTAAGAAGTTAGATCAGAAGATGTACTACACACACTCTGATTACGTTGGTGGTTTTAAGTCTGCAACTCTGAAAGAGATGCTGGACAAGAAGCCGGAGAAGGTTATCGAGCTGGCTGTTCAGGGCATGCTTCCGAAGGGACCGCTTGGCAGAGAGATGATCACAAAGCTTCATGTTTATGCTGGAGCAGAGCATCCGCACGCAGCACAGAAGCCGGAAACTTTAACATTCTAATCGGTAGTGTAAGGAGGAAATCACAGTGGCTAAGTTTTATGGAACAGGAAGAAGAAAGAGCAGTATTGCAAGAGTATATTTAGTACCGGGTACCGGTGTAATCACAATCAACAAGAGAGATATCGACAGCTACTTCGGTCTTGAGACCCTGAAGATGGTAGTTCGTCAGCCGCTTGTTGCTACCGAGAACACAGATAAGTTTGATGTTATCGTAAATGTTCACGGCGGTGGAACAACCGGACAGGCAGGTGCAATCCGTCACGGTATCTCCCGTGCGCTTCTGCAGGCAGACGCTGAGTATCGTCCGATCCTGAAGAAGGAAGGATTCCTGACAAGAGATCCGAGAATGAAGGAAAGAAAGAAGTACGGCTTAAAGGCAGCTCGTCGTGCTCCGCAGTTCTCCAAGAGATAATTGCTTTCTTACAAATAATTCGACACTTTTCAGCGGTGAAAATCGCTGGAAAGTGTCTTTTCTTTTTTGAGAGTATAGATGAATGGACTCATTTTTTGACGGTGGAGGAAAGGGATGAACAGAGACTCAATCCAAATACGGCGTGCCAACTTAAACGACGCACAGAAATTTCTGGATATCTATTCCTATTATGTAATAAATACAGCAATCACCTTTGAATACGAAGTTCCGTCGCTGGAAGAGTTTCGACGGCGGATGAGTGATACACTGTCCCGTTATCCGTACCTTGCGGCAGAACGGAATGGAGAAATCGTTGGCTATGCCTACGCCGGACTGTTTCATTCCAGGGCTGCCTACCAGTGGAATGTGGAAACTTCGATTTATGTGAAGCAGGACTGCCGTGGGGGAGGTGTGGGAAAGGCTTTGTATGAATGTCTGGAACGAATTCTGAAAGCACAGAACATTCTGAATCTGAATGCCTGCATTGCATATCCGGTTCACGAGGACGAGTACCTGACACAAGACAGCGTGCAGTTTCATGAAAAAATGGATTATCAGATGGTCGGACGGTTTCATCACAGTGGTTACAAATTTGGAAGATGGTATGACATGGTCTGGATGGAAAAACTGATCGGGGAACATTCGGAGAATCCGGTTCCTGTTACCGTTTTTCCAGATTTGAAAATCACGAGTCCGGAGCAGTTGGAGTGAAGCAAAAAAAGAATGGAAAGATAACAGGATTCGTGAGGAGAGAACGGTTCTTTTTTTGGTTGACAAATCATTGGTTTGTGTTATACTGTCAGTAACAATTTCAGACAAAAGCATCGACGAGGAGGAGTACACGCGGATCCGGATGAACAGAGAGAAAATGGCTGGTGAAAATTTTCGTGAAGGACGTGTGGAAGTAGCCTTTGAGCTTTGGATTGAACCGATGACTGCAGCGGAACAATTCTGGATATGTGCAAAGCAGAACCAGTGTTGTTCAGAACGTCATTTCAGTAGACTCCAACGGAGTTCCCACCGTTATCAGGGGAAGCGATATCGGAATCCTTACATGATTCCCGTATTGTAAACGAGTGCAGAAATCAATTTCTGAATTCAGGTGGTACCACGGACATGTCAGTTCGCCCTGAGCGTAAAAAACGCTCGGGGCTTTTTTTATGAAAGCAGGGCGACTTTGTCTGTTATTGTAAATAGTAATGATTCTGGAAATTCCATTTCAAACCGGAAGACGGACGAAGCTGCAGAAGCAGCAGTCGGGATGGAAATGCTGTTGAATCGATTACGGAAAAAATTTACAGGAGGTACCCTATGGAGAAGAGGTACGAATTTCAGAGAATTGAACGGGAACTGGAACAGATGTGGCAGGAGAATGGAATCTATCGCTATCAGAATGGGCGGGACAAGAAGATTTTTTCCATTGATACACCGCCGCCTACCGTAAGCGGAAAGCTTCACATCGGTCATGTATTTTCCTATACGCAGGCAGAAATGATCGCCCGGTATCAGAGAATGCAGGGATATGACGTATTCTATCCGTTTGGATTCGACGACAATGGCCTGCCGACAGAGCGGCTGGTTGAGAAAGATGAGAAAATACGGGCAAAGATGCTGCCGCGCAGCGAATTTCGAAAGAAATGCATGCACACGATTCAAACCTATGAAGAGGAATTTAAGCGCTTGTGGAAGCGTCTTGGTCTGAGCGTAGACTGGGATCAGCAGTATCAGACCATTTCAGATTTGTCACAGAAAATTTCACAGAAATCATTTCTTGAACTGGTTGGAAGGAAAAAAGCGTACTGTAAAAAATCACCGGTTCTCTGGTGCCCGGAATGTCAGACGTCCATAGCGCAGGCAGAACTGGAAATGAAGGAATGTGAGACTACATTTAATTATCTGACCTTTCAGACGAAGATCGGAGACCTTCTGGTTGCAACGACAAGACCGGAATTGCTGACAGGCTGTGTATGCATTTTTGTTCATCCGGATGATGAGCGATACAAGGCATTTGCCGGTCAGAAAGCGATCGTTCCTCTGTATGGATTTGAAATCCCGATTCGGACGGAAGAAACTGTTGCCATGGATAAGGGAACCGGTGCTGTAATGTGTGCCACTTACGGTGATTCTGCTGACGTTGAATGGTGTCAGAAACATAATCTTCCATACAAAGAGATCATTCTTTCCAATGGAACCATTCACGAATCCGTAGAACGAATTGGAGGAATGAAGATATCAAAAGCCAGGAAAGAGATCATTGCGCAGCTGAAGGAAAAGGGATTGCTGGTAAAGCAGGAAATAATCCGTCACATGGTAGCTGTTCATGAACGCTGCGGCAATGAAGTAGAGTTTGTTCCTTCCAGGCAGTGGTATATTGATGTTCTGTCGGAAAAAGAGCGTTTTCTGAAAGCGGCAGATGAGATTCACTGGCACCCGGAGCAGATGAAGAGCCGGTATCAGTCCTGGGTAGAGAATCTGAAATGGGACTGGTGTATCTCCAGACAGCGGTACTTTGGTGTTCCGTTTCCTGTTTGGTACTGCAAAAGGTGCGGGCAGCCGATCTTTGCCAGTGAGGAACAGCTTCCGGTAAATCCGCTGGAAACACAGCCGCCCCACCCATGCAGCTGCGGCTGCGACGCATTCATTCCGGAGGATGCCGTTTTTGATACATGGGCGACTTCATCGGTAACCACATTGATCAATTCGCATTACGGAGAGGCGGATGACCGATCCGGAGAGCTGCTGCCGATGAGCATGAGATGCCAGGCACATGACATCATCCGCACATGGGCATTCTATTCCATTGTTAAGAGTCTGTACCATACCGGAAAAATTCCGTGGAAAGAGATCATGATCAGCGGATTTGTACTTGCAAAGCCTGGAGAGAAGATCAGCAAATCCAAAAACAGCGGTCCGGATTCGCCGATTCATCTGATAGAAACACACTCAGCGGATGCAATCCGATATTGGGCAGCGAACAGTAAACTGGGCACAGATACGTTTTTCAGTGAGGATGAGCTGAAAATCTCCAAACGGTTCCTGAATAAGCTGTACAATGCGGCACGGTTTGCTGTGATGCAGCTGGAAGATTTCAGAAAAACGGAATCCGGGACAGGAGAAAACGATCCGGATGGCACGGAGAATCGGGAACCGCGTCGTTCTGGTGAGACGGCAGAATGGAGCGGGCTGGAACTGCTTCCGGTTGATAGCTGGATTCTTCAGCGTGTCAATGAAACAACAATCCGGGTAAAGGAATTGCTGGATGCTTTTGAGGTTGGTCAGGCGAGACATGAGATTGATCATCTGTTCTGGAGTGATTTCTGCGATTACTACATCGAAATCGCGAAGGAACGGCTGTATCAGCCGCAGAAGCATGGAGAGCAGCAGCGGTATTCCGGTCAGATCGCACTGTATTACAGTCTGCTTGGAATTTTGAAACTCTATGCAGTTTATACACCATTTATCACAGAGCATATTTATCAGGAATTTTATCGGAAATTCGAACCGGAATTGTCCATCCATCAGACCTGTTGGACAACAACAGCACTGGAACGCAGCTATCTGGAATTCGGTGAACATCTGAAAACGGTTATTGCTGATGTTCGGAAAGAAAAGACAGAAAAGCAGATGTCAATGAAGGATGGAATTTCCGAGCTGGTTGTAACCTGTCCGAAAAAGTTCAAAGAGTATTACAGGAAAACAGAAAAGGATCTCAAAGCGTGTACCGGAGCGGACACAATTCTTTTCAGAAGCTGAGCGAAATCTGTCAAGGTGTCAGTGGCACAGGGGACTGAATTTCGATATAAGAAAAAGGAATCCGCAAAAAACGGATTCCTTTTTCCATGCCTGTCCTGCGAAGCTTTTACCGGTGACAGTCACAGATTTCCTGACGGATTGCATCGGCAATGGCACCAACCGGATCCGGCGCAGGACGGCCTGTATAGTAGCCCTGGATAAAATCAACACCAAAATCGATGACCGTCCGGAGTTCTTCCGCGGTCTCCACACCTTCTGCAAGAACCTTGATGTTGTTATTTTGTGCAAATTCGATGGTATTACGGACAAACATCTGCTTGTTCTGATCGTTATGGATGCCGGAGATCAGGAAACGGTCGATTTTAATAATCTGCGGCGCATAGCGCATCAGGTTGACTATGTTGGAATGGCCGGCACCGTAGTCGTCAATGGCGATTCGGCTGCGGCTGGTTTCGCCGCACAGACGCTTGATGGAGTTCAGTTCCTCATCAGACACGGTATCCTGTTCCGTCAATTCAAACACAACAGAATCGAGATAAGGCTTATAGGTCTGAATCAGCAGATCGATGTCCTGATCATTGAGAAAATGACCGGGGATCGTGTTGATGAAAAGACGACTGTTGCCAAAATGTTCATGTTCTGCGGCAAAACGGCGGATGATGTTGAACAGTGTCAGCTTTTCCACTTCGTAAAGGTGATTGTATTCCCGGGCTGCATGAAGAACCTCAAGCGGATTCATGCCGATGGTGGCATCGGTACGCATCAGTGCTTCATAGGCATAGATTTCACCGGTCTTTGCGCTGACAATCGGCTGAAAATGGTAGTGAAACAGATTTTTTTCCAGCAGCAGATTGAAGGCTTTGTAATATTCTTTTGGTGCTTCCTGCTCCTTTACAACCTGTCCCATGCCCATTTTCAGACGGTTCATGTACATTTCGTTGTTTGCGAATTTTATAAATTCTTCCAGAGAGCCATCCCAGCCAGGCTGAGCTTCGGCACAGCCACAGTTAACTTCCACAAAATATTCTTTTCCGCTGTTGTTGTTATAGTCGCCAATCTGGCCGAAGAAGCTCGAAGTAGCACTGTTGATGGTATCGGCAATCTGGTCGGCGCTTTTGTAGTAGTTAATGATTAAGAACGTATCTTCTGCGATATGGGCCAGATAGCAGTCAACGGGATTTGCTTTTTTCAGTTTCTTTGCTACCAGCCGCATGGTATCCTCAATCTCGGTAATGCCATAATTTTCATAGATGTAGACATATTTCGGAAGACCGTAGACAGAGAAGGTAAGAGGCTTACGATGGTGGGACGCAACGGAGGAAAATTCTTCAAACCATTTGACTGCGCCTTTCAGATTGGGCAATCCGGTGATTGGATTGGTCAAAGCCGCCTGTTCCAGGGAAGCGCGCATGTCCAGCTGGCGGAAGACGTTGATGGCAATGTTAAAGGCGATGTTAATCGTTTTCAGTACACGCTTTACCCGATGTCTGCAGTACATGATGCTGTCTGTTTTAACGGCATAGTAGCCGCAGACAGTACTGCCGACATAGATCGCGTTCAGGATGTAAACGGTGGTATCATCGGCCCATCCGCTGATGTCAGGAATCATGTCGGAAAGGGAAAGTGTGCCGCTCCAGCAGCTGCTGCTGTCACAATAGCGGGAAGGAATAACTTCAAGTGTATCGGCAAAGGGGTGGTTTCTGTTTCCCGCCGTTAATTCAGTAATGGAGGAACGGAAATCGCTGTTTAAGCAGATGTAGGTGTTTCCGAGAATGCTTTCAGCAAGCGTCTGACGGAGTCCGTCAAGATCGGTAATATCAAGCATCCGGTCGATGCGGTCATACATGAAGTCTTCATGTACTTCCATCTCGTCAACCGTATGGTACAGATCGGAAATGGCGCTGCGGAATTCGTCCCTGTCAGGTTCTTTGCATCCGCATGATTCGGAAAGGACAGGAAGATAGCGGAATTTCTTCACGCCCGGTTCGGTCTGACCGCTGAGCGCTTCCGTTACTGTTTCAACCGTTATACGTGCCAGTTCGTCCAGATCTTCCTGGCAGGTTGTAATCTGCGGGGTAGCGTGCCGGGCTGCAGGTACACCGTCAAAGCCGGTCACGATGACATGATCCGGCACGCGAATGCCGTATTTCTTCAGTTCATCGCAGACGGCAAGCGCCATGTAATCGTTGGCGCAGAAAAAAGCCTGCGGCAGTTTCTGACCGCTCTTTATCAGGGATTGAATGAGCTCTCTGGTTGGCTCGTCCCAGTAATGACCATAGCCAACACGGTCCGGACGAAAGACAAGACCATTTTCTTCCAGAACCTGCCTGTAGCAGCGGATCCGGTGCTCGGATTCGGGATCATTGTCCGGATTGCCGGCAATGAAGAAGGGATCGGATATGCCGTGATCCTGGATGACGTGATTCATGAGAGAACAGAAAGCAGAATCGTAATCGGACAGGATGGACCAGCATCCGTCACTGGTTCCGTTAACAACAAGTACAGGAACAGACTGCTCTCTGGCAGTAGCAATGATCGCTTCCGCAACCCGCTTGTCGTAAAAACTGTCATACAGAACAACGAGCGCATCGATGACGGAATAGTTCATGATCTGGTAAACAGCCTGTGCACCCTGATCAAAGGAATCCTGATTGTAAAAATCAAGAAAACTGTTGAAGACAATCAGCTTATAGTCTGAATGCTGCGACAAATGGTGCAGCTTATGTAAGTAGTCTGCGGTTGTGACGCTGTTTATCTTTGTTAGACAGACACCAATCACTTTCTTATTTTTTATCATAGTTACACTATCTCCCTGAAAAAAGGTCACAATTCAACCAATTATATTGATGATAGCATATAGGATTTTGCTTGTCAAGAATCGCAGAAAGTCGATAAACTGGCAATTTTTGTGCAGTTTTCATGGCAGGATTTATGAACGGAAGATCGATTCGCGGTGACAGAAGGGATGAAATGTGATATGATGGAACTATCGGAAGAAGGACGGGGCAATCCATGATCGCAAAGACTTTCAGGATGACCGATTTGGTAAGAGGAGCGGAGGTGACAGAACAATGATCTTAAGTGTCAGCAGACGGACTGATATTCCGTCATACTATTCGGACTGGTTCTTTAACCGGATCCGGGACGGCTATTTCTATGTCAGAAATCCGCTGAACCCGAGACAGCTCAGCGAAATCCAGCTGTCTCCGGAAACTGTGGACTGCATTGTTTTCTGGACAAAAAATCCCCAGCCAATGATGGCGCGGCTGTCGGAGTTGGAGGAATACCCATTTTACTTCCAGTTCACGCTGACCGGCTATGGAAAAGAAATCGAGAGTCGTGTTCCTCACAAGAAACATGTAATGATCCCGGTTTTTCAGCAGCTGTCGCGGCAGATTGGAAAAGAACGGGTGATCTGGCGCTATGACCCGATTCTGTTTACTGACGTCTACACGATGGAATATCATCTGCAGGCTTTTCGCCAGATTTCAGAGTCGCTGCGGGGCTATACCGACCATTGTGTCATCAGTTTTGTGGATACCTATGCGAAGAATCGAAAGAAAATGAAAGAACTGCATGTGCAGGAGCCGGAGGAAGCTTCGCTGAAACGGTTTGCCGGGAAACTGGCGGAAATTGCCAGGGAAAATGAAATGACGATTGGTTCCTGCGCGGAGACCATTGATCTGCGGGAGTGCGGGATTGAACAGAACTGCTGCATTGATAAGGAACGGATTGAGAAGATCATTGGCTGCCGGATTCGGGCTGGGAAGGATAAAAATCAGAGAAGCGAATGCGGCTGTGTAGAGAGCGTGGAGGTTGGAACCTATAACACCTGTCTCAATGGATGCGTGTATTGCTATGCAAATGCAGGCGACGAAAGTGTACGAAAAAACAGCAGGCTGTATGATCCCGATTCCCCAATTCTCTGCGGGGCGGTGAGGGAAGAGGACAGGATCAGCGTGAGGAAGGTGAGTTCGCTGAAGGAGAGACAAATGACGCTGGAAGCTGACGGGATTGTGTGAAAAAATCATTGCGCTGCGAACAGGATTACAGGGAGGAATTAACATGGAGAGGTATGAGGAGAATCCGGTTTTGGATCGGCTGCGGCCGGACTGCATCAGCTGTCTGCTGAAAAAATATATGGCAAGCATTCCGGAGGAGGCACCGGATGAAAAAAAGCGGCAGTTTATGCAGAAGATGATGAGAATTTTGGCAGATGCGAAAGCGCATGTCAGCGCACCGGTGCTGTCCAGACTTCTTGATGAACAGCTGGAAGTCAGTGAAGATCCGCTGCGGTTAGCGCTCCAATATGCAATGGTGGGAAATTACATCGATTTTGGTGCAGTGGGTATTGTGGATGAGACATATCTTACTGCGCTGCTGAAGG
>JAFUPV010000036.1 GCA_017472605.1 Lachnospiraceae bacterium
AGAATCCTCAGCATTTCCTCCCGATAGCAGGCATAACCGCTGTCTACGCAAAGAAATTCTCCATGGCTTTTTATCACCGCAGTATTGCTGCCGCAGGCAGGCTCAATCAAAATAATCTCGGTATTGTCTGTAATCGTATGGGTGGTGATTCTGGGAACAAACTGCTCACCTTTAGACTTGCCCAGAAGCTCTGCAAACTTACTGATGCTGTCAAAGGTCCGGTAAGGAGATAACCCCTGCTCATCCAGAATCTGCATAGCAAGATTGGCCGATACCATGAGGCCCTGCTTTTGTTCTTCGCTGAGATCCAGCATCCTGGACAGCCCCCGTACATAGGTAGTGTAGAAAATGCTGTTGTCATAGGCCCGTTCCGAGCTGTTGTAGTCAATGATCCGGACTTTGCAAAGCCGTTCCGCCTGCTCTATGAAATCTGCAATCCGTCCCGGATTTTCCACATGCAGCCCCATCTTGAAATACTGGTAATCGGTACCGTTTTCCTGGGAATTGATGTAGGAAATGTTGAAGTTGAAGGCACTGATCAGTTCCAGAACACGGGTCACGCTTCCGGGTACATCCTCCAGGCAGAATTCGATGAGGACGATGCTGGAATCCGCAGAATTATTCTGCAAATAGCCGATCTTTTCCAGTTCCGTGTCCGCTTTCCGGATCTGTTCCTCCGTTCCTTCCACATCCAGAAACAGCATATGGCTGTCCACAGCTTTATCGTAGCTGACCCGGGTAATGTTGATGCCCAAGGCAGCAAAACATTTACTGGCCCTCAGAAAGGAACCAATATGGTTTGGCATAGAGGTTGCGTATGTCTTTCTCATTGTTCAATCACCGCCGGAGTAAATAGTCAAAGTTCTCTACATTTGACGATGGCTTCCGTCACATCGCTCAGAACATGTTCGCCCTTCTGGTTGTAGGCTTCAATTGTGACCTCCACAAGACCGTTTCTGGCATTACGTTTTACTAAGTTTGTAATCTCTGCCCTGCCCCGGAGTACATCTTCAGCATAAACCGGCTTATGCCATTCTATTTTCGTGGACTTTCCCGCCAGCAGTTCCTTCCCCAAAAAGTCTACTTCCAGATATCTGGCCCAGACAGACATAAAGGACATCATTCCGGGAGCGATGAGCCGCCCGAAAGGTGATGCTTTCGCATATTCTTCATCTGTGTGCAGCGGGATATTGTCATAGGCGTAGGCAAATTCCATCATTTTTTGTTTTTCGATGACAGCCGAAGCAATTTCTACCGACATTCCCAGTTTCAAATCGTCAAAATACATAGTCCTATCAAACCTTCATTGTGATGTCCGATTGGAGGCTGCTACAAATGTGGCAGTCTCCAATTCGGAGTCTTCTGAATTTACAGCTTATTACGCTGGATCTTGCCGGAGATGGTCTTGGGCAGTTCTTCCCGGAATTCCACGATTCGGGGGTACTTGTAAGGTGCGGTATGCGTCTTGACATAATTCTGAATTTCTTTCTTCAGCTCCTCCGTCCCCTCGGTACCCTTCACC
>JAFUPV010000037.1 GCA_017472605.1 Lachnospiraceae bacterium
TCATTGCTCCTGATACGATCATGCAGCGCTGCTACGGCACAAATCATATCAGCGAACGCCATCGGCACCGCTATGAGTTTAACAATGCATACCGCGCAATTCTGACCGATGCTGGTTTGACTTTAAGCGGCGTATCTCCCAATGAACGTCTGGTCGAAACCGTGGAATTCCGTGACCGGGCTTTCCATGTGGGTGTTCAGTTCCATCCGGAATTCAAGAGCCGCCCCAACAAGCCTCACCCGCTGTTTGTTAGTTTTGTAAAAGCAAGTCTGGAGGGTCAAAAATGAGCGTCCATTCTCTGGGATATCTTCCCCTGGAAAACCTGGAAAGTCTCTGCGGAAGCACAGACTATTGCAGTACCTGCCTCTCAGGCCGGTATCCTACGGAAGTCCCCAAAGACACCAGAAAAGATCAGTTTACGCAGAAGCTCTCCCTGGTGAAAGGCAGGAAAGAATTATGATTCTGGAGTACGATAAAAAGATCATCCTGGAAGATGGCACCGAATTTTATGGATTCGGATTTGGCGCGGATTCCGAAAAAATCGTTGAGGTAGTTTTCAACACTTCCATGGTGGGTTATCAGGAGATCCTATCGGATCCTTCTTACATCGGTCAGGCTGTTGTTATGACCTATCCGCTGATCGGCAACTATGGTATCTGTACAGACGACTATGAAACGAAAGTACCGACTATCAGCGCTTTAATCGTCCGGGAATACAATGAACGGCCTTCCAATTTCCGGGCGGAAGAAACCCTGGAGCAGGTCATGCAGCGCTATGGGATTGCCGGAATCGCCGGTGTGGATACACGTCGTCTGGCTCGGCACATCCGAGACAAAGGAACCTGCAGGGGGCTGATTACCCAGGGCACCACCCCAAATTTGGCTGGCTTCGCCCGTCTGCGCAGCATCCCTCTCCCCACAAATCAGGTGGCGCAGGTCAGCACAAAAGTGAACTGGCTTTCCCCTGCAGAAAATCCAAAATACCATGTTGTTGCTGTAGATTGCGGGATCAAGCACAACATTATCCGCAGTCTGAATCAGCGGAATTGTAATGTAACCATTGTTCCGTGGAACATTCCGGCAGAAGAAGTGGAACAGCTTCATCCGGACGGGATCTTTCTTTCCAATGGTCCCGGAAATCCGGAGAATGTAACACCGGTCATGGAACTGGTACGGCAGCTTCGGGGAAAGTACCCGATTTTCGGCATCTGTTTGGGCCATCAGATCATTGCCCTGTCTTACGGAGCCAAAACCTACAAGCTGAAATTCGGGCATCGGGGCGGCAATCATCCGGTGCAGAATCTGATCACGGGAAAGGTCGAGATCACCTCTCAGAACCATTCCTACGCAGTGGATGCCGAAAGCCTTGCGGGCACCGGTCTGGAAATCACCCATGTCAATCTGCTGGATAAAACCGTGGAAGGTCTGTGCTGCGAAAAGGATCATGTATTCTGCGTCCAATATCATCCCGAAAGCGCACCCGGTCCCCAGGACAGCAGCTATCTGTTTGATGAATTTATCCGCAGAATGGAGGAATGTAGCCATGCCTAAGAGAACGGATATCCATAA
>JAFUPV010000038.1 GCA_017472605.1 Lachnospiraceae bacterium
ATCCCATCGCAAGAGTAAGACCCCTTGAAGACGACGAGGTAGATAGGGCAGAGGTGTAAGTGCTGCAAAGCATTCAGCTGACTGCTACTAATCGGTCGAGGGCTTAACCAAGAATGGTTAGAAAGTGACTAAAGGTAAAGAAAGCCGCGAGGAAGACGAAGTCTTCTGAGTGAAGGAGAGCCAAAACCGAAGGTTTTGTGTGCATCTGCTCGATAGAGCAGCGGCGACCGGAGGTCGCAGGTTTAATGGATAGGAAAAAGAGGAAGTTATCGTTAAGGTAACAATGGATGAAAAATGGTTTCTGTGTGTAGTTTTCAGGGTATAAAATGAACCTGTTCGAGAAATCGGGCAGGTTTTTTCTGTTCAAAAAGCAGAGAAGTTTCTGAAAAAATATGTATTGACAATTGCTTTCCTGATGATATATTCTGTTTAGGGAAGCTTTTTATTTCCACTTTTTAAGAAGATGAAGATATGGAAGAGGAAGAAATCGTAAAAAAACAAGGAGGATGCCGGAATGGGATGTCTGGGAAATCTGATCTGGATGCTGTGCGGCGGTCTGATCAGTGCAGCTGGTTATCTGATTGCAGGATGTGTCTGTTGTGTGACTGTTGTTGGAATTCCCGTTGGAATTCAGTGTTTTAAGCTGGCAGGACTGGTTCTCTTTCCATTTGGAAAAGAAGTGATCTACGGCGGTGGTCTGGGCAGTTTTCTGCTCAATGTGATCTGGGCGATTGCATTCGGACTGCCGATGGCGCTGCATTCTTTATTTTGGGGCTGTGTACTTTGCATCACTGTAGTTGGGATACCGTTTGGTCTGCAGCATTTTAAGTTTGCCAAGCTGGCATTTATGCCGTTTGGCTCAGTCGTTCTGTAATGGAAAACGGATGTCGTTGCTGATGGATTTTGTACTTGACACAGGTTCGCAGAAGATGCAGTGAGGTGGATTCGAAGCAGAATCAAAGAAGACAGAGTGAAAATGAGTTGGGGAACAGGTAGGGGAACATGAATATACTGATTGTCGACGATGATACATTTGTTGTTCAGAAGGTAGCAGAGGGGATTGACTGGGATTCCATTGGAATCCGCCGTGTATTTACCGCCAATAACATGAGACAGGCATATAAGATTTTTGAGACATTTCCGGTTGACATTCTTGTGACCGACATTGAAATGCCTCAGGGAAGCGGTCTGGAGCTTCTTGAGTGGGTCAAGGAAAAGCGGTATCCGGTAGAGGCGCTTGTTTTGTCAGGATATGCCCATTTTGCCTATGCACAGAAAGCCATGCAGTATGGCGGAAGAAAGTACATGCTGAAGCCAATCTCAAATCGTGAGCTTGCGTCTGCTATCAGCGAAATTGTTCAGGAGAAGAACCGGAAAAACGTGGTGTCGGAACAAAAACGGGCATTGATGCAGGTTTGCCGGAATTTGATGAAGCTTCCTCTGGAAAGGATCAATCTGGTAGAAGAGCTTGTGAACAAACGGCATTTCTATCAGGGAAATGAAAAATTCTGCGTGATCATGCTTCGGATTCTTTCCAAAGAGAAACGGGGAGAATCGGAACAGAAACTGCTGAATTTTGTGGTACGCAATGTAATTCAGGAATTTTTTGAAAATAAAGGACTGGAACTGGAGTGGAGCTTCCAGGAAAAGGACGGAGAATGGCTGTTGGTTTTTCGTGAAAACGGAAGACTTTCCTCCGTAAAAGAATATACTGCGCAGATGCAGCACTGCCTCCGTGATGTCGTTCAGCTGGAGTCCTGTGTCTACATAGGAAGAGTTTGTGAGCTTGGGGAAGTGACGGACAGCTATGCCCATCTGGCGAAAATCCGTTCGGAAGCGATTCCGGATGAGCTTGGTGTTTTCTGCGAAGAGGAGTGGTTACAGTGGGAGCCGTCCTTCGATTTGCCGGATTTTGACCGTCTGGAACGAATGATCATAAAAGACGGGATGATCCGTGCGGTAAGGGATGATCTGAAGAACTATGTCAGGAAAAACGGAGAACGAAGAAACGCGACAGTTACGTTGTATAAACAGCTGCTGAGCAGCACCACATCGATGGTCGGACGGATTCTAGATCAGAAAAACATCCCGTTTTCTCAGCTGTATGATGAGAAAGAGCTGGAGAACATGCATCAGAGAGCCGGCAGCACAACAAAATGGATGCTGGAATACATCGATTATCTGTTTGAAAAGCTGGAGGGAATGCAAAGCATTACGAACAGCAAAAAAGAATATCTGGTGGAATGTCTGAAACGATATATCGGAGAGCATCTTTCCGAAGAACTGTCAAGAAGCAGTCTGGCTGCTACTGTCTATCTGTCTGAGGATTATGTCTCCAGATTGTTTGCGGCAGAAACGGGAATGTCTATCCCTGCCTATGTGACCGGTCAGCGGATGGAATCCGCGAAGCAGTATCTTGCTGAGACAACATGCACAGTAAGTGAGATTGCAATGAAGGTTGGATACAGCAATTTTTCCTATTTCAGCAAGACATTCAAGGATTATACAGGAAAAACACCCAATGAATACCGCTCATATATCAAAAATCTGTCAAAATAACAATAAAACGACCTGAAAAAGAAAAAAGAACGGAATTTTATCAAAAACACGGCTGTAAAAAGCCGTGTTTTTGATATCCGTTAATCGCCTGATTGATAGCAATTTTGTCCGGAAAAGACTATACTTTAGCCATCAGATGAAACGAAAGTGAACCTGAATAAAAGAAGGGAGGTCTTTTTCTTGAAAGGAAAACAGAAAGCACTGCAGGTGAAAAAAAGAGGTGCCAGAGGCATCGTGGAAAGGCTGAATAAGAGCAAGTCACTCTACCTGTTAATGCTGCCATCAATTGTGATCTTTGTCCTGTTTACCTACATCCCCATGTACGGAATTGTAATCGCGTTTAAAACATACAAACCGGCATTGGGAATTGCAGGAAGCAAATGGGCCGGACTGACTTACTTCAAACAGTATTTCAACTCCTATCAGTTCTGGCCGACAATCAAAAATACAATTGTGATCAGTCTTTACAGCATTGCGGTTACATTCCCGCTTCCGATTGCTCTGGCTCTGATGTGCAACCAGATGACGGCAAAACGTTTTAAAAAGTTTTTCCAGGTATCAACCTATCTTCCGCATTTCATTTCAACGGTTGTCATGTGCGGAATGATCATCCTGTTTACATCACCAAGAAACGGTATTATCGCTCATCTGCTGAAGTATGTCGGTATTGAGTTCCCAAATGTAATGGGACAGGCTTCCGCATTCCCGACGATTTATGTGCTGACAGAGGCATGGCAGCATGTGGGATGGGACAGTATCCTCTATATCGCGGCATTGTCTGCGATTGATCCGACACTGTATGAGGCGGCAACCATGGATGGAGCAAGTAAGTTTAAGCGCATGCTTCATATCGACATTCCGATGCTGCTTCCGACAGCAAGCATCATGTTCATTCTGCGAATGGGAAGTGTCATGAGTGTCGGTTTCGAAAAGGTATATCTGCTTCAGAATAATCTGAACCAGAAGACCAGTGAAATCATTTCTACCTATGTGTATAAAATGGGTCTGATCAGTAATCAGTACAGTCTTTCCGCAGCAATTGGATTATTTAACAACATTGTAAATCTGGTATTGCTTCTGACTGTAAATCTGATTTCTGCCAAACTCCAGGATACATCACTGATCTGATGCAGCTGAAGTTTCGAGAAAGGAGGATTCCTGTCCTATGACAGCCAAAATGAAAAAAATTAGAAAATCAAGAGAAGACCGGATCTTTGATGGGATTATATATACCATTGCCGTACTTCTGACCCTGATTGCATTATATCCCATGTACTTCATTGTAATTGCCTCGATCAGTGATCCCAAGGCAGTTGCAGCCGGTGAGGTAATCCTGTTTCCCAGCGGACTGAATCTGAAAGGCTATGAAAATCTGTTTCAGTATAAGCAGCTCTGGACCGGCTATCTGAATACCATTATTTATGCAGTACTTGGAACCATCATCTGCCTGGCAGTAAACATTCCGGCCGCATATGCATTATCCCGCAAGGAACTGTTTGGAAGAAAGCTGTTTGTCATTTTCTATCTGATTCCCATGTTCTTTACCGGCGGTCTGATCCCGACTTACATGAACATTCAGAATTTCGATCTGTATGATAGCATCTGGGTAATGGTTCTGCCGTTCTCCGTTGTAACCTACTACATTATTGTTGCAAGAACCTTTTTCAGCAGCAGCATTCCGGACGAGCTCTGGGAGGCAGCACAGATTGACGGAGCAGGCACGATGCGGTATTTCATCACCATTGTACTGCCGCTTTCCAAGGCAATTCTGGCAGTTATCGCGCTCTGGTCTGCCGTATCCCAGTGGAATTCTTACTTCAATGCCATGATCTATCTGCGCGACGATCTGTTAAAGCCGCTGCAGCTTGTCCTGCGCGGAATCCTGATCAACAATCAGACCGCAAGTGCGATGCTGACCGGTACGGCAGCTACGGAAGCAAAGGAAATGGCAGAGCTGATCAAATATTCTGTTATCGTGATTTCGTCTGCACCGATCATGTGCATGTACCCGTTTGTGCAGAAATATTTCAACCAGGGAGTAATGGTTGGTTCTCTGAAGGGTTAATCAGAAAAAATTGGCTGAGCCAATACATATAAATAAAAGAAAAGGAGATTCAAACAATGAAGAAGAGAGTATTGAGCCTTGTTTTAGCAGCAACGATGGTCGGTTTCGTAATGACACCGGTTCTGGCAAAGGAAGCAGAGGATTCGGAGGAAAGAACCACATTTACCATTGCAACCGTCAGATGGACCGATGCGTGGCCCAATGAGTTCGTTCATGAGGGAATTATGAAAGAACTGGAAGATAAGTACAACATCAACATTGAGTGGGAGTTCTACTACAACAACGACTGGGCTGAGCAGAAATCCCTGCTCCTGGCAGGCGGAGATCTTCCGGATGCGTTCTTTGGCTCTATTTGTCTGACTGGAAATGATATTGAGCAGAACAAGGAGTGTTTTGTGGAGCTGACGGATCTGATTGCGGAAAATATGCCGAACCTCAGTGCAATTCTGGAAGAGGATACGGCTCTCAAAGCAATTGCGCAGAACCGTGACGGCGAGATCTACAGCCTGGTTAAGAAGCTTCCGCTTCGTGCAACAGTTGCAAACAATGCGTACATCAATAAGAAGTGGCTGGACAACCTTGGTCTGGAAATGCCGAAAACCTACAAGGATCTGGAGAATGTTCTTCAGGCGTTCCTGGATGAGGATGCAGACGGTGACGGCGATCCAAACAATGAGATTCCCTACACCTATACCGGTTCTCTGAAGTTCGATTTAAGAAACATTCTTCTTCCGTTCGGAACGATGAGCAGCCGTGCAGATAACTACATGGGCCTTAACGCAGAGGATGAGGCAGTCTTCATGCCGGTAGAGGAAAACTATAAGGAAGCAGTTATCTGGATGCATGGTCTCTATGAGAAAGGTCTGATCGATGCCGAGTACTTTACACAGGACAGCTCCATGTATTCTTCCAAGATCAGTGCGGCAGGCGGCTCTCAGACCGGTCTGATGTTCGGATGGACCGCGGATGCAGAAGCAGGTGTCAATGCGGGTGAATTTGAGATCGTTCCTGCACTGGAAGGACCGGACGGAAACCGCTATGCAGAGTCAGACCCGACCTTCCTTGACATGTCTGCAAGAGAGCTGGTAATCACCACTTCCTGTGAAAATCCGGAGCTGCTGCTTCAGTGGGCGGACGAGTTCTACACTGATCTGGTATCTCTCCAGACCTATTACGGATCCATCCCGAATCAGATTTCCGACAATGGAGACGGAACCTATACACTGCTTGAGCCGGAAGACGGAACGTCACTGGATACCTCCGCATGGTCCAATTCCGTGCGTGACTTTGGTCCGAAGTATATGACCGATGAGTTTGCAGCAAACGTAATCCTTCCGACCAGCCAGGGAGACGGACTGAAGCTGGCAAGCGACATCAATGCAGAATATGCAGCAAAGTGTTTCCCGGTTGTCAGCTATACGGAAGAGCAGATCATGGAGATGAACATGATGACTACCGACATCTACAATTTTGTGGAAGCACAGTATGCGCACTGGGTTGTTGAAGGCGGCATAGAAGAAGAATGGGATTCCTATATCGAGCAGCTGAATGCAATGGGACTGGAGCGTCTGCTTGAGATCCAGAAGGATGCATATGCGCATTATCTTGAGATTACAGCAGAATAATCAGGTCCGCAGGCGCCCAAGCCGGTGAAATGCGGACAGGAAACGATGAGCCGGTGACTGGGCACAGCGTCATTGACAGAGAGTCTGAGTGTGTATTGGGCAAAATACATGCTCAGACTTTTGCTTTTTTCGGGCAGGTGTAGTATACTGGAATCAAAAGGTCTGTAAGAAAGCGGGGAATGAGAGATGAATAAGAAAAAAGGATCCATCCGACCACTTCTGATGCGTCTGTTTGCTGTTTTTATTATCCTGCTGTTGGTACTTCTGTTTACGATGATGCAGAACATACAGGAGGTAAAGCGTCTTGCTTACGAGTGCATGGAGGATAAGGCGAGTCTTTATGTGGATCTTCTGAGTAAGGATATCAAGAACCTGTCCACAGAATTTCTGGTGATGCGCGTCAGGGATAATGAAGAGCTGATGGCGCTGCCGCAGACTATAACACCGCAGGAGAGCAAATACTATGAACTGCTTCATGAGATCACAGACTCGAATTTTACGCGGCGTGCGGTGTACGAGAATCAGTATCGTTTTTATGAATATGTGGATTCGGCTGATTTTCTGATTCTGGACAGTGCCGTGTATTTTTCGACCAGCAGAAAATCAGCGGAAGTGGGAGCACTGGCAGCCGAATTGCATCGGCTTGTGGAGGAAGATGCCAGGGGGGTAATCTGGGATTTCTTTGAAGCAGATGGTGCAGACTATCTTTATGGCTTCTTTCAGCAGGAAGGCCGTGCGGTTGGCTGTCTGGTAAAGCTGGATGAGCTGTTTGAGAACATTCAGATCACCAATCTGGGCTACGAGGGAATTCCGTTCCTGGAGAAGGACGGACAGGTTTACATGTGCACAAAGGATAAAGCGCGGACGGAAATTGCAAAAATGGCCCGGCAGTCGGACACGGAATATGGGATTTCAGGCAGCTATGCCTGGTATACCTATCAGGTGAAGCATGTGGGAAATCTGAAAATTCTGCTTGTTCTTTCCCAGGGAATGCTGGACCAGATTTTCGGGATTCAGTCCCTTCTGATTGTTGTCTTTATCTTTCTCGTGCTGGTCACCCTGTGGATCCTGCTGTATTTCTATCAAAACATTCTCAGTCCGATGAGACGGTTCGTAGACGGACTGAAAAATCCGGAAAAGGATACCTGGCTCAACGAGAATCAGGAAAATGGGATTCTGGAGCTGGAATATGCCAGCGGACAGTTTAAGGCGATGTTTCGTGAGCTGCAGTCCCTGCGTATTGCGATTTACGAAAAGGAATTGATGGAGAAGAAAATTGAGCTGGAATATGTGCAGGAACAGATCCGTCCCCATTTCTTTTTAAACTGCCTCAGCATCATTCAGGGAATGGCAGAGATGCGTCATGCAGATGACATCGTTCACATTTCAGAGGTGCTGTCAGACTATATGAGTTATGTGATTAAGGATACGTTTGAAATGCGTACAATCCGGGATGAAGTGGAACATATTCAGAATTACATTGATATCCAGACAATCCGCCGACCCGGTGCGTTTACCTATGAGCTGATCATGGAGGAGGAGGTAGGAAACTGCCTCATCCCGCCGCTGGTGCTCCAGACGTTTGTGGAAAACTCCATTAGCCATGGAATGAAGGCGGAAGGACAGATCGAAGTGACGCTGTATCTGACGATTGAAGAAATTGATGGAAACCAGTCACTGTACATCACGCTGTCCGATACGGGAACCGGATTTCCGGAGGAGATTCTTTTGGCAATCGAGGAGGATACGCCGATTGTTTATAATGGAAGAGAACATATTGGAATCCGCAACACCATAAAGAGACTTCATATTCTTTATGGAAATCAGGCAAATGTGCGTCTCTGCAACATGGCAAAAAACTATGGAGCTGTTGTTGAGATCGTAATGCCTGCTGTTTTGCAGAAGTAGGAAGGAGGATATGAAACAATGAAATATCAATTGCCGGGTGTCAGCCCGCGTGGAAGAGAAGAGAACATCATACAGGGAGAGAAGTGGCGTTTTACGCTGCTGACACCGCGTCTGATCCGCATGGAGTACAGTGAGGATGGCGTGTTTGAGGATCGGCCGACGCAGACTGTGATTAACCGTACTTTTGAGCCGGTTTCCTGGCGGCTGACAAAAAAGGACGGAGGATTTGAACTGTATACGGATGGCATGCAGATCAGCTATGACGGAGAGAAATTCACAAAAAACGGTTTGTCTGCCCACGGACAGGGAGGTCTGCATCCTTACGGTGCTGTCTGGCACTATGGGGAGAATCCAGGGAATCTGAAGGGAACTGCCCGCACGCTGGATCTGGTTGACGGTGCCTGTGAGCTGCAGGACGGCATTCTGTCAACAGTAGGATGCGCGGTTCTGGATGACAGTGAAACACTCCTGCTGACAGAAGACGGATGGGTAGAGCCGCGCAGACCGGGTTCCATTGATCTGTATCTGTTCATGTACGGCGGCGATTATGAGGAGGCATTGTCAGATTACTATAGACTGACCGGAAAGACGCCGATGCTGCCGCGCTATGCGCTTGGAAACTGGTGGAGCCGTTACTATGAATATACAGAGGAGAGCTATCGGGAACTGGTGGAACGGTTTGAACGGGAAGAGGTTCCGTTTTCCGTTGCCGTGATTGACATGGACTGGCACCTGGTTGACGATGTGGATCCGAAATATGGAAGCAGCTGGACCGGATTTACCTGGAATAAGAAGCTGTTCCCGGATCCGAAGCGTTTTCTGTCCTGGCTTCATGAGAAGGGAATGCGCACAACACTGAATCTCCATCCGGCAGACGGAATCCGCGGTTATGAGGCCATGTATCCGCAGATGGCAGAAGCGATGGGTGTGGATGCCTCTGTGGAAGAGCCGGTTCTTTTTGACATAGCCAACAGGGAGTTCCTGGAAGCGTATTTTACCTATGTGATGCATCCCTATGAGGAAGACGGGGTGGATTTCTGGTGGATTGACTGGCAGCAGGGCAACAACACGAAAATTCCAGGACTGGATCCGCTGTGGATGCTGAATCACTACCATTATCTGGACAGTGCAAGAGATGGAAAGCGTCCGCTCACATTTTCCCGCTATGCAGGTCCCGGTTCCCACCGCTATCCGGTCGGCTTTTCCGGTGATACGATTATGACATGGGAATCGCTGGACTTCCAGCCCTATTTCACCAACACGGCTTCCAACATTGGCTACGGCTGGTGGAGCCATGACATTGGCGGTCACATGCGTGGCTATAAGGACAACGAGATGGCGGCAAGGTGGGTACAATATGGTGTGTTCTCTCCGATTAACCGTCTTCACAGCAGCAAGAGCGACTTTAACGGCAAGGAACCGTGGCGTTATCCAATGGAGATAGCAGAGGTCATGCGTCAGTTCCTTCGTCTGCGTCATCAGATGCTGCCGTATCTGTATACGATGAATTACCGCGCCCATTGGGAAAACAGGCCGCTGATTCAGCCCATGTACTATTCGTTCCCGAAGGATTACACGGCATATAATGTGAAGAATCAGTATTTCTTTGGAACCGGGCTGATGGTGGCTCCGATTACAACTCCTCAGATCCGACATCTGAACACGGCGAAAGTGCAGACATGGCTTCCGGAGGGAATCTGGTTTGACTTCTTTACAGGAATGATCTATTCCGGCGGCAGACTCCTCGACATGTACCGCGGCATTCATACCATTCCTGTGCTCGCCCGTGCCGGTGCGATTATTCCGATGACAGATGAAATCCAGGGCGCGGCTGCGCTGAAGAATCCGTCGTCTCTGGTGCTTCGTGTCTATGGCGGAGCAGACGGTGCGTTTACTCTCTATGAGGATGATAATGAAACCATGGGCTGCTATGAGGGAGACTGTGTGAAGACAGATATGCGCCTTGACTGGGAGAGCAAAACCTTTGTGATTGATGGCGCAAAGGGAAATCTGTCGCTTGTTCCGGGTACGAGAGCATATACGGTCTGCCTGTACGGCGTAAATAAGACGGACGTAACGGTTATGGTGGATGGAGAACGTGTGGAAGCCGGAGTCAGCTATGATGAGGAAATGGGATGCCTGACAATCCGGCTGGAAGCAGTTCGTTCGGAGAGCCGCGTTTTGGTTTCGTTCGCAACATGCAGTCTGAGAGCGAATCCGGTGGAGAAAAAGGTGTTTGATTTCCTGAATCAGGCAGAGATCGCTTTTGAGCAGAAGGAACGTGTCTATCAGACCGTTCGATCCAGTCTGTCTGCTGCAGCCAGAATCGCGCAGCTCCAGGCAATGGATTTGGATCGTGATCTGATTGGCTGTGTGACAGAGCTGCTGACTGCCTGGGAATAAACTGTTTGTCTTTCCTGTCCAGTTGATGTATAATGAAGATATCGGAAGTGATGGAATCGAAATCTATTAATATGGAAGAGGAAGGATGGAAGCATGAAAGAGTTTATCAAAGGAATGGACATTTCCTTCATCCCGCAGTACGAGGAGGAAGGAAAAACATTTGCAAATGAGGACGGTCTGCTCATGGATCCGTTCGGGCTGGCAGCAGAGTACGGCGTAAATTATATCCGGCTTCGGATCTGGAACCAGCCGGAACTGGTGCCGGAATCCGGAGGATACTGCAGTCTGGACCATACCATTGCGATGGCGAAGCGGATCAGAAAGGCGGGGATGGGATTCTTACTGGACTTCCATTATTCCGACTGGTGGGCGGATCCGGCCAACCAGAAGCGGCCGAAAGCCTGGGAAGGGCTTTCCGTCAGGGAGACTGCCGACGCGCTTTTTCAGTATACGAAGGATGTGCTGGATCGGATGAAGGAGGAAGGCGTTCTTCCTGACATAGTGCAGGTGGGAAACGAGATTCGCTGCGGCATGCTGTATCCGGAAGGGGATACGAACCACTGGGAGAACCTTGCTCGGTTCATCAATGCCGGAATCCGCGCCGTGAGAGCTGCAGATCCTGCAATTCAGGTTGTTATTCATCTGGACCAGGGTGGTCGGATCTATTATCTGAAAGAATGGTTTGAGCAGGCGGCATCTCACGGAGTAACGGATTTTGACTGCATTGCGCTGTCTTACTATCCCTTCTGGCATGGCGACTATGCACAGCTGAAAGAAGCGATGGAGACGCTGCATCAGATCTTCAGAAAGCCGATCCTGATTGCGGAGGCGGCCCATGCCTGGAGAAAAACGGAAAACGGATTTATCGGAGAGCTGCAGGAGAAAATTGCCGGATTTCCCCTGACTCCCGCCGGTCAGGAGAAGGTTCTTCGGCTGGTTATGAGCATCAATGACAACTTAAGCGACGGCGCCGGAATGGGTGTGTTCTACTGGGAACCGCTCAGTTTTGCCGATTCGAATGACGGCGGCTGGGGAAAGAACATGAGTGTTCTGGATGACAGCGGAAAAGCACATCAGGGAATCCGGTCGTTCCGCTATCAGTCCGGAGAAATCGATCCCAATGCGGCAGCAAGAGTGTATGAACCAGAGCCCTGTACCGTTTCCCTTGGAAAGAAGCCGGTTCTGCCTGAGATGGTAAAAATCCTGAAATGGAATGGTGAGACAGCAATGGTTCCGGTTTGCTGGGAAAGCGGCAATCTGGAAACCAGTTCCGTGAAAACAGTCAGCTGTAAAGGGGTTGCGGATGCGTTTGATGAAACAGGAAATCGTCTGGAAACTTCTGTGACAGTTAAGGTCTATGATCCTCAGGTTCAGACAGTGAATCTTCTGTCCAATGGAGGATTTACCGGCGGAATGAGCGGCTGGCAGGTCGGTTTCGAACAGGGAGAAGCGGTTGTGGAAGTGAGAGAAGAACCGATTGATCCGTTTCCGCTGCCGCCAGTTCCGGTATTGTTTGTAAAAAACAGCGGTCAGATGATCGGCAGAATTCAGTCCGGCGCATCTGCGGAGGAGGATGGAACCTATTGCCTGAAAATGAAAGCAGTGGGGGACAATACAACTGGAGTGAAGGTCTCTCTGAGCCTGTCGTCATCGGACAGAGAACAGCAGACGGAGGTATTTCTCCAGAGCAGCCAGTGGATGGAATATGAGGTGGCTCTGGATGCGAAGGCAGGGGAGTGGCTGTCTGTCCAGATCCGGATGGAAGCACCGCCAATGGAGATGAAGGTAAGGGAAGTGTCACTGACCAGAATGAAATAAGTGATAAAAGCGGCAGTCTGCGAGAAACCGGGTGGATCCTGGTGCAGACTGCCGCTTTTTGTTGAATCTGTTTGAAAAGAAACGTGAAATATAGTCAGAAATGTTGTTGACAGAAGGGAAGAAACGAGATAGAATTAAGTTCCTTTTGCAAAAGAAAGAAATTCAGGCAGGAAAGCGCGCGTCTTTGCCTGAACCTCTGCTGCAGGTATTTCCATGGCAAAATCCATGGAAAGACAGACCTACTTGGCAAGATATGATACGAATCAATATAACTACCAGGAGGAAGTAAATCGTGATTACAGTCAACAACATTTCAAAGACCTATAAGGTCGCAAAAAGAAACGCAGGCTTTCTGGAAGCCTGCAGAAACCTGTTCCATCGTGACTATGAAGAAATTCGTGCACTGGATCATGTCAGTTTTCAGATCAATGACGGGGAAATGATCGGTTACATTGGACCAAATGGGGCAGGAAAATCGACAACGATCAAAGTATTGAGCGGAATTCTCACACCGGATGAGGGAACCTGCGAGGTGAACGGATGCATTCCCTGGAAGAACCGTGTCGCCTATGTAAAGGACATCGGTGTTGTGTTCGGCCAGAGAAGTCAGCTCTGGTGGGACGTTCCGGTTATCGATTCTTTTGAGCTTCTCAAAGACATCTATTCCATCCCCAAAGAAACGTATCAAATGAATCTGGAAGAGCTGACAGAACTGCTGAATCTTTCGGAATTGCTGAAAACGCCTGCAAGGCAGCTTTCCCTTGGTCAGCGGATGCGGTGTGAGATTGCGGCATCCCTGCTGCATAGTCCCAGACTTCTGTTTCTGGACGAGCCAACGATCGGCCTGGATGCCGTGTCCAAGCTGGCAGTCCGTGATTTCATTCTGCGTCTGAATCAGACACACAGGACAACCGTTATTCTGACGACCCATGACATGCAGGATATTGAAGCACTGACAAACAGGATCCTGCTGATTGGTAAGGGCAGAATTCTTCTGGATGGAAGCCCGCAGGATCTGCGTCAGGGATACCGGACCATGGATGAAGCAGTTGCAGCCCTTTACCGGGAATATGCGATTTAAGGAGGCAGACAATGAAGAAATATCTGTCTTTTTTCCGCATGCGCTTTTTAACCGGACTGCAGTACCGGGCGGCGGCTGCAGCAGGCATTGCAACGCAGTTTGCCTGGGGCTTTCTGGAGATTCTTGTATACCGCGCCTTTTATCAGGCAGACGCGGCAGCATTCCCCATGGAGTTTTCTGCCGTCGTAAATTATATCTGGCTTCAGCAGGCATTGCTGGCGCTGTTTGTGCCGTGGCTGATGGAAACGGAGATCTTCTCAGCCATTGTGGACGGAAATGTCGCATATGAGCTGTGCAGACCGGTTCACATCTATCACATGTGGTTTGCCAGACTTCTTGCACACAGGATATCCAGCGCCCTTCTTCGCTGTGCGCCAATCCTGTTTATTTCCCTGTTTCTTCCGGCTCCATATGGACTGACACTTCCGACGGATCCGCTGACCGGAATCCTGTTTCTGCTGACACTGATTCTTGGAACGCTGATCACGGTTTCAATCGGTGTGGTCATTTACATCTGCTGCTTTTTTACCATCTCAGCCCAGGGAATCCGGATTTTCTACTCGGCGGCATGTGAACTGCTGGCCGGTCAGATTGTTCCGCTTCCTTTCATGCCGGATGTGATCCGGCGTGTTCTGGAGATTCTTCCGTTTGCGTCCATGCAGAACGTTCCCCTTCGTGTGTTTTCCGGCGACCTGTGCGGCCACCAGCTGGTATGGGCCATCGCTCTTCAGCTGTTCTGGCTGGCTGTTCTCATGGCAGCCGGATGGCGGTTTGCGGTACATGCAGAAACGCGGATTGTTGTACAGGGAGGATGAAAAATGAAAAGAAGCAGAAAAAGAGAGAAAAAGATTTCAGCGATTCGTCTGTACAGACGGTATGTGGGGATTCATATCCGGAGCACAATGCAGTATAAAACATCCTTTCTTCTGACAACGGTCGGACAGTTTATTTTTTCTTTTAACGTACTGATCGGAATTACATTTCTGTTTAACCGGTTTCATCAGGTCGCCGACTTTACATACAGCGAGGTACTGATCTGTTATGCGATTGTTCTGATGGAATTCGCGCTGGCAGAGATGTTCGGAAGGGGCTTTGATCTGTTTTCCGGAATGGTGAAGCACGGAGAATTTGACCGGGTCCTGGTGCGGCCGAGAAATGAGATTCTGCAGGTTCTGGGAAGTAAATTTGAATTAAGCCGGATCGGAAGAATGTTTCAGGCAGTGATCGTTTTTATTTACGGTCTGCTGACAGCGGACATCGACTGGAACCGGTGGAAGGTGATGACAGTGGTTCTGATGCTGATCGGAGGCAGTCTACTGTTTGCCGGAATCTTCATGATTCAGGCCGGGATGTGTTTCTTTACGCTGGAAGGGCTGGAGTTTATGAACATCCTTACCGATGCGGCAAGAGAGTACGGAAAATATCCGGTCAGCATTTACGGAAAACCGGTTCTTCTGTTCTGTACATTTCTTGTGCCCTATGCGCTGATTCAATATTACCCGCTGCTTGTCATCCTTGGTCGGACTGCGCGCCTCTGGTACAGTTTTCTGCCGCTGGCAGCGGCGATGTTTCTGATTCCATGCCTGCTGTTTTGGCGGTTTGGTGTCCGCTGTTACCGTTCCAGTGGATCCTGAGCGGCTGCTGCGAAGAAGCGGAAACGCCTCTTGGCTCTTGCCCGGATGCGACGAATGGATGGCGATCATGAATGGCGAAAACTGCTGCGTAAGTTGACTTTCAAATCCTGTTATGATACAATGTTTCCATACGGCGGGGCATTGTATAAAAGAATGTTTCGTACACTAGGATGGAGGATAAAACAATGATCAAGGGATTTAAAATGAAGCTGTACGAGGGAATGGCAGCCGAGTACGAGAAGAGACACAACGAGCTGTGGCCGGAGATGATTGACATGATCCACGAGCATGGCGGAAAGAACTACACCATCTTCCTGGACAAGGAAACAAACATTCTGTTCGGTTACATCGAGATCGAAAACGAAGAGCTGTGGGCGAAGGGCGCAGATACCGCAATCAACCGCAAGTGGTGGGATTTCATGGCGGATATCATGGAAACCAATCCGGACAACAGCCCCGTTTCCATCGATCTTCAGAATGTGTTCCATCTGGATTAAATCAGTTATAGTCAACAGCAATGAGACAGAGTCCCTGTGCCGGTGCCATAAAACCGGCGAGGGCTCTGTTTTTTGCTTCCAGGACGGATTTCATCTCGTCAGGCAGACGTTTTCCGAAGCCGGTCTCAAGAAGAGTGCCGACCAGGATACGCACCATGTTCTGGAGAAAACCGTCGCCGTGGAAGGAAAAGCGCAGGTAGTCACCTTTCTGGGTGATGGTGATGCTGTCAATGGTACGGACCGTTGATTTTTTCATTTTCGGATTTCCGCAGAAGCTGGCAAAATCGTGGGTTCCAGTCAGAAATTCCGCCGCCTGCCGCATGGCTTCCACATCGGGAAGCTGATCAAGACAGGTCACATATTTCCGGTCAAAGACAGGTTTGGCGGCGCCGATGTAGCAGGTGTAGCAGTAGGTCTTTCCGGAAGCATTGAACCGGCTGTGGAAGCGGGGGCCGGCTTCCGCAGCGTCCAGGACACAAATGTCCTCCGGGAGCCAGGTATTCATGTAGTCACGGATCTGTCCGCATGACATGGACACGGACACAAGAGCATTGGCAGTCATTTCCCGGGCATGAACTCCGGCATCGGTACGTCCGGCGCCGATGATGGTGACCGGTTCCTCACAGAGACGGCTAAGGACTGCTTCCAGTTTTCCCTGGATGGTGGCATCGGTGTTTTTCTGACGCTCCCAGCCGCTGTAGCGGGTGCCGTCATAGCAGATTGTGAATCGGATGTTTCGTTTCATTGAAGTATCTCCTGAAGATTTCATGATTTGGTGACAGGTTTGCAGGGTTATTTTAGCACAGGATGAATTCATGCGCAAGAATTTCAGAAAAGTGATTGACTTTTAAACGGCCCCTGTGCTATACTCTACAAAAGCAATGAGGAATCGACAGATGGCTACGACGGAGTAGAGAATTCTATCTGGCGTTTCCTTATTTTGTTTTAATCCGAAATTTGGAGGGAAGTATTATGAGAAAATTAGTATCCGGCATCTTAAGTGCTGCAATGGTGGCATCTCTGATGGCAGTACCGGCTGTTGCTGAGGAGACTGCAGATTCCACGTACCACGTGCTTTACAGTGGTGAGAACAGCACTCTGAACTACCTTGTAACTTCTACTCAGGCAGAGCAGGTTTGTGGTGCGAACACCATCGATACCCTGGTTGAGTACGATAACAAGGGCAACGTTCAGGCTGGTCTGGCAACCGAGTGGGGCGTATCCGAGGATGGTCTTACCTGGACCTTTACCCTGCGTGAGGGTGTAAAGTGGGTTGATCACACCGGTGCGGAGGTTGCGGAAGTAACTGCAAACGATTTCGTTGCTGCCATGAAATATCAGCTGACTCCGGAGTACGAGAGTGCAAATGTTCAGAACTTCTTCGGTAAGATCAAGAACGCAGAAGAGTACTTCAAGGGTCTGGCAGGCGAGGAAGGTTACGAAGAGATCGCTTTTGAAGAGGTTGGAATCAAGGCTGTTGATGACTATACCCTGGAGTACACCCTGGAGGCACCGTGCCCCTATTTCCTGTCTACTCTTGTTTATGTAAACAACATGCCGGCTTACGGCCCGCAGCTGGAAGAGCTGGGTGAGTCCTTCGGTACAGACAACGAGAAGATGTACTACTGCGGCGCTTACTACATGGCTGAGTTTGAGCCTCAGGTAAAGCACGTTTACAAGAAGAACACCCTGAACTGGGATGCAGATCAGGTATACATCGAGACCATCGAAAAGACCTACAACACAGAAGCAGGAACCATCGGACCGGAGATGATCAAGAGAGGCGAAGTGGATGAGGCTTCCATCGGCGCTGACATTCTGGACGCGTGGATGGCAGATCCGGAGACCAGCGAGCTGATCAGTAAGGAGCGTTCCGATACAAGCTATTCCTATTTCTACTGCATGAACTTCAATCCGAATTTTGAAGAGGAGTATGCTCCTGCAAACTGGAAGCTGGCTGTAAATAACGAGAACTTCCGTAAGGCAGTTCAGTTTGCTGTTAACAGCATCGCAACCATCTCCATCAGCGAGCCGAACGCTCCGCAGCAGTATCAGTCCAAGACCATAACTCCTGTAACCTTTGCTACTCTGGATGGTGTTGACTATACCCAGAACGAGGCGTTCACCTCCCTCGAGTATCAGGGATTTGATATGGACAAGGCTGTTTCCTACAAGGAAGCTGCAATGGAAGAGCTGACCGCAGAGGGCGCAACCTTCCCGGTAACTGTTCTTGTAAAGTACAATCCGTCTTCCAATGACTGGGATAAGGAATGTGTTGTTCTTGAGCAGCAGGTAGAGTATGTACTTGGTACCGATTTCATCGATATCGTTGTTGAGGCTGGTCCGTCCGAGAACTTCCTGTCTGAGGTTCGCCGTTCCGGTGAGTATGCGCTGATGAAGTGTAACTGGGGTGCTGACTATGCTGACCCGGAGACCTGGACCGATCCGTTCTATCAGGCAGAGGGCGATGATCTTGGATACAAGTACCAGTTCATGAGAACCGCGATTAACGAGGGTACTGCAGCTGCAGCTGATGTTCAGACCTACTTTGATCTGGTAGAAGAAGCAAAGAGCTACACCATTGATCTGGAAGCACGTTATGATGCGTTTGCAAAGGCTGAGGCATTCCTGATTGATAAGGCGTTTGTAATTCCTTACGGAATCAGCGTAAGCTCCTATATCTGCACAAAGCTGGATGTATTCGAAGGACAGAATGCTGCATTCGGTATTTCCAGACTGAGATATAAGGGCATGAGCATCAAGGATCATTACATCTCCATGACTGAATTCGAAGAGAACGCAAACAAATAAGTCATTTCTGAAAGAGCAGATCTGTTATGCTCGTTTGATGTAGATGCAGTCGGGCACGCTGCAGGGAAACCTGCAGCGGCCTGTGATATGCCGGCTCTGAGCGAGTCGGAAAAAGGCGTCGGCTTTTTTTCGATTCGCTTTGAACCGGATTTTGTTGTGTCATACCGGTTGTTGAATTTGAGAGGAAAATTCTATGATAAAATACTTATGCAAGCGTATCGCGCGCTCTCTGCTTACGCTGGTTATCATTCTGACAGTTGTTTTCTGTCTTCTGCGCTTAATGCCGATTGAAGGCTACTTTCAGAACTTTGACAAGCTGACAGAGACCCAGATCCAGGTAGGTCTGCAGGAAATGGGACTGACGGATCCGCTTCCTGTTCAGATCGTTCGTTTTTACGGCCAGCTCTTACAGGGTGACCTTGGTGTGTCCAGAGTGTACCGCGCCAATGTACCGGTCATGGATATTCTGGCTGATAAAATCCCGCTTTCCATCCGGCTGGGAAGCATGTCACTGCTTCTTGCTCTGATCGTCGGACTTCCGATGGGCGGACTGATGGCAAGATTCAAGGGCAAGTTTTTTGATAAGTTCGGAACTCTGTTCATCGTTTTCATTCAGGCGGTTCCCGCAGCCGTTTACTATCTGTTCATTCAGATGTTCGGTACGGAGCTCCTTGGCATCAAGATGACCTTTGATGCAGAGGACTGGAGAAGCTGGATTCTGCCTGTTCTTTCCATGTCTCTTGGAAACATTGCGTACTACGGTATGTGGATGCGCCGCTACATGGTTGACGAGAGCACAAAGGACTATGTTCGTCTTGCAAAGGCGAAGGGTGCAGGCGGCAGTCGGATCACGTTCCGCCACATCATGCGCAATGCAATTGTTCCGCTGGCTCAGTACATTCCGACTTCATTCCTGAATACGGTAATCGGATCCATTTACATTGAATCCCTGTATTCCATTCCGGGAATGGGCGGTCTGCTGGTAGATGTAATTAAGCGAAGCGATAATACCATGGTTCAGGCAATTGTCCTTCTGTATGCGACAGTTGGTATCATCGGTCTGATCCTCGGTGATATTCTCATGGTTATTCTCGATCCGCGAATCAGTTTGGGTAAGAAGGCAGGTGGCAGATAATGGCGTTTCGTTTACAGAAAGAAAAAGAATTACAGGACAGCATGGTTCAGAATCTGCAGCGCCAGCTTTCCGAAGAAGAAATGTTTTCGTTTGCCGAGTATAACGAGGAAGCCGGTGAGAAGGTTGATTTTACCAACTATTCCTATTGGCGCAGCACCGTTCAGACATTCTGCCGCAATAAGCTGGCAGTAACGCTCTTGTGTGTGACGATTGTCCTGCTGCTGTTTACGTTTATTCAGCCGTATCTGCCCGGGCAATATGATCCGAATAAGGTAAACATGGACATGATGACGTTTGTTGCCTATCGTAATGTGGCTCCGAATTCCCAGTTCTGGTTCGGAACAAACGTCATCGGTCAGGACCTGTGGGCAAGAATCTGGGCCGGTACCAGAAACTCTCTGATCATTGGTTTCAGTGTGGCAATGGTAGAAGCCTGCGTGGGAATTCTTGTCGGAGTTCTCTGGGGCTATGTCAGAAAACTTGATTTTATTTTTACTGAAATTTATAATGTGCTGGATAACATCCCCAATACCATTCTGCTGATCCTGATTTCCTACATCCTCAAGCCGGGTATGCGGACCATGATCTTTGCAATGAGTCTGACCGGATGGATCCAGATGGCACGTTTTATCCGAAATCAGATTCTTGTAATCCGTGACAGAGATTACAACATGGCTTCCCGCTGTGTCGGTTCCAGCACAAAAAAGATTATTACAAAAAACCTTCTTCCCTATCTGGTATCGGTTATCATGCTTCGAATTGCGCTTTCCATTCCTGGAGCCATCGGAAGCGAAGTGTTTATCACGTACATTGGTCTTGGACTTCCGCTGGAGGTTCCAAGCCTTGGACAGCTGATCAATGAAGGACGCTCTCTGATGATGAATGCGTCGCTGCGTTATCAGCTGATCATTCCGACAGCGGTGCTTTCCGTTATTACAATTTCGTTCTATGTGGTCGGCAATGCTTTTTCGGATGCCGCTGATCCGAAAAATCACATGTAAGGAGGGATAAGATGGAACAGAAAACGATTTTATCAATCAAAGATCTGGAAATTGAATTCCGCCTGCGTGGAAAGGATCTGCATGTCATCCGCGGTGTGTCTCTTGATGTTCACGAAGGAGAGAGCCTTGCAATTGTAGGAGAGTCCGGCTGTGGAAAATCCGTGTTTACCAAGTCTCTGATGGGACTTCTTGATTCCAACGGAAAGATCGCGAAAGGCTCGATTACGTATAATGGAACGGATATTTCCGCTTATCGTACCGAAAAAGAGTGGATGAAGATCCGCGGCGGTGAAATTGCAATGATCCTTCAGGATCCGATGACAAGTCTGAATCCGTTAAAGACCATTGGAGCGCAGATTGAAGAAGCAGTTTACCTTCATCAGGGACTGAAAGGCGCAGCCGCGAAGCAGAAGGTGATCGAATATCTGCGCGACGTTGGAATCCATGATCCGGAGACAAGATATAAGCAGTTTCCCCATGAGTTTTCCGGCGGTATGAGACAGCGTGTTGTCATCGCGATCGCGATTGCATGCAATCCGAAGATTCTGATCTGCGATGAGCCGACAACGGCTCTTGATGTAACGATTCAGGCGCAGATTTTAAGTCTGATCAATGATTTAAAGGAAAAATATAAGCTGACTGTCATTTTCATTACTCATGATCTTGGAGTGGTAGCCAATGTGGCAGACCGTGTTGTTGTCATGTATGCAGGAGACATTATCGAAGAAGGACTTTGCGAGGAGGTATTCTTTGATCCGAAGCATCCCTATACCTGGGCACTGCTTTCTTCCCTGCCTCAGCTTGGCGTAAAAGGAGAAGAGCTGTATTCCATTAAGGGAACACCTCCGAATCTTTACAAGAAGATTGAGGGAGATGCCTTTGCACCGAGAAATCCCTATGCATTGAAGATTGATTTTATCAAGCGTCCGCCGTTCTTCCAGGTCAGCCCGACTCATAAGGCGAGAACCTGGCTGCTGGATCCGCGGGCACCGAAGGTTGATCCGCCGGAGTTCATTGCAAGACTGAAGGAAGGAGGATATGCCCTCAATGAATAATCAGGAAGTCTTATTGGAAGTGAGGGATCTGGAAGTTTGCTTTGGAGACAGAAGAAAGAAATTTGTAGCAGTATCCAATGTGAATTTTGAGATCTACAAAGGTGAAACCTTTGGTCTGGTAGGTGAGTCCGGTTCCGGAAAAACGACAATCGGACGTGCGATCATGCGAATCTATCCGACCAGCAAGGGTGAGATTCTGTATAAAGGGAAGAAGATCAACGGAAACATTTCAAAAGAACTGGACCGTCAGGTAATCAAGGAAATCCAGATGATTTTCCAGGATCCGATGGCGTCTCTGAATGAGCGTGCCAAGGTTGATTACATCGTCAGTGAAGGTCTGATGAACACACAGAAGCTGCCGAAAGAGGAAGTGCAGAAGCGTGTTCAGAAAGCGCTTTCTGATGTGGGCCTTCTTCCGGAGTTTGCAAGCCGCTTTCCCCACGAGTTTTCCGGCGGTCAGAGACAGCGTATCGGCATTGCCCGTGCACTGATCATGGAACCGGAGTTTATTGTTGCGGATGAACCGATTTCTGCGCTGGACGTTTCCATTCGTGCGCAGGTTCTGAATTTACTGGCAAAAATGCAGAAGGAGAGAGGTCTGACTTATCTGTTCATTGCCCATGATCTTTCTGTCATGCGTTTCATCACAGACCGCATTGCCGTAATTCATAAGGGAAGAATTGTTGAGCTTGCTCCGACAGAGAAGCTGTTTGCTCATCCGCTTCATCCCTATACAAAAGCGCTTCTTTCTGCAATCCCCATGCCGAATCCGATTATGGAGAAGAAAAAGAAGCTGCTTGTCTACGATCCGGAGATGCATGATTACATGATCGACCGCCCCAGCTGGCAGGAGATTGAACCGGGCCACTTTGTGTTTGCAAACAAGGGTGAGTTTGCTCAGTACCAGAAAGAACTGGAAAAGTAATCGTTCAGAATCCGGACTGTTTTTTTCGGAATTCGCGCGGACTTAATTGATAATAGTTTCGAAATGCGGAAGAAAAGTGCTCCGCAGACGAGTAACCAAGAGCATCGGCAATTGAGCTGATGCTCTTTTGTCTGTCCTGAAGAAGGATCGAGGCAGCGGACATGCGCGCTTCCGTCCGCTTCTGCTGAAAGGTTTTCCCGTAGTACTTCTGCAGCAGCCGTTGAGTCTGGCGCGGACTGATCTTGAGGCGGTCGGCCAGCGTTTCCAGTGTGAGCGACTGATATTCATAGAGGAAGGATTCTTCGATGATGATGGAATTACTGTCAGTCAGGTTGTGCGGCGCAAAGTGATAGCTGGAGTTCTGCGCCTGTTCATAATTCCGGACAAGACAGATGAGGAGCTGGGAAAGAAGAAGCTCGACCTGATTCATGTAGCCGGTGTAACGGTGTTCCAGCTCAAGAAACAGCTGTTTCATGATGGAATGGATTCCCTGATGATCCTGGCCGAACCAGAACGGGGTATCAGTAACCATGTCCACGACCGGTGAAACATGCCTGTGGAGGGAAGAACGCTTGATTTTCAGATAAACGCAGTATTCCTGCATCGGTTCCTCCCTGTCCGGTGTCTGGGCATGCTCAATGTGAGGACCGGTGACGAACAGGGTATTTGGTTTGATCGGATAAGCGATGTCATTGGCGGTCAGCGTACCGAATCCTGCAGAAATGTAGTGGATTTCGTAGCAGCTGTTTCCGTGGCTGTGCAGAGGGATTGTACGGTCAAACTGTTCATAGATGATGTTCAGTGCATGAATGGAAATTCCATCCATGGAAAAATGGATGTCAAGATCGGAATATGCTTTTTTCATGGTCTGTGATCCTTTCTGAGAAAGCGATAACTTAATTATATCATGAAACCTTCAAAAAGGCGACATTTTTACGGAAAAATCGTCCGATGTATCGCTTGAAAAAATGCGCAGGAACGATATAATGGAAGTACAAATGAGGAAGCTGAGCGCAGTTGGAATCAGACCTCAGAATGTGACATCATTCAGGCGTGTAAGAGACGCAGAAAGGAAGAGGAAACATGGCAGTAAAAATCAGAATGAAAGGTGCGATCCTTCCGGGAAACAGCACGGTAGAGATTAAGGACTTTGAGGTTCCGACTCCGGGACACGGACAGGTTCTGATCCAGACAAAGGCAACAACAATCTGCGGAAGTGATATCCGCTGTATCTACAGAGAGCATACCGGTAAGGGTGCGGAAGGCTATATTCCGGGAATGGTAGCAGGTCATGAGCCCTGCGGAATCATTGTAGAAGAAGGAGAGGGACTGAAGCGCTTCAAGAAGGGCGACCGTGTAATCGTTTACCACATTTCCGGATGCGGTGTCTGCAACGACTGCCGCAGAGGCTACTACATTTCCTGTAAGAGCCGCTTCCGTCAGGCCTATGGCTGGCAGAGAAACGGCGGTATGGCTCCGTACATTCTTGCAGACGAGAAGGATCTGGTTGCTCTGCCGGATGAGCTGACCTACAAGGACGGCGCACAGGTAGCATGCGGATTCGGTACCGTTTATGAGGCAATTGAGAAAATCGGTATCTGCGGCAATGACGCAGTTCTTGTAACCGGTCTTGGTCCGGTTGGTCTGGCAGCTCTGATGCTGGCAAAGGCAATGGGTGCAAATCAGCTGATCGGTGTTGAGATGAACGATTACCGCATTGAGCTGGCAAAGAAGCTTGGTCTTGTGGATCAGGTGTTCAAGCCGGGTGATGACGCGCTGGAGAAGATTCTTGAGGTAACAGGAGGAAGAGGCGTTGAGCGTGCCATTGACTGCAGCGCAAACGATGCCGGCCGTCAGCTTGCAATCCGTGCAACAAGAGAGTGGGGCAAGATCGCTTTCGTCGGCGAAGGCGGAACCTGCAGCTTCAACCCGAGCCCGGACATCATCCATGATCAGAAGACCATCTATGGTTCCTGGGTAACGTCACTGTGGAAGATGGAAGAGCTGGTAGAGCGTCTTGTTCGCTGGGGAATCCATCCGGAGGATCTGATCACTCACGAGTTCTCCATTGATCAGGCAGGAGAGGCATATGCTCTGATGGCCGGCGGACAGTGCGGTAAGGTTGCTGTTACGTTTAACGATTGATGGAATAAAGGAGACAGAAATGACATTAACGCTTGACCAGAACCGGATTCCGAAGCGTACGCTTGCCAGCGGAGAACAGATTCCCTGTGTGGGAATCGGAACCTTCGGATCCGATAAGTATAATGCCCAGGAGATTTCCAACGCGGTGTATGGAGCAATCCGCTATGGATACCGACTGGTAGACTGCGCTGCTGTTTATCAGAATGAAGCACAGATTGGTGAGGTTCTTTCCAGGGTTCAGGAAGAAGGAATCGTTTCCCGCAGTGAACTGTTTATCACATCCAAGGTATGGAATGATAAGCATGGAGAGGGAGAAGTGATCGCATCCTGCAAAAAGAGTCTGGAAGATCTGAAGCTCGACTATCTGGACCTCTACTTTGTACACTGGCCGTTCCCCAACTACCATGCACCGGGATGCAGCGGTGATTCCCGCAATCCGGATTCCAGACCGTTTTCCGTTGAGGAATTCATGACTGCATGGAGACAGTGTGAAGCACTGGTTGACATGGGACTGGTTCGTTACATCGGTATGAGCAACATGACAATTCCGAAGCTGGAAGCAGTGCTTCCTCTTTGCCGGATCAAGCCGGCAGCTCTGGAAATGGAGCTTCATCCGTCCTTCCAGCAGCCGGAGCTCTTCGACTATGCAGTTGCTCACGAGATTCTGCCCATCGGCTACTGTCCGATTGGCTCTCCGTCCCGCCCGGAGCGTGACCGCACTGCAGAAGATGTGGCTGATACGGAGCTTTTGGCAGTTGCAGAAGCAGCGAAAGCCCATGGTGTACATCCGGCGATCATCTGCCTGAAATGGGCAGTACAGCGCGGCCAGGTGCCGATTCCTTTCTCCGTGAAAGAAGCGCAGTACATGTCCAATCTGAGCTGTGCAACGGAAGATCCGCTGACTGACGAGGAAATGGATGCCATTGCGAAGGAAGACAGAAACTGTCGTCTGATCAAAGGCCAGGTATTCCTCTGGGAAGGTGCAAAGGGCTGGGAAGACCTTTGGGATCTGGATGGAACCATCACAAAATAACATGATTTTCTTCCTGTGCAGGAAGTCATCCGACGAAAGAAAAGAAATCCGTCTGAATCAGTAATGCCGATTCAGACGGATTTCTTTTTGCGCGGGCAGCGAGTCTGCGGCCGCAGTTTTATGTTTATTTCACCGGATCTTCCAGATTCTTCTGGGCGGTGGAAAGCATCAGCTTGATTCGATTCAGCTGATTTACTTCGGATGCACCCGGGTCATAGTCAACGGCGATGATGTTGGATTCCGGATGGGCGTGGCGCAGTTCCTTGATTACGCCTTTGCCGACAATGTGGTTGGGCAAACAGCCGAACGGCTGCGTGCAGACAATGTTTCCGACACCGTTGTGGATCAGCTCCAGCATTTCGCCGGTCAGGAACCAGCCTTCACCGGTCTGATTGCCGAGAGAAACGAAGGAATCAGCCATTTCACCCAGGTTTTCGATTCTTGCAGGCGGGTCAAAATGGACACTGTTTTCGAATTCACGACGGGCTGTCTTACGGACATATTCCAGAGCAGCAATACCGATGTTGCAGAGTCTTGCGGTAGAAGATTTCATGCCGAGTTTTTCTGCCTTGAAATTGCTGTTATAGAAGCAGTACAGGAAGAAGTCAAGCATATCCGGCATGACAGCTTCCGCGCCTTCCCGTTCCAGAAGCTCAACCAGATGGTTGTTTGCCTGAGGAAGGAATTTAACGAGAATCTCACCAACGATGCCGACACGCGGCTTTTTCAGCGTTTCATCAATCGGAATCTGATCGAATTCCCGGATCATGTCGCGGAGAATCTTATTGAAACGGGACATGCTTGGTGTCCGTTTCAGATCATTGATGCAGATCTTTTTCCATTTTTCGTGAAGGGCATCGGTTGCACCCTTCTCCAGCTCATAGGGGCGCATGCGGTAAACGGTTCGCATGAAAACATCTCCGTAGACAACGGCCTGGATCGCACGGATCATCATCGGCACCGTGAAGCTGAAGCCCGGATTGGCTTCCAGCTTGCTCAGGTTGATGGAAATTACAGGAATCTGTTCCATGCCGGCCTTTTCAAGGGCACGGCGGATGAAGCCCACATAGTTGCTGGCACGGCAGCCGCCGCCGGTCTGTGTCATGAAGACTGCAACTTTGTCCAGGTCATAGCGGCCGGACAGCAGGGCATCCATAATCTGGCCGACAACGATCAGAGACGGGTAGCAGGCATCGTTGTTTACATACTTCAGACCGACATCCACAGCAGTTCGGCTTTCCTGAAGCATTTCAACGTGATAACCGGATGCCTCAATTGCAGGACCAAGAAGATCGAAATGGATCGGGCTCATCTGCGGGCAGAGGATGGTATAATCCTTTTTCATCTCTTTGGTGAAAATGGTCCGGTTATAGGCAGAAGAGACGACCTCGCGCTTCACCTGCTTCTGCTCGCGGACACGGATTGCGGACAGGAGAGAACGGATGCGGATGCGGGCCGCGCCGAGGTTGTTTACCTCATCAATCTTCAGAACGGTATAAATTTTTCCTGATTTCGTCAGAATATCACTGACGGCATCTGTTGTAACTGCGTCCAGGCCGCATCCGAAGGAGTTCAGCTGGATCAGATCCAGGTTTTCCTGGGTACGGACGAACTGAGCGGCGGCGTACAGACGGGAATGGTACATCCACTGGTCCATGACGATCAGACGGCCATCCATGTGTCCCAGGTGGGAAACGGAGTCTTCCGTCAGAACTGCGATTCCGTAGGAGTTAATCATCTCAGGAATACCATGGTGGATTTCCGGATCGACGTGGTAAGGACGACCGGCAAGAACGATGCCGCGTTTTCCTGTTTTCTGAAGATAATCCAGTGTTTCCACTCCTTTTTCCTGGATGTCCATGCGGCAGCGTTCCATCTCAAGCCAGCCGGCGTGAGCAGCGCTGCGGATTTCCGCTTCCGGGATTCCAAGGGCGGTGAATTCCTCCACAAGACGTTTGGTTGCCACCTCCTCGTTTGTCAGGGCAAGGAAGGGGTTCATGAAGGTAACATTCTCTGTTTTCAGTTCCTCGACATTGTTCTTAATGTTTTCCGCATAGGAAGTAACGATCGGGCAGTTGTAGTGATTCTGGGCAGCCTCTGACTCCGCACGCTCGTAGGGAATGCAGGGATAGAAGATGAACTTGATTCCTTCCCGGATCAGCCAGGAAATGTGGCCGTGAGCCAGCTTTGCCGGATAGCATTCGGACTCGCTGGGGATGGATTCAATACCGAGTTCGTAGATCTTTCGGCTGGAAGCCGGCGAGAGAACAACACGATATTTCAGGTTCCGGAAGAAAACAGCCCAGAAGGGGAAGTTTTCGTACATGTTAAGTACGCGGGCGATACCAACGGTTCCGCGTGTCGCTTCCTCTTCGGAAAGCGGTTCGTATTGGAACATGCGCTCATATTTGTATGTAAACAGATTCGGAACCTCTTCTGTTTTCTTTTCTTTTCCCAGACCGCGCTCACAGCGGTTTCCGAAAATGTACTGATGGCCGTTGCTGAACCGGTTGATGGTCAGAAGACAGCGGTTGGTACATCCTTTGCATCGGGTCAGCTTCGTGGTGTACTGGAGCGTCAGGATGTCCTCAATGGTGAGCATGGAGGTTTTTGGACAGCCGGCCATCTGATAGCGCTCTCTTGCGACAAGGGCGGCGCCGAAGGCACCCATGATTCCGGCAATATCGGGGCGAGTCGCCTCGCAGCCGGAAATCCGCTCGAAGCTGCGCAGGATCGCATCGTTGTAGAAGGTTCCTCCCTGAACAACGATATGCTGACCGAGATCGGAGGCGTCGTTGATCTTGATTACTTTATATAATGCGTTCTTGATGACCGAGTAGGCGAGACCGGCCGAAATGTCGGCAACCGTTGCGCCTTCCTTCTGTGCCTGCTTTACGTTGGAGTTCATGAACACAGTACAGCGGGTGCCCAGATCAATGGGATTCTGTGCGAAAAGCGCTTCCTTTGCGAAATCAACAACGGAGTAGTTCAGTGACTTGGCGAAGGTCTCAATGAAGGAACCGCAGCCGGAGGAACAGGCCTCGTTCAGCTGAACGCTGTCAATGGTCTGATTCTTGATCTTGATGCATTTCATATCCTGACCGCCGATGTCAAGGATGCAGTCAACATCCGGCTGGAAGAAAGCGGCCGCATAGTAGTGCGCGACAGTTTCAACTTCTCCCTCATCCAGCATCAGTGCCGCCTTGATCAGCGCTTCGCCGTAACCGGTGGAGCAGGAATATGCGATTTCCGCATCCTGGGGCAGCTGGTCATGGATCTGGTGGATCGCACGGACCGTAGTGGAAAGGGGACTGCCGTTATTGCTGTGATAGAAGGAGTACAGAAGGGTACCGTCTTCTGCAACAAGGGCAACCTTTGTTGTGGTGGAACCGGCATCCACACCAAGGAAGCATTTTCCATGGTATTCGGAAAGCGGCGCTTTCTTTACGGTGTGGGCAGAGTGGCGGGTAAGGAAATCGTTATATTCGGATTCACTGGTAAACAGAGGCTCCATACGCTTGATTTCAAAATCCATGGCGATTCCCTGAGAAAGACGGCGGATCAGATCGGTGATCGGAACGGAAACCGTTTTTTTGCTGTTCATGGCAGCGCCGATGGCGGCAAAGAGATGGGAATGATCCGGGGCAATGATGGCATCGCCTGTCAGGTTCAGCGTGCGGATGAAGCATTCTCTCAGCTGATCCAGGAAGTGAAGCGGACCGCCAAGGAAGGCGACATTGCCGCGGATCGGTTTTCCGCAGGCCAGACCGGAAATGGTCTGGTTTACTACTGCCTGGAAAATGGAAGCAGCCAGATCCTCTTTGGAAGCGCCTTCGTTGATCAGCGGCTGGATGTCGGTTTTCGCGAAGACACCGCAGCGGGCTGCGATGGGGTAGATTGCCTGATAGGAACGGGCATATTCATTGAGTCCAGCAGCGTCGGTCTGAAGCAGGGACGCCATCTGGTCAATGAAGGAACCGGTGCCTCCGGCGCAGATTCCGTTCATACGCTGATCAATGCCGTTGGTAAAGTAAATGATCTTTGCATCCTCGCCGCCCAGCTCGATGGCAACATCCGTGTGAGGCGCATAGTCCTTCAGACTGGTTGCAACAGCAACGACCTCCTGGACAAAGTCAATACCCAGATGTCCGGAAAGAGCCAGACCGCCGGAACCGGTGATGGTCGGGTAAAGATCGATGGGACCGAGGAGATCACAGGCTTTCTGCAGAAGCAAAGCCAGCGTCTCCTGGATATTTGCGTAGTGTCTCTGGTAATCAGAGAAGAGAAGTGTGTTCTGTTCATCTAAAATTGCTATCTTTACGGTTGTGGAACCGATGTCAACTCCGAGGGTGTGACAGGTCTGCGATTGCAGTTGTGTCATAAAAATCCTCCTTATTCCTCGTAGAAATGGCCTAAAAAAATACAAGGCTTTTTTCAGTATAACTTTTTTTGCAGGAAATTGCAACCAGCATCTGTAAAATGGACGGCAAAGAAAGCGAAAAAAGAAATGAAAAAGTGTTAAGAAACTGTGAACGAAAAATGAAATTATCAGGCGGGCGAGAAATGGTTTGACAAACGCTTCGGAAAAAATTATACTGTTATCATCTATGAGCAATCGCCCTTTGTATCAGTCGGGACAAAGCGGCGATCAAATTATCAGGGAGGCGTTTCATGAATCTGCTTAATAAACTGGAACGGAAGTTTGGCCGTTACGCAATCCGGAATCTGATGCTGTACATCATTTTCATCAATGCAGTCGGATTTATCATGTCGCAGTTTGAACATGGAATATACATGCTGTCCTATGTCTGCTGGGATATGAATGCGATTCTCCATGGTCAGGTGTGGCGTCTTATCACATTTATGATGTGGCCAACAAACGATACGGTTCTGAATTTTCTTCTGTTTGCGCTGGTATACTATTCCATCAGCAGCGCGCTGGAACGTGCATGGGGAGCGTTTCGCCTGAATCTGTACATTTTCAGCGGAATTCTGGGCCATATCATCGCAGGTGTACTTTTGTATTTCCTGTTTGATATCAACTACTATTTCATGAATACGCAGTATCTGAACATGTCCCTTTTCCTTGCTCTTGCGCTTACCTTTCCGGACATGCAGTTCCTGCTGTTTTTCCTGATTCCGATCAAAGCAAAATGGATGGCGGTTGTCTATCTTGTAATGATTCTGATTGAGCTGGTTAACGGCGGTACGGCAGAACGGATTGTGATCGTCATGTCGCTGATTAATTTCATCGCGTTCCTGCTTCTCAACAGCAGGGCAGGCCGCTACAATCCGAAGGATATGATCCGAAGGCATGAATTCAAAAGGAAAATGAATCAGGGACGCAGCGGCGCAGATAAACCGCTTCACAAATGTTACATCTGCGGACGGACGGACAGGGATTTTCCGGAGCTGGAATTCCGTTACTGTTCCAAGTGCGACGGTGCATATGAATACTGTTCTGAGCATTTATACACCCATGTTCATATCCGTGAGAACGGCGGAGAGAACTGAATGAGAACCGACAGTGAGAAAATAACCTATGGAGGGGAAAATAGATGAAAAAGACAAAAATTGTTTGTACAATGGGACCGAATACCAACGATAGAAGGATTCTGACTGAACTGGTTAAAAATGGTATGAATGTTGCCCGTTTTAACTTTTCCCATGGAAGTCATGAGGAGCACAGAGAGCGGATGGAGCTGCTGTGTTCCGTTCGTGATGAACTGCACATTCCGGTAGCGGCCATGCTGGACACCAAGGGTCCGGAGATCCGTACCGGAGATCTGAAAGGGGATAAGCCGTATCTGAAGGACGGCGAGCTGTTTACGCTGACAATCCGTCCGGATGTCCTGACGGACGAGACAATCGCATCCATCACCTATCCGGGACTGGTTAAGGATGTGGAGATCGGAACAAGAATTCTGATTGATGACGGTCTGATTGAGCTGAAAGTAGAATCCAAGACAGATACAGACATTGTCTGCCGTGTCTTAAACGGCGGCGAACTCGGTGCGAAAAAAGGTGTAAACGTGCCGAATGTAAAGATTAAGCTTCCGGGAATTACGGAGAGAGATAAGAGAGACATCCTGTTCGGTATTGATGAGGGATTTGATTTTGTTGCAGCGTCCTTTGTCAGAAATGCGGCATGCATTCAGGAAATCCGCAACATCCTCAACGCACATGGAAGCACAATGCGCATTATCGCAAAAATCGAAAATGCAGAAGGCATTGACAACATTGACGAAATCATTGCAGCCGCAGACGGCATCATGGTTGCACGAGGCGATATGGGGGTCGAAATTCCGGCGGAAAACGTTCCGCACATCCAGAAATGGATCATTCAGAAGTGCAATGCGGCACAGAAGCCGGTAATCACGGCAACACAGATGCTGGATTCCATGATCCGCAATCCGCGCCCCACAAGAGCGGAGGTTACGGACGTTGCAAACGCAATTTACGATGGAACGGACGCGATCATGCTTTCCGGAGAGACGGCGATGGGCAAGTATCCGGTTGAGGCGCTGAAGATGATGGTGCACATCGCTGAGTCCTCTGAGCCCTATCTGAACTATGGCGCATATACGGAGAAGAACATCGAAGCTTATGACCGTGTGATTTCCAATGCGCTGAGCCGCGCAACAGTATGGACGGCAGATGCCCTTCGCGCGAAGGCGATCATTGCGCCGACTATGCACGGATTTACGGCAAACCTGATTTCAAACTGGAGACCGAGATGTCTGATCCTGGGCATGTCTCCGAACAAGGATGTTCTGCGCAAGATGCAGCTGAACTGGGGTGTTGAACCGGTGGTTTCTGTCCGTGAGTTCAGCACCGACGAGCTGATTGAGCATTCCGTTGAGATTGCGAAGAATAAGGGCTATGTGCAGTCCGGAGACAAGGTAGTTGTAACTGTCGGTGTCAGACAGAAGCATCAGCCGGCGAATTCGCTGGGAGAGACAAATAATCTGCGTGTAATTGATGTAAATTGATGATAGAAACCGACGTGTGTTCTGCGGCTGCAGTCGGCCGCAGAAACAATGCTTTCGGTGCGAATCAGAAACGTGACAGCAGAAGGATATCTGACAGAAGAAGAGGAGTAAGAGTTATGGAAAAGAAGCCGTTTGTAACGCTGGAACAGATTCAGGAAATTGTAAAGACATATCCGACCCCGTTCCACATTTATGATGAAAAGGGAATCCGTGAGAATGCAAGAAAGCTGAAGCAGGCATTCGCCTGGAATAAAGGATTTCGCGAGTATTTTGCAGTAAAAGCGACGCCGAATCCCTATCTGATGGAGATTCTGAAGGAGGAGGGAATCGGTTCTGACTGTTCTTCCTACTCGGAACTGCTGCTGTCAGATGCGGTAGGACTGAAAGGTCATGATATCATGTTTTCTTCCAATGTGACTCCGGACGAAGACTTTGTTAAAGCGGCAGAGCTGGGTGCGATCATCAACTTTGATGATCTGTCTCTGATTGATCATTATGCAAAGCTGGCTCCGTTCCAGGATACCATGTGCTGCCGTTACAATCCGGGCGGAGAGTTTACGCTGCAGAATGAGATCATGGATACGCCGAAGGATGCCAAATATGGAATGACGAAGGAGCAGCTGTTTGAAGCCTTTGCAAAACTGAAAGCATACGGGGTAAAGAATTTTGGAATTCATGCGTTCCTTGCTTCCAATACTGTGGCGCTTGGATACTATCCGAAGCTGGCAGGTATCCTGTTTGAGCTTGCTGTTGAAATTTCCAGGAAGCTGGATGTTCACATTTCCTTCATTAATCTTTCCGGCGGTGTTGGTGTTGCCTATCGTCCGGATCAGGAGCCAAATGATATTCTTGCGATTGGAGAGGCCGTTCACAGGGTTTATGATGAGATTCTGGTTCCGGCGGGAATGGACGATGTTGCGATCTATACGGAGCTTGGCCGCTTCATGCTTGCGCCCTATGGTCATCTGATTGCAAAGGTACTGCATCAGAAGCATATCTGGAAGGATTATGCAGGTCTGGATGCCTGTGCGGCAAATCTGATGCGTCCGGCAATGTATGGAGCTTACCATCACATTACGGTGCTTGGCAAGGAAGATGCGCCATGTGATCATAAATATGATGTGACGGGCGGTCTGTGTGAGAACAATGATAAGTTTGCGATTGACCGCATGCTCCCGCTGATTGAGAATGGTGACTATGTCGCAATCCATGACACAGGAGCCCACGGTTTTTCCATGGGATACAACTACAATGCAAAGCTGAGAAGTGCGGAACTGCTTCTGCAGGAAGACGGCAGCGTGAAACAGATTCGCCGTGCGGAAACACCGCAGGACTATTTTGCGACGCTGGATTATCCGGGGCTGAAGGATAAAAAGTAAATAATAAAAAAGAAGATAGATGCGGGATCTGGCAGGCCGGGCGGTTGTCCGGTCTGTCTGCATGTCTGGCGGTGAGGACTGCCGCGCGGAATCTCTCTGGTGAGAGCCGTCTGCGTTGAGAGTCGTTTGCTGTCGAAAAAATGCGATGAATTCTGTTTGCGGAATTCTGTCAGATCGGGTAAAATGGATTTGTCCGCAGGAAGTCGAATGAGGAGAAAGAACAAATGTTTTTTTGTTCCTGAAAACTATTGACAAACCGGGGGGAATCGGTTAATATAGGTCTTGAACAGATGTTTGCGAACAAATATTTGCGAACGGACATTTGCAGACGCGTATCTGCAGACAGATCGTTGCAGCTGATGTCTGCGTGAGCCGGAACGGCCTGGATTGGACCGTTCCAAACAGAGACTCGGCTGCGGGTAATGAGAAACAGGAAAGGTTTGGAAGGAAACATGAATAAGAACGATAAAATGAAAGCGCTTGATGCTGCGCTTCTTCAGATTGAAAAAGCTTACGGAAAGGGTTCCGTGATGAAACTTGGTGATTCCGGTGCGAACATGAACATTGAAGTCATCCCGTCCGGCTCTCTGAGCCTTGATATTGCCCTTGGTCTCGGCGGTTTCCCGAAAGGCCGTATCATCGAAATCTATGGCCCGGAATCCAGCGGTAAGACCACGGTAGCTCTCCATGCAGTCGCTGAAGTGCAGAAGCGCGGCGGCATTGCAGGCTTCATTGATGCGGAGCATGCACTGGATCCGGTATATGCCAGAAATATCGGCGTAGATATCGACAACCTGTACATATCCCAGCCGGATAACGGAGAACAGGCTCTTGAAATCACTGAGACAATGGTTCGTTCCGGCGCAATTGATATTGTGATTGTTGACTCGGTTGCGGCTCTTGTACCAAAGGCGGAGATTGACGGTGACATGGGTGATTCCCATGTCGGACTGCAGGCACGTCTGATGTCTCAGGCGCTTCGAAAGCTGACGGCAGCGATCAGCCGCTCCAACTGCATCGTCATTTTTATCAACCAGCTGCGCGAAAAAGTCGGAATCATGTTCGGCAATCCGGAAACGACAACCGGTGGACGTGCGCTGAAATTCTATTCCTCCGTCCGTCTTGATGTGCGCCGTGTGGAAGCAATCAAGCAGAGCGGAGAAGTGATTGGAAATCACACCAGAATCAAGGTAGTAAAAAATAAGATTGCACCGCCCTTCAAAGAGGCAGAATTTGATATCATGTTCGGTAAGGGAATTTCCCGTTCCGGTGATATCATCGATCTCGCGACAGAACTTTCGATCATTCAGAAATCGGGAGCCTGGTTTGCGTACAATGACTCAAAGATCGGTCAGGGACGCGAGAACGCCAAGACCTTCCTGGAGCAGCACCCGGATATCATGGATGAAGTCGAGCACAAGGTGCGCATTCACTACGGCCTGGTGAAAGACGACAGTGCTTCCGTTCAGGCGGCTCCTGCAGTCCTTGCGGAAGACGGAGACGAGGATGAGGAAGAGTAAGAACGCTTTTCTCCCGGAAGATCAGAAAGGACAGAATGAATGAACAGGCGGATTCCTGTAAGCCAGGAGGAAAAGACGGAAGAGTGGACAGAAGAACAGGATGCGGTTCTGAGAAATGAGATGGAACGCAAGGCCAGGCTTCGCTGCATGAAGCTTCTGGAATATTCTGACCGTACCGAACAGCAGCTTCGAAAAAAACTTCAGGAGAATGAATTTCCTGCGTTTGCAGTGGAAAGTGCAATTTCCTATGTAAAACAGTTTCACTATCTGGATGACAGACGATATGCGGAAAACTATCTGCTGCAGCAGGGCCAACGCAAGAGCAGAAAACGGATGGCCCAGGATCTTCGTCAGAGAGGCGTTTCCAATGCGCTGATTGAAGAAGCCATTGACAACAGCAGCGACTGTGAAGCGGAAACGGCTGCAAAGCTGCTGGAGAAACGCGCAAGAGGAAAAGACCTGAGTCAGGATAAGGTGAGGTGGGGACTGGTCCGTTACCTGACGGGACGCGGATTTTCCTATGATCTTTCAAGGCGGCTGGTGGCGTCTTATACGGACAGTTCCATGGAAGAGGATTGGAACTGCTAACTATCTTCGGGAAATGCTTGACAATTCATGCAAAATAGTATAAAATTTAACTGTTGCTGTTTTGTATCTTTGGCAATTGGTACAAAATGGAAATAAAAACGAAATAGGAGGTGCTCCTGTGGAAACAGCGATTATTGCAATTGTTGCAGCTGTTGCTGCCGGTGCGATCGCCTGGTTTGTTTCCGCAGCTTATCAGCAGAATCAGTTTCGTAAGACGGTTGGAACAGCAGAGGAGAAATCAAGAGAGATCATTGATGAAGCTCTGAAGACAGCCGAGAACAAGAAACGGGAAGCACTGTTGGAAGCTAAGGAAGAGAATCTCAAAGCCAAGAATGAACTGGACAAAGAGATTAAGGAGCGCAGAAACGAACTGTCTCGAATGGAGAAACGAACGGTAAACAAGGAAGAAACACTTGACCGGAAAACGGAAGCTCTGGAGAGACGGGAAGCAAGCTTAAATCAGAAGGAAGACAGTCTGAATAAGAAGCATGCGAAAGTGGATGAGCTTACGGCCCAGGCAACGCAGGAACTGGAACGAATTTCCGGTATGACCTCCGAACAGGCAAAAGAGTTTTTATTTAAATCTGTTGAAGATGAAGTAAAGCTTGACACCGCGAAGATGATTAAAGAACTCGATGCAAAAGCACGGGAAGAGGCGGCAAAAAAGGCGAGGGAGTATGTTGTAACAGCAATTCAGCGCTGTGCCGCTGATCATGTGGCTGAGACAACAATTTCCGTTGTTCAGCTGCCCAATGATGAAATGAAGGGACGTATTATCGGCCGTGAAGGAAGAAACATCCGTACCCTTGAAACGCTGACAGGTGTGGAACTGATCATTGATGACACACCGGAAGCTGTCATTTTATCCGCTTTTGATCCGATGCGCCGCGAAGTTGCCCGAATCGCTCTGGAGAAGCTGGTTCTGGATGGAAGAATTCATCCGGCCCGCATCGAAGAGATGGTAGAGAAGGCACAAAAAGAAGTGGAAGTCATGATTCGCGAAGAAGGTGAAGCGGCACTGCTGGAGGTGGGTGTCCATGGCATTCATCCGGAGCTTATCAAGTTACTGGGACGAATGAAGTTCCGTACAAGCTACGGTCAGAATGCTCTGAAGCATTCCATCGAAGTGGCACATCTTTCCGGGCTGCTTGCGTCTGAGATGGGACTGGATGTCCGTCTGGCGAAGCGTGCTGGTTTACTGCATGACATCGGTAAGGCAGTTGACCATGAAATGGAAGGATCACATATTCAGTTGGGAGTGGAGCTGTGTAAGAAATACCGTGAGAATGCAACCGTTATTAACGCGGTAGAATCTCACCATGGCGACGTAGAACCTACATCATTAATTTCCTGCATCGTTCAGGCTGCAGATACGATTTCCGCAGCAAGACCGGGAGCAAGAAGAGAAACTCTTGAAGCTTATACCAATCGTCTGAAGCAGCTTGAGACAATCACCAGCTCGTTCAAGGGCGTTGAAAAGTCTTATGCAATTCAGGCAGGCAGGGAAGTTCGGGTTATGGTTATTCCGGAGCAGGTATCAGATGCCGATATGGTACTGATGGCCAGAAACATTTCAAAACAGATCGAAGCAGAACTGGAATACCCTGGACAGATCAAAGTAAATGTGATCCGGGAATCCAGAGTCAGTGATGTTGCGAAATAGTTGTTAATCGAAGTATTGAATTCAGTATGAGAAAAACATTCTGAGTGATACGATGTGATGAGGAAAAGGTACTGCAGTTGCTGTAGTACCTTTTGTATTTATGCGGGCAGCGAGTTGGGCGAGGGCGCTTGCGCACTTATCAGACGAGCGCTGCGATAACGAGAGAAACTCGCGCAGCGTGTTTCTTCTCGTTGCTTATACATTAAGGCGAACGTGCCTGTGACACGTTCGATCGGATTGGAAGGGAAGAAATTAAAATGGATCATGTAGAAAGAATTGGGCGAAAACTTGTTTTTAAAGGCTCTGTGCTGGACATTTACCAGGACGATATCCGTACACCAAACGGGAAAGTTGTAAAATGGGATTTTATTGGTCACATTGGAGCTGCGGCTGTTGTAGCAGTGCGTGATAATGGAAAACTGATCATGGTAAAACAATATCGGAACGCGCTGGATCGAATGACAATTGAGATTCCGGCTGGAAAGCGCGATTATGAAGGAGAGCCGACGATTAATTGTGCAATCCGTGAGCTGCAGGAAGAGACAGGATGCACAGCGGAAAAAATGGAGTATCTGATGACGCTTCGAACTGCAATTGCCTATTGTGATGAACTGATTGATGTGTACGTTGCCACTGGATTGACACAGGGAGAACAGCATCTGGATGAGGACGAATGTGTGGAATTGCTGGAATTTGATGTGGAGGAGCTGTGCCGGATGATCTACGCCGGTGAACTTCAGGATGTCAAGACAATCGCCGCAATTATGGCATATAAAAATAAATATCTGATTCACGACTGATCCGAAGAAATCGAAAACTTGAGAAATCATTCATATCCGTGGAGAATGGTCCATAAACTGATGAAGACAGAACTGTCTGCAAATGGTGTACAGAAAGCGGTACATGCTTGCCGGTCGGACAGGAGCATGGGGGAATGGACATGAATGGGAGAGGAAGAGAGATTTGTTTTTCAATTGCGTTTCTGACAGGAATTGTTATTGGAACAGCAATTGGTCTGTGGCAGCAGCAATGGATGGAAAACGTAATGTCGGTATACCGGACATTGTTTGAACTGCAGTTTTCAACAATGGATCTGCCGGAATCCAGGCAGGTTTTCTATGTAATGAAAAACAGAGGAATCATGGTACTGGCATTGCTGTCGATGGAGCTGATTGGTATTTATCAGAGAGCGATCGTTCCGTTTTTGACAGCAACGGGAATCTGGTTCGGAATCGCGGTTACCGGTCTGACGATCTGCTATGGCATGAGGGGGATTCCGATTTTTTTTCTCTGGCTGATTCCGCAGGGACTGATCTGGGGACTTGGAATGATGATTCTTTACGAGTATGACAGAAAGAAGCAATATTTCAATTCATTGGAACGGGCATGGATTGTAATACAGATTATGCTGCTTTTTCTGGCCGGTATTCTTGCTGAATGCTATTTGCAGCCGATGCTGCTGAGAAATCAGCTGTTTTGAAAAGAAACCGTTGCAAAATGATTCATTTTATGCTAATCTACAAGTTGGTTTCAAACAGGTTTCAGTTAATCTCGGTTAAGGGTGGCTGATGGTATGATTCAGAAGGGAGCACGATATGACAAAGATTGATATTATTTCCGGTTTTTTAGGTGCCGGAAAGACAACATTAATAAAGAAACTGTTAAAAGAGGCGTTTGCCGGTCAGCAGATTGTTCTGATTGAGAATGAGTTTGGTGAGATTGGAATTGACGGCGGCTTTCTGAAAGATGCTGGAATTCAGATTACAGAAATGAATTCCGGATGTATCTGCTGCTCACTGGTAGGTGATTTTGGTGAAGCGCTAAAGCAGGTAGTTGGAACCTATCATCCGGATCGCATTATCATTGAGCCGTCTGGTGTGGGCAAGCTTTCCGATGTTATTGCTGCAGTTGCCAATACAGCGGAAGAAATTGCGATTGAGCTGAACAATTTTGTCACAGTTGCGGATGCAAATAAGTGCCGTATGTATATGAAGAATTTCGGAGAATTCTATAATAACCAGATCGAAAGCGCAAATACAGTGATTCTGAGCCGTACACAGGGAATGAATGAGGAAAAGCTTCAGACCGCTGTCAGTCTGATTCAGGCAAAGAATGAAAAGGCAAAGATCATCACAACTCCCTGGGATGAGCTGACCGGTGAGCAGATTCTCGCTGTCATGGAACAGGGTCAGTCACTGACCGAAGAACTGCTTAAAGAAGCGCTGGAAGCTCATGCACGTGAACAGGAGGCTCATGATCGTCACCATGACCATGACGGAGAGTGCAGCTGCGGTCATCACCACGATGAAGAGCACGAACATGATCACCACCATGACCATGACGGAGAGTGCAGCTGCGGCCATCACCACGATGAAGAGCATGATCACCATGATCATCATCATGACCATGACGGAGAGTGCAGCTGCGGCCATCACCACGATGAAGAGCATGATCACCATCATGATCATCACGACCATGACGGAGAGTGCAGCTGCGGTCATCATCACGACGAAGAGCACGATCACCATCATGATCATCACGACCATGACGGAGAGTGCAGCTGCGGCCATCACCATGATGAAGAGCATGATCACCACGACCATGACGGAGAGTGCAGCTGCGGCCATCACCACGATGAAGAGCATGATCACCATCATGATCACCACGACCATGACGGAGAGTGCAGCTGCGGTCATCATCACGATGAGGAACATGATCATCACCATCATCACCACGACCATGATGGTGCATGCAGTTGTGGTCATCACCATCATCATGCGGATGAGGTGTTTACCAGCTGGGGCAGGGAAACTCCGAAGAAATTTGACCGGTCTGCGATGGAGGAGATACTCAAAGCGCTGGCTGAGACAGAAGAGTATGGCATCATTCTCCGTGCAAAGGGAATGGTTCCGGATACTGCTGGCGAATGGATGTATTTTGACCTGGTTCCGGGCGAGTATGAGATTCGTACCGGCACACCGGACTATACCGGCCGTCTGTGCGTAATCGGTTCCGGGCTGAAGGAAGACAGGCTGGCAGAGTTGTTTGGTCTTTAATTGAGGAGAGGTACAAAAATGAATGAAATTCCGGTATATGTGATCACCGGCTTTTTGGAAGGCGGAAAAACTTCCTTTCTGAAGTTTACGCTTCAGCAGGACTATTTTAATGACGGTTCCAAGACACTTCTGATTCTCTGTGAGGAGGGGGAAGAGGAATACAGCGACGAATTCCTGAAACAATATAATTGTGTCTGCGAAACAATTGAAGAGAAGGAAGAACTGAACCGAGACTATTTCCGGCAGATGGGAAAGAAGCACAAGCCGGAACGTGTGATCATTGAATACAACGGTATGTGGTCGCCAAAAGAAATCAGTGGACTTGATTTTCCATATTCATGGGAACTTTATCAGACAATTACAGTGCTGGACGGAAGCACCTTCCAGCTGTATCTGAATAACATCAAGTCACTGGCAATGGAGCTGCTTACTTATACGGATATGGTTATCTTCAACCGATGTGATGAAAATACACCGGTGGAAACCTTTAACCGTTCTTTAAAAGCGGTGAACAGAAATGCCGATGTAATGTTTGAGGATCGAAAAGGTGAAGTGATCCAGCCACCGGTGATCCTTCCATATGATATTACAAAGGATGAGATTGTTCTGGAGGATGAGGATTACGGTATCTGGTATATTGATGTACAGGAGCATCCGGAGAATTATACCGGAAAAACAATCCGTTTCCGTGCAATGACCATGAAATCAAAGGACTTCCCGGCTGATGTGTTTGTTCCTGGACGCAATGTGATGACCTGTTGTGAGGATGATATCCGTTTCCTCGGATTTATCTGCAAATACAGCGGTGCAAAGAATCTGAAACGGAGACAGTGGGTCTATGTAACGGCTGTTGTAGAATGGGAAGAAAATGACATGTATGAAGAAGAGGGTCCGGTTCTGTATGCAAAGGAAGTAGCAGTAACAAGCGCTCCGAAAAAAGAAATGGTAACCTTCTGATTAATGGATTCCATTGGACGTGCCGCTGACCTGTCCGTCTGGATGAAGAAAGAATCCGGGCGGACAGGTCAGCGGCATGTTCGTCTGGATATACAAACAAAATAAAAAAGCTATGGCGGAACGGTTCGATCGTTCCGTCATAGCTTTTTCTGCGCGCGCAGCGCGTTTTTTTTTATGAAAACGGCAGCTGTTTATCTGTGCTTTGCTTCACAGTAAATGCAGCGGTACACCTTCTGCTCCGGATCGGTAAGAACAAATACGTGGGGCAGTTCCTGCTCGATGCTGGTGATGCAGCGCGGATTCTTGCAGTGGATCACATCTGTGATTTTCTGCGGAAGAGAGAGCGGTTTTTTCTCAACGATGATGGAATCCTTGATGATGTTTACGGTGATTCGGTGATCGATGTAGCCAAGTGCGTCCAGATTAAGGAAATCACCTTCACCTTCGATTTTAATAATATCCTTGCGTCCCATCTTCTGGCTTGGAGCGTTCTTGATGATGGCAACCTGACAGTCCAGCTTATCAAGTCCGAGATATTTGTAGATTTCCATTGATTTACCGGCACGGATATGATCCAAGACAACACCGTTTTTAATTCCACTGATATTTAACATAGGACAACTCCTTTCTTTCATGGGATCAGGCAAGACCGAGGAGGGTCAGGATCAGAGCCATGCGGACATAAACACCATTCTGAACCTGCTTGAAATAAACAGCTCTCGGGTCGGAATCCACATCAACAGAGATCTCATTCACACGCGGCAGCGGATGGAGGATCAGCATATCCTCTTTTGCAAGGGTAAGTTTGTCTTTATTCAGTACATAACAGTCCTTCATTCGGATATACTCTTCTTCATTGAAGAAACGTTCTTTCTGAACACGTGTCATGTAGAGAATGTCAAGCTTTGGAAGAACATCGTCAAGATTGGTTACTTCCTCATACTCAAAGCCCTTGAGAACTTCATCACGAATGTAGCTTGGTACGCGGAGCTCGGGCGGAGAAATCAGGACAAAACGGACATTCTTGTAGCGAACAAGTGATTCGATCAGAGAGTGTACGGTACGTCCGAATTTCAGATCACCGCAGAGACCGATGGTAATATTGTCCAGGCGTCCTTTTTGAGACTGGATCGTATAAAGATCAGTAAGGGTCTGCGTCGGATGCTGATGGCCGCCGTCACCCGCGTTGATCACCGGAATACCGGAGTACAGGGTAGCAACCTTTGGTGCGCCTTCCTTTGGATGACGCATTGCGCAGATGTTGGCATAGCAGGAAATAACGCGGATCGTATCTGCTACGCTTTCTCCCTTGGAAGCAGAGGAGGAATCGGCAGAAGAAAAGCCAAGAACAGTGCCGCCCAGATTCATCATGGCAGCTTCGAAACTCAGACGAGTTCGTGTACTTGGCTCATAAAACAAAGTGGCAAGACGTTTGCCGTCGCACTTATGTGCATATTTGGAAGGGTTCTTTTCGATATCACTGGCCAGATTCAAAAGCTGTTCGGTTTCCTGTACAGAAAAATCCAGTGGGTTCAGTAAATGCCGCATAGGTAACTCCTTTCGTTGGTAACAATCGTAACTTGAAGCACAAGCTCATTACCAGAAGTGTGGCTGTGAACTTGTTCCGCATTAGTATACTCCAAATGTTTAAAAAAGGGAAGTGAAATTTTTGAAATTCTGAAAAAAACATAAAACGCAAGAATCCGCTTGTAATTCCTGCCATTTTATAATAGAATATGAAGGGGATGTCTGCGGTTTTACAGACGCAGACTTCCCGGAATGAGAAGAGGTGAGATCTTGGAAATACAGTTTCTGAACTGGCTGGATTTGCTGCGTAATCCGGTGCTGGATTCGCTGATGGTGTTCGTTACATCGCTGGGAGACGGAGGAATTTTCTGGATCCTGACAGCAGTTCTGCTGTTGTGGATGCCGAAACGGCGATCCTATGGGATCGCGATGCTGTGCGCAATGGTGATGGGGCTTATTGTTGTAAATCTGGGAGTAAAACCGCTTGTCGGTCGGATTCGCCCCTATGAAGCAGTCGGCTATGGACCGCTGCTGATTAAAGCGCCGTCGGATGCGTCCTTTCCTTCCGGACATACACAGGTTTCCGTCGAATCGGCGTGGATTCTTGCCGGAATGAACAAAAAGGTCGGGATGGGAGCTCTGATCCTGGCTGTGCTGATTGCGTTTTCACGAATGTATCTTTATGTACACTATCCGTCCGATGTGGCAGGCGGATTTTTATTTGGCAGTTTATGGGCGTATCTTTCTCTGAAATATGTGCGTCCGATGATTTGCAGAAGATGGAAGCTTGAATAGAAGAAAACCGGCAGGCAATGCCGGACTGACAGAAAGGTTTGACAGGAATGACAAAACAGGAGTTTCAGATGGAAGATCAGAAAATTGGGATCCCCGATGTCCGTACAACAGTGTCGGAAGATGGAAGTATCCGCTACATTGGTCTGACAGAAGAGGAAATCGAACAGAGAAAGACAGATGGACAGGTGAATGTGATCGAATCGTCCAGCAACAGGACGGTGAGAGAAATTTTCACCAGCAATATTTTTAATTTTTTCAACCTGATCAATGTTATTTTATTTGTTCTTGTAATATCAGTCCACTCATATAAAAACATGCTCTTTATCTTCATTGCCATTGCCAACACGGCAATCGGTATTTTTCAGGAGCTGCGGGCGAAAAGCACGCTGGACAAGCTGAGAATCCTTACAATCAGCCATGTCGAGACTGTGCGCGGCGGAGTGAAGAAAAAGACACCGGTGAACGAGCTGGTAAAGGATGATCTGATTGAGCTGAGAGCGGGGAACCAGATCCCTGCAGACGGAATTGTTGTTGATGGAACACTGGATGTCAATGAGTCACTGCTGACTGGTGAGCAGGATTCCATACCAAAGGCAAAGGGAGACGCGGTTCTTTCCGGAAGCTATGTAACAAGCGGACGTGCGCTGTGTGTGCTGACAGCAGTCGGAAAAGACAGTTACATGGAAAAACTCTCATCGGAAGCAAAAAAATTCAAACGCTATCATTCCGAACTTCAGAAATATATCAATAAGATCCTGAAACTGATCAGCATCATCATCGTACCGGTTGGAATTCTCCTGTTCTGCAAACAGTATTTTATCAGCGGAAGTTCCTATGAGCAGGCTGCGCTGGATACGGTTGCTGCAGTCCTTGGTATGATCCCGGAAGGACTGGTTTTGCTGACAAGCATTGCCCTTGCCCTTGGTGTCATGCGTCTTGCAAAGCGAAAAACACTGGTGCAGGAAATGTACTGCATCGAAACGCTTGCCCGTGTGGATACGCTCTGTCTTGACAAGACCGGAACGATCACGGAGGGACGTCTCTGTGTGGACAGCGTGGTCAATCTGAATGAAGCGGTGGACATTGAAAACGTCATGGGACGTGTAATGGCAGTTCTGAATGATCAGAATGAAACCTATCTGGCACTGAAATTCCGGTTCCCGGCTACAAACGGCGAAGGAACAAGAATGGTTCTTCCGTTTTCTTCTGAACGAAAATTTTCCGGTGTTGTATTCGAGGACGAAGGTACCTATCTGCTTGGCGCCTATCAGTTTATCTTTAAGGAACAGGATCCGGAGATCCTGAATCAGATCCATGAATACGCAAAACAGGGTCTTCGTGTGCTGGTGCTTGCCCATTCGCCGAACTATATGAATGATTATGAGCTGACGGACGGTTTTCAGCTGGCAGGATTCATTCTGATGACAGATGTGATTCGAAGAGAGGCACCGGAAATCTTATCCTACTTCGATAAGCAGGGAGTGGAGCTGAAGGTAATTTCCGGCGATGATCCGGTAACAGTAGCTGCCATTGCGGCGAGAGCAGGACTGAAAGGCGCAGAGAACTATGTAGATGCTACAACACTGATGACGGACGAGGAACTGGCAGATGCAGTACTGAAATATTCGGTATTTGGGCGTGTAACGCCAAAACAGAAGCAGCAGATGGTTGTATTCCTCAAACAGGCCGGGCGGACAGTGGCGATGACCGGCGATGGAGTAAACGATGTCCTGGCTTTGAAAGAAGCGGACTGCAGCATAGCGATGGCATCCGGCAGCGATGCGGCGAAAAATACGGCAAATCTGGTTCTTCTTGATTCCAATTTTGCATCCATGCCGCACATTGTGAATGAGGGACGGCGCGTTGTCAACAATATCAAAGCTGCTTCCTCCATGTTCCTTATCAAAACTGGTTTTTCCGTGATTACTGCCCTTTTTACAATTTTCCTCGGGCAGTCCTATCCGTTCCAGCCGATTCAGCTGTCCGTAATCAACGGCTGTGCGGTTGCGATACCGACTGCGCTGCTTCAGCTGGAGCCGCGGTTTGACCGGATTGAAAAGGCATTTTTCCGACAGGTGCTGAGAATGTCTCTTCCGACCTCGCTGACCATTTCGCTGACCATTCTGATCGTCACCAATGTTGGTCTGGCGATTGGTTGTCCCAAGGAGATGCTGGCGACGGTCTGCGTTCTGTCTACGGGCTGGAATTACATGCTGACCCTGCGGAAAGTCTATTCACCGATGACACCGTACCGGAAATTTGTCATCTACACCATGCAGACTGTGTATCTGATTGCCATGATCGTTGGGCAGCATATCATGGAGCTGGTCGGTTTGAATTTCACGGCTGTTGTTGTAATCATTGCGGCAATCAATTTCTGCCCGATGCTTGTGGAACTGTTTGAAAAAATCTATGATGTGACCTTGAACTGGTGGATTCACAGAAAAGATGAGAAGCCGCCGAAGCCGATCAAGGTGAAAGTAAAGAAGATAAAGGGATTCAGTGCATGATTGAAACGATCATTCGCGATGAAACGCGGAGTCACTGGATAAAAGTGGGGGAAACATATGAATTGGAAGTTACCTTTGATAACGGCATGTATCGGGCTGGCTGTCATTACCAAAGGGACAGGAACCTGTCTTGCATCCGAATCAAAGCAGGAACCGGTAATTGTGACGGTACCTGCTGTTGAAAGCCGTACAGTTATGACATCGGAAATTGCGCAGGAGGTTCTGGTAGTCAATGCGTTGATGTTGGGCAGGGAGCTGTCGGGGATCGTTGATGTGGCAAATCTGACGCAGATCAGTGCGGCAGATGTAAGAAAAAAGATTGATCATTACTTCATTCCGGATGTCTGCATCTATCTGGATGGTGTGCTGCGTCAGGAAGGAGATCTGGATCCGGTAATCAGTCGGCGCAATGTTTCCGCGATTGCGGATCCGGTTGCGTTGCGGTATGGGGTTGTGATTGACAACACAGCGGTGCGGGCATACCCGTCCTGGCAGAAACTCTCAAAGGAGAATACGGAAGAAGCAGCAGATTACTTCCAGGAATCGATGTTTATGATTGGTGAAGGAGTTGTTGTTCTTCATCAGACCGCGGATGAAATCTGGAGTTTTGTTCAGGGGTCCAATGCGTGCGGATGGATTGAAACGGATGAAATTGCGTTTTGCCAGCGGGAAGAAATGAAAATGTTTTCCAACCCGGAGAACTTTGTTGTTGTGACAGAAGATACAATTCTGGCCGGAGAAGAGGAGCTGCGGATGGGGACAAAGCTTCCGCTTGCACGGATGGAAGGAGAACATGCAGTTGTCTGGATTCCGAAGTCCAACGAGAATGGAAATCTGTACCAGTCTGAGGTCTGGATACATGCGGAAGGCGGCATTAATATCGGTTATCTGACGCTGAGTGAAGAAATGATTCTTGAGCAGGCATACAACCTGATCGATATGCCCTTTGGATGGGGGGATACCGGCGGATTTATGGATTGCTCTTCAGCGCTTGGTGCAATCTACCGCTGTTTTGGTGTGATTCTGCCCCGTGAAACGCAGCAGCTTGTCTATGCGGGAGAAACTGCTGCTGATATTTCTCAGATGAGTGAAAATGAGAAATATAACCGGATTATCGGTCAGGCTCCCGGTACAATCTTACTGATGGAAGATCATGCAGTTCTGTATCTTGGAGTGAATTCCAACGGACTGCCAATGATTTTTCATAACGTGGAAGCGTATTCGACCGACCAGGTCACAGTAACGGAGGTTTACCGCAGCGTGGTTACTCCGCTGATGATCTACACACCGGATGGAGACAGCTATCTGAGCAGGTTTACGCATATGATCAGTTTTTAAAATGGAAAGGGTTTCTGCGGCAGGCAGAAGCCCTTTTTGAATATACTGGTATCAGGAATTCGATACAAAGAAGGAGCAGGATGGAACGGGCTGTCATGTATATGAGGCTAAGCAGGCAGGATGAGGGAAAGGAAGAGAACAGAGACAGTGAGAGCATTGAAAATCAGCGTATGCTGCTGAAGGAATATGCCGGACAGCATGGCTATCAGATTGTAAAGGAGTATGTGGATGAAGACTGTTCCGGGCTAAACGAAGAACGTCCGGGATTTCAGCAGATGATTCGTGATGCGCGAAAGGGCATGTTCGATGTGATTCTTGCGAAAAGCCAGTCACGCTTTTCCAGAAACATGAATCATGTGGAGAAATATCTGCATCGTGAGTTTCCGCTGCTGGGAATCCGGTTTCTCGGTGTGGTAGACGGAACGGACAGCGGTTCTCACAGAAATAAAAAGGCAAGGCAGATATATGGTCTGATCAATGAATGGTATTGTGAAGATCTTTCAGACAGCGTAAAAGCGGTTCTTCACCGAAAGGTCCGTGACGGTGAATTCATTGGATCGTTTGCTCCATATGGATACCGGAAAAGTCAGCAGAACAGACATCTTCTGGTTCCGGATCCGGGAGAGGCACAGATCGTCAGAGACATTTTTATGCAGTATGCCGGAGGAAATTCAATGAGACAGATCTGTCGTTATCTGGAGGAACAGGAAATCAAACCGCCGGGAGTGGGAAAATGCAGAGACGATTCGGCCAGAACATGGAATGCGATGACGATAAAACGGATTCTGACAAATGAAGTTTATCTTGGTCATATGCTTCAGGGAAAGAGCGTGAAGCAATGCATAAAAGAAACAAAGCGCAGGTATGTGCGGAAGGAGGAATGGGTTCGGCGGGAGCATACGCATGAACCCATTCTTTCAGAGGAACTTTTTAAGCAGGTACAGAGCAGGCTGAAGCGGTGATTGTAACACCATCCCATGTAGCCGGAATAATCGCCGGCGACGGAACCATGTCTGACGGCAGGATCCGTGGTGTGGCACCTGGTGCGGCTCTTGTCCCGGTCCGTGTACTGGATCCGAGAGGAAACGGAAAACTGGCAAGCATGCTGGAGGGGATTGAATGGATTCTTTCCGTGCAGAAAAAGCTGGAGATCCGGATTGTGAACATTTCAGCCGGCGCAACCTGGAAACAGGGGGAAAATTCCAGACTTGTTCTTGCAGTCAATGCGCTCTGGGATGCCGGAATGATAGTCTGTACGGCAGCAGGAAATGAGGGGGATGGAAAGACAAATATCACATCTCCTGGCGTCAGCAGAAAAACCATTACCGTCGGATCCTGCGATGATGGTCTGATGATTGATGAACATGGAAGGAAATTTGAAAATTATTCCGGAAGAGGACCGACTCTGTCCTGCATCTGCAAACCGGAAGTGATTGCGCCGGGAACAAATATTATCTCAGTCAACAGCATGAGAAGGCGGAGTGATCCGCCCTATTCGGTAAAGAGCGGAACCAGCATGTCAACACCGATCGTTTCCGGAGCCATCGCATTGCTTCTGGAAAAATATCCGGCCATGACAAACAGGGATGTAAAACTGAGAATTCGGGAGCGGGCGGTTGACATGAAACTTTCTTTTTGCCATCAGGGGTGGGGAAGGCTCAGTATTCCGGCTCTTTTAAGCGAGAAATGGAAGGAAAACCCATAAATAGTTGCATTTATGCCGGATTTGATGTATAATAGCGGAGATAGTATCCGGCATGTTTCCAACCAAGGGAATTGTGCCGTGAAATACAGTGTATTTGTATACAAAGCTGCGCGCTTCCCTGGAAGTGTTTTGTATGCAGGCGCGAGGGTAAGGAGTTTGCAATGAAAAAGATGAAGAAAATTGCTTTGGTGCTGGCGCTGGCAGCGATGATGCTGCTTCAGATCAGTCCGGCATTTGCGGAGCAGAACGGGCCGGATGTCCATGCTTCCGGATATTGTGTCATGAACATGAACACGGGAGAAATTGTGTTCCAGAAGAACATGGATGTACAGAAATTCCCTGCAAGCATCACAAAGATTATGACCGCCATTGTTTCGATTGAAGCCTGTGAAGACCTGAATCAGACACTGACGTTTTCCGAGTATGCGGTCAATTCGCTGACTGCCAACAGTTCCACACTGTCGCCAAAGGCAGCGGTGGGAGAACAGATGACGGTGGAGGATGCGCTGTATGGTCTGATGCTCTGTTCTGCGAATGAGTGCGGCAACGCGCTTGCGGAGTTTACAGCCGGATCCATTGAGCAGTTCGCGGAACTGATGAATCAGAAAGCGGCGCAGGTTGGTGCTGTGAATACTCATTTTGTCAATCCTCATGGTCTGCATGATGAGAATCACTATACCACGCCTCACGACATGGCGCTGATTTTTCAGTACGCAATGAAAAATGAGACGTTCGCCAAAATTGTTTCTACAGTAAACTATACCATTCCGGCAACCAATGTAAATCAGGCAAGAGAATGTCAGATGACGCATCAGCTTGTAAACGGTGCAATTGCCTGTGAAGGTGTTTATGCCGGAAAAACAGGAAATACAGTTGAGGCAGGAAGAACGCTGGTAACAGCTGCGAAACGTCACAATGTGGATCTGATCTCTGTTATCATGGAATCGGACAATGAGCATTTCTACATTGACACACAGATTCTTCTTGATTATGCGTTCGGCCTTGTATCCGGATCCTATCCCAATGTTACCTATACCGCAGTTGATGATGTGGTAGTTACGGATCGCGATGTCCGGATCCGCGAGCTGCCGAGTACTCTGTCCGCACAGGTTGGTTCTGCCATGACAGGAACACAGCTTCACCGGATTGGTACATTTGCAGGATGGAGCCATGTGGAAACGGCGAACGGAAGCTTTTATATTTCAACCGACTTTCTTCTGACACCGGAAGGTTCTGCTGTTGCAGCACCATATACAACGATTGCACCGACAGATGCACCGGAAACGGAAGCACCAACAACGGAAGCAGAGACAACGACAGAAGAAGTTACCATAACTGCAGAAGTGACGGAAGAACCGGTTACCGAAGAAACAGAAACCGCTGCCGAGAGCTCCACTGCGCAGGAACAGCTGGAGAACAGTGCGACACAGCATCACTATGAGGTGAATGAAGATGTACTGATGCTGGGAATCATGATCATTATCGCCCTGATTGCAATTGTGGCAGGTGCGATGGTAGCTGTTCTGATCATCCGCAGAGGATAATCCGACATACTCAGGAAATCTGCATAAAGAAATTCCAATATGTTCTACTTGATTTTTGAGTGATCTGTGGTATACTATAAGTGTCCTGGGGTGTGCGACACCTGTTTTATATTTGAACCTACATGACACAATAGGGATTCCTATATTGCCAGGCGGATGTCAGGCCTCCGTTATGCAGTGGAAGGCAGAAGTCTGGTTGCGGTTGCCCACCTAGCTTTGCTAGGCGTCAAATGAGCAGGAACGGCATTCTGGGATTTACAAAGGATAATTACTCGTAAGAAGAGGCGCTGTGAAAACGGTGTCTCTTTGCTTGTTCATAAACAGAATTGAACCGATAAGCGGATATCGGAGGTTTTTATGGGACAGAGACGTTATTCTTTTCCCGGTTCCCTGACAAGGGTGATTGGGATTGTTACTTTTTTTGAGCTGCTGATTCTGCTGTGCTGCGTTCTGGGAGCAGGAATAAGAAAAACCAGTGGCAGACAGGAACAGGCGGTAATGATTTCCGGCAGTCTGATCGGAACAGAAGCGGAGCAGCCGGCAGAGGTGGAGGAAACGCAGGAGATGCCTGGAGAAGAAGCACAGTCTGCTCAGGAACAGTCCAATACGGTACCGACCAATTCGGCACAGTCTGATCCGATGCCGTCCGAGACGGAGCAGGAATTATCTGCCGCGGGGGAGACCAGCCCGGAGATGGCTGCGGCTGGTACCGTGTCGGAGCCGGGAATTCGCGTTCGTCTGACTGTTTCGGACTACAGCAGCGAGTATCATGAGTTCGTAACAATCTCCTGTGACGGAACGTTTCAGCTGCAGACGGGAGAAAAAGCGCAGATTTATACCGGTGGGCAGACAGTTACGATCAGCCGTGACCATCCCTTCTTTCAGGACGGGAGCATTCGTGTGAGTTCAGAGACAGGAGGTGTCCGGATCGACAGCATTGCTCACCGGAATCTGGTCAATACCTATCCGGGAATCCTTGATCTCTATCTGGAAGATGCCGGAATCCGGATCGTAAACGAGCTTGGTCTGGAAGCCTATGTGGAACGGGTTGTTCCAAGTGAGATGCCGGCGTCCTATGGGCGGGAAGCTGCAATGCTGCAGGCGGTCTGCACCCGTACTTATGCCTATCAGAAGCTGACGAACGGGGTGATGGATGCCTATGGGGCAGCAGTCAATGATTCAACAGACTATCAGGTATATAACGCGGCGCCGGTTCACGAGACTTCTTCCCTGGCTTCGTCTGATACGAGAGGAATTGTCATGACCTGGCAGGGAAAGCCGTTTGTTCCTTATTTCTTCTCAACCTCATGCGGCTATAACTCGGACAACGCAATCTGGGGAGGCGAAATCCTGCCCTTTCTGCGGACACAGAATCTGACTTATCAGGGAGAGATTAATTACTATTCGGAGGAAGAATTCCGCGCGTTTATCATGAACTGGGATTATCCGGCCTATGAAGATGATTGTACCTGGTACCGCTGGAACTACACAATCGGCCTGGAAGATTTGAAACAGTCTCTGTCAGAGCGGCTGACAGAGCAGCTGGCGGCTGGAACGGGAATTCGAGCGGTTGACAGTGCAGGAGCAGAATGCACCGCAGATCCTTTGTGGCTGAACGGATTGCAGAATATTGTAGTGACAAAACGTCTTTCCGGAGGAATGGCAGGAGAAGTTGCAATCCTCTGCGAGCAGGGAACGATCTGTCTGGATAAGGAGATGGTGATCCGGAACGTGTTCGGAAGTCCTGCAAGAGTCTACATAAACCGGTCGTCTCAGGGACGGTCGGAAAGTGAAGGAAATTATCTCCCCAGTGCCTTTTTTTATCCCTGCGCAAACTATGAGGGAGATCAGCTGATCAGCTTTACGTTTTACGGGGGCGGAAACGGCCATGGGATCGGACTGTCTCAGAACGCGGCTCATGCCATGCTGCAGATGGGATTGACCTGGCAGGAAGTTCTTCAGTTTTTTTATCTTGGAACGGGGATGACGAAAATGTATCCGTAGATTCGGAAACGATTCCGAAAAAAGATGGTTGCAGGAATTCAAGCGACGGAGTATAATAACGATGATTGCTCAATCGCGGATAATCTCCCGTGTCCGCCTGAGCTGTTACAAGAATGATTCCTGTGGAGGTATGTATGATGGAAAAGATTATGATGAAGACACCGTTGGTAGAGATGGATGGAGATGAGATGACCAGAATTCTCTGGAAAATGATTAAAGATGAACTGATCCTTCCATTTGTGGACTTGAAGACTGAGTATTATGATCTTGGACTGGAATACAGAGAGAAAACAAACGATCAGGTTACTATTGACTCTGCGGAAGCAACAAAGAAGTACGGAGTTGCTGTCAAGTGTGCAACCATTACACCAAATGCAGCCCGCATGACGGAGTACAATCTGTCTAAAATGTGGAAGAGCCCCAACGGAACCATCCGTGCCATTCTGGACGGTACTGTTTTCCGCGCACCGATCATTGTCAAGGGAATTGAGCCGATGGTAAAGAACTGGAAGAAGCCGATCACCATTGCCAGACATGCTTACGGTGATGTGTATAAAGCCTCTGAGATGAAGATTCCGGGAGCAGGTAAAGTGGAGCTGGTATACACTGCTGAAGATGGCTCTGAGCAGAGAGAACTGGTTCATACCTTCCAGTCAGCAGGTGTGGTTCAGGGTCAGCACAACCTGGAACCGTCCATCGAGAGTTTTGCAAGATGCTGCTTTAACTATGCGCTTGATACAAAGCAGGACATCTGGTTTGCGACAAAGGATACCATTTCCAAAAAGTATGATCATACCTTTAAAGATATTTTCCAGGAAATCTTCGATCAGGAATATGCGGAACGGTTTAAAGAGGCTGGAATCACCTATTTCTATACACTGATTGACGATGCGGTAGCAAGAGTGATCCGTTCGGAAGGCGGCTATATCTGGGCATGCAAGAACTATGACGGTGATGTAATGAGCGATATGGTTGCAACAGCGTTTGGTTCTCTGGCAATGATGACTTCTGTCCTTGTTTCCCCGGATGGCAACTATGAATATGAGGCTGCCCACGGAACCGTTCAGAGACATTACTATCAGTACCTGGAAGGAAAGAAGACTTCCACCAATCCGGTAGCTACGATCTTTGCCTGGTCCGGAGCGTTCCGAAAGAGAGGAGAGCTGGATGGACTTGCTGATCTGGTACGCTATGCAGACTGCCTGGAGGCTGCAACAATCAAAACAATCGAAGAGGGAACCATGACTGGCGATCTGGCATCGATCTCCACCCTGGAGAACGTAAAGAAGGTTGACAGCGAAACCTTTATCGCGGCAATCCGTGAGAATCTGACGGAGATGCTTGCATGAATACTGTGTGGATCGGAGATGTAAACCTGAGTGAGGGCAGACTAAAAATCTGTGTTCCTCTGACCGCGGTTTCTCAGGACGATTTGAGCTTGTGTGCAAAAGCAGCGGCTCTGGAACCTGCTTCCCAGATTTTGGAGTGGCGTGCAGACTGGTATGCAGATCTGAAAAAGAAAGATGGGATTCGAAACGGTCTGAATCAGATCCGCGCCTGCGGAAGAAGGATTCCTGTTCTGTTTACAATTCGTACAAAAGAAGAAGGCGGAGAGATCAGTCTGGATGATACCGTCTACACGGCGTTGATTCGGGAAGCGATAGAAGCAGGTGCGGATGCGGTGGATGTGGAGCTGTCAAAAGGCAGTGTTGTTCTGAATGCTGTTTTGACCGCCGCGCACAGGCATGGGATTCCGGTAATTGCGTCCAGTCATAATTTTCAGAAAACGCCGGAAACGGAAAAAATGATGGAAATCCTCTGTTCCATGAAAAACGCAGGAGCGGATGTGTGCAAACTGGCTGTGATGCCGAATTCGCGTGCAGATGTCCTTTCTCTGCTGACTGTGTCCTGTCAGTTTCACGAGAAATATCCGGAAACACCGCTGATTACCATGTCCATGGGGAAAACCGGTGTAATCAGCCGCGTCTGCGGAGAATTCTGCGGATCAGTGCTGACCTTTGGAACGGTAGGGAGAGCGAGTGCGCCTGGACAGCTGGCCGCGGAGGAGCTGGGGGAAATTCTTAATGTGCTTCATCGGTCTCAGAAATGAGCAGAGGTGAATAACGAGAAGAGACATGCTGTTCGTGTAAATCTGATTAATCGTGTCACAGGCATGTTTGACTGGATGTAGGAGAACCATCCAACTGAACTGTCACAGGCATGTTCGGCTGAATGCAGGGATAATTCAAGAGCCGGAATTGTGTTTTTCACAATTCCGGCTCTTTGTGTCTGTGATAAGAAAAATCCTGTTATAGCAGTCAGTTCCTGATCTGGAACTGTTTTGCAATGCTTTCTACAAACTCCTGATTGTTTTTCGTTCTTGCAAAATGATCCAGAATCCGTTCCACGGAATCTTCCTGGCGGGAGGCGGTGGTATGGCGGCGGATCAGATTCACCGCTTCCTGTTCAGCCGCTGACAGAAGAAGATCATCACGTCTTGTACCTGACTTGCAGATATCGATCGCCGGGAAGATGCGGCGCTCGGAAAGCCTTCGGTCAAGAACGAGTTCCATGTTTCCGGTTCCTTTGAATTCTTCGAATACAACGTCATCCATGCGGCTTCCTGTTTCAACAAGAGCAGAAGCAAGAATGGTAAGACTCCCTCCCTCACGCATGTTGCGGGCTGCACCGAAAAACTTTTTCGGCATGTGCAGGGCTGAGGGGTCGAGACCGCCGGAAAGTGTACGTCCGCTTGGCGTAACCGTCAGGTTATAGGCTCTTGCAAGGCGGGTGATGCTGTCCAGAAGAATCATGACATCCTGACCGTGCTCAACAAGACGCTTTGCACGTTCAAGAACCATTTCTGCCACCTGTTTGTGGTGATCCGGCTGCTCATCACAGGTGGAGTAAATCACTTCCACATTGGTACCTTCGATGCATTCCTTAATATCAGTTACTTCCTCCGGACGCTCATCAATCAGAAGAACGATGAGTCGGATGGAAGGATAATTCTTAGTGATTGCTTTGGCAATATCCTTTAACAGCGTTGTCTTTCCTGCCTTTGGGGGAGAAACAATCATTCCGCGCTGACCTTTTCCAATCGGACAGAGAAGGTCAAGGATGCGAAGAGAGACAGGTCCATCCGGTGTTTCCAGACTCAGCCTGGAGTCAGGGAAGGTTGGTGTCAGATCTTCAAAAGAAGGACGTTTTTCCGCCATTGCCGGTTCAAATCCATTGATTTTATTTACATAGAGAAGGGCAGCAAATTTTTCATTTCCGGATTTCACGCGGCGAACCCCGTCAATGACATCGCCAGTCTTCATGTTAAACTTGCGGATCTGGGCGGGGGAAACGTAGACATCGTTATCGCCGGTCAGATAGTTTTCAGAACGGAGGAAACCGAATCCATCCGGATTGACCTCGAGAATACCGTGAGCCGGTTCGTCGCTGGCCAGCTCAGCTGCATAGGGAGCTGCAGTCTGTGATATGGTTTCTTCCTGCTGAGTGAGACTGAGTGATTTGCCTGAGCGTGCAGACTCTGGTGTTACCTGGTTGTAGGATTGGGTATAGCCTCCGGTTCTGCGGACATAACCGCCGGTGCCGGAAGAAGCACTGAAATCCTTATTGGCAGAAATTCCATTTTCTCTGCTTTGGGACTGCCAGTTTTCTCTGTTCTGAGACTGCCAGTTTTCTCTGTTCTGAGGCTGCCAGTTTTCTCTGTTCTGGGACTGCCAGTTGTCCCTGTTCTGAGACTGCCATCCCTCTCTGTTCTGAGACTGCCAGTTTTCTCTGTTCTGGGACTGCCAGTTGTCCCTGTTCTGAGACTGCCATCCCTCTCTGTTCTGAGACTGCCAGTTTTCTCTGCTCTGGGACTGCCAGTTGTCCCTGTTCTGGGACTGCCAGTTGTCCCTGCTCTGGGACTGCCAGTTTTCTCTGTTTTGAGACTGCCAGTTGTCACGGTTTTGAGACTGACGGGTACCGGATGTGGGACGCGGCCGCGGTGTGCGGATACCGGTGTATGTGGTTCGTCTTCTTGAATAGGGAGAATCCGTTGGCTGCGTATAAGAGCGTGCGGAAGAAGCGGAACGCTCTGAAAAATCTTCTGTATTTTTTTCGGAAGGGGCATCGGACGTGTCAGCCCCTTCGTCAGAGGTATTGTCATCAGTGTTCTGAGGAGTCTCAGATTGTTCGGAGAAAGTATCCGGTGAAGTGTCCGTTACCGATTCTTCAGCTGTATTTTCGGAAGGATCCGGAACATTGGATTGCTGTGAGTCTGCTAATCCAAGAAGCAGGTCAATCAGTTCCGGTTTGCGATAAGTAGTAACACGTTTCAGGCCATTTGATTTGGCGATTTCGCGAAGTTGTAATAAAGAAAGGGTTTCCAGTTTTTCGCGCATATAAAGCTCCTTTAGAAAGTTTCCATAAAAACGCACAACAGGTACGTTTAACAGAGAAATGATTTTGCATTGTCCATAGATCCGGATGAAAATGCCGGTGACATGTCCGGTAAGAATCCGAGTATGTGTGATTTGGCGAATGCTAACACTTATTATATAACAAAAACAGAAAAAAGAAAAGAATAATTTTCGCTCCTTGACGAATGATATGAAACTTGATATAGTTAAATATATCTGTCCTGATGTCGGAGGATGGGGATGGAGGAACTGGATGAAAAAATGGGGTGAGAAGCCATACCGATCTCTGGACTATGAATTGAAGAGACGCTATGGCGGTAAATTGTATAAGGTAGCGCTGGATGCCGGCTTCACCTGTCCCAATCGTGACGGGACCATTGGTTATGGAGGCTGCAGTTTCTGCAGCGGAGGCTCCGGGGAATTTGCGGGAGACAGAAGAGATTCCATTGAAACGCAGATCGAGAAAGGAATTGCTGGTCTGACCCGGTTTAAAGCCAGCGGATATATCGCTTATTATCAGGCGTACACCAACACCTATGCTCCAACAGCAGTTCTGCAGGAGGTCTATGAGCCGGCGTTTCTTCATCCGCAGATTGACGTGGTTTCCATCGCTACCAGACCGGATTGTCTGGATGACGATGTGATCCGTCTGCTGGCATCGTATCAGAAACGGAAACCGGTCTGGGTTGAGCTTGGTCTTCAGACAATCCATGAAAGGACCGCAGAGAAAATCAGAAGGGGATATCAATTGTCCTGCTTCACCGACGCAGTCAGTCGTCTGAGGCAGATCGGGATTGAAGTAATTGTGCATGTCATTCTCGGTTTGCCGGGGGAGAGCACGGAAGACATGCTTGAAACGATCCAGTGGTTAAACCGGATGGATTTACAGGGAATAAAATTACAGCTATTACATGTGATAGAAAGTACAGAACTGGCAGACTGGTATCAGGCCGGTATGTTTCAGGTGTTGACGATGGAGGAATATGTGAAACTGATATGCTTGTGCATCGGTCATTTGTCCGAGCATATCGTGATTCACCGGCTGACAGGGGACGGACCGTCCTCCAGACTGATCGCACCGGAGTGGAGCACAGCAAAAATGCAGGTGCTGAATGCCATCCACCACGAGCTGAAGGTGCAGGGGATCAGCCAGGGCTGTCTGGAAAGGGATACATATGATTTCAGAACCGACAACTTTGTATAAGCTTATGGTATTATATATGCTGAAGCGAGTCAATTTCCCTCTGTCCAACGGACAGATGTCGGAATTTTTTCTCGACAAATCTTATACGAATTACTTTACCTTCCAGCAGGTGATCAATGATCTGCAGGAATCGTCTCTGATTCGTAAGGAGACCGTCCGCAACACCTCGCTGTATGAAATGACAAAAGAAGGGGAAGAGGTTCTTTATTATTTCGAAAACAAGCTTTCTGACGTGGTAAAACAGGACATCGAGGAATTTCTGGAGAAAAACCGGTTTGAACTGCGGATGGAAAATTCAATTCTTGCAGATTATTACAAGACAACCGGAAACGACTATGAGGTTCACTGCGAAGTGAGAGAGGGAAAACGCAAGCTCATTGATCTGAAAATGTCAGCCGCCACAGAAGAGATCGCGGAGCAGATCTGCGAAAACTGGCAGAAGAAGAGCCAGGAAGTGTACAGCTATCTGATCCACACGATGTTAGGATAAAAAAATTGAAAAAGGACTTGCAAAGAGAAGCAATCTGTGATATATTTTTGATGTTGTATGTTCAGACAGGAACGATCTGAACAAAAAATGATTGGGGATGGTCGGAAACCATCTACCGAAGAAAAAGAGGTGAAAGAAATGCAGGAAGCAATTCAGCCAAAGTATTATCAGGCAAAGGTTGTATGCAACTGTGGCAATGAGTTTGTCACCGGTTCAACCAAGAAGGAGATCCACGTGGAAATCTGCTCTAAGTGCCATCCGTTCTATACCGGACAGCAGAAGTCTACTAGCGCTCGCGGTCGTATTGAGAGATTTAATCGTAAATATGGTCTTAATAAATAAGACTGGTATGACAGAGGACAGGTTGGGATTGCAGGATCTCAACCTCTTTTGTTTTACATAAAAAGCGTTCTCCGTGCATGGAGCGGGAGAAACAAAGAATCTGTTTGCAGCCGGAAACTCCGGCAGAAAGGAGTTCAGATGAAATCATCTGGAATTGGCGGCCAGGCAGTCATGGAAGGCATCATGATGCGCAATGGCGAGAACTATGCAGTGGGAGTCAGGAAGTCCAATGGTGAGATTGTTGTAAAAAAAGATACCTACCGCGGAGTAACAGCAAAGTGTAAACTGTTTCGTTTGCCCTTTATCCGGGGAATCTTTAACATGATCGATTCGCTGGCCCTGGGAATGAAGAGTCTGACCTTTTCCGCAGACCAGTTCGCGGAAGAGGAAATCGAAGAAGAGCCAAGCCGCTTTGAAAAATGGCTGGAAGAGAAGTTCGGTGATAAACTGGAAAAAGCGATCATGGATGTGACGATGGTCATCTCTGTCATCCTGGCTGTGTTGATTTTCATGGTACTCCCAACTGTTATTTCCGGCTGGGTAAGACCAGTTCTTGGCAACGGATTTCTGATGGCTCTGTTTGAGGGAATTCTTCGCCTGGCAATTTTCATTGCCTATGTGGCTCTGATTTCTCTGATGAAGGATATCCGCCGCACCTACATGTATCACGGCGCGGAGCACAAATGCATCAACTGCATTGAGCAGGGACTTGATCTGACTGTGGAGAATGTCATGAAGTGTTCCAAAGAACACAAGCGCTGCGGTACCAGCTTCATGCTGATCGTAATGACAATCAGCATTCTCTTTTTCCTCGTAATCCGCCCGGAAAACATCTGGATCAAGATCCTCACAAGAATTGTTCTGATCCCTGTGATTGCCGGCGTTTCCTACGAGTTTCTGCGTGCGGCAGGAAACAGCAGCAGTAAGCTGATGGATGTTCTGAGCAGACCGGGACTCATGCTGCAGGGTCTGACAACAAAGGAACCGACTGATGACATGGTTGAGGTTGCGATCCAGGCGGTAGAAGCTGTGTTTGACTGGAAAGCATACCAGGCAGAAAATTTCCCGGAGAAAAAGTGAGGAGACGGACATGGTGACAACCTTTCGGAAGCTGCTGAACTTTTGTGAAGAAGAATTAAAACAGGCAGGAGTGCAGGACGCCGATTGGGATGCGTGGCTGATACTGGAACATTGTTTTGGTCTGTCAAGAAGCAGCTATTTTCTGAAACGGGATCTGGAACAGGAATTGCCTCTGGACGCAGTCAGCGAACTGAAGCGGCTGACAAAAGAGCGCAGCAGACGGATTCCTCTGCAGTATCTCTTTGGAACACAGGAATTCATGGGGCTTCCCTTTCTTGTCAATGAGGCGGTTCTGATCCCCCGTTCCGATACCGAAAATCTGGTGGAAGCAGTTCTGTCAGACTGGGACGGCAAACAGGAAACCTGCAGCGTGCTGGATGTCTGCACCGGAAGCGGCTGCATTGCCGCAGCCCTTGCGTACTATGGCAGGTTTGCCGCGGTGGATGCGGTGGATCTGTCAGAAGCGGCTCTGAAAGTGGCAGAGCAGAATGCAGAAACAAACAGGGTGAAGGTGCGTTTCATGCAGGGAGACCTGTTTGAACCGGTCACTGACCGTTACGATATCATTGTGTCGAATCCGCCCTACATCACCGATGACGTGATCCGGACACTGGAACCGGAAGTGAAAGACCATGAACCTTACATGGCGTTAAGCGGCGGTGCGGATGGGCTGATCTTTTACCGGAGGCTGGCTTCTGAGTCAAAAAACTGTCTGAAACCGGGAGGAAGCATCTATCTGGAGATTGGTTATGATCAGGCGGAGGCTGTCAGCGGGATTCTTTTGGAGAATGGATTTGAACATATCCGTGTAAGAAAAGATCTGGCAGGAAATGACAGGGTGGTATCGGCGGATCTGAAAAAAGGAGGAATTCAACATGTTTGATAAGCTGGACGAGATTCTCATCCGGTATGAGGAGCTGATGCAGGAAATCAATGATCCGATGCTGGCGGGAGATCCCGGGCGATTTCGCAGACTGATGAAAGAGCAGTCCGATCTGACGCCGATTGTTGAGGTGTACCGTTCCTATAAAAAAGAAAAGCAAACCGTGGAAGACAGCCTGATGATGTTGGAGGAAGAGAATGATCCGGATATGCGCGAGATGCTCAAGGAAGAGCTTTCGGACGCAAGAGGCGCGATTACCGACCTGGAACAGCAGCTGAAGATTCTGCTGCTGCCGAAGGATCCCAACGACGAGAAAAACGTAATAGTCGAAATCCGTGCCGGCGCAGGCGGTGATGAGGCTGCTCTGTTTGCAGCAGATCTGTACCGCATGTATGTCCGTTATGCCGAGCGCAGCCGATGGAAGGTTGAAACCATCAGCTTTAATGAAAGCGGAATCGGCGGTATGAAGGAAGTTGTATTCATGATCAGCGGACAGGGTGCTTATTCCAAGCTGAAATATGAAAGCGGCGTTCATCGTGTGCAGCGCGTACCGGAGACGGAAAGCGGCGGCAGAATCCACACGTCAACCGCAACCGTTGCAATCATGCCGGAAGCGGAAGAAGTGGATGTTGTCCTGGACATGAATGACTGTAAATTTGATGTGTTCCGTGCATCCGGAAACGGCGGACAGTGTGTCAATACAACCGACTCCGCAGTTCGTCTGACCCACATCCCCACCGGCATCGTTATTTCCTGTCAGGATGAAAAATCTCAGCTGAAAAACAAAGACAAGGCGCTGAAGGTGCTTCGCGCAAAGCTTTATGAGCTGGAATGTTCCCGTATGCAGAGTGAGCAGGCGCAGGAGAGACGAAGTCAGATCGGAAGCGGAGACCGTTCCGAGAAAATCCGTACCTACAACTTCCCGCAGAGCCGTGTGACAGACCATCGGATCAAGCTGACTCTGTATAAACTGGACGCGGTTCTTGACGGAGATCTGTATGAGCTTCTGGACAGTCTGATCGCTGCGGATCAGGCGGAACGTCTTTCCAAAATGCAGGAAGAATAACGTGAAAGTGTAAAAAATCTGATATGAAATGCTCGAAAATCTGATATGATTTACACAAAAATTTGATGGACATTTCATCATTTTTCTGATATAATAAATTTAATTGGGCTGACTGTTATTATGCTGTTTACGAACGGTCAGATTGTACTATAGTATTTGCATTGGGGTGGCAGAATGAATATCGGATTAACAGCACATAACAGTAAAAAGACTTTATTGGAGAATTTCTGTATTGCCTACAAAGGAATCCTGAAAAAGCACCGTCTGGTAGCAACGGAAATGACGGGAAAGCGCGTGGAAAAAGCGACAGGTCTTCCGGTCAGCAAGTTTCTGCCCGGTGACATGGGCGGCGATATGCAGCTCCAGAACGAAATCATGAGCAACGATATCGACATGCTCATTTTCTTTCACGACACCGATCTGACCGCGTACTCGGAGGACTATGCCCTTGGTGAGATCTGCCGTCTCTGTGACATGTACAACATCCCTCTTGCAACAAACATAGCAACAGCCGAATCGCTGATCCTTTGCCTGGATCGCGGCGATCTTGAGTGGAGAATGTAAATCGCAGGTGCTCCTGCCCGACTTGTTGCTCGCAAATACAAAAAGAAACACGCTGCGCAGATTGCTCGTGTAAATAAAATGACCAGCTGAAACCGGATATGGGTTTCGCTGGTCATTTTTATTTGCGCGAGCAGTGGAGTCGGATGATCAGGAAAGCTGTTCTGCCAGCGTTTCCCAGAGTTCATAGAGTCTGGAAAGCTCCTGTTCAACTGCTTCCAGATCTCTGTGGAGCTCCATCAGTCTTGCTGCATTGGAACTGATTGTGCCGTCGGAAAGCGATGCTTCAATCGTTTCTTTCTTTTCTTCCAGCCGGGCAATGTTTGCTTCGGCTTTTTTGCAGTCATTTTCCAGTTTACGCTGTCTGGCGGCTGCCTCTTTCTGCGTCTGCCAGTTCTGTCTGGAAACCGGGGCAGCACTGGAAGCTGCCTGGATGGGGTCAGGTGCAGCAGGAGCAAGAATATCCTTTTTCTCCAGATAGTAATCGTAGTTTCCGATGTAGTTGACAAAGGTCTGGTTCGTCAGCTCAAGGATTCTTGTTGCAGTCTGATTGATGAAATAGCGGTCATGAGAGACATAAAGCAGGGTACCGGAATAGTCGCGGATCGTCTGTTCCAGAATCTCACGGGAAATCATGTCCAGATGGTTTGTCGGCTCGTCCAGAATCAGGAAATTGGCATCGGAAAGCATCAAAAGAGCGAGAGAGACACGGCCTTTTTCGCCGCCGCTTAACGCGCGGACCGGTTTGAACACATCATCGCCGGTAAACAGAAAGGCAGCAAGCAGATTCCGGATTTCCGTGTTTGTCATCTGCGGATGGGCATCGGAAATCTCTTCGAAAAGATTGTTTTCCATGTGGAGAACCTGCTGTTCCTGATCATAATAACCGATCATAACACGGGAACCAAGTCTGCATTCGCCGCCGTCGGCCTCCAGCATGCCGTTAATGATTTTCAGGAGCGTCGTTTTTCCGGTACCGTTATTTCCGATGATGGCGACCTTTTCGCCCCGTTTAACCGAAAAGGAGGCATCCGAGAAGAGAACCTGACTGCCGAACTGCTTGGATAAGCCGCTTACTTCCAGCACATCGTTTCCGCTGGTAACTGCCGGCTCCAGATGGAGGCGCATGGAAGCATCCAGTTCAATTGGTTTTTCCAGACGGACCATTTTATCGAGCAGTTTTTCACGGCTCTCCGCGCGGCGGATTGATTTTTCCCGGTTGAAGGAGCGAAGCTTTGTAATCACCTCTTCCTGATGCCGGATTTCCTGCTGCTGATTCATCCATGCCTTCAGCTGACTTTCCCGGACTGCTTTTTTCTTCTGGCTGTAATCAGAATAGTTGCCCTGATAGACAGAAAGCCTCGTATTTTCCACTTCAATAATCTTCGTTACGATCTTATCCATGAAATAACGGTCATGGGAAACAATGATCACGCTTCCGCTGTAATTCAGCAGGAACGTTTCCAGCCAGGCAATGGAATTCAGATCCAGATGGTTGGTTGGCTCATCCAGAAGAAGGATGTCCGGCCTGGAGAGGAGAAGACGGCCCAGAGCGACACGTGTTTTCTGACCACCGGAGAGCGTATGGATCGGTTTTTCAAATTCGGATTCATCAAACCCGAGGCCTTTCAGTACACCGATAATCTCACTTTTCAGCGCATAGCCGTTTTCCTGTTCAAACTGATGGTTCATTCTGGTATAACGGGCGAGGGCGGATTCCAGTTCCTCACCGCTTAGGTGCTGCATCTGCTGTTCCAGGCTGCGGATTTGTTCTTCCAGTGCAAGCACATCCTTTTTTGTATTGAGAAGCTCCCCGAAAATCGTCCTGGTTGTGTCAAGCTCCTGGTGCTGGGCGAGATAGCCAAGCCGTTTATCTTTGGCGAGAAACACGTCACCTTCGTCCTGTTTCAGATCGCCGGTAATAATTTTTAAAAGCGTTGACTTTCCGGCACCGTTAATGCCGACAATCGCCGCTTTTTCCCGTTCTTCAATATGGAAACTGCCATCAACCAGAACCGGCTTGTCAACGAAAGCCTTGCTGATATGGCTGCAGGATAAAATCATGGTAAAACCTCCTTTTTCACAGAGTTTATTCTATCGGATACCTGGAAAAAAGTCAAATACATTTGATGGAATGGCTGTTTCTGCACGGTTTTTGAAAAATAGAAGATTGACATAAGGTTCACAAATGGTATAATAGAAGTGTTTTGAAAGTTTAACGTGGTAACGGATACCACATCAGAAAGGTGATACCAATGGAACAAAGAGAGATTTCAAGGGCGGTGATCAAGCGCCTTCCAAGATATTACCGATATCTGGGTGAGCTGATGCAGGAGGGGATTGAGCGGATTTCTTCCAGTGAACTCAGTGCAAGAATGCATATCACGGCATCCCAGATTCGTCAGGACCTGAATAATTTCGGTGGTTTTGGCCAGCAGGGCTATGGATATAATGTCAGACACCTGTATGCGGAGATCGGAAACATTCTGGGTCTTAACAAAAATTACAGCGTCATTATTATCGGTGCAGGAAACCTGGGGCAGGCAATTGCCAACTATACCAATTTCGAAAAACGTGGCTTTGTCATGAAAGCAATGTTTGACATCAACCCCAGGCTGGTCGGTACGCAGATCCGGGGAATACCGGTGTATTCCATGGACGATCTGGAAACCTACCTGGAGGAGAATGAGGTAGCGATTGCTGCTCTGACCCTACCAAAAGCAGCCGCGGAAAAAGCGGCTTACCGTCTTGTGCGCTGCGGTGTGAAGGGAATCTGGAATTTTGCCCATACGGATCTGATGCTTCCTGATGATGTGGTGGTGGAGAATGTCCATTTGTCGGAAAGTCTGATGCGGATTTCTTACCGGATCAGCAGCAAGGAGAATGGGAAATAACGTAAATTCAGAAATCCGTTACAGAGAAGAGGGCAGGAGCAGGTATGGAAGTGGTACTTGATGGCCGGCAGGCAAAAGAGCTGGACCGGTATGCAATCGAAGAATTTGGAATGCAGTCACTCCTGTTAATGGAACGCGCGGCTTATGAGGTGGCAGCCTGTATCAGGCAGCTGCTGGCAGACAGGCGGCGCGTTTTTATCATGGCAGGAACAGGAAACAATGGTGCAGATGGTCTGGCTGCCGCACGTATGCTGACTCAGTCCGGGTATGAGGTGGAGATTCTTCTGGCAGGAAAAGAGGAAAAGGCGACCAGGGAATGGAAGTATCAGCGGATGCTGATTGACCGGCTTAAGATCCGGGTAACCGAATGGCAGGAAGAAACCGTGATCCCGAACGATTTTGATGTCTATGTGGATGCTCTGTTTGGAATCGGGCTTACACGGGAAATTGGCGGAAACTTCAAACGTCTGATCGAAGCGTTCATGAAAGCGGCGAAGCCGGATCGGGCAAAGCAGGCCGTGGTTGTTGCGGTTGATATCTGTTCCGGCATCTGTTCGACAACAGGCGCCGTTCTTGGAACGGCAGTGAAGGCAGATCTGACCGTAACCTTTGGCTATCGGAAAAACGGCCATGTTTTGTATCCTGGTGCCTGCTGTTGCGGTGAGGTGAAGGTGTTCGACATCGGATTTGACCCGAAGGGACTGCCTGATTGCGGTGATCTGTTTCAGATACCGGAAAAAAGCGACATTCGCAGATGGCTTGGAGAGCGAGAACCTTCCGGCAATAAAGGTACCTTCGGCAAAGTGCTTGTGATCGCCGGAGCCGCCGGAATGGCCGGAGCCGCCTGCTTTGCTGCAGAGGCTGCCTACCGGATGGGCGCCGGGCTGGTGACGGTGCTGACAGCTCCTGTAAACCGTCCCATTCTTCAGATGAAGCTGCCGGAGGCAGTGATCCTGAATGCGGAAGCGGAATGGGAACAGACAAAGGAACAAACAGTCCAGGCAATCCGTCAGGCCAAAGCAATTGTAGTTGGGCCGGGGCTGTCGATGAGCAGAGAAGCAGAACGCATTCTGGAACTGGTACTTGATGAGCGGGGCCAGACGCCGGTTGTGATCGATGCAGACGGATTGAATCTTCTGGCACAAAAAGGAAAGCAAATGCTGGATCAGCGGGTGATCCTGACTCCTCATCCGGGGGAGCTGGCAAGACTGCTTGACTGTCCGGTCTGCGACCTGAAAGCAATGGGAGGAAAGGAAGCTTCCCGCCTTCTGTTTGATAAATTCGGAGCAGTCAGTGTCTGTAAGGACGCGAGAACCGTTGTACGCACCAATGAATCGGAGGTCTTTCTGAATCTGACCGGAAACGATGGGATGGCAACGGGAGGAAGCGGTGACGTTCTTGCCGGAATGATCGGGGGCCTTCTTGCAATGGGAATCGAACCGCAGCAGGCTGCGCCGCTTGGCGTCTGGCTTCATGGGGCAGCGGGGAATGAGGCGGCAGAAAAAAAAGGCCGTCACAGTCTTCTGGCGAGAGATCTTCTTGCAGCAATCCCGGCAGTGATGAAGAGCTGTCAGTAAGACAGGCTGTGACCTTTTTGTGTATGTCTGCCGGACTGAGCGGATCAGTGAAGCAGAGGAAGGAGCAAGCAGGATGAAATCATATTCAAGAGTATATGCAGAGGTGGATCTGGATGCAATCCGGTCCAATATGGAGGCATTTCGCAGGAATGTGCCGGAAACGGCAATGCTTTGCGCCGTGGTAAAGACCGATGGGTACGGTCTTGGAGCAGTTCCCATTGCCAGAACCGTCAATGATCTTGTATGGGGCTTTGCGACGGCTACCATTGATGAGGCAGTCAATCTGCGCCGTCACGGAATTGACAGGCCGATTCTTGTGCTGGGCTATGTGCCGCGGGAACAGTTTGAAGAACTGGTGAACCTGGAGATCCGCTATGCGGCTTTCCAGCTGGAGGAGGCAGAATACCTTTCAAAAACAGCGGCCGCTCTCGGAAAAACGGCTTATGTTCATGTGAAAACCGATACCGGAATGGGACGGATCGGGCTGATGCCAGAAGAGGTGCCGCAATTTATCCGTCAGCTGGGCCAAATGCCCGGAATTTCCGTGGAAGGCCTGTTCAGTCATCTTGCTACGGCAGATATGCTCCCAAGGGATGACGCATGGAAGCAGGTCAGCCTGTTTGAAGAGCTGGAAGCAGTGCTGCAGAAGGAGGGAATCCGGATTCCTGTCTGCCACCTGGGCAACAGCGCGGCATCCATGGAGATGACAGGAATTCGAAGCAATCTGTTCCGTGTGGGAATTGCTCTCTACGGATATTACCCGTCCGAGGAGATGGACAGGAATTCGGTGAAACTGAAGCCGGCGATGACGCTGAAGACGAGAATCATCCATCGGAAGAAAGTGCCGGCCGGGACGCCGATCGGCTATGGAGGCACCTATGTGACAGAGAAGGAGACCGTGGTCGCAACTGTTTCCATCGGCTATGGAGACGGATATCCGCGAAGCCTGTCCAATCGGGGAGAAATGCTGGTGCGCGGTCATCGTGTTCCCATAATCGGAAGAGTCTGCATGGATCAGACCATGCTGGATGTCAGCTGCGTGCCCGATGTACAGAATGGAGATACCGTTACCGTCATTGGAAGTGATGGTGCACAGGAGATTACGGTGGAGGAAGCGTCGATGCTGGCAGGAAGCTTCAACTACGAATTCCTCTGTGATCTGGGAAAGCGGATCCCGAGGGTTTACCTGCGTAATGGCCGTGTGATCGGCACGAAGGATTATTTTGAAGATCCATATTTTGAGGAATAAAACAGTCGTTGGAATCAGAGACGCCGCTTCACAGCCAAAACAATCGGAAGTGGGAAAGAACGGGCAAAATTGAAGGAACGGCATAGTATATATCAGGAAAATATCGGAGATACTGGAAATACAAAGGCGGTTTTGTACCGCAGAGTGAAAACTTTTGTATGGAGAGTGATGAGATGATTATCAGACGAGGTGATATATATTATGCAGATCTTCGGCCGGTGGTCGGTTCCGAGCAGGGCGGTATCCGTCCGGTGCTGATCATACAGAACGATATGGGAAACCGTCACAGTCCCACCGTGATCTGTGCCGCCATTACATCAAAAATGAATAAGGCGAAGCTGCCAACTCACGTGGAGATTGACTGCAGAAGCTGCGATATTGTAAAGGATTCCGTTGTGCTTCTGGAGCAGCTTCGCACCATTGATAAGCGCAGGCTCCGGGAAAAGGTCTGCCATCTGGAAACGGATGTGCTCAACCGGATCAATCAGGCGCTCTGTGTCAGTCTGGATCTTCGGTGAATCCATGTTTCCTGCCATCCTTACATAATACGGCTGTGCCGGTCTTGACGGATGGTGGGAATGATGTTATACTTGATTGCGGATAAGGAAACAGCCGGTGCCGGGCAGACTGGATCGGTTCGATCACGCAGATCAGATGGATCATGCATAGAAAGAAAAAGGAGCAGAAATGGAAACACATGGGCGATGGCCTGCTTTTATGTTAAGAAAGAGCCGGAAAGAAGAAGAATTTGAAGAGGAAATCATTTCCATCGTAGAAGAAGGACAGGAACAGGGAATCCTTGAGGAGCATGAAGCAGAAATGATCCACAACATTCTCGAGTTCGATGACAAGCAGGTGCGCGATATCATGACGAGAAGAAATAATATCGCCTCTCTGGACAGTGCGCTGACGCTGGATGAAGCGGTTGAGATCATGATAAAGGAAGGAAAAACACGTTTCCCGGTTTACCGGGAGGATCTGGACGACATCATCGGCATGCTGCACCTTCGCGCGACTGTGATCGCGGAGCGGATTCCGGAGAACAAAACGAAACCGATTGATCAGATTGAAGGTCTTCTCTACGAAGCTCATTTTGTGCCGGAGACCAAGCGGATCATGCAGCTGTTCCGTGAGATGCAGTCTAAAAAGTACCACATTGCCGTTGTGGTGGACGAGTATGGTCAGACAGCCGGAATCGTCACCATGGAGGATATTCTGGAGGAGATCGTCGGAAACATCTTTGATGAAAGTGATGAGGTGGATACCGGCATCCAGGTTCGGGACGGTGTGTACCTGATGGAAGGAAGCACCATGCTGGAGGACGCGGAAACGGTGCTGAACATCGAATTCGAAGATGAAGAAGTGGAGACGCTGAACGGATTTCTGATCAGCCGTCTGGAACGGATTCCGCAGGAAGGCGAACAGCCTCAGGTCGAGTATCAGGGCTATCGGTTCCAGATTCTTTCTGTAGATAACAATGTGATCCAGAAGGTTCGTGTAACGGCTCTGGATAAAAAATGAGGAATAGCCCTTGCCTAAACGGCAAAGTAGTGCTATGATACATAAGTTGATGAATAACTGCGGCAGAAAAAACCGCGGATTGAGAACGCAGAACTGCCAGAAACGGTTTTGCAGCTGAAGAAATAAAGGAGCGTATTTTTATGTCAGGACATTCCAAATTTGCCAATATCAAGCACAAGAAAGAAAAGAACGATGCTGCCAAGGGAAAAATCTTTACCCGGATCGGCCGTGAGATTGCTGTTGCAGTAAAGGAAGGCGGAGCAGATCCGGCCAATAACAGCAAGCTGCGTGATGTTGTTGCAAAGGCGAAAGCAAACAACATGCCAAACGACACCATTGACAGAAGTATCAAGAAGGCAGCCGGTGATGCGAACACCGCAAACTACGAGGCAATTACCTATGAAGGATATGGCCCCAACGGTACCGCGATCATCGTTGAGACGCTGACGGACAACCGTAACCGTACTGCTTCCAATGTCCGCAATGCTTTTACCAAGGGTAACGGAAATGTAGGAACAAACGGATGCGTTTCCTTTATGTTTGACAAGAAGGGTCAGATCATCATCGACAAAGAAGAGTGCGAGATGGAAGCAGATGATCTGATGATGATTGCGCTGGATGCCGGCGCGGAGGATTTTGCGGATGAGGAAGACTGCTATGAGGTTTACACCGATCCGGACAGCTTCTCCGAGGTAAGAGAAGCGCTGGAGAAGGAGGGAATTCCGATGGCAAGTGCTGAGGTGACAATGATTCCCCAGACCTATGTGGATCTGACAACGGCTCAGGACATCAAGATGATGAACCGTATCCTGGATCTCCTTGATGAGGATGACGACGTGCAGGAAGTGTACCACAACTGGAATGAGCCGGATGAGGACGAAGAATAATTTTACGAAAAACTGTACATTGTATTGAAAGAAATGCAGGAAATGGATTGACATTTCCTGCATTTTCAACTAGAATTTAATCAGCGCGATTCGTATGCGGATGAGCGAAACGTTTCCGTTTAGCGGAAGATGAAATGATGGAAAGAGAGGAATTCACCATGAAAAAGGAAGAGGTTATTTCCAGAATGAAGGAAGAGTGCCTTGTTGCCGTTGTTCGTGCAGAGAGCAAAGAGCAGGGCGAGAAGGTAATTGATGCGATCATTGAAGGCGGCATCAATTATATCGAGATCACAATGACAGTACCGGGCGCTGTTGATATCATCAAGGCTATGGTTGAGAAGTACAAGAGCAATCCGAAGGTTGTGATCGGTGCAGGTACCGTTCTGGATCCGGAGACAGCAAGAGCCGTGATTCTTGCCGGTGCAGCTTATGTGGTAAGCCCGGGACTGAATGTTGAAACAATTAAGCTCTGCAATCGCTACAGAGTACCGTGTCTGCCGGGTGTAATGACCCCGACCGAGGCAATTACCGCTCTGGAAGCCGGCTGTGATATCATCAAGGTATTCCCGGGCAACATTGTTGGACCGGCTGCCATCAGCTCCTTCAAGGGACCGCTTCCTCAGGGTGAGTTCATGCCGTCCGGCGGTGTAGCTGTTGACAATGTTGACAAGTGGCTCAAGGCCGGTGCCTGTGCAATCGGAACCGGTTCCAACCTGACTGCTGGCGCAAAGAAGGGCGACTATGCCGCTGTTACCGCGACTGCAAGAGAGTTTGTTGAGGCAGTTGCTGCATACCGTAATAAATAATCGGCAAATTCGGATCGTTTCTGTGACTGGTTTGGAATTGAGCCGGAAAGAATAAAGAAAGATGACAGCGCGATAAGGCGCGAATGGAGGAAAAAATGGCAAGAGTAATTACCATGGGTGAGATCATGCTGAGACTGTCCACCCCGAACAACGAGAAGTTTATTCAGGCAGATGAGTTTGATATCAACTACGGCGGCGGAGAAGCAAACGTAGCAGTTTCTCTGGCTAACTATGGTCATGATGCGGCATTCGTTACCAAGGTTCCGAAGAACCCGATCGGTGAGTGCGCCATCGCAGCGCTGAGAAAGTACGGCGTTGATACAAAGAACATCGCAAAGGGCGGCGAGAGACTTGGAATTTACTTCCTTGAGACCGGTTCCGCAATGAGAGCTTCCAACGTTGTTTACGACAGAGCTCATTCTTCGATTTCTACTGCAACTGCAGATGATTTTGATTTTGATAAGATTTTTGAGGGTGCTGACTGGTTCCACTTTACCGGTATCACTCCGGCTGTATCCGATGCTGCTGCCGAGCTGACCGAGATTGCCTGCAAGGCTGCAAAGGCTCACGGCGTAAAGGTTTCCTGTGACTTAAACTTCCGTAAGAAGCTGTGGTCTTCTGAGAAGGCTCAGAAGGTTATGTCCAACCTGATGCAGTACGTTGATGTCTGCATCGGAAACGAAGAGGATGCTGAGAAGGTTCTTGGCTTCAAGCCGGGCAACACAGATGTAACCAGCGGTTCTCTTGAGCTGGCAGGCTATGTTGATATCTTCAAGCAGATGGTTGAGAAGTTCAACTTCGAGTATGTGATCAGCTCCCTGAGAGAGTCCTATTCCGCGTCCAACAATGGCTGGTCCGCATGCATCTATTCCAGAGATACTCAGGAGTTCTATCACTCCAGAAAGTACTCCATCAACCCGATCGTTGACCGTGTCGGCGGCGGCGATTCCTTCGCAGCAGGTGTGATCTGCGGCTTTGTTGATGGCAAGGACTTCAAGAGCGCTCTTGAGTTCGGTGTAGCTGCTTCTGCACTGAAGCACACCATTCCTGGCGACTTCAACCTGGTAACCAGAGCAGATGTAGACAATCTGGCAGGCGGAGACGGCAGCGGAAGAGTTCAGAGATAATCTTTTCTGTATGATCAGAATCGGGCATTGCAGTTTCGGCTGTAATGCCCTTTCTTTTCCGGCACAAAAATGATTATAGGTGAATTTGTGTTTGTGGAACAGGGCGGGGAACTGGTATACTGGAACAAGTTTGACAGGAATGTCAGCGGCCGCCTTGTTCGAAGAAACCGTTTACCATGTATTTTTACAAAAAGAAAGATAAGGAGATGAGCAGATGTATATAAGTTATAAGAGAATGTTTGGAGATTCCAAAGCTTTACCCATGCAGGACAGTAGAATAGCAACATATTTGCATGGGAAGAGGACCGTGACGATCTGATTTCCGCGGTTATGTTGCAGCGTCTGCTGTTCTGAACCTTAGACGAATTACAGACAAAGGGGACGAACGTCGTGAGATATATCAATGCAGCAGATGTACTGCCAGAGAAGCTGGTAGAAGAAATATCAGAATATGTAAATGGAGAATTGCTTTATATCCCTGCCAGAGAGTCGAAATGCGCCTGGGGAGAAAAGAGCGGTTCCAGACAGTATTACGAGGAACGTAACAGAAAGATCCGGGATGCCTATCAGAGCGGGAAACTGATCAAGGAACTGGCACTGGAATTTCAGTTATCCTATGAGACAATTCGAAAAATCATACGAAAATGAGTGGGCAGCCATCCGACACGATGCGGGTGGCTGCTCTTTGTGATGCCAGGAGTTCTTCATGATATCATTGAAAAAAGAAAGTGACCGTGGTAAGATAGATACATGAAAGTTCAGGCATGACGAAAAGAAATTTGAGGAGGCAGTATGAAGGAAACGAAATTACAGGAGGAAAGGACACAGACTTGTGAAACGAAAGGAGGAAAAAGGAAAAAATGGAAGGCTCTTGCTGCGTTTGTGCTGGCTGCGGCTGCCGCTCTGGAGCTTTATACCTTTGGCATTCCCATCCCCGCAGGAACAACGCTGACCGCTTCTTCCTACCGGATCGGCGAGGAGACGATCGCGCAGGCAACGGTAACGCTGGATGGCTGCGCCTGGATCCGTCTTGGACGGGAGGATGTGTTTAAAGGAACGGTTACTGTTGCGGAGGAAGGAGAGGTCAGTGAGAAAATGACTGCAGTAACAGGAGATGGAGCCATTTATCTGTTGTTTGCTTCCTCCAAACCGGAAGACTACAACAATTATCAGGCCGTAGCTTACTCAAAATCCCCTTTCTGGAAATCATTTGGCATTGACATGGAAGCGGAAACAGGTGTTCTTTTCGGCGACGGAACAAAGGTTGTAACCTGTCCGGAGGTGACAAAGGAAGAGCTGAGCGAGCGGAACAATGAGCTGCGCCGCAGTGCCGGATGGCCGATGGAACTGTTGGAGCAGGAGACAGAGGAGAGTGGTGCAGAATGAGTCAGGAAACCATGAAAAACAGAACGCTGTTATATGCTTACGGGGAAACACGCGGACCGCAGTCGGATCAGGCGCTGGGGTATCCGCAGCCGCCGTTTACCGCAAAGAAAGGGGAGCGGGAGAAAATCAGTCTTCCGACCGATCTTCAGGGAGTGATTACCTGCAACGATTTTTATCAGCTGGTGACGGGACGAAAGAGCAGTCGTCTCTACGAAGAGGATCCGCTGTGTCTGAAAGAGCTGTCCTATCTGCTCTGGATGACGCAGGGAGTAAAAGAAATGGCCGGTGTTGCCCACCGGGTGACGCTGCGCAATGTCCCGTCAGCTGGCGCGCGTCATGCGCTTGAGACCTATGTGTTCGTGAACCGTGTGGAGGAGCTGGAAGCGGGATGCTACCACTATCTGCCAGAGGAACATGGGCTGGAACGTATCTCCCAGGATCCCCAGCAGATTGCAAAACTGAGCGCTGCATATTGTGGTCAGACCTTCTTCGGCGGCAGTGCCGTCGCTTTTGTCTGGACGGCAGTTCCTTACCGGATGGAGTGGCGGTATGGAACCATGGCAGAGAAGCTGATTCTGCTGGATGCCGGTCATGTGTGTCAGAACCTCTATCTGGCTGCCGGATCCATCGGCTGCGGTGTCTGTGCCATTGGTGCCTATGAGCAGGATAAGGCGGATGAGCTGCTGGGACTTCTGGAGACGAGAGGACAGGAACGGGAAGAAGAGATGGTTGTGTATGCGGCATCGGTGGGAAGGAAATGAAGAGGGAGTCAGGAATGAGGCTTGAGACAGAAGATCTTGTTTTAAAAAACGGTATATTTCAGGATTGGAAATCGATGTATGAAAACCTCTGGCGCCATGAGGAGAGTGCCAGATATATGCTCTGGCAGGTGACAGGGTCAGAAGAAGAGGCACAGATCCGAATGCAGAAATCCATTGAGCACCAGAAAAAGAATCCGCTGGCATATTTTGTTTATGAGAAGAAGAGCAGTCAGGCAATCGGGTTCGCCGGAATGATGAAAATTGCGGAAGGCGTTTATGAAGACACGGGAATCGCGATTGGACCTTCCTTTATCGGTCGGGGATATGGAAAACAGATTCTGAATGCGCTGGTGAAGCAGGCATTTGAAGAACTGAATGCGGATCGCTTAGTCTGTTCCTGTCGATCGAAGAATGAGGCATCGAGAGGGATGCAGCTGGCCTGCGGGTTTACATACAGCCATTCAGAAGAGCGGGAGGATGTGCGGAATGGGGAGAGGTATGTGTTGGATTTCTATCAATTGGATAGGCAGAAAAGATGAAAAAAGAATTGCATAATATCTATCGATGGGTATGTATTGCTGATGAAAAATGAGCATGAAATAAACGGATTCGGAATGTAGTTTTAAGAGTGAAAAAGGAACTGCTTGACAAAGCCCCCCCTGCTGTGGTATTTTAACAGAGGAAGAAAGGACCGGAACGTGAAAAACTGCCGGTAGAGAGGTGAAGGAATGTTAAACTGATCAGATTTGGATGTAATTGTATTACAGAAACCTGTTCGCAGGTTTTGTTTGCGTGTTCCGAATTGATCAGCTGCACAGACCTTACCCTATTAATGAAATAGGTTTCTTTGTGTATGAATCGGTTTTCGGCGACGAAGACCGATTTTTTTTGACAGAAAAGCTTTGGGTGACCAGCCTGCTGGTTGAAACCTGTTAGTGAATGCTTCCGGACAGAAATCCGGGAAGGTGATGGCAGAGAGAAAACGAAGCTTGCTTTCGCGAAACTTCGTGAAGCAGAAGCAGTGGATCGGAATGGAACGGCAAACCTGTGAACGGAACAGGAGGCCATATGTTACAGATTAAGAACTTGAATATTGTCCATAAAAAGGATCTTCACACGATTGTCACCGATTTCCGGTTCGTTCTGAATCCCGGTGAAAAAGCGGTATTGATCGGTGAAGAAGGAAACGGAAAGACAACGCTGCTGAAATGGATCTATGATCCTGCACTGGTTGAAGCGTATGCGGAGGTGACGGGAGAGCGGATCTGTACCGGAGAACGGCTGGGGTATCTGCCCCAGGACTTGCCGGATTGGGACAGGGAAAAGACGCTGTATGAGTTTTTCAGTGAGGAGCCGATGTTTTGGGATCAGACGCCGAAGGAGCTGGGCGAGCTGGCGGGGAATCTAAAGCTGCCGGTGGAATTCTTCTATGGAGAACAGAAGATGGAAACGCTGTCCGGCGGTGAAAAAGTGAAGGCGCAGATGGCAAGGCTGCTGATGGCGCAGCCGACCATCATGCTTCTGGATGAACCATCCAATGACATTGATATTGAGACACTGGAATGGCTGGAGCGGCTGATCCGGGACACAAAGCAGTCGGTTCTGTTCATCTCCCATGATGAAACGCTGATTGAACGGACGGCAAATGTGGTGATCCATATGGAGCAGCTGCGCAGGAAAACGACATGCCGCTATACCGTTGTCCGAACCAATTACCGGGAGTACCTGCGAAATCGAAACGCTGCTTTTGAAAAACAGGAACAGGAAGCGTTAAATGAGAAACGGGCGGAAAAAATCCGGGAAGAAAAATTTCGGAGAATCTATCAGTCGGTGGACCATGAGCTGAATACGATTACAAGGCAGAATCCTTCCGGAGGCCGACTGCTGAAAAAGAAAATGAAGGCAGTGAAATCACTGGAGCGGCGCTATGAGAGAGAAGCGGAAGACATGACGCAGATGCCGGAGTCGGAGGAGGCAATCTTCTTCAAGTTTGGTGAGAAAATCCGGATACCGGCCGGAAAAGTGATTCTGGATTTTCATCGGGATCAGCTTACCTGTCCCGGTGATTCGGACGGCGCAGGAAGAGTTCTGGCAAAGAGTGTGGAACTGATCATCAGGGGACAGCAGAAAGTCTGCATCATTGGGCAGAACGGTGCCGGTAAGACAACGCTGATGAAACAGATTGCAAAAGAGATGCTGGAAAGGACCGATATTCATGCGGAATACATGCCTCAGAACTATGAAGAGCTTCTGGATCTGGATGTGACGCCGATTGAATTTCTCGATGACACCGGAGAGAAAGAAAAACGAACCATGATCCGGACCTATCTTGGTTCCATGAAATACACGGCAGACGAGATGAGTCATCCCATCGCCCAGCTGTCCGGAGGGCAGAAAGCGAAAATTCTGCTTCTGAAGATGAGCATGTCCGGTGCCGATGTGCTGATTCTGGACGAGCCGACACGTAATTTTTCCCCGCTGTCAAGTCCGGTGATCCGCGAAGTCCTTTCCTCCTATGGAGGAGTGATCATCAGCATATCCCATGACAGAAAGTATATCGATGAGGTTTGTGACCAGGTATACCGGCTGACTGCGGATGGGCTGGAGAAAATCAGTGACTGAGACCGGTGTGATGGAATGAGAATCAGATCAAATGTGTCAACGGCACATTTGGCTGGATGGATAAACGAGCCGACCGAATGTGTCACCGACATGTTTGTCTGAAGATACAAGCGATGAAAAAACCGTCAGAAAATCGGGATAACGATATTTCTGACGGTTTTGCAGTTTAATGCAGGCAGAGAGCCGGATGAGTGGGACTGCGCACGCATCGCCGGGCGCCGCGATGATTATCCGATCATATCACTGACCTTCTGCGCAATGGTTCGTGCATCTTTTCGCAGAAGCGGAGCAGAAGCATTGGAACTGTCATCAATCCAGTTTAATGCCAGCGCTGTTTTCAGATAAGGCTTCAGCCAGTCGGACACATCACAGGAAACCGGAAGTTCTTCACCGGCAGGCAGCGTCTTCCTGCTTGCGCAGGCATTGATGGCCATGGAGAGGAAGTCAGCCAGTGTGGCAGGCCGGTTTGGATGAATGTGTTTTCCGTCCGCGAGAGACGGGTCAATCATTCCGTTCTGGTACGCGCATTCGATGGTGCCGGCATACCACTCATGACCAACCACATCGTCAAACATGTCATTGTAGACATTGGTGGGGAAGAAATGAACAGCCTGAATGAGGAGTGCCAGTGCTTCCGCTCTTGTGATCGGCTCGTCAGGGCGGTCAATGGTCTGTACAAAAGCAGGACCGGACTGTTTGGGGCGGTCATCAACAAAGCCCTGCGGCGGTTTCGCCGGCTGGATTACTGCAGGCGGTGTGAAGGTGAGTGACGGGATGGACATTGCGGCAGTAAGAGCTTCGTAGCCGCAGAACGTGTTTGCCTTCAGGCAGTCGGCAGCCACATAGCCGGCCATCATAACAGCACCGTAATCATTGGTATGGGTATAGTCGCCCGGGAAGAAATAGCGGCGGGAATCTTCCAGACCATGGGATTTGATGAAATCGGTGCTGGCCTTGTGAAGATCGATCAGAGGCAGGCGGTATTCATTGGCAAGCAGGCGGCAGGTGTCCGCATATTCTGCCAGAAGATCGTTGTAGGTGCCGTCGTTTCCTTTCCAGGTATTTCTGCCGAGGGGAGTAACAAGGACCGGGTAAGCGCCCCGTGAGCGGATCTCGTCGATGTAGCGGATCAGATTGTTCCGGTAGCCTTCCTTTGCTTTCAGGTGATCCAGCTTCTGATCGTTGTGCGCAAACTGCAGGAAGAAATAGTCACCGGCTTTCAGATAATCAAGGACGATGGCGTGGTGACCTTCCGCGCGGAAGCTTTCCGTAGTGAGACCGGAATGCGCATGGTTGGAGAGCGCGACGGAATCATTGAGATAGAGCGGCAGCGCCTGTCCCCAGCCGCTGTAGCACTGTTCCGGGCGGTATGGATAGGAACCGGACTGGTCGGTAACGGTGGAATCACCGGCGATGTACAGAGTCGGAACGTCACAGGGGCGCAGCGAAACGGAAGTCAGACGGATCCGGGAGCCAATCAGTGTGATGGTAACGGTGGAATCCGCTTTCCGATCGTTTTGTCCGCGTGGGATAATGTCTGTCACATTGACAACAAGGGACAATGTCAGCCGGGAAGAAGGAGCCAGTGTTTGAATGGCGGCGATTCTTCTTCTGCCGGTAAAAAGAACAAAAGGACATTCCTGATCGGTCGGATTGGTCAGGGTGACGGCAGCCAGATAGTTTCCCTGCGAGGGGACAGCAGTCTGGAAACAGAGGGGGATGCAGTCCTCTTCCAGGAAGCAGCCGACTTCATCCAGCTGGATGTTCGTCAGTCTGGTGTCCTGATACCAGTAGGGGACATCGAAGGCAGAGGTCAGCTCCGGGTATTTCAGACAGGCTTCTGATTTTCGATTCTGCTCCGTCACAAATCCGTATGGTTGATTTTCACCATATAAGAGGGACGGAGTGACAGAAAGCGCGCCTTCTGTCTTCTGCGTGGAAAATGAATAATGGATAACCATAAATAGCTCCTTTCCCTGGTTCTGTTTTGATTGTTTTAAACAGAACAAAGATAAAACACATGCTGTTGTTTGTGCAAAGTTTCAGTGATTAAATTATACAGGATTTCAATGTTTTGTAAACCTCTTTTGTATAAATCATCAAAAATGATAAGAAAACAGAGAAAAGTGAATAGAAATCACGGTCGTTTTTCGGTATGATAGAGTCAGAACAGTCTACCGGACCGGCAGGCTGAAAATGAACGAAAAGGAGAACATACTTATGGGTATTGAGTCTAAGGGAAGCTTTACTCTGCCTGGTGAAGCGGGATATGAAGCGCTGACGCTGAAAATGGCAGAGAAGTGGGGAGCGGACGTTATTCGTGACAGTGACGGAACAAAGCTGTCAGACGAGATCACAAAAGCAGGATATGGAATTTATTCCACCATTTGTATCATCCGTTCCGACAATGCGTGGGCAAAGAACAACATGGACAAGCTGCAGCAGAATTTCCTGATGAGCGAGCCGGTGATCGCTGAGGATACGACGGTAGTGATCGAGCCGCTGAAGGGATATTTCCGTCAGCAGTTTATCTTAAATAAAACAGATGATCCGAAGGAATTCTGGCAGGTATTCAACCGTACCACGGGAGAAGAGGTTCCGCTTGATCAGTGGAGCTTTGATCCGGAGAGCGAGACCGTGACCATCACCGGTGCAAAGCCGTGGCACACCTATACCGTGAACTTCCTTGCAGTCCGCATCTGGGAAGAAATCTCCATGTACAACCACATCACCAACGACTGGGGCGACAAGGAGCATCTGATGGCGACTGAGCCAAGACATCCGGAAACACAGGAAAACATGCTTTTGTGGCTGGAAAACTGGTGTAAGAAGAATCCGGATACAACGGTTGTCCGTTTTACTTCCATGTTCTACAACTTTGCATGGTTCTGGGGCGATGATATGAAGAATCGTGATGTGTTCAGTGACTGGGGTTCCTATGCAATGACGGCAAGCCCGCTGGCTCTTCGTGCGTTTGAGCAGGAAAAGGGTTACAAGATGACGTCGGAAGACTTTGTAAATGGCGGCGAGTACACTTCCACCCACAACGTACCGACGAAAAAGTATCGCGAATGGATGGATTTCATCAACCGTTTTGTTGTTGAATTCGGTAAGAAGCTGATTGATCTGGTTCACAGCTACGGAAAGAAAGCCTATGTGTTCTATGATGACAGCTGGATCGGCGTGGAGCCTTATGGAGAGCGTTTTAAGGAATTTGGATTTGACGGTCTGATCAAGTGCGTTTTCAACGGATTCGAGGCAAGACTCTGCGCAAGTGCTCAGGGCGTTGAGGCCCATGAGCTGCGTTTCCATCCCTATCTGTTCCCGACCGGACTGACCGGAGAGCCGACCTTTGCGCCGGGCGGAAATCCCAAGCTTGACGCAAGCAAATACTGGGTCAATGTGCGCCGCGCACTTCTGCGTAAGCCGGTAGACCGCATCGGTCTTGGCGGCTATCTCCACCTGGTAGAGCCGTTCCCGGATTTCTGTGACTACATGGAAGAGGTTGCCGATGAATTCCGTCTGTTAAAGAGCTTCAATGCTTCCTGTGAGCCGTACACCATTCCGGGAAAGGTTGTGATCCTGACTGCCTGGGGCTCACTGCGTTCCTGGATCTGCAGCGGTCATCTCCATGAGCATCCGGAAGTGGATCTGACAAACATTCTGGAATCTCTTTCCGGACTGCCGGTTGACGTGGCATTCATGAGTTTTGACGATGTCATTGAAAAGGGAATCCCGGCGGATGCAAAGATCATCATCAATGCCGGTGTGGCAAACAGCGCGTGGAGCGGCGGTGACAACTGGAAGAATGCGGCACTGAAGGCTGCGGTAACAAAGTTTGTCGGCGAAGGCGGCGGACTGATCGGTGTCAATGAGCCGACTGCTGTTGTTGACAATGGCATGTTCTTCCAGCTGAGCAATGTATTTGGTCTGGACCGCGATCTTGGAACAAAGAAGTGCCTGCGCAAATATAAATTTGAAGTGGAAACGGATTCCTTTGTTCTTGCAGATACACCGGATTTTGCTGCTTCCATGAAGCCGGTTGACGGAATCTATCTGAAGAAGAACGGTGTGAAGGTTCTCGGCGCAAAGGATGGCGTACCGGTGATCACAGTGAACGAGTTTGGAAAGGGTAAGGCAATGTATATGTCTTCCTTCCGCACGTCTCTGGAGGCGACCAGATACCTGCTTCGTGCAATGCTCTATGTCAGCGGTGCAGAAGAGATGATGGAGAAATATATCTGTAAGAACATGTACACGGAGTGTGCATACTATGCGGATATTGATAAGCTGGTTACGATCAATAACACCGGAGATGAGCAGACAACCGAGATTGCAACGGAAAAGGGAACGGTAACAGTAACTTTGAAGCCGTTTGAAACTGTGATTCAGTAAGACAGGAGGTTATATCATGATGAATCTTACTTATAATAAAGAAGAGATTTTGTCAGCAATTGACCGCATCGTAAAGAAGACCATGACCATGGATCTGACCTGGGACTGGCCGTGCGGCGTTGCATACTATGGAATCGGTGAGGCGTACAAGGCAACCGGTAATCAGGAATATATCGATTTCCTGAAAAACTGGGTCGATGAGTACATTGAGATGGGACTTCCGTCCTGGAATGTCAATGCCTGTGCAATGGGCCACGCGCTTCTGACCATTTACGAGGCGACCGGAGAGATAAAATACTGGGAGCTGCTGATGACAAAGATTGAGTATCTGCGTAAGGATGCCCTTCGCTTTGGCGACAGTGTTCTTCAGCATACCGTATCCAGCAAGAATGATTTCCCGGAGCAGTGCTGGGCAGATACCCTGTTCATGGCAGCGTTTCTGATGCTGCGTGTGGGCGCGAAGCTGAAGGTGCTTGACATGGAAAAAGAGACGGACAAGGCGCTTGCACCGTGGGCTGATCAGTCGGCAGACATCATCAATGATGCGCTGAACCAGTATTACTGGCACATTCAGTACCTGCAGGATCAGAGCACCAGTCTCTGGTACCATGGCTACAACAACATCCATAAGGACCATATGTCCGGATTTTATTGGGGCCGTGCCAATGCATGGGCAGCCTATACCATGTCTCAGGTGAAAAAGAATCTGTTCGACTGGTATCTGTACCCGCCCTGCATGGATGTTGAGTGTTCCCTGCGCGACCAGCTGGCTGCGATTAAGCTTCTTCAGACCGAGAATGGCCTCTGGAGAACCATTCTGAACGATGAGGAGTCCTATGAAGAGGTTTCCGCATCGGCAGGAATCGCTGCTGCAATGGTAGAAATGGGCAATCCGCTTCACACCAAGTATGTGCAGAAAGCGCTGAAGGGAATTCTTGACAATGTTTCCGAGGACGGACGTGTTCTGAACGTTTCCGGAGGAACGGCTGTTATGAAGGACAGAGAAGGCTACTGCGGCGTGCCGAAGGCATGGATGCAGGGCTGGGGTCAGGGCCTGGCGCTGGCATTCCTGACAGCTGTGCTGAAGCAGAAGTGATAACAGCAAAAGTAATTCAAGAAAAAAACGCGTTTGCTGACGTGTAATCCAGTAAAAAGAAAGAAGATGTACTGTCGGATTCCGAATCGGGAATGGCAGTGCATCTTCTTTTTTGCAGTCAGTCAGCGGGGGAAGAATATCAGCTGCGGCTGTAAACCTTATAATGATGATATTCCAGGCATACCTTTGCTTTTTCACAGGAAGCCTGCTCATGGAATTCAATCTTCAGCGTTCCTTCCTGATGCTCCCTGTTGTGATTAATGCCAATGTTCTTGATGCTGATGTTCTCAAAGGCAAGAAGGGAGGCGAGAACGGAGATGGCTCCGGCTTTGTCCGGAATATCACAGTAGAGAGCGAACTCCGGATTCAGAGTTGAATTTCCGCGGTCGCTTATGGAGTTCCGGTAGATTCCGGAACGCTCAAAGCAGTTGTAGATCGCAGTGTTGTCATCGTTTTCCAGATCGGTTACAATCTGCTGCATGGAGCGGATGTAGTCCCGCAGGAGCGAGATGATATTCTCTTTATTTGTCATGCAGATCTGTTCCCACATGACGGGGGAAGAGGAAGCAATGCGGGTGATATCCTTGAAGCCGCCTGCGGCAATCCGCTTCATCACCTGTTCTTTGGAATCGGAATCAGCAACCAGATTAACCAGTCCGGATGCAATCAGGTGGGGAACGTGGCTGATGGCGGCAACGGAATAGTCGTGTTCACGATAGTCAAGAACAAGGGGAAGGGCTGTCAGATCTCTGGCAAAAGCAACCATGCGGTCAATGTCCTCCTGCCGGTTTTTGGCGGTTGGCGTGATCACATAGTAGGCATTTTCCAGAAGGTTTGCTTTTGAGCAGGCATAGCCGGTCCGTTCGGAGCCTGCCATGGGGTGGCCGCCGATGAACTGCGATTCCATGTCCAACTGGATGACTGCCTCGTGGATTGCGGTTTTTGTGCTGCCCACATCGGAAATGATGCAGTCTTTGTTCAGGAAGGGGCGGATTGCACGGAGATATTCCGCATTATAGGAGACGGGTGTGCAGAGAATGATCAGGTCGCAGGAGGAAAGCTGCTCATTGATTCCGTCAAGAATGACGTCCACGTTGCCGTCGGCTTTTGCGGCTTCCAGTGTGCTTCTTGTTCTGGCGTAGGCCATGATGGTTGTATTTGGATGAACCTGTTTTATTTTTCTGGCGATGGAACCGCCGATCAGTCCCAGACCGATGAATGCAATTGTTTGAAACATAATTTCCCTCGCTTTCGTGGGTTAAAGTCTGAAATTATTTTATATCAGAATGATCGATTTGTCAATCGTCTGTTCTGAATAATCGCCAGACCGGCAGCCAGACATGCAGAGGGCGCCGGTGATCTGCCGGTAAAAAGTATGGAAATACGGCTATATTTCATAAGATTGATAAAAGAAAACGGAAAAACGAAGGGATGGTGTGCAAAATAAATAAGATAATTCCCGGGAGTGAAAAATAAAAACGGTTATTTTGCATATTTATATTGCAAATTGTTCGAATGTTTAGTATAATATATCCATATCTTGGTGAGGCGGTTCCGTTTTCGTGATTTCAGGGATCGTAAACGCCAGGAATGAAACGGATTGATTACGGATCCTTCATTCTGATACTTGATATGATATGGTACCTGTCAGAAAAAGAAAACGGGCAGGTCAAAATAACAGCGACAGGAGGACGTGCAAAATGAATGTTTATGGAACAGACCAGATCAGAAATGTGGTAGTGCTTGGCCATGGTGGCAGCGGAAAGACTACTTTAGTCGAGGCGATTGCCAATGTGACCGGCGTAACAAAGAGACTGGGAAAGGTAGCTGACGGAAATACCATCAGTGATTTTGATAAAGAGGAGCAGAAGCGTCAGTTCTCAATTTCCACCACCGTAGTTCCGATCGAGTACGACGACATCAAGATCAATTTCCTGGATACTCCGGGATACTTTGATTTTGTCGGAGAAGCTGAGGAAGCCTGCAGTGCAGCGGGAGCAGCAATCATCGTAATCAACGGAAAGTCCGGCGTAGAAGTGGGAACCCAGAAGGCATGGGACCTCTGCGAAAAGTATAACCTGCCGAGAATGTTCTTTGTGACAAACATGGATGATGACCAGGCAAGTTTTCGTAAGGTAGTAATGGAACTGAACGAGCTTTATGGACGTAAGGTGGCTCCGTTCCACGTTCCGATGCGTGAAAATGAAAAGTTTGTCGGCTTTGTTAATGTTGTTAAGATGAAGGGCCGCCGTTTCATCGGCAATACCAGTGAATATGAAGAGTGTGATATCCCGGATTACCTGGAGAAGCACCTGGCAATCAGCCGTGACGCGCTGATGGAGGCGGTAGCAGAGACAAGCGAAGAGTTCATGGAGCGCTATTTCTCCGGTGAAGAGTTTACATACGAAGAAGTTTCCACCGCTCTGCGTGAGCACGTAATGGACTCCCAGATCGTTCCTGTTCTGATGGGTTCCGGTGCCAATACCCAGGGTATGAACATGCTCCTTCTTGCAATCAAGAAATACTTCCCGTCACCACAGTATCTGGAAGTTCAGGCAAAGGATATCGCTACCGGTGAGATGGTTCTTGTTAAGTATGATGAGACCAAGCACTTCTCCTCCAAGGTATTCAAGACCATGGTTGACCCGTTCATCGGAAAGTATTCCCTGATCAAGGTTGTTACCGGTGTTCTGAAGGCCGGTGATACGGTTTATAATGTAAATAAGGAAGAGGAAGCCCGTGCTTCCAAGATCTATGTGCTGCGCGGCAAGGAAGCAATCGAGGTTCCGGAGCTTCACGCCGGTGATATCGGTGCCCTGACCAAGATTGACAACATCGCGACCGGCGATACCATTGCAGTCAAAGGCGCAAACATGTTCTACAGCCCGGCAGCGATCAGTAAGCCGTACACCTACAAGGCTTACCGCGCAAAGAATAAAGCAGATGAAGACAAGATCAACGGCGCTCTGGCGAAGATGATGGAAGAGGATCTGACGTTAAAGACAGTCAACGATGTGGAAAACCGTCAGACTCTGCTCTATGGTATCGGCGATCAGCAGCTGGAAGTTGTAGCAGCCAAGATGCTTGCCCGCTACAAGGTTGAGATTGAACTGGATACTCCACGCGTTGCGTATCGCGAGACCATCCGCAAGAAGGTTCGTGTACAGGGTAAGCACAAGAAGCAGTCCGGCGGAAGCGGCCAGTACGGTGACGTTCACATGGAATTCGAGCCGTCCGGCGATCTGGACAGCGCATATGTATTCGAAGAGAAGGTTGTCGGCGGTGCAGTTCCGAAGAACTACTTCCCGGCAGTTGAAAAGGGAATTCAGGAATGTGTATTGAAGGGTACACTTGCAGGATATCCGGTTGTTGGTCTGAAGGCTACTCTGGTTGACGGTTCCTATCATCCGGTTGATTCCTCTGAAATCGCCTTCAAGATGGCTACCATCCTTGCTTATAAGAAGGGCTTTGCTGAGGCAAATCCGGTTCTCCTTGAGCCGATCGTGACAGTTTCCGTAACCGTTCCCAACGATCTGGTTGGAGATGTTATGGGTGACATGAACAAGCGCCGTGGCCGCGTACTGGGAATGGATCACATCCCTGGCGGAAAGCAGATCGTAACGGCAGACGTTCCGATGTCCGAGATGTTCGGTTATGGTACGGTTCTTCGTGCAATGACCGGTGGTATCGGTGATTTCTCCTACGAGTTTGCACGCTATGAGCAGGCACCTGGCGATGTACAGCGCAAGGTTGTTGAAGCTGCAGAGCGCGAGTAATGAAATGTGAATCATCGGACGGATGTGTCGCTGGCACATCCGTCAGGATGTATAAATGATGCAAAAGACTGCCATTTACAAATGGCGGTCTTTTGTTTATAAAAGATTAAAAAGCGTGGATTTTGTTGCAATTTTTGCCGGTATCTGATAAGGTTATACAAGTGCATTGCATTTTAGAGAACGATTTCATCCCGTTTGCAAAACGATGTACCTGCTGCAGCTGCGGGTCAGCTGTGAAGAATGAAACATTCCCGGAAAGGAATCAGAAAGCATTGAAAAAAGAACAGATAAAAAACCGTTTTCGCTGGAGTACGCTGGACAACGCAGCAAAGGTATTTCCGGCTCTTGCCGGCAAGCGGGACAGCCGCGTGTTTCGTTTTGCCTGCCAGCTGAAAGAAAAGATTGATGCCCAAATGCTGCAGATCGCACTGGATCAGACACTGGAAGAATTCCCAACCTTTACTAACATCATCCGCCACGGTATGTTCTGGTATTATCTGGAGGAATCGGAACTGCGGCCGGTTGTTCATGAAGAGGACACAGTCGTGTGCCGGAATCTGTACGATAAAAATGATCATCGTCTTCTGATCGATGTTTCCTATTATCAAAACAGGATTAATCTTGAGGTGTTTCATGCAATTGCGGACGGAACAGGTGCTCTGATGTTCCTTCGGACTCTGGTTGTCCGATATCTTCTGCTGGTACATCCGAGAGAACTGGCTGGATACGATCTTTCCCTTGGAATTGACAGTACGTTCAAGGAGAAGAAGTCCGACAGCTTTTCCCAGTACTACGAAAAGCAGGAAGCTGCCGGCGGACATAAGATGTCGTTCCTGGGAGAAAAGACGGCGTCTGTCTATTGCTTTCAGGAGACGGAAACGCCGGACTGCAGGCAGCATGTGACCGAAGGAAACATCAGCGCGAAAGCAATCCTTGCAGAGGCAAAAAAACATGGTACGACGGTAACGGTGTTTCTGACTGCTGTGCTGATTCAGGCGATCTATGATTCCATGGAACCGCGTGACAGGAAAAAAGCGGTCAGTGTCATGATTCCGGTGAATCTGCGCAGCTATTTTGAATCAAACACAGTGCGCAATTTTTTTGGACTGATCCCTGTTGTGTATGACAGAAAAAAGGATGGGGAAGCGATGGAGGATATCATTGCTTCCGTCGGAACGACTTTCCGGAAAACGCTGACAAAAGAGCGGCTGGAGCAGATGCTGAATGATCAGGTCAGCCTGGAAAAGCATGTCTATACAAGAATGGCTCCGTTGTTTATTAAGGATATTGCCATGCATATTTCCAGTTACATAGCAAGCAGACGGCAGACCATCTATTTTTCCAATCTTGGACGGATTACCCTGCCCCAGGCGGCTGCCGGATATGTGGAGCTGTTTGATGTGTTCATCAGCAGCGCCGGAAAGCAGGTGTGCATGTGTTCCTATGGGGACCGCATGGTGATTACTTTTGCCGGAGTGATACTTCCAAAGGATGTGGAGTGTGCGTTTTTCAGACGGCTTTCCCAATATGATCCGGAAATGATTGTGTCGGCGAATTATTCAGGAGGAGGTGCAAACAGAGGATGGTAACCTGTGAAAAGTGCAAAATCCGAATTGACGGGCACAGACGGCATTGTCCTTTGTGCGGTGCTTCTCTGGACTGGCAGGGGGAACAGGAAGACTACGGTATCTTTCCGGTAATTCCTGTGCACCGGGAAAATCCGGTTTTTTTGCGGATTGTGACCTTCCTGAGCCTTGCTCTGATGGTAACGGTCATTCTTGTAGACAAAAACTTCATTACACAGATTGAAATTGGTTCGGTCCTGTGTCTTGGCATTCTGTGCGCCTGGATCCTGTTGGCGGTTGGCTATAAAAAACGCACAAACATCCGCAAGCTTGTCATGTATGAAGCGCTGATCGGCATTATCGGCAGTGTGATCTGGGATCTTTTCCTTGGATGGATGGGGTGGAGCATCAACTATGTGATGCCGCTTTTTGTGGTGTCTCTTAATGTTCTCTATTTTGTCCTTGGAATGGCAGATCAGACACGTAAAATGGATTATGGCATTTATTTTCTGATCTCAGTGATCGGAACAGCGATTGTTGGACTGTTCCTTCTGACTGGTCTGATCGCAAATCCAAAGCTTCCGTCTGTAACAGTGAGTATCGGAATCATTCTTCTTCTTGCAGAAATAATTTTTGCAGGAAAAACATTCCGCGAAGAACTGGTAAGGCGGCTTCATATCTAAGTACGTCGTTGTTCGGAAAAGAAGAAGCGAAAACGTTTAAGGGGAAAATACGCGTATTACCAGCGGATTGAAAACGAAAACGAGATGATTACTTAAATTAATTGGTGAAAGGGCAGCTTTATACAAGCTGCCCTTTCACTTTTTGAATCTGATTAAACTTAAAAATGCTTTGGTTTAACTTATTTTAATTACTTAAAGAATATATTCCAAAAAACTTGACTTTTACACGATAAAATAGTACAATGCATACAAACGATTTGATTTATTTTCGATGAAAAGTTGTGCATAAAATCAATTTAAAGGTTTAAGTAACAAAATGGATTCGAAAAAGGGGATGAAACCAATGAAAAAGAGAGTTCGTCAGATGGAAGCAGCTCTGCTGGCAGCAGGGATTTGTCTTGGAAACACAGCCGTTTGTACCGCTTCGGAAGAGTCGGAAACGGCTTCGGATTGGCTTTATGAAACTGTTGTTTCGTGGGAGGATGCAGTTATCATTGAGGCGGAAAACGGTGTTTTGTCAGGGAATTGCCGGGTTAAAAGCGGTAAGACCTCCTATGTAGAGGGCTTTCAGGCAGAGGGTGACAGCGTTGCAATTCCGATAACGATTAAGGAAACCGGTTTTTATGATATTGCGGTATCCAGTAAAAATCAGGGCGGTTACAAGGAAAACTATCTGCTTGTAGATGGAGCGTCCATCGCGACGTTCCCGACAGAAAGCAAAGATGCGTTTGCGGACAGTGTTGTTGAATACGTTTATTTAGAAGAAGGAGACCATGAGATTACCGTGTCTTCCTACTGGGGCTGGATTTGTCTTGACTGTATCAAGGTGAAACCGGCAAATCAGCTGTCTGACGCAGTCTATGAAATTGAACCGAAGCTGGTTAATCCGGAGGCTTCTGATCATGCAAAACGCCTGATGGCTTATCTCTGCGACATTTACGGTGAAAAGTTCCTGTCCGGTCAGTATTGTGATCAGGGACCGTTTGGAATTGAAAATGCCTGCATCTGGAAAACAACAGGCGGAAAATTCCCGGCTGTTCTGGGACTGGATATGATCGAGTATTCCCCTTCCCGTGTGGCAAGAGGTTCTGAGGGAAAAGCAGTTGAATATGCGAAAGAGTACTGGGAAGAGTACAATGGAGTTGTGACCATGTGCTGGCACTGGAACGCACCGGAGAAATACCTGACCGGTACCTGGTACAGCGGTTTTTATAAAGACCATGCCGATGTCAATCTTGTGGAGATCATGAATGGAGAGGATCCGGAAGGTTATGATCTTCTGATGAGCGATATCGACGCCATCGCAAAGGAACTGAAGGTTCTGGCTGATGCCGATGTGCCGGTTCTGTGGCGGCCGCTTCATGAGGCAAGCGGCGGCTGGTTCTGGTGGGGAGCGGACGGAGCAGAAGCCTATATCTGGCTTTACCAGACCATGTATAAAAAGATGACAGAAGAATATGGTCTGAACAATCTGATCTGGCTTTGGAACGGTCAGGATCCGGAATGGTATCCGGGCGATGAATATGTAGATATCATTGGCGAGGATATTTATCCGGGCGAGCGCGTCTACACGGCCCAGACGGATGTTTACCGGAAAGCGGTCCGTTACGGCAGTGAGCCGAAGATGGTTGTTCTCTCCGAAAACGGATGTCTCTTTGATCCGGATCTGGCGGTGCGGGACGGTGCCATGTGGGGATTCTTCTGTACCTGGGGCGGCGAGTTTGTGACGCTTAATGCCGGGTTCAATACAATTTCCGAGCAGTACACGGAAGCGGATATGGTGAAGAAGGTTTACGAAAGTGAGTATGTGATCACCAGAGATGAGCTGCCGGATCTGAAAAATTATCCGCTGCCGGAGGATACGGAATCAGCTGACTGAGGAAGGAGACAGGAGGACGGCGGATGAAAAAATGGTTTACGATGGAAGGTCATCTCTATGAATGGCTGAACCGGATCGGAAATCTGATCATTATCAGCGTTCTGTTTCTGATCGGATGTATTCCGGTTTTTACAATAGGAACTTCACTGATTTCTCTGTACTATGCGGTTGCCAAATCAATCCGCTGCGGAGCCGGATATCCGGCAGGAGAATTCTGGAGATCCTGGAAACGAAATTTGTGGAAAGGCATTCTGCTTTCCGTCTGGGTGCTTCTGCTGTTGTTTCTGCTGAATTACAGACAATGGCCTGCGGTTGCTGTACTGGCAATACTTCTGCCCATGTACATACCGGCCGCTTCCAGATTTGCACTTCCGTTCGGAAGGTTGATAGAACTGACACTTGTTATGTCAGTCCGATATTTTTATGTGACGCTGCTTCTATTAATAGGAAGTGTCGCAGTTGTTTTGCTTCAACTGTTTGTTTTGCCGGCGGTATGTATTGTTCTTGTTCCGGGACTGTACGTTTACCTGACCACTTTTCTGACAGAAAAAGTGCTGCGGGCCTACACGCCAAAGGCGAAAGACGGACAGAAACAATGGTTTGATGAGTAACGAAGAAGGGTGAGGTTTGGTATGCAGAGAAGAGAAACACGCAGATGGAAAACTGCTGGCAGTCTGATTGCCCTGGCGGGAGGAATGCTCTTATCACTTCCTGTCGGAGCAATGGCAGAAACTGATCTGTCCATTGATGATTTCATGGAGATTGTCGGAACCTATTCTGTGAATAACGACATTCCGGGATACCGCGAGTACTGTGATCAGTTTGATGCGGTGTGGCCAGAGGAAACGGTATCCATTGGTGCAGCGGACTATGTGCGCTATGAGGATTCGGAAGATGCGAAGGCGAAGCCGGAGATTTACAGCGACTACAAAGGCAAAGACGGGGACAGCGTTCTGATCAGTGAGACAGGAATGATCGAGTATGAGTTTGAGGTGGAAGAGGAAGGTTTCTATCAGATGAACCTCAGCTACTTCCCGATTGAAGGAAAAGCATCCGAAATCCAGCGTGCTGTTTTCCTTGACGGCGCACTTCCCTACGAAGAGATGGCGGACCTTGAGCTGTCACGCATCTGGTCGGATGACATCACTTCCATGTCAGAAGATGAGAACGGAATTCTTGTTCAGGACTGGGAAGTGGATAATCAGGGAAATCACCTGAAGCCGGGCATGGAAGAAGTTCCGGAATGGATCACAACCGCTCTTTATGACAGCAATGGTTATGTAACAGATGCGCTGTCTGTCTATCTGACTCCCGGTGAGCATTCCATCGCTCTGTTATCTCTGCGAGAGCCCCTTCTGCTGAATGAGATTACGTTTACACCGGCAGAAGAAATCAAAACCTATGAAGAAGTGAAAGCACAGTGGGATGAGGAAGGTGCACAGGAAACTTCCGGTGTGTCCATCCGTATCGAAGCGGAAAACGCAAGCCGTACCTCCTCTCAGATGCTGTATCCTCAGCAGGATCAGTCCTCCCCGTCTGTTTATCCGGTCAGCACCAGCGCGCTGCTGAACAACTCCATCGGAGGAAACTCCTGGAAACTGACCGGTCAGTGGATCGAATGGGAGTTTGAAGTGCCGCAGGACGGTTACTATAACATTTCCATGTATGCAAAACAGAATTTCATGCGTGGTATCTATGTTTCCAGAAAAATCATGATCGACGGACGGGTTCCTTTTGAGGAAATGGAAGATTACGGTTTCTCCTATGCGCAGAGCTGGAGACTGGATATGCTGTCCGATGAAGAAGACAATCCCTATGAATTTTATCTGACTGAGGGCACCCATGCAATTCGTATGCAGGTTGTTCTCGGTGAGTTCTCCGATATCATCGGTGATGTGCAGGAGAGTGTGACGAAGCTGAATGCGATCTACCGCAGTGTGATCCGAATCACCGGCGTTTCTCCTGACGTTTACCGTGACTATCAGCTTTCCACCTCTGTTCCGGGACTGGAAGAGGATCTGAAGGATGCCCGTGAACAGCTGGGCGGCGCGCTGGCAAGACTGCGTGAAGTTGCAGGAAGCGGAAGCGATAAAGAGACTGTGCTGGTAACCATGGTTGACCAGCTGGATGAGCTGATCGCCGATCAGGACCGTTTCCCGGAGGTTATCGGTTCCTTCCGTATCAATGTCCGCGCGACCGGTAACTGGATTACACAGGTCGTTGCCCAGCCGCTTCAGCTGGACCGCATCTATGTGACCTCAGCGGACACGGATGTGAAGATCGAAAAGAACGGTTTCCTTGACAATGCGGCCTTTGAGGTTTCCCGTCTTTACTATTCGTTCATCATCGACTACAACCAGGTCGGAAACGTTGCTGATGACGAGGATACCACTGCAATCACCCTCTGGATCGGCACCGGCCGTGACCAGGCAAATGTAATCAAGTCGCTGATCGATGAAACGTTTACACCGGAAACGGGAATCAGCGTCAATGTTCAGCTGGTAGATATGAACACCCTGCTTCGCGCGACACTGGTAAATGAAGGACCGGATGTGGCGATTCAGGTGGCAAATACAAACGGTATTGCCGGTGCCGTTCTCAACACCGGTAATGATACACCGGTAAACTATGGTCTTCGTAATGCGGTTCTTGATCTGACCCAGTTCGAAGATTTTGAGGAAGTGGCATCCCGCTTCAATGAAAGCGCGCTGACTGCCTTCAGCTTCGACGGAGCCACCTATGCGCTGCCGGAGACGCAGACCTTCCTGATGATGTTCTACCGCAAGGATATTCTGGCGGAGATCGGACTGGAGATCCCGCAGACCTGGGATGATGTGAAGGTTGCGATGAACGTTCTCAGCAAGAACCAGATGGAATTCGGTATGCTGCCCAGCGAGCAGGTGTTTGCGATGCTGCTGTATCAGGCAGGCGGAGAGTACTATACCGAAGACGCGACTGCGTCCGCTCTGGATTCCGATATCGCTGTCAATGCGTTTAAAGAATACTGCGAATATTACACGGACTACAAGCTGGATAAGGAAACTTCCGTGGAAGAGCGTTTCCGTACCGGTGAGTGTCCGCTGATCATCGCCGACTATACCGTTTACAACAATCTGGAGGTTTCCGCTCCGGATATCAAGGGACTCTGGGGCTTTACCATGGTTCCGGGAACAGAAAAGGAAGACGGAACCATTGACCGTACAGTTGGATGTACCGGTCTTGCCAGTCTGATCATGTCCGCGACCGATGAGCCGGATGCCAGCTGGGAATTCTTAAAGTGGTGGAGCAGTGCAGAGACACAGATCGCCTATGACCGCGAAATGGAATCTCTGATGGGTTCCTCTGCCCGTGTCGCAACCGCAAACCTGGAAGCGTTTGAGAGCCTTCCGTGGCCGGTTGAGGATTTCCGTGCGCTGCAGGAGCAGTTTACCTGGGTAAAGGGTATTCCGCAGGTTCCTGGCGGCTACTATTCCTGGCGTAATGTAAACAATGCGTTCTATACCGTAACAACGAAAACAGACATTGCATCACCGCGTGAGGAGCTGATGGACAAGGTTATCTACATCAACGATGAGATTTCCTTCAAGCGTGACGAGTTCGGACTGCCATTGGCAGGCGATGCAGCAACAGAAGAGTAAGGGAGGGATCACATGAGTTCGGAAGAAATGCTGAAAAAGCAGGCAAAAAAAGAAAAGAGGCTTCTTTATCGAATCAAGCGTGAACGTGCATCCTACCTGATGCTGGCGCCGTATTTCATCCTCTTTTTCCTGTTTACGGTGCTGCCGGTGGTTCTGTCTATCGGTTTAAGCTTCACTCACTTTAACATGCTGGAGATGCCGACCTTCATCGGCTGGGACAACTATGTCAAGCTGTTCCTGGAGGATGATATTTTCGGTATTGCTCTGAAAAATACACTGATCTTTGCAGTGATCACCGGTCCTGTCAGCTATTTCCTCTGTCTGTTGTTCGCGTGGATCATTAACGAGTTCCACGGAAAGCTGAGAGCGTTTCTGACACTGATCTTCTACGCGCCGTCCATCTGCGGAAACGCGTACCTGATCTGGACCATCATCTTAAGCGGTGACCGTTACGGCTACTTAAACGGTATCCTGCTGAAATTTGATATTATTAACGAAGCCATCCTCTGGATGAAAACAGAGCAGTATGTCATGCCTGTTCTGATCATTGTACAGCTGTGGCTGTCTCTTGGTACCGGTTTCCTTTCCTTCATTGCAGGTCTTCAGACGGTTGACAAGACCCTCTATGAGGCAGGTGCCATTGACGGTGTCAAGAACCGCTGGCAGGAGCTGTGGTACATCACCCTTCCTTCCATGAAGCCTCAGCTGATGTTCGGTGCAGTCATGCAGATTACCCAGTCCTTCGCAGTTGCTGATATTTCCATTCAGCTGGCGGGCAACCCGTCTGTCAACTACGCAGGAGCGACGGTTGTAACTCATCTTCTTGACTACGGTTCCACCCGTTTTGACATGGGTTATGCGTCTGCCATCGCGACAGTTCTGTTCCTTCTGATGGTAGGAACCAATAAAGTCGTACAGAAAATTCTTGGAAAGGTTGGTGCGTGATGAAAAAACTTGGAAAAACATTTCGTCGTCTGTTCCACAGACAGAAGCAGCTGAACCGTTCCATGGCTGGAAATACTTTACTGTTTGTTCTGATGGGAATCTGTGGTGTGTTCATGGCGCTTCCGCTTGTTATGATCGCCAACAATGCACTGAAACCCCTGGATGAGATTTATCAGTATCCGCCGAAGATTTTTGTTCGAAATCCTACGCTGGAAAATTTCTCCGATCTGTTTGTTTTAATGAATGACTCCTGGGTACCGTTTTCCCGTTACATCATCAACACGGTGATCATCACCGGAGGCGGAACCGTCGGTCACGTTCTTGTGGCTTCTCTGGCCGCGTACCCGCTGGCGAAGAGAAACTTCCCGGGAAAGAGCATTGTGTTCAGCATGGTTGTCCTGTCCATGATGTTCTCCTGGACGGTAACACAGATCCCCAACTACATGATCATTTCCTGGCTCCATATTAACAACAATTATCTGGCACTGATCCTTCCTGCATGGCAGTACGGCATGGGTCTGTACCTGATGAAGCAGTTCATGGAGCAGATCCCGGATTCACTTCTGGAATCAGCAAGACTGGACGGAGCAAGTGAGTTCCGTGTGTTCTGGACCATCGTGATGCCGAACGTAAAGCCGGCATGGCTGACACTGGCAATTTTCCAGTTCCAGCAGATGTGGGGCAACACAGGAAGCATGTACCTGCGCGATGAGGCACTGAAGCCGCTGCAGTTCGCGCTGCAGCAGATTACGGCAGGCGGTGCTGCGAGAGCAGGTGCATCTGCAGCGGTAACCTTCTTTATCGCGGCGATTCCGATCATCTTCTTCCTTGCGTGTCAGAGCAATGTCCTTGAGACCATGACCACGTCCGGAATGAAGGAATAACGAGGAGGGGAGATATGAAAAACAGAAAAAAGACTGTAACCATCGCTTCCCTGATCCTTTCAGTGATGCTGATGATCGGGGGAATCAGTCAGGGAATCCTGGCTTCGGAAATCCCCTATGATACATACAATTACGACTACCGGGAAAATATCGTACATACACCGGCAGCCTATGTGCCGGACGGAAGCATTTCCGGTGTCACTCTTGGCATTGGCGCGTTTAAGACACCTCAGGACATGTGTTTTTCACCGGATGGCGAGGCGTTCATTGCCGATACCGGAAACAACCGGATCGTTGTGCTGAACAGCCAGATGAACAAGGTTGTCCGTGTGATTGACTGTTTCGAAGCAGAAGGTGTGGAAGAAACCTTTTCTTCTCCCTACGGTGTGGCGATTTCCCAGAATGGTCTGCTCTATGTGGCGGATTCCCAGAACAACCGCGTTGTTGTCATGGAACAGGACGGAACCTTTGTGAAGTTCATCCAGGATCCGCAGTCCGACATTCTGGAAGAGAACTACGTGTTTGTTCCTTTAAAGGTAACCGTTGACTATGCGGACCGTGTGTACTGCATCGCCAAGAACATGTTCGAGGGAATCATGGTCTTTGAGACCGATGACAGTTTCTCCGGTTTCTTTGGAACCATTGAGGTTAAGATCTCTGCCTGGGAAAAGTTCTGGCGCAAGCTGGCAACCAAGGAAGAGCGTTCCAATCAGCAGCTTTACATTCCCACCGAGTTTACCGGTCTTGACATTGACCAGAGCGGCTTTGTCTATGCGACTAACATTGATTCGGAAGGCGTTCAGGCGGTTCGTCGTCTGAATCCGGCAGGACAGGATGTCATAAAGAAGGGACAGAATGGCAATGTTGGCGGCGATCTGGTCATTCCGACCGGCGGTGATTATCCCGGTGCTTCCTACATTGTCGATGTTGTTTACCGCGATAAGGGAATCTACTCTCTGTTAGACAGCAGAAGAGGACGTATCTTTACCTACGACCATGAGGGAAATCTTCTCTACATCTTCGGCGGTCTCGGCAGCCAGGCGGGAACCTTCTCCGTACCGGTAGCTATTGAGAGTCTTGGTGACAAGATCCTTGTTCTGGACTCGGCAAGAGCGGAGATTCTTGTGTTTGGTGAGACAGAATATGGTTCTCTGATTAACGATGCGGTGGCGCTCCGCTATGACGGCGATGAGACACTGGCTGTTGAGAAATGGGGTCGCGTTCTGGAGCTGGACGAGAACAACGAGCTGGCAAACTCCGGTATCGGAAAAGCCTATCTGACAGCTGGTGAGAACGAGCTGGCGATGAAGTATCTGAAGCTTGGCATGGACCGTACCTACTATTCCATTGCTTTTAAGCGTTATCGAAACGAGATTCTGAAAGAAAACTCCGGCGTGGTAATGACCGTGATCGTAGTATTTGTTGCGGCAGTTGCGTTCTGGGTAAGCAAGAAAAAGAAAAAAGATCCGTATGAAGGGGGAATGGATGATGAAAAAATATTTCACCAGAGAAAAATGGCAGTATCTTCTTCACGTACAGACTCACCCGGTTGACGGTTTCTATGAAATCCGCCACTTTGAGAAGGGAAGCGTACCGATTGCAATCCTGATGGTTATTCTGTTTTCCTTCTGTTTTTCCATGAACCGCATGCTGGCAGGATTTGTTGTAAACGATATTGATCCGCGAACGGTTGACAGTCTGAGCGAGTTGCAGGCAGTTCTGCTCCTGTTTCTTCTGTTCTGCGTCGGAAACTGGTCCATTACCTGTCTGATGAACGGGGAGGGAAGACTCAAAGACATTGCAACCGTTGTCGGCTATTCCCTTCTGCCGCTGACCGTTACCTACATCATTGCAACCATTGCCAGTCAGTTTGTCGCACAGAACGAAGAGGCAATTTACACAATGATCCTGGCAATCGGAGTTGCATATGCAGTCATCCTTGTGCTGATCGGTCTGATGCAGATCCACAAGTATACGCTGGGCAAGACGCTTCTTGTTCTTGTGCTGACGTTTGTTGCGATGCTGATTATCATTTTCATCGCGCTGCTTCTGTTTGATCTGATCAGTCAGGTTTACAGCTTCTTCTACAGCGTCTACACAGAAATCATATTCAGGTAATAAAGGGGGATAAGATGAAAACAGGAAAGAAAATACTGATTGCTCTGATCAGCCTCGTTGTCCTCTGTGTTGCCGGATTTGTTGCATGGTATCTGACAAAATATGTGTTCTATGATGACTACAAGCAGTACATCCGAACCTATGAGTATGAAGAGGGAACCGAGTTTACTCAGATCAAAGAAGATAAGGCTGACGTTGCAGGAATGCTTCTTGCAGCCGAAAACGAGAATTTTAAATTATATGTAAAGAAATCTACGGCAAATGTGGCTCTCTATGATAAGAGAACCGGTGAGATCACCTATGCAAACCCGCTGGACGGCGCCAATGATGCCAATGCCAACGGAACCCACAAAAAGTATCTGCAGTCTCAGCTGATCATTGAATACTTCAACACAAGCCGTGTGTCCGGTATCATGGATTCCTTCTCCTATGCGGTAGAGACAGATCAGGTGACTTACGAATCCATTGAGAATGGTCTGCGTGTTGTCTATGAAATCGGTGATAAGAGCAGCAAGACAGGTATTGTTCCGATCTACATCAGCGATGAGCGTCTTCAGCTGTTCTTAAGCAAGATGAGTGAAGACGATGCCAAGGATACAAAGAAGCGTTATACCGAGTCTTCCGTTGGAGAAGGCTGGTGGGAATTAAACTCCGGTTCCCAGAAGGGTGCCGCGATTCTGCGTAAGCTGAACAAGTACTTTGAAAGTGCCGGTTACACCGAAGAGGACTATGTGGCCGACATGACTGCTTCCGGTGTGGAAGGCGTGATTCCGATTTCCTTTGTGATTCCGTTAGAGTACCGTCTGACCGAGGACGGCATGGAAGCAACCATTCCTGCGGAGCAGATCGTGGAGAACGGAGGCGGTACCCTGTACCGGATTCAGATGCTCCGCTACTTCGGCGCGGCAGGCATGGAAGAAGAGGGCTATATGCTCGTTCCCAATGCTTCCGGTTCCATTATTTACTTTAACAACGGAAAGACCAATGTTCCGGATTATAACCAGTATATTTATGATATCGACCCGCTGGCTGCAAACTATACAGTGGTTGAGGAAACTCAGAAGGCCCGCATGGCGCTGTTTGGCATCAGTTATGAAGATTACGGAATGCTGGCAACCATTGAGGAGGGAGAGTCCCTTGCTTCTGTCAGTGCCAGCGTTGCTGGTAAACTGAACAGCTATAACTACGCGTATCCGATCTTTACTGTCCGCGGTTATGATAAGCTTGACATGTTCGGCGCGTCCGGAAATCAGGCAAGTCTTCCTGTCGTTGAAAGCCGGATGGCACAGACGGATCTGACGGTTCGCTATACCATGCTGGAAGAGGAAAATGCAGATTATGCCGGAATGGCAAACTACTACCGGGAGCGCCTGATCAGTGAAGGTGTTCTGACGGCAGCGGATGAGGAGAGCGGTGATATTCCGTTCTACATGGACATCATCGGCGGTGTTAAAGAAACCGCGTTCATTCTTGGCGTGCAGTACCTCAATGTGAATCCGATGACCACTTTTGAGCAGGCGGGAGAGATTTCCAAAGACCTGGCGGCAAGCGGCGTTTCCAATCAGGTCATGAATTTCCAGGGCTGGTTCAACGGCGGTTATTACCACGATGTAGCTGACAAGATCAAGGTGATCCGTAAGCTGGGCGGAAAGTCCGGTCTGGAGGAGCTCAATGATCTGATGGAAGAAAACGGAAATAAGCTGTATGTGGAAACTGCTTTCCAGAAAGTATCCTTCATTTCCAAGCGTTACCAGTATGCATGGGAGAGTGCCAAGTACTACGGCGGCGGTTATGTAGCTGCCTTTGGTCAGGTCAACCCGGCAACCATGCGTCAGACCTCCAGCCTTGGCTATCAGGAGACAAGATATAACATCATTTCTCCGAAGTTTTTGACACGCTATGTGGACGCGTTCAGCAGCAAAATCCAGGATTATGACGTAGCCGGAATTTCTTTAAGCGACCTTGGCGATGTACTCAGCTCCGACAAGAAGAGAACCGAGATCATCGACAGACAGCAGGCTCTTGATGTGGTAAGAGGCCAGTTTGAGATTCTGGAATCTACCGGAAAGAACATCATGGTCAGCGGCGGAAATGACTATTCTTTCGCCTATGCAGATGACCTGCTCAATGTATCCAGCAGCGACAATGACTTCTTTGTCATTGATGAAAACGTTCCGTTCTATCAGATGCTGATCCACGGCTCCATTGATTACAGCAGTGAGCTGATCAATCTGAGCGATGTATCCGATCCGGAAGCATATGCGCTGCAGCTGATTGAATACGGCATGTCTCCTCACTATGTATTTACCGAAAAGAGTTCCAACGAACTGAAGTATACCGGTCTGAACATGTATTACTCCACCTGCTACGATACCTGGAAGGATGATGCGGTGGAGATGTATGAGACCATAAACGGAGCACTGAAACATGTATCCGGCGCAGCAATGGTGGATCATGAGATTCTTGAGGACGGTGTCCGCAAGGTGACCTATTCCAACGGCTGCGTGATCTATACCAACCCGTCAGCAGAGGATGTTACCGTTGATGGCATTACAGTAAAAGCAAAATCTTACGAAGTGGAGGGGATTTAAATGAAGAAAAAGAAAAGACTGACCCTGACACAGAAAAGAAGCCTGACCGGACTGACGTTCATTCTGCCATGGCTGATCGGTTTCATCATTTTCTACCTTCGCAGTTTGATCATGACCGTTGATTTCTCTTTCTCAACGATTGAGGTCAACCCGCAGGCCGGAGGATACAATCAGACCTTTGCCGGATGGGAGAATTTCCGCTACGCGTTCCAGGTTCACGGAACCTTCAAACAGGTTCTGACCACCTCCATCGGTGACATTCTGATTGACGTTCCGCTGATCATTTTCTTCAGCCTGTTCATGGCGCTTGTGTTAAACCGCAAGTTCCGCGGAAGAACGCTTGTCCGTGCGATTTTCTTCCTTCCCGTAATCATGAATTCTGAAGCAATCACAGCAGCTCTGGATTACAGCCGTCAGCAGCTCATGGGCGGTCTGACAGCAGCCAGCGCCGAGGTGATGGAAGGCTCCGGCGGAATGAGTCTGGACTACTACATTGACATGTTCGGAAGCCTCGGCATGCCGGACATGATCCTGGAATACATCGTAGGCGCTATCGGCCGTCTGACCGACATCATCAGTGCTTCCGGTGTCCAGATCATCATCTTCATCGCAGCCCTTCAGGCAATCGCTCCCAGCATGTATGAGGTAGCGAAGATCGAGGGTGCGACCGGATATGAGACCTTCTGGAAGGTTACCTTCCCCATGGTGCTGCCTCATATCATCACGAACCTTGTCTATACCGTGGTTATCAACTTTGCGGAGAGTGAGATCGTTACGCTTTCCTACAGCACGATCTTTTCCGAGAATAACTATGGACTTGGTTCCGCCTTTGCACTGATCAGTACGCTGATCGTGTGTCTGATCCTGGTAATTGTTGTCGGCTTCATTCAGAAGCGTACATTCTACTATAACTAAGAGAGGAGGAGTACAAAATGAATCTTTCCAGATACAAAGCCGAGTATGCCGAGTACAAGGCAACCGGCCAGTTGAACAATTCGATAAAAAAATGGTCAACAAATGGAAAAAACCTATTGTTTGGAATCTTCCGATTGGTTATAATAGTAGGTATCAGCTATGTGATTCTTAGCCCGCTGATCGGTATTGTCAGCTCGTCCTTCTTCTCGGAAGAGGATGTCTACAATCCGATGGTTTACCTGCTTCCGACGGCTCCAACGCTGGAGCGCTACACGAAAGCAATCCTTCGTCTGGACTACTGGAATATCATGAAAAACACCCTGCTGTACACCGTGTCGCTGACGCTGATCCAGCTGGTTGTGACTTCCATGGTAGGCTATGGATTCGCAAGATTTGATTTTCCGTTTAAGAAGCTTCTGTTTGGATGTGTTGTAATCATGATCGTCATTCCGACCCATACGGTTATGCTTCCGCTGTACATGTCCTTTGCGACCTTTGATCCGTTTGGCATTCTGAGTCATTTCGGTGTTGAGACGAACCTTCTTTCCTCACCGGTTCCGATGTACATACTGACTCTGTTTGGATGCGGTCTTCGAAGCGGTCTTTACATTTACATTTTCAACCAGTTCTTCCGCGGTCTTCCCAAGGAGATCGAGGAGGCGGCGTTTGTGGACGGCGCAGGTCCGTGGCGTACCTATCTGCGTGTCATGCTCCCGAACGCAGTTCCATCGATTATTACTGTCACTGTCTTTTCTCTGGTGTGGCAGTATAATGATACCTTCTATGGAAAACTTTTCCTGATCAGTGACGATATTCTGATCAGTAAGAGTATCCTTTCCCTGCAGGATAACATTACTAACCTGGATAAAATACTTGACCCAAGTATTTCCCAGCTGTATGTATATGCAGGTATTGTGATGCTGATTCTGCCGTTAGTCATTATGTATGTTCTGCTGCAGCGTCATTTCATCGAAGGTGTTGAGCGAAGCGGTATCGTTGGCTGATACCGCCGCTCCCAATACAGACTTTCATAAAAAATAATAAAAGGAGGAGTTTATTATGAAAGCAAAGAGAGTAATCCCGGCACTTATGTTGTCTGCACTGGCATTCTCCAGCGTGGCACTTGCAGAGGAGGCTGCAACCGTTGTTGATTTCGAGGACGGCAACGTTGGCTTCGTAGCAATGGACACCGCTCCTGGTGATGCTTCTGAGTGCGAATTTGAGGTTGTTGACTGGAATGGCTCCAAGGCCCTGAAGGTGAACGCAGAGGATGGAAAGGTTCCGTACATCGGAATCGACATCGCAAGCCTGACCGGCGACAAGATCGCTGACATCCGTACCATCGAGTTTACCATCGGTGCAGAAGGTCCGGACGGCGAGTTCTATGCAGTAAGCGGTGATGTAAACACCTACATCGGTGAGGATCGCACCATGTCCACTTCCGACTGGAGCGTTTACATGGCAAAGAAGAACCCGAAGGTTGCAACCGTTAAGCTGACTGACGATCAGGTATTCGCTGCTGACGCACAGAACATCATGATCATTACCAAGGGCAACAAGTCCGATTCTGACGTAAGCATGTTCAAGGGTGAGGGCCCGAACATCATCTACATCGACGATATCCGTTTCCTGGATGCAGACGGAAACGCAATCGCTGTTGATACCACCGTTGAGTTTGACAAGCCGGCCGGCTTTGGCGCTGCTGACATGTCCAACCTGACCGGACTTCTTGGTGAAAACGTAATTGACGGCGCAACCGGTTCTTCTGCAGGTTCCTGGGGACAGGCAGTTGCTCTTGATACCGCAAAGAACGGCGGAACCTTTGATCCGGCTGTGATTGAGCCAGGTACAATTATTTCCGTTTACTATACTGCTGATACCGCTCCTGAGCTGGTTCTTCAGTCCTGGACTGAGGGATGCCCGGAGACCATGGGCTGGGCAAAGGTTGCTCCGAGCGCAGTGAATGATTCCGGTACCATCTGCCAGTACACCTATGATGATATCGTAGCTGTAATTGGTTCTGAAGATTTCGCAACCTATCTTGACAAGTTCTATGTTGGTGACACCGGTTCCGCTCTGAACGTATCCAAGGTTTCTGTAGCAATGCCGGCTGGCGAAGAGTTCATCATCGAGGGCGCTGTTGGTGAGTCTGCAGGTTCCTGGGGACAGGCAATCACTCTTGGTACCCTGAAGGATGGCGGTACTTTTGATCCGGCTCTTCTTGCAAAGGATTGCACTATTTCTGTATACTATTCTGCTGATACCGCTCCTGAGCTGGTTCTTCAGTCCTGGACTGAGGGATGCCCGGAGACTGCTGGCTGGGCTAAGGTTGCAGCTACAACTGACAACGGTTCTGTAGCAACCTACTCCTACGAGGCAATGGTAACTGCATTCGGTTCCGAAGATTTCGTAACCTATCTTGATAACTTCATCGTAGGCGATACCGGTTCCGCTCTGAGCGTAACCAAGGTTACCGTTCAGTAATTCAGAAAAGCAATGTATTGAGAGAAAGAGAAGGAGGATCTTGATTTATGAATATGTTAAAGAGAACAATCGCATTTGGAATGTGCGCATCTATGGTAGCAGGACTTGGCGTTACCGCTTTTGCTGAGGAAATCACAATTCCGGAAGAGACCAGAACCATCACCATCGGTACCTGGTATGACCACTACTATGATTCCACTCATGAGGACATCTACGCAAACCCGGATGTTGCTGATGAGGAGACCGCACAGATCCAGTTCGATCATCTGAAGGCAATCGAAGAGAAGTACAACGTAAAGATTGAGTATGTAAACCTGACCTGGGACGGCGTAATCGAGTCCATCAACACTTCCATCATGGCTGGACAGCCTGACTGCGACATCTACGAAGTAGACCTGCAGTTTGGTGTACCGGCAGCGTTAAACGGCTATGCAGTAGACTTAAAGACAGTTCTGAGCGAGGACAACGATCTGTTCAATGAGCAGAAGTACATGTTCTACACCGACCTGAACAATGGACAGGCAAACGTATTCAACGCAGTTCTGAAGTCCAATCTGCTTGGCGGATATCCGCTTGGATACAACAAGGACATGATCGCTGACGCTGGTCTTGAGGATCCGCAGGAGCTGTGGGCAAACGGCGAGTGGACATGGGACAAGTTCCTTGAGTACTGTAAGGTTCTGACTGCTGATAACGACGGCGATGGTGTAACAGACGTTTACGGCTACGGCGGATGGTGGACCAGCATGCTGGACGGCTTCCTTCTGAGTAACGGCGCAACCATCGCTTCCGGCGCTGAGCAGACCCTGACAAGCCCGGAGACCGGTGAGGTTCTTGACTTCATCAACACCCTGTACAATGTAGAGAAGGTTGCAAGACCGTGGAACTCTGATGACTGGGATATCAACAACTCCTGCTACAAGGATGGAGAAATCTGCTTCTTCATCGCTCCGGCATGGACCATCACTCCGGATGAGCTGACCTTCGAACTGGGCGTTGTTCCGTTCCCGGTAGGACCGAGCGGCGATGCTGAGACAAACAAGGGTTACAACGCAACTACAGGAAACAACTACCTGATTCCGGCTGGTGTTGAGGATCCGGCATTCGTTTACACCGTATTTGCTGATTACATGACCTGGTACGGCGATGATCTTGAGCTTCGTGATGATGTTGAGTGGTTCGAGAACCAGATGATCTCTGAGGAGAACTTCAACATGCTTCTGAGCCTTGGTGAGGCTGGCGGTGAGTTCGACCTTTGGGGCAAGCTGAATGTTTCCACATTCGATATGGTTGGCCTGATCAATGGTGAGAAGACTCCGGCACAGGTACAGGAAGAGAGCAAGCAGGTATTCCAGGATGCTCTGGATGCATTCTTCAAATAATTGAGAAATGAGTGACCGTTATGAAGAACAGAATTGGTAAAAAAGCTGCTCTTCTGGCCGGTATGCTGATGGCAGGCGGATGTGTAATCACATCCGCCTTTGCCGTTTTGTCCGGTCAGGCAGAGGTAAAGACGGAAGGGCTGATCCGGGAGCTGGTATCCGGAATCCCGGTAATGGCAGCGGAAGATGAGACGGCTGCAGGAGGAAATAAATTCGTGAAACAGGAAGTGACGATCCCAGAGGTGACGTTTGAGCAGAAGGAAATCCCGGATACCGGGGCAATGCAGTTTGTAGAGAACATGAAGCTGGGCTGGTGCCTGGGAAATACCTTTGATGCCAGCACAGACGAGAACCTGGACGGAGATGAGCTGAAATATGAAACGCTCTGGTGCGGCGCCGAAACAACGCCGGAGCTGATTCAGAGCATCAAGGATGCCGGCTTTGAGACGATCCGCATTCCGGTCAGCTGGCATAACCATGTGGATGAGGAGTTTACCATCAGCGACGCGTGGATGGATCGTGTGCAGGAAGTGGTTGACTATGCAGTGGATGCGGATCTGCACATTATCATCAACATTCACCACGACAATGATCCCCGGTTCTTCTATCCGGACAGCGAGCATCTGGAGTCCTCCCTGAACTATGTGACAACCATCTGGGAACAGATTGCAGAACGGTTTGCGGAGTATGACGAGAAGCTGATTTTTGAAGCGCTCAATGAGCCACGTCTTGTGGGAACTCAGTATGAGTGGTGGCTTAATCCGAACGCGGCAGAGTGTAAGGAGGCGGTGTCCTGTCTGAATCAGCTGACACAGGCGTTTGTGGACACGGTTCGAAGCTCCGGTGGAAACAATGGAGAACGGTATCTGATGATCCCTGGTTACTGCGCGTCTGTGGACGGCGCAATGAATGATGGATTCCAGCTGCCAAAGGACAGCGTCGAAGACCGACTGATTGTCTCTGTCCATGCCTACACACCATACAATTTCGCGCTGCAGAAGCCGTCTGAGCAGGGCAGCGTCAGCACCTTTGATATGGAGAGCAGGAGCAGCACAAAGGACATTGACTACCTGATGAATTCTCTGTATGAGAAATGGACCAGTCAGGGGGTTCCTGTTGTGATCGGTGAGTTCGGTGCGATGTTCAAGGATCAGAATCAGCAGGCCCGTGTGGACTGGGCTTCCTACTATGTGGCACAGGCAAGATCCGTTGGAATTACCTGCTGCTGGTGGGACAACAACGCGTTTACCGGTGACGGGGAGAACTTTGGTCTGATCAGCAGATTTTTAAGAAAGTGGAGATTCCAGGATGTGGTGGATGCGATGATGCTGTATTCGGCAGTACCGGAGAACGAGGCGAAAGAAACTTCGGAAGCAGTGGAAAATAAGTAAATCAGTCAGGGATTGACTGCAGCGGGAGATTTGAGTTGTCGCAGGAGAACTTTGATTTCCCGCTTTTTGCATGTTGGTTCAAAAACAACAAAATCGTCGTGTCTGCAGGATCCTGGTATGATATACTTATGTTGTTTCGAAACAAAGGAAGGTATCATATGGATTATTCGATTGTTATCTGGTCTGTTTGTCTGTATGTGGAAAATCGGGTGAAGGAGGAAATTGATCTGGAAGAACTGGCTGTACAGACCGGTTTTTCTCTTCCTCATGTCCGGCAGATATTCCGCAGATTGACAGGAAAAACGCTGTTACGGTATATTCAGGAGAGAAAGATTGCAAATGCGGCGTGGGAGCTTCTTCACACGGACAGAGATATCGTGGAAGTAGCTGTAGACTATGGTTTTTCCGGAAGAGATGTGTTTACCCGTGTCTTTCGAAGAATAACCGGTTATACTCCTCGTGAATTTCGGAAAGAGCGTCCTGTTTTGTCCCGGGTTAAGCTTTGTGCCGGTGTGTTTGGCATTGGCCTTGTACGGAAATCCGTTTTACCGAGGTAATGGACTGGAGAGAAGAGAGGAAACGGTTGTAACTGAAAAATGTGACAGCAGATATCAGGAGGAAAGAATGGAAGAGATGGCGATTTTATATGGTGTGCCGAAGGTGGCATATGGCGTAGACGGCTGCACTCCATTTCCCATATGTGTGAGATCATGTGCGGAATATCTTGGAGTCAGGACCAGCTACACGAAAATTATGGCAGAGTGCGGTGCTGCATTTCGGCTTGTCTGGGATACATCCTGCTGGAACGGCGGAAATGTGGACGCTGTGTTTACTTTTGATGATCCGCAAAAAGTGTTTGCCTGCGGTATGCGGTCTATAAACCGGACGTTCCGGATGCTGCCGCGGACGCAAAGGACAACAAAGGAGGAATTTATTTCCTTTATCCGCAGCGAGATCGACGGAGGAAATCCGGTCATTGCCCTTGGAATCATCGGTCCGCCTGAGGCATGTGTCATTACCGGCTATCGGAATCAGGGGAACACGCTGATGGGATGGAATGTGTTTCAGGAATATCCGGAACATCAGTCTTCGGTTACTTTTGAAACGAATGGATACTTTATCACGGACAGCTGGTGGGAAAATCCGGATACCTGTGGACTGATTGCGACAGGGACGGGAGAGGCAGCTTCCTTTTCGCTGAAAGAGGTGCTTCGGAATGCATCTGAAGTGTTAGAAGGCAGGATGGACAATACTCTGGCAAAAGGACTGACAGCTTACGATGCATGGCGGAATGCCCTGCTGCGCGATCGTGATTTCCCGGAGGAGCCGGTGTTTCCGATTCTGGTAGAGCGAATGATGTGCCATGGAGATGCCATGGACTGTCTGTCAGACGGACGAAAACATGCGGCTGCTTATCTTCGCGGGCAGGCAGCGTGTTATCCGCAATACAGGGAAAAACTGAATGCGGCAGCAAATATGTTTGAGGCAGTTTCTTCGATTCTCTGGAATGAGATGATACCTGTTCTTGGCGGATGGGAGCGTGGGGAGGCTCAGATGAAGAAACTGTTTGAGAAGGAGACAAGACGGACATTTGCAGGAATGATTGACCGGATGAAGAGACATGAAGAGTGGGCGCTGGTGTATATCCGGGATCTGATTCGGGAAATGACGCTGGAGAACAGACTCAGCTGACCGGATCCCCTTGACGAAAGACGAAGAATACGTTATAAATAAGGTATTAGTCAGGGGGTGTTGTTATGATTCAGTTTTTTAAAAAGATTCGTTGTTTTGCTGTGATCACAGCGCTTTTGCTTGTGTTGTCCGGTGTTTGTGTCCGGGCAGATGCGCCATATGGGGAGGATGCCTACGCCTACATGGAATACCTGCAGGGCTGGTATCCAAACCGTGCCGTAGCCAATCCAAATCTGGACAATGCGGCAGCGTGGCTGAAGCAGCAGGTGACTAACATGGGCTATCAGTATGCCGATCAGCCCTTTTCCATTGATATCGGAAACGGAATTGTTATTAATGGAGAGAACATCATTTTCTCGAAGAAAGGTGCCAGTGACCGTGTGATTGTTGTGGGAGCCCACTATGATTCGGTGCTGACAAACGGAACGGATGACAATGCGACCGGTGTTGGTGTACTGATGGAAACGGCGAAACGCCTGGCGTCCAATTCCGGTCTGCCCTATACCGTCCGGTTTGTACTGTTTTCCGCGGAGGAACCGGGATGCTATGGAAGCCAGTACTATGTGGACAATCTGAGCCAGGAAGAACGGAACCGGATTATCTGCATGTTTAACATTGATACCATTGGTGCCGGTGATTACATGTATCTTTACGGCGGCGGGTTAAATGAAGCAGGGCAGCCAATCCGTACCTGGGCAGTGGAGCAGACACTGCAGGCTGCCGGGAATCTTGGTCTGTCCATGTCCTATCATCCCAATGTGAATGCTCAGTTCCCGGTTCCGGTTAAACACACGGCCAGTGACCAGCAGGCTTTCGACCGTGCCGGAATTCCATACGTGTATTTCGAAGCATCCAACTGGAACGGCGGCCCGATGACCAATTTTTATCAGACCAGCAATCCGGCTGTGGAAAATGGAAAGATGATGCATGTAGCAGCTTATGAGAATCTGGCATTCTACAATCAGACCTTCGGGAACCGGATCAAAGAGCATCTGACTGCCTATTCAAAGCTTCTGGATTACATGCTGAACAACCTGATTCCGGATACCGGCGCGATTTCCTATTCCTATGAAGAACGCAGTGAAACCGTATGGGCAGTTTCCGATGTGAGAATCCGAAGTGCGGCATCGACAGGAAGTGAAACGCTGGACGTGCTTCGTGCCGGTGAGTCGATTCCGCGGACCGGTTATCATGAAGAGTGGTGCAGAGTTCTTTTTAACGGGCAGGAGGCTTTTATCAAGACCGAATATCTGACCGCAGAAAATCCAAATCCGGAACCGTCCACAGAGGAGATTCCGACAGAAGCGTTCACGGAGGCTGAAGAAGAAGAGGAGTCTTTTGGGGAGACGTCGGCGGCAGTCACAACGACAGGATTTGAAACAACTGTGTCAGAGACAACAGAATCCGAAACAACGGTTTCGACATCGGCAGCTTCGACTACAGCCGCACCGGTAATTGAAAAAGAGGAGCAGGCAGGAAATGGAAATTCTCTGTCGGGAATGCAGTTTCTTGACTCGGTTACCGAGTGGATGCAGGGAAATCAGAATGTACAGATCATTTTGATTGGAGCGATTGTGCTTGTGGCTATTTTGTTATGCGTGCTTGTATTTTTGATTCAGCAGCTGAGAAAGTAACAGAAAAAGAAAGGAAGAATCGCGGGAAGAATTTGCGAATTTTCCTTTCTTTTTTCGTTTATCGGTTTTTTTGTGTATTCCCTTTCTGCGCCAGCATCTGTGAAAACTGCTTCAGCATTTCTACCTTCTGCTTATCCTTGGGAGAAAGATCGGCGGTCAGCTGTTTGATCAGCAGGTTGGTTTCTTCATCCGTGAAGTTTAAGCCGGATTGATTAATTCGGCCGGACAGGCTAAGAAGAAACGGAAGCATGTTATTCTGATTTTTCGACTGGGTTTCGTTCATCAGCTGGGTCAGAAACGCAATTTTTTCAGGAGAAAGATTGCTTTGTTCCGGTGAGATCATGGAGTATGTCACCTCCTTCCATTTCCTTATAAAACTTTGCCATCTGGGTGAAATTGATCAGCATATCCATGGTTTCCGCTTCCTTTGGCGTGCAGAATCCGCGGATCGCCTGAAACATATCATAGATGGAAGCATCTTCGGCAGGAGGACTGCAGGCCATCAATTCTTCTTCCTCCTGGTTCAGACGTTCAATGGTCCGGCGGATTTCCAGAAGCTGGATGCAGGTTTTCATGGTATCTTTCATGGGAGGCTTCATAAATGGAAGGATTGCTTTGAGCATATCCACAGTTCGTTCTTCAGGCATAGGAGTTCTCCAAACGTTCTTGGTTATTTATATGCAGCCAAAAGAAGTGATATTCATGAAAGCAGAGAGGGCATGCAGGAACCTGGTTAGGGAACGAGTGAATGGGATAACAGGCAACGAAAAAATCTGATACAATATGCGAAAGGAATAATCGTGTTACAAGGTGGTTATTCCTTTCGTATATTAGCTATAACACAGATGATAACAGATTGCAAGAGGGTTTTTGGAAAGCATGTGAATCATATACTATAGTGAAAGGATTCTTCTCAGAGGTTATCTTATGTTGATTATAGATGGCAACGCAGTATATGAAATTGATTGCGACTGTGCGAAACAGAAAGGACTGTTTCAGGAGGAAATGAGAATCGGAGAGGGTGCGAACGGAATGATTCGTTCTCAGACCGGGGATGTACATGTAAAGAAGGAGACGTATACCGGGGAGGGAGTGACAGTAGCTGTTCTTGACAGCGGAATCTATCCGCATCCCGATTTTGGAAACCGGATTGTGGGATGGTATGATGCGGTTGCCCACAAAAGCAGGCCGGAAGACCTGAATGGTCACGGTACACAGGATGGTGTTACAAACCGATTTTGTTCAACGGTCTTTCTGTAAATTTTTTTCAATAATCTACTTGACAAATCGGATGGGAATCATTAGGATATAAGAAGTGAATTGCGAAGAACAGAAGTAGTAGAAGAACGTTTTTGTTTCAGAGAGCAGCCGGCTGGTGTGAGGCTGTACAAAACCCTTTGAACTCGTCTGGGAGCTCCGGAAGTGAACGTAAGTAGTTTCCGGCGGGTATTCCCGTTACAGAATCCAAGTGCAGGAGTTTCCTGAATCAGAGTGGTACCGCGGCAGGTTTGACCTTTCGTCTCTATGTTATTGAGGCGGAGGTTTTTCTTTTTTTATCCGACTGTTTTGGCTTTGAAAATGGAGAGATTGAGAGGCAATAAAAACCGGATAAATGAAAACCGCTCTGAAATGAAACGCAGAATTCACGAATATACAAAGAAAAATGGAGAGTGCTATGGCAGTATTTTACGATCCGAGTACCATTGAAAAGAAATGGCAGAAATATTGGGAAGAAAACCAGACCTTCAAGACCGATGTCTGGGATTTCAGCAAGCCGAAGTACTATGTACTGGATATGTTCCCCTACCCGTCCGGTGTTGGTCTCCATGCAGGTCATCCGGAAGGCTACACCGCAACGGATATCATGTCCCGCATGAAGAGAATGCAGGGCTATAACGTGCTTCATCCGATGGGCTACGATTCCTTCGGTCTTCCGGCGGAGCAGTATGCGGTTTCCACCGGAAATCATCCCAACGGCTTTACCGAGATGAACATTCAGACGTTTTCCAAGCAGTTAAAAGAGCTTGGTTTTGACTATGACTGGACCAAGATGGTTGCAACCAGCGATCCATCCTTCTACAAGTGGACTCAGTGGATCTTCAAGCAGCTCTATCTGGACGGCTATGCGAAGCTGATCGACATGCCGGTAAACTGGTGTGAGGAACTGGGAACCGTTCTGTCCAACGATGAGGTCATTGACGGAAAATCAGAGCGCGGCGGCTATCCGGTTATCCGTAAGAACATGAAGCAGTGGGTTATCGATCAGCCGGCTTTCGCGGAGAAGCTGCTGGCTGGTCTGGACGAAATTGACTGGCCGGAGTCTACGAAGGACATGCAGAGACACTGGATCGGAAAGTCCACCGGTGTTGAGGTTGATTTTGAAATCGTTGGCGGAGGAAACTTCTCCATCTACACCACCTGCATCGAAACCATCTACGGAATCACCTTCATGGTACTGGCTCCGGATGGACAGCTGGTAAAGGATCTGATGCCCCGGATTGAGAATAAAGAAGAGGTTGAGGCTTATATCGCTGAAACACTGAAGAAGAACGACATGGACCGCACCGAGCTGAACAAGACAAAGTCCGGCTGTGTTCTGAAGGGTATCTATGCGATCAACCCGGTAAATGGAAAAGAAGTTCCTGTATTCATCGGTGATTTCGTTCTGGCAAGCTATGGTACCGGTGCTGTTATGGCAGTTCCGTCCCACGACCAGAGAGATTTCGAATATGCAGTAGTCCACAACATTCCGATGATCCAGGTCATCGACGGCGGTGATGTCAGCGAGAAAGCGTTTGAGAAGGGCGAGTACCTTGGCAAGGGCTGCAAGCTGATGAATTCCGAGGAATTCACCGGACTGACTGTAGAGGAGGCAAAGGAAGCAATCACTCAGAAACTGGAGAAGAAGGGAATTGCCCGCAGAAAGGTAAATTACCATTTCCGCGAGTGGATCTTTGCAAGACAGAGATACTGGGGTGAGCCGGTTCCTGTTGTCTACAAGGAAGACGGCGAGATCTATGCACTGCCGGATGAAGAGCTGCCGCTGATTCTGCCGGAGCTGGAGGACTATAAGGGAAGAAACGGTAAGGCACCGCTGGAAAATGCCGAAGAGTGGAAGGTTTACAATAAGAACGGCATTCAGGGCAAGCGCGAAACCTCTACCATGCCGGGAAGTGCCGGATCCAGCTGGTATTTCCTGCGTTACATTGATCCGCAGAACGAGAACGAGTTCGCAAATCAGGAGCTGTTAAAGCACTGGATGCCGGTCGATCTTTACATCGGCGGACCGGAGCATGCGGTTGGTCACCTGATGTATTCCCGTATCTGGAACCACTATCTCCATGACAAGGGATTGAGCCCGGTAAAGGAGCCGTTCAAGAAGCTGGTTCATCAGGGAATGATCCTCGGTGCCAACGGAATCAAAATGGGTAAGCGATTCCCTGAGTTCGTTGTCAATCCCAGTGACATCGTAAGAGATTATGGCGCAGATACCCTGAGACTCTATGAAATGTTCATGGGACCGCTGGAGGCTTCCAAGCCCTGGAGTGATCAGGGAGTTGAAGGAGCGAAGCGCTTCATTACCCGTGTCTGGAAGTTCCTTGCCGAGCCGGAGAACATCTCTGACGCAAAGAAGGATGAGCTGACCCGCGTTTACCACCAGACGGTAAAGAAGGTAACCAATGACTTCGAGAACCTGGCATTCAACACGGCAATCAGCCAGATGATGATTTTCATCAATGCGGTTTACAAGGCAGAAAGCTGCCCGAAGGAATATGCAGAGGGCTTCATTAAGATGTTCTCCTGTGTATGCCCCCATGTCGGCGAAGAGCTGTGGTCCATGCTTGGACATGACAACACCATTGCCTATGAGCCATGGCCGGTTTATGAGGAAGCGCTGACAAAGGAAGATACCATTGAGATTGGTGTTCAGGTCAACGGTAAGGTAAAGGGAACCGTTACACTGTCTGTTGACGAGGAGCAGGAATCTGCCATCGCAAAGGCGAAGGAAGTACCGGGTGTAGCAAGGGCAATCGACGGAAAGAATCTTGTGAAAACGATTTATGTAAAAGGAAAGATCATTAACCTGATCGCAAAATAAGAGAATCGGCAACGATGCGCACAGGGAGCCTCTCACGAAAAGGTGGGAGGCTCCTTTTCTGCGTTTGCATGTGGTGTGAAAGAGGCAAAATCAGTCGTGTGAATGGGAAAATATGAAAAAACTGTGTTTCTTTGGAAGAGATGTCAAATTCGTATTTCTTTTCTAAAGCAAGTATGATATAATAGTATCATTCTTGAATCGAAAACATGCGAATTGGACGTATGCATATTTGAAACATGCGAAGTGGAAACTTATGCAATGAAAATGGGGAGGAAAAAAGGATGAGTGATCGAACGTCAGTCATTTCATTTCCGGGAGGAGTCTGGCCTGTTATGCTGACGCCATTCCTGGAAGACGGACAGGTTGATTATGAAGGCCTGGTCCATCTGACAGACTGGTACATTGAAAAAGGGAGCAGCGGTCTGTTTGCAGTCTGTCAGTCCAGCGAAATGTTCCATCTGAATCTGGAGGAGCGGATTCGGGTCGCAGAGACCGTTGTAAAAGCGGCAGCGGGACGTGTTCCGGTAATTGCGTCCGGACACATTTCAGACAGCGAGGAGGATCAGGCGAAGGAGATTAATGCAATTGCAAAGACGGGTGTGGATGCGGTGATCCTGATCACAAACCGTCTTGCAGCGGAAGACGAGGACGATTCCATCTGGATGGAACGTCTGGAACGTCTGCTGGAGCGGATTGATCCGGAAATTCCGCTTGGTTTCTATGAGTGTCCTTATCCGTACAAGCGGCTGATTTCTATGGAAAATCTGAAACGCTGTGCAGAGTCGGGACGTTTCTACTTCCTGAAGGATACCTGCTGCGATGCAGATCGGATTAAAGAGCGGGTAAAGGCAGTGGAAGGAACCAATCTGAAGCTTTACAATGCAAACACAACAACGCTGCTGGAAACACTTCGCGCCGGTGCCGCCGGATTCAGCGGAGTCATGGCTAATTTCCATCCGGCGCTCTATGTTCATCTCTGCTCTCATGTGAATGAAGCAGCAAGTGAGGAGCTGCAGAGCTTTTTGACGATCGCGTCTCTGATTGAGCGGCAGTATTATCCGGTCAATGCCAAGTATCACTTAAAAGAGATCGAGAAGCTTCCGCTTACTGCATACTCCCGAAAACAGGATCAGGGCGGACTGACGGAGACCTTTCAGAAGGAAGTGCGGATGCTGAACGAGCTGGCAGGGAAGATGGAAGAAAAACTCAGAAAGTGTGAGGGAGAATCTTGAAGAAAACAGGAAAAAAAGGAACGAATCGGCCGGTAAAGCGATATCTGGACTGTTATTATATGACAGATGCAGAGATCGGAGTCAGAGAGATGGTTGATACCTGTCAAAAAAAGCTGCCCCAACTGAAAGAACAGATTGAATTCTGGGAAGCAGCGGAAGTAATCGAGCTGACAGCAGGAGAAAAAGACAGTGTCGACATTGAAAAAATCGAATTGTTTGAAGAAGAAGCGGATCAAAAATTTCTTCAGAGCAATGGAATAAAGGCGATCTTTACCATTCACTCAGAAGAAGCCAACCTTGATCTGGTGAAGCAGGTGTTTACCGCAATCGTCGAAACCTGTGGAGGCTTTGTCTGCTCGGATACTCCTGATTTTCTGCCGTATCTGGTGCGGCCATACACAAAGATTCTTCATCTGGATGCCGGCCGCAAATATTTTGCGCCGGAATACCTGAAACAGATGATTGCAGCCATGAGGGAGACCGGTTACCGGGAATTTCAGATCGCCTTTGGAAATGACGGACTGCGTCTGCTTCAGGATGACATGACAATCGACGGAAAAAGCAGCGAAGAGGTAAAAGCTGCCGTAAAAGCGGGAAATGTGGAATTCAATGGAGATCCGTCCTGTCTGATTCAGGAAGAAATGGATGAGATCTTTGCATGTGCCGCACAGGTTGGCATAGAAATCGTACCGCTGCTGAACATGCCGGGACACATGGACACGTCCCTGAACATCAACCCGGCTTACCGCTGGCATTCCGACGGAAAGATTTCCAGAAATTCACTGGATCTGGCGGATGAAAAAGCAGTTTCCTTTGCACTGGAGCTGCTTGAGAAATATGCATCCTATTTTGCGTCCAGAGGAAGCAGGAAATTCTGCTTTGGTGTGGATGAATATGCCAATGATATCTACAATCTGGGCGGTCTTGGATTTAACCGGCTTTTAGAAGAAAACCGGTACGGTCAGCTGGTGGCGTTCATCAACCGGGCAGCAGCGGTAATTAAAAAAGCAGGACTGATTCCGCGGGCATTTAATGATGGCTTCTACTATAACGAAGATACGTCCATGGTACTTGATACGGATATTGAGGTCTGCTATTGGGGCAAAGGCTGGTGCGGGTTTAACTGTGCCGCAGTGGATACCATTGCAGCGAAGGGACATCCGATGATCAACTGCAACGGAGCCTGGTACTATGTACTGAAGCATGAGAATGAGGTGCAGAAGCCTGTGAACCATCCGGAATTTGAGTCCTTCCATCCGACTATTTTCCCGGGAAATCAGGCCTTTGAAAACCCGGCAGGTGCGGTTTTCTGCATCTGGTGCGACAATTCGGTGCTGCGAACCAGTGCAGAAGTGACTGCGGACATGATCGAACAGATGAAGCTCATGGCACCAAAGCTGGAGCTGCAGTAAGTGAATCTAAGAGCCGTTGAAAAGCGGACGCTTTGTCGTGTTTGCAGCGTCAAAATTTACAATGTGTCCGAAAAATGGCGAGAAACTTGAAAATGAGGTAACAAACAATGGAATTGAAAGTCGTGTCTTTTAACGCAAGGTACTCCAACGGAGACGATGGAGAAAATCGGTTCTGGTTTCGCTGGCCGTTTATGAAAGAAACGCTGGAACAGGAGAGACCGGACATTATCTGCTTTCAGGAAATGCTGCCGGAAATGCTGATTCTGGTCAAACGGGAACTGCAGGATTACGTTCTCCTTGGCGTTGGCCGGGAAGCGGATTTAAGCGGAGAACAGCCGACGATTGCCTATCGGAGAGACCGGTTCAGCCTGATGACCTTTGAGACGTTCTGGCTGTCAGAGACGCCTGCTGTTCCCGGATCCAGATATCCGGACCAGAGCCCCTGCCCGAGAACATGTGCCTGTGCCCTTCTGAAAGATGAGATCAGCAAGCAGGTATTCCGTGTGCTGAACACCCATCTGGATCACGCGGGAGAAGGCGCAAGAGTGAAAGGGATTACCCAGATCACGGACTATGTCCGGGCACTGGGAAGAAGAAATGCGCTGTTTGCGGACGTACCGGCAATTCTGACCGGTGATTTCAATGCCGGACCGGAGACAAAGGAAGTGAAGCATGTGGGGGAAGTGCTTGGCTGGAAGGATGCGGCAGAAGGAAAGGGCGGTACCTACCATGAATTTGGAAGGTGCAATCCGCCGACTAAGATTGACTATGTTTTCCTGTCACCGGAATTCCAGGTGAAAGAGAGCGGCAGATGGACACAGAAAAAGGATCATCTGTGGCTTTCGGATCACTATCCGGTGTGGGCGAAGATAGAGGTCTGAACGAATGTGTCGTCGGCACGTTCGCCCGGATGTATAAAAATATTATGTTGTTTGGAAACAAATGACAAAAACGGCAGGGAGGGATACTGCCGGAAAAAAATGGAGGTTTACAAATGAAAAAAAAGACGAAAATGCTTCTGGCCGTGATTGTTCTTGCAATTGCTGCCGCACTGGTGTGGTTTTTTGTGCTTCGCACAAAGACAGTTGACCTGAATCCTTACATTAACGTAAGCTATGAAGGCTACAGCGAAGATGCAGTGGCATCCTTCTCTGTCGATACGGAAGCGCTGGCTGCTGAGATTCAGTCGGACTGGAAGGAAGCGGATGATGAGAAACTGGCAAAGCTGGCAGAAGTGCTGGCTGTGATTGTCTGCAATCCGGAATCCATTGAAGGTGTGAGCAATGGTCAGGAACTGGAAGTGACTGTAAGCTATGACAAGGATCTGGCAAAGAGCCTTGGCTATCGGTTCACCGGACTGACAAAGAAATTTACCGCAGAGGGACTGGAAGAGAAGACTCCGATTGATCCGTTTGATGCAGCTGTGTTTGGACCGGAAGGAACCGTTCTTGCTTATTTTGAAGGAAGTTCTCCGCTGGTAGAGCTGGTTCTGGAAAACAATGCAGAAGCCGGTGATCCGCTGGAAATGGTTGTTTATCAGGCTGATCGGACAAGAGAGCTGAGCAAGGGTGATAAGGTTACAATTACCGCTTCTTTCAGCGAAGCATTTGATACAGCAGGATATAAGCTGACCAGCACAGAGACGACCCTTACGGTTGACGGAGTGGAATCCTTCGTTTCCAACATTGAGGAGCTTTCCCTGGAGAGCCGTGCGGAACTTCTGTTAAAGCTGACCGATGTGTTTAATGCAGAAATTCAGGGCTATGTGGAACTGATCCTTGCTGACGGCAATGATGTGGCTCTTGGTTCTTCCTATGCAGAATGCTATGGAAGTCCGGTATTTGCAGAAAATGGATCTGCGGTTGTGACAAACAGCTGGGGAAGTGACGTGCTGGCGGTGATTCCGTTTACCACAGACATCAACGACGCGGAATTCTCCTGGTGGGCAAACGAGCACTATGATGAGCCGACGGTTAAGACGTTTGCCGGTGTATCCGGATACTTTGTTGTGAGAGATCTGATGCTGGATATCAACGGAAATGTGATCATCAGTGATTCTCTGTATGTGGAGATGAGTGACCTCTTTGAAGATAAGGCTGCAATGGTTGAGGAGATCATGGCAAAATATGGCGATGAGGGAATCGTAATTACTTATGAGCCGGCTGAGGAGGAGACAGAGGAAGAAAGCTCCGTTGAGGAAAGCTTTGCAGAAGAATCATCTGAGGAAGAAACCACTGAGGAACCGGCTTTTGAAGACGAGACAGCAGAAGAAACTGCTGCAGAGGAAGTGACTGTGGAAGAAACAACTGCAGAGGCTGTGTCTGAAGAGGAAACCGGTACAGAGGAAATTCTGACAGAGGCTGCAGCTGATGAGACAACGGCAGCAGCACAGCTCCTTTCCGAAACAACTGCTGACAGTGCTGCAGAGACAGAAGAAGAAACAACAGCAAAAGACTGAAATGTCTGCGTATTGGCAGCCGGAAAAAGGTGACTGCAGATTGATCTGTAAGACATAAGAAGACAAGAAAAAGTAAGAAAAAAGATAAGCAAATTGCTTTAAGATGCTCCCTGCGGAAAGACAGGCCGATGATGGAACTTGTTTTTCATGCAGGGAGCATATTCAGCTGATTTGCTTATCTTTTTGTATTTGCTATGACAGAGAAAAGAACAACCAGGAAAACATTGTCAGAAGAAGCCGTGTGCTTTCTCAGCCAAGCTCCGGTTCATTCGTCAGCAGGATTTCCGGTGAATCGCACTGCTGCAGTTCCAGAACAACGAGTTCATTGGCTCCTTTGTTCAGCAGCGGACCAGGCAGATAGAGCGTTTTCTGCGGACCGGCACTGTTCCAGTAGCGTCCAAGATTAAAGCCGTTGATCCAGACATTGCCCTTCTCAAAGCCATCGAGACGAACAAACGTATCCATCGGTTCCTCAACCGTCAGTTCGCCGCGAAGGAACACAGGGCCGCAGTCAGGAAGCGATTCGGAAAGGTTTGGAGAAACAGGAGACCAGGAGAGCGTGCTCAGATCCCTGCAGGGAAGCGGATGCATGGTCCATCCAAAGTGGTGAAGCGGACCGATGCGGACATTGCCGAGGATTCCCTTTGCATCCTTGATCTTCGGACCATAGTTGATCCGGCCGAGATTTTCCACAAGAATCGAAAGACGGGCTGTTTCCCCGCGCTTTAAGCCGATCCGGATGGTATCGTTTCGTTTTCCGGTCCGTTCCTTGATGCCCATGTATGTTCCGTCCAGGTAGACGATGGCGCGGTCGTGAAGCCTATCGATGGAAAGATCCATGGTTTCAAAAGGACCGCTCAGAGTGGTAGTATAAAGGACAAACCCGAAATCCTGCCCAAGCTGTTCCATGGTCTGCGGCCAGGGCGAGGTGACACTGGTGCTGATGGAATCCAGCTGCTCAAACATCACTGCTGATTCGGTCAGAGCGACTGTGCCGTAACGGCAGCGAGGCTGGTTTTCCACTGGCGTTTCATCGGCATAACCGTTGAATTCCTGGATCACTTTGCGAATTGCGTCATATTTTTCAGTCATGTCGCCGTTTTCGCTGAGCGGGCAGTTATAGTCATAGCTTGTCACAGTGGGCTGAATGCCGTTTTCGTAGTTGGCGCCGTTGTTGAATCCGAAGTTGGTACCGCCGTGGAACATGTAGAAATTGACGGACGCGCCAAGATCCAGCATTTCTTTCAGGACATCGGCAGTATCACCGGCGCCGCGTGTATGATGTTCTTCATACCAGTGGTCAAACCAGCCGTTCCAGTATTCACAGCAGAACAGTGGCTGGTTGGGAGAAAACTGGCGAAGAAGCTCGAAATTTCCTTTTGGATTGCTTCCAAAATTCACAGCAGCCACCATGCCCGCCAGAGATCCGCCGTTAAGCATAAAATAGCCGGGGCCGTCAGACGTAAACATCAGACAGTCAATCTGTTCCTCCAGATAAATGGCAAGGATCTCGTTCATGTACTCGTGGTCATCACCATAGCTTCCATATTCATTTTCCACCTGCATGGCAATGATGTTTCCGCCGTTGGTACCAAGATAGGGACGGATCAGCGAGAACAGCTTATGGTAGTAATTGCGTACTTTTTCAATAAACAGAGGATCGCAGCAGCGAATGTGAATGTTTTCATAAGTCAGCAGCCAGGAGGGAAGACCGCCCATGTCCCACTCCGCGCAGATGTAGGGACCGGGACGAAGGATCACATAAAGTCCCAGCTCCTGTGCGGTTTTGATGTAGCGGACAAGATCCAGGATTCCCTCAAAGCAGAACTCGCCCTCTTTCGGTTCATGAAGATTCCAGCAGGTGTAGGTTTCAACGGTGTTGAAACCGCAGGCTTTCAGTTTCTTCAGTCGATCCTTCCAGTAATCCGGGACGACACGGAAATAGTGGATCGTGCCGGAAATGATTCGGAATGGCTCGCCGTTCAGATAGAACTGGGGACCGTCAAAGGTCAGAATATTTTTCGTCATAAATCACCTCGTTGAAAAATTGAAAATCAGATCAGTAATTCAGCGTGATGGAAGCGCAGAACTGATAGTTCCGGTCGCCGCGTTCCGCCGTGGTTGAACGAAGCAGTTCAAGGTTCGGCTGTACAGTCACCACTTCCGTGTGATCCGGATAGCGGACGGTGATCGGAGAGAAGACATCCAGCATATCCTCATTCAGCAGGACTTTTACGACACCGCTGGAAGTCAGTTCTTCAATGGTAATCGAATTGTCAGATCTGTCATAAGAAGCAATTACGGAACCGACGGAAGCGGAATGCTCTGCCCAGAGCCAGTAATTGGACTTGACATTGCGGAAGCCGGCCCGTCTTGCCAGATTCCAGACAACTCGCCGTGGCAGCGGATTGCGTGTAAAGCGGCTGACATAATCGACGGCATTTGTATTTGTTTCAAAGGTCGTCTCATCTTTGTCATAGAGCCATTTGCGGTAATCGGCGAGAACTGTCTGAGGAACGCGGTTTCGCTCGTTGTCAGAGAAATTGTGCGGTTTTTTGTGATGGATGAGGACACGATGTTCAAAACCATCGCCGAATTTGCGTTTCAGACGGTCCAGATAAATGCCGTAATTGGCAGTGATCCGGTTACGGCTATAGGCACCATCCTCTTCTCCGACCTGAAGTTCCAGCGGGAGATTGTAGAGATTGGTCAGATCAACGTAGTTGGGATGACCGGCTGACATGTTTGCAGCGGCAAACCGGTCGGTCATCAGAGGCGTGATCCCATAGACACCGTCGCCTCCGGCGGAAAAGCCCATCAGGTAGACGCGGTTTAAGTCGACATTCTCATAGGCAGCCAGATCCATGATCAGACGGTCATAGAGCGGAAAGGATTCCTCATTAAAATGTGTATTCCAGGTGTCGCGGATTCCGCGGGGGGCGATGCAGATGCCGTCGGTCACACTGTCAAAATAGTAGGTGTGCTGGTGAAGCCACTGACGGTCATTCATGTCGGGAACCGGACACTGACCGCCGCCGTGAAGCGCGATGTAGACCGGATAGCCGTCCGGACCGGGATTTCCTTTCTTTTCCAGATAAAAACGCATGTGAACCGTTCCGTAGAGGAGAAGGCGGGAGGAAAACTGAGCCAGCTCTTCCACATTGTTGTTCATGTCGGTTATGTACTCATCCCAGCAGTGCTGTCTTGCGAGAGCCAGCTCCTCCGGGGTATGCAAAATTGTCAATTGTTCCATTGTTTTGTCCTCTCATTCGGCTTTGCCGGATTTCTCATTTCGACAGCCGTTTTCTCATCGGAAAAAACGGCTGTTTTTATCTGTTTCTTACAGATAGGTATCGTCACGGGCATCGTCCAGGATGCAGCCGCCCTTACCGTCGGAAAGAACATAGAGATCGCCGGTATCGGCAGCGTTTCTGCAGCGGACAACAAAGGTGTGCTTTGTCGCTTCCATGGTCATCGGTACGGTAAACTCAGAGGAACCGCAGGTCTTGCGGCATTCAGTAAGGTAATCAGCCAGATCGGCGAGGTCAGAGGCATAGTGTTTGTTGTCCTCCAGATAGTGGCGCTGGCAGTAGTAAACCTGACGAAGCTGCCATCTGCGCTTCTCGTCCTCCGGGATGGAGCAGTCCACATTGCCGTTTTCATCAGCAAAGAAGAGGAAGCCCCACATTTCCGGATAGTGGATGTTGATCACACCGGTTGGTGCCCATACCCAGTTGTCCTCCGGAAGCGGAGCGCCGGTTTCCGGATTGGTGCGCTTAACGAATTCATTGTCTTTCACATCAACCTTCCACTGAACGCGGGAGAAATTGAGACGCCAGTAATCACCGACTGCCGGGAGCTGGTTCTTTGGCGTACATTCGATCAGCGTTGTAAACGGCATAACCACTTCAACAGACCAGCGGACATTTTCTGCGGACGGATCATTGAGCCTGCCGTCGATCATAACCGCTGTTTTGATTCCCTTAATGTCAAAGGCGTTGGTCGGCTTTCCGTTATCGCGGTAAGCTTTGGTCAGCAGAAGATCCCAGTAAACATTGCGCGCATTCATTTCAAACTCATAGTACTGCTGGGTATCGGAATCCGGATCGATAAAGATTTCGAAATCGTTGTCGCGGAAGATGACGTCATCATGCTCGGTTACATGGCTCCAGATCTCGTCACCTTCCAGAACTGCGGCGAAATAGACATTTCTGTCATCCCACGCAATCTTGGCACGGGTCGAAAAACGGGGAGTCGGGAGTGTCGGGCCTTCGATGTCCTGAAACTCATCGGTAAACGGAATCTCTTTCCAGAAGTCCTTGTTGATGTTTCCGTCGAGAACAAAGGGCTTCGGATTGTAGCGGCAGGCATAGACCGGCGGCATGAAATCGATAATCGGGAACGGAATACGGTAGTTTTTACTCATGAACTGCCTCCTTATGTTAACAAAATGTTAATTGATTGTAAAGAAAGACGAGAGAAACGATAAAAAGTGCCTTTTTTACAATTTATATAATTCTCACATCGTTTATTATAACTCTGAAATGCAAAATTGACAATGAGAAACCGGAGATCTTTGGCAACAAAGTGTAAAAATCCGCTTTCTGACTGTGAAAAAAATACATGACGAAAAATGGAAAATACCTTGCAGAAGAATTCCCGGCTTGGTATAATAGGTTTGTTATAAAAATGATAAATTCTATCAAGGGGGAGACATTATGTTTTCACAGCAACTGGCAGAGTGGATTGATTCCGGCTATGCTGCCGCAATTGAATTTTTACATACACATGCTGAGGGAAGATTTGTTTCAAAGGTGCAGCAGGCTGTTGATTCCTGTACCGGAGATGTCCAGCTTGTAATGAAGTATTATTTTGGTGCAATGCCATACAGCGATCTGACCGATACCGACTACGACCTGCTGAAAAAATATGCAGAACACACCGTGTTCCTTCGGAATGAAGTGCCGTGGTGTAAGAATATCCCGGAGAAAACCTTTCTTCTGGATGTAGCCGCTTACCGTATTAATAATGAAAAAGTAATGGAATGCCGCAGACTGTTCTTTGACGAGCTCTATGACAGAGTCAAAGACATGTCCATGAAGGATGCGGTTCTGGAAGCAAACTACTGGTGTGCAGAGCACGCCACCTACCATCTGGCTGATTCCCGTACCGCCTCTGCGCTGACTGTTTACCGTTCCGGTTTCGGCCGCTGCGGTGAGGAATCCGTGTTTACCGTAACCGTTCTTCGAAGCATCGGAATCCCTGCCCGCCAGGTCTATGCGCCGCTGTGGGCACACTGCGATGATAACCATGCCTGGGTTGAGGTCATGTGTGACGGCGAGTGGTACTTCCTCGGCGCCTGCGAACCGGAAGAGGTTCTTAACAAGGGCTGGTTTACCGGTCCCGCGTCCAGAGCGCTGCTGATGCATGCCAAGTATTTCACAACGCTGCCGATGGAAGAAGCGGAATTTACGGAAGGGTTCGTTCACTATGTAAACCGTGTTTCCATGTATGCCTGCAACGACCTGTTTACGGTGAAGGTTGTTGATGGAGACGGAAAGCCAATGCCTGGTGTTACCGTTCATTTTGAACTTCTGAATTCCGCAATCTTTGGAAACATTGCAACCAAGATCACGGATGAGGAGGGAAAGGTAACCATTCAGTTTGGATTCGGAAGTGTCCGCATCCATCTGGTAAAGGATGGAGCATGGATGGAGAAGGATATCCATACCAGCGAAAAAGAAGTGGAGCTTGTCTTTGCAGGAACCACAAGACCGGACGGAGAATGGAAGGAATTCCAGCTCCATGCGCCTGATTTCCGTGTGATCCATCCCGGTCTGACCACCCCGGAGCAGAAACAGCGCAACAAAGAGCGCGGAGCAGAAGCAGGAAAGCTTCGCATGCAGCGGATCAGCTCCTGGTACGATGAGAAGAAGGCGGCTCCTTATCCGGAGCTGGATAAACGTCTTCGGGAGTGCGGAGCGAACTTTGATGAACTGATCCGTTTCCTTAGCCGTGATGAGAATCCATACCGCGTAAAACTGCTTCAGACGCTGACCTTCAAGGACATGTATGACCTGGAAGCAGACGTGCTGGAGGAGCATCTTCAGTCGGCAATGGCCTTTGAAGGTCAGTTTGAGGAAGAGATTTTTGTGAAATTCCTTCTGAATCCGCGTGTGGAGAATGAGGAACTGAGCAAATACCGCAGCTTCATCCTTACCTGGTTCAGCGCAGATGAGAAGAAAGACTTTATTGAGAATCCGAAACGGATCTACGAATATATTAAAAACAACATTGAATATGACGAGACGAAGGACTTTGAGCGTCTGCGTGTAAGCCCGAAGGGAGCGCTTCTTCAGCAGTATGCAGACCCGGTAAGCCGCAAGGTTCTGTTCTGCGCGATTTGCCGGACGCTTGGCATTCCTGCAAGAGTGAACCATCTGCGCAGAGAAGTGGAATATTACTGCGACGGACAGTTTGTAACGATTGCGGAGATGGAAACACCGACTACCAGTGCTTCTCTGACACTGGAATTTGAGCCGGGCATCGACTGGGGTTATTTCCGTGACTGGACATTGACAACGGAGAAAGACGGCCTGTTCCGTCCGCTTGGTCTGTTCCGTCAGCCGGTTGAGGATGGAAAAATGAACCTGACGCTGACTGAGGCGGTTTACCGTCTGGAAATCACGACGCGCATGCCGTCCGGCGATCAGTTCGTCCGCGAGATGACCTTTGAGCTGAAGGATGGAGAGACGAAGACCATTGCCCTGTCCAAATACCGTCCGAAGATGGAAGAGCTGCTGATTGACCGTGAGATTTCCAGTGTGGAGGCGGTTGCTGCAAAGAATTCGGACGGCACAGTCTATCGCGTGGAAGAGCTGGCAAAGGGAACTCGTCAGATGGTTCTGTGGCTGGATCCGGGCAAGGAGCCGACACAGCATGTATTAAATGAGCTGCTTGACAGCCGTGAGCGCTGCAGGAAGCTTGGTGAGCGGATTACCGTTCTTGTTCAGGATGCGGATGCATGTGAAGAACAGGTTCTGTCAAAGGTATGGGCAAAGATTCCGGAAATGAACTACATGATGCCGGTGAACTGGGAAGCGTCCGAGAGCACGGCTCAGCAGCTGAATCTGCCGCTCTATACCTATCCGATCGTTTATGTCCGCGAGGCAAACGGTCACATCATCTACGCTGACTGCGGCTACAATGTCGGATCTGTGGATCTGATGCTGAAGCTGATGGAGGAATAAAGGAGGAGAAGAAGATGACACTGCGTTTGATTCCTCAGCCCCACACGGTCCAAATGGGTGAGGGCGAATACTGGCTGACCTATCAGTCAAGAATTACCATTGATTCCGCCTGCAGTGAGCCGGCTTACGAATATGCCCGCCTGCTGGAAAAGGAGTTAGAAGAGAGCGCCGGTCTTGCACTGATCATTGACCGCAGAATGAGCGGATTCCATCCGGGAATCCATCTGTTTTTAAACGCTTCCCTGAAGGAGAAGCTGGGAGAACAGTCCTATACCATCGCAATCGATTCAAACGGTGTTGTGCTGACAGGAGGCGATGATGCCGGTCTTTTCTATGCCGTGCAGACACTGCGTCAGATCATCCGTCAGTGCGGTTCTCTGCTTCCGCACCTGACCATCGAAGACGCACCGCAGCTTCTGGTCCGCGGCTGGTTCCATGATGTCACAAGAGGAAGAATTCCGACCATGGAATTCATGAAACAAATGGTGGACCGCTGCAGCTTCTATAAGATCAATCAGATGCATCTCTACATCGAGCACAGCTTCCTGTTTGACGGACTGAGCGAGATGTGGCGCGACGATACGCCTCTGACCGCTTCCGACATTCTGGAGCTGGACGCTTACTGCCGCAGCAGACAGGTGGAGCTGGTGCCGTCCATTGCAACCTTTGGTCACCTCTATAAGCTGCTGCGCACAAAAACCTGCCGCCATCTGTCCGAGTTTGAAGAACCGGACGGAACCGGATTTTCTTTCTTCCGTCGCATGCAGCACCATACCTTAAACAGCACCGATGAGGAAGCGCTTCAGCTGGTATGCCGCATGATTGATGAATATGCATCGCTGTTCACTTCAAAGCTGTTTAACATCAACTGTGATGAGACCTTTGATCTTGGCAAGGGCCGCGGAAAGACACGTGCAGAAGAGGTCGGTTCCAGTACCATGTATGTGGAGTGGGTCAACAAAGTCTGCGACCATCTGCGTGAACTGGGCAGACGTCCCATGTTCTGGGGAGACATCATTGCGGCTCATCCGGAACGGATCAGAGAACTTCCGCAGGACATCATCTGCATGACCTGGGATTACTGTCTGGCGCCCGGCGACGACAATGTGCGCAGACTCCATGAAAACGGCGCGGTTCAGTACCTCTGTCCTGGTGTACAGGGCTGGAACCAGACCGTCAACTGCTTTGATGTGGCCTATGCGAACATCAAAAAAATGGCGGTTTTTGCCCACAAATTTGACGGGGCAGGCCTTCTTGTGACAGACTGGGGCGATTTCGGTCATTTCAATCATTCAGAATTCGCGCTGCCCGGTGTGATCTATGCGGCTGCTATGGGCTGGAATTCGCAGATTCCGGAAGAAAAGGAACTGAATGCGGACATCTCCGTTCTGGAGTATTCGGACCGCAGCACCACGCTGATGGATCGCCTGGCACGTCTGAGCAGAAAGTCTGTCATGACCTGGGGTGACCTGGTGTGCTTCGTGGAGGAAGTGAAGTACAAAGTAGCTGAAAAAGGAATGGAAAAGTTCTGGGCGGATTACGGGGAACGGATCACGCACAGACTCCCGATTCTTCATGAGCGGGAAGCAATCATTACCTCAATCCAGAAGGAACTCTGTGAGCTGATGCCCGGAATGAACCCGAAGGACCGTGAACGTGTGACTCCATACCTGATCATGGCAGATGCCATGAAGCTGTTCAACCGTGTGCTGGCTGTACTCCAGAAGGAATACATCAACCATCCGGACTGCATGAAGGTGGATCCAAAGGTTCTGGCATCCGATCTGGAAATCTGGTATTACCATTACCGGACGCTTTGGAGAAAAGTAAGCCGGGAGAGCGAGCTGTACCGCATCGGCGAGGTGATTTTCTGGGTTGCAGACTATCTGCGTGATCTGGATGAACTGTGAATGAGAAATAACAGCAGAATGCTGCGTTGGACGGCATCTGATGATACAAGGAGGACGGAATGAAAGACTGGCGTGAGAATGACCTGTTCCGCGGAGAATGCAGGGAAAAGGCAAAAGAGCTGGTATCAAAAATGACACTGCAGGAGAAGATCGACCAGATCCTTCACACAGCTCCTGCAATTGAACGTCTGGGAATTCAGGAGTACAATTACTGGAACGAGGCCCTTCATGGTGTGGCAAGAGCCGGTGTGGCAACTGTCTTTCCCCAGTCCATCGGTCTGGCTGCGACGTTTGACGAGGATTTTGTAGAGAAAATCGGTGATGCAATTTCCACAGAAGCAAGAGCAAAGTACAACATGCAGCAGAAATACGGAGATTATGACCTGTACAAGGGACTGAACTTCTTTTCACCAAATGTGAACATTTTCCGTGATCCCCGCTGGGGAAGAGGCCATGAGACGTTTGGCGAGGATCCCTGGCTGGCAGGAAGGATGGGTGTCCGCTTCATTGAAGGCATGCAGGGCCATGACGATACCTACATCAAGGCGTCCGCCTGTGCCAAGCATCTTGCTGTTCACTCCGGACCGGAACCGGACCGCCACGAGTTTGACGCGGTGGTTTCAAAACAGGATCTGCGCGAGACCTATCTTCCGGCGTTCGAGGCCTGTGTAAAGGAAGCGAAGGTTGAGAGTGTCATGGGTGCCTACAATCTGGTAAACGGCGAACCGGCCTGCGGCAGCAAAACGCTGCTTCAGGACATCATGCGCGGCGAGTGGGGCTTTGACGGCTGTGTCGTATCCGACTGCTGGGCTGTGTCCGACTTCCATCAGTTCCACCACATCACCGAAACCTGGGAAGAGTCGGCGGCGATGGCGCTGAACAACGGCCTTGATCTCTGTGCCGGTGTTTCCTACCGCTATCTGCCGGGCGCGCTGGAGCAGGGACTGGTCACGGAAGAGAAAATAACGGAAGCATGTGAGCGCGTGATCGCACTTCGTCTCCATCTGGGCATTGTCGGCGCGGAAAAAGAGAATCCCTATGATCAGATTCCGTTCCTGGCGAATGATTCGGAGGCGATGCGTCAGCTGAACCGTGAGGCGGCCGCCAGATGTGTGACACTGCTGAAAAATGAGAACAATACCCTTCCGCTGAAGCTGGATGAGCTGAAAACGATTGCTGTCATCGGACCAAATGCGGACAGCAGGATTGCCCTCCGCGGAAACTATGAGGGAACCGCTTCCCGCTATGTGACCGTTCTGGAAGGAATTGAGGATTATGTCGGAGAGAAGGCCCGCGTGCTTTATGCCCAGGGCTGCGAGATGACCAGGGACCGCACAACGGAGTTGGCAAAGAAGGATGACCGTCTTGCTGAGGCAAAGGCAGTCTGCGATGCTGCGGATGTTGTAATTGCTGTTCTTGGCCTGGATGCAAATCTGGAAGGCGAGCAGGGCGATGCCAGCAACGAGTATGGCAGCGGTGACAAGCCGAATCTGAATCTGCCGGGCCGCCAGCATGCTTTGCTGGAGACTGCGCAGGCAAGCGGCAAACCGGTTGTTCTTGTTCTGATGGCGGGAAGCGCACTGGCTGTAAACTGGGCGGACGACCATGTGTCTGCCATCGTTCAGGCCTGGTACCCGGGCGCTCAGGGCGGAAACGGTGTTGCGGATGTTCTGTTCGGAGCAAAGAATCCGGAAGGAAAGCTGCCGGTTACCTTCTACCGTTCCGTGGAAGAGCTGCCTAATTTTAAGGACTATGCGATGAAGGGCCGCACCTATCGTTACATGAAGAACGAAGCGCTTTATCCTTTCGGCTACGGCCTCAGCTACAGCCGTTTTGATGTAACAGATGCAAAGCTGACAGCAAACGGTGCAGAAGCCACTTGCGTGGACAGCAATTCTGCGCTGACCTGTTCCTGTATGCTGACCAATTCCGGCGAGCTGGCTGGCGCGCAGACCGTTCAGGTCTACATCCGCTATGTCAGTGAGGATGCGCCGAACTGGTCGCTGAAGGGGCTGAAGAAGGTGTTCCTGGAGCCGGGAGAGACAAAAAAAGTGGAAATTCCGTTGACAGGACGGGAATTTGCGCTGTATGATGAGGAAGGAATCCTGGTTCTGAATTCGGGAGACTATGAGGTTTCTGTGGGTGTTTCCCAACCGGACGAGAGAAGTGTTTCTCTTCTTGGTCAAAGACCGGTTAAGCTTACCTGCAGAGCAGAAAAGGAAGTCATCCTGGCATAAAGTGAAAGCTTCTGCAGTTGAAATATGATAGAAAAACCGGCTTTGCCGGGGGAGAATAAGATGAGTGATTTATTAGCAAAGGAAGCCCTGTTAAAGAGTACAGTGGCAGAGATCGCGGACCGTTTAAGCAGGGAATACAGCAAACTTCTTCCGGAGGATGCGTTCACTGCTGAAGAAAAAGAAAAGTTTGCCCGCATGTTCGCAAACTGCTATGTAAGCACGGCAAACACAACGACAAAGTTTCTGCCGGATGGCGAAACCTATGTTTTTACCGGTGATATTGAGGCAATGTGGCTGCGCGATTCCTCTGCGCAGGTTGTCCACTATCTGCCGTTTCTCAAGGAACAGCCGGTTCTGAAATCCATGGTTGCGGGACTGATCGAAAGACAGATGCGCTATATCGTTATCGATCCTTATGCAAACGCATATAATGAAGAGGAAAACGGAAAGTGCTGGGCGAAGGATGAGACCGACTCCAACGACTGGGAGTGGGAGAGAAAATATGAGATTGACTCTCTCTGCTATCCGCTCTGGCTGCTTCATAACTATATCGAAAAGACAGGTGATAAGTCTGTTCTGACACCAACGGTTCATGAAGCAATGAAGACAATTGTTCAGACATGGATCACAGAGCAGCACCATGGAACAGAATCCACGTACCGTTTTGTCAGAAACAATTCCTGGGCTCTGGATAACGTTCCGTGCGGCGGAAAGGGAAATCCGGTAGCTGACACAGGCATGACCTGGTGCGCGTTCCGCCCCAGCGATGACTCCTGCAAATATGGCTATCTTGTTCCGTCCAACATGTTTGCGTCCGTTGTCCTCAACTATGTCGTTGACTATGCCAGCGAGCTTGGTGATAAGGAACTGGCAGAAAAAGCGGCAAAGCTGAAAGATGAGATTGCGCAGGGAATTGAGAACTATGCGGTCCGCAATCTGGAGGGTGTCGGGGAAACCTACGTCTATGAGACAGATGGTTTCGGCAATGACCTCTGGATGGACGATGCAAACGTGCCCAGCCTTCTGTCCATGCCGTGGCTTGGATGGTGCGAAAAGGATGATGAGCGCTATCAGAACACAAGAAAGTGGATCCTCAGCGCGAAGAATCCGTACTATTTTGAGGGAACAAAGGCAAAGGGAATCGGAAGTCCTCATACGGAGCCGCAGTATGTATGGCACATCGCGCTCTGCATGCAGGGACTGACCTCGGACTGCATGGAGGAGAAGACGGCGCTTCTGCAGACGCTGATCCGTACAGACGGCGGAAGAGAAGTGATGCATGAGAGCTTTGACTGCAATGCACCGGAGAAGTTCTCCAGAGAATGGTTCGCCTGGGCAAATTCTCTGTTCGCCCTTTTTGCAATGGATTACTGCAATTCTTTAAAAGAAAAATAAAAGAAAATAATTTTTGAAATATGGCAGATTTTGGCTTGACATTCCGGTAAAATCGCTGTATACATAACATGACCTGTGTGCCGGTTGTGCACACAGGAATCGTTACTTCTTAGTTCAGGAGGAAGAATAGATGAGCCTTTCCCAACTGGACTGCCGTCTTACTTCGGTAGTTCCCAGCAGGCGTCAGCTTGCCCATCAGCAGCTGGAATTCTATGCCTTTATTCATTTTACAGTAAATACCTTCACCGACCGCGAGTGGGGAGACGGAACAGAGGAGGAGCAGATTTTTAATCCTGCAAAGCTGGACGCCAGACAGTGGGCCAGAGCGGCTGTTTCGGCAGGGATGAAGGGAATGCTTCTGACCTGTAAGCACCACGACGGATTTTGTCTGTGGCCAAGCAAATACACAACACATACGGTGGCAAACAGTCCCTACAAAAACGGACAGGGAGACATTGTAAGGGAAGTCTCCGATGCCTGCCGCGAATACGGATTGAAATTTGGCATTTACCTTTCACCATGGGACAGAAACTATCCGACCTATGGCTTTGGAGAGCCCTATAACGACTATTTTGTCAACCAGCTGACAGAGCTTCTGACCGGCTACGGCGAGATTTTCTCTGTCTGGTTTGACGGTGCCTGCGGCGAAGGCAGCAACGGAAAGAAGCAGGTCTATGACTGGGAGCGCTATGAGCGGGTGATCCGTGAGCTTCAGCCAAATGCCTGCATCAGCGTCTGCGGGCCGGATGTCCGCTGGTGCGGTAATGAGGCGGGAGATACCAGACCTTCCGAGTGGAGTGTGGTACCGCTTCGCACCAAGGATACGGAGCGGATCGCAGAAAACAGCCAGCATGAAGACGATGCGCAGTTCCGTGAAAGAAAAATCTCTGCCATGGACCTGGATCTTGGAAGCAGGTGCATGATGAAAAACGAAGGGGAAGCCATCTGGTATCCGGCGGAAGTAAACACTTCCATTCGTCCCGGCTGGTTCTATCACGAAAGCGAGGATGACAAGGTTCGCTCGCTGGAGGAGCTGAAGCGGATTTACTATGGCTCGGTAGGCGGCAACGGCATGTTTCTGCTGAACATCCCGCCGGACCGAAACGGTCTGATCCATCCAAACGATCAGAAGCGTCTGAAGGAGCTGGGTGACTGGATCCGGCAGTCCTTTGCCGTAAATCTGATGGACCAGGCAGAACTGTCGGCGGACCGGTGGCTGGATGGAAGCGATGTGGAGCAGGTTCGTGAAGATTCCTATGCTTCCTGCTTCCGGACCGAAGACGGAGACATTACCTGTACCATTGACATCCGCTGGTCAAAGATGCAGAAAATCGGTCATCTGGTATTGAAGGAAGATATCTGTCAGAGCCAGAGAATTGAACGGTTTCTTGTGGAAGCGGAAGTGGACGGAAAGAATGTCATGGCCTACTACGGCTCCGTTGTAGGATATAAGAAGATCATTCCGCTGAATCATCTGGAGACGGACCATCTGCGGATCCGGATTCTGGATTCCAGAGTTGCACCGACGCTGTCCTTTATCGGTGTCTACGAGGATCAAAAAGCCGGCAATACGTAAATGACCTGCGCTGTCCCAGAACTGCGCAGGATCTAATAGAGAGGGGAATATACTATGAAGATTATTGCAGCAAAAGACTACAATGATATGAGCAGAAAAGCAGCAAACATCATTTCTGCACAGGTGATCCTGAAACCGGACTCTGTTCTTGGCCTGGCTACCGGATCCACGCCGATCGGTGCTTACAAGCAGCTGATTGAGTGGTATGAGAAAGGTGATCTTGATTTCTCACAGGTTCGTACTGTGAACCCGGATGAGTACAAGGGACTGACCAGAGACAACGATCAGAGCTACTACTATTTCATGCGACAGAACCTGTTCAATCACATCAACATCGATCTTGCGAACACCAACATTCCGGACGGAATGATTGAAGACCCGCAGGAAGCGTGCAAAGCGTACGATGAGGTGATCAAGTCTCTTGGCGGAATTGATCTGCAGCTGCTTGGACTTGGAAACAATGGACACATCGGATTCAACGAGCCGGATGAGATCTTTACTCAGGGAACCAACTGCGCAGTGCTGACGGAAAGCACCATTCAGGCAAATTCCCGTTTCTTCGCGACAATCGATGAAGTACCGAAGCTGGCATATACCATGGGTATCGGCCAGATCATGAGCGCTGAGCGTGTTCTTGTTGTAGCAAGCGGCAGGGCAAAGGCTCCGATCATTAAGGAAATCGTGGAAGGTCCTGTAACACCAAGAGTACCGGCTTCCATTCTGAAGTTCCACAAGAATGCGATTCTTGTAGCGGATGAGGAAGCGCTGTCCCTGCTGTAACCGGGAAGGATCTGCTTCTGGCAAAAAAAGACAAAAAAGGGAGGGTGGAGTTCCATCCTCTCTGTTTGTTTTACACCAGACGAACACGCTGAAAACCATTGACAAAACTACTGGTTATCCGGTAAAATAGAAAGAAGTGTTTTGAACACTGCTATGAAAGGTGAAGAGATCATGGAAACAACGAAGATACGTCAGATAATGGAACAGTACGGCCTGGATCTGGACGCGGAAGCGTTTGGGAACGGCCATATCAATGATACATATCGTGTTTGCGGCCAGCCCCTTGTTCTACAGCGGATTAACACGTCTGTCTTTCAGAATCCGGATGGACTGATGGAGAACATCGAAAAGGTAACGTCATTTCTCCGCAGGAAAATTGCGGCGGAGGGCGGTGATCCGGAACGGGAAACACTTCGAATCGTCCATACAAAAGATGGCAAGCCTTATTACCGAACGGATGAGAACCATGTGTTCCGCATGTATAAACTGGTGGAAGGAACCATGTCGATCGAGGATGATAAGACGCCGGAAGGACTCTATAAAGCCGGAAAGGGCTTTGGTCACTTCCTGAAGCTTCTCAACGATTTTCCGGTGGAAGAGCTTCACGAAACAATCCCGGATTTTCATCACACGCCAAAACGGGTAGAAGCTTTGAAACAGGCGATTGCTGAGGATCGTGCAGGACGTGCAAAACTGGCGGCAAGTGAGATTGCATTTGCGCTGGAACAGGCAAAATGGGCCGACCGTGTTGTGAAAGGTCTGGAAGACGGAAACATTCCCTCCCGTGTCACTCATAACGATACCAAGATCAATAATATTCTCTTTGATGAAGTTACCGGTGAGGCAGTCTGTGTCATTGATCTGGATACAGTAATGCCAGGAAGCATGCTCTATGATTTTGGAGACGCACTTCGCATGGGCGCGTCAACCGCTGCAGAGGATGAGACAGATCTGGATCAGGTCTGCTTTTCCACAGAAGCGTTTTTGAGCTTTGCCAGAGGCTATCTGGAAGAGATGAGAGAGGAGCTGACAGAAACTGAGCTGGAACTGCTTCCGTTCTCTGTGAAGCTTCTCACCTATGAATGCGGAATCCGCTTCCTGACCGACTATCTCAATGGAGATACCTACTTTAAAATCCATCGTGAGAACCATAATCTGGATCGCGCAAGAAATCAGTTTAAGCTGGTTGCTGAGATCAGCAGGAAGGAAGCGGTGCTTCAGGAGATGGTAAAAACGCTGTAATGCCTGGTGAGGTTTCATTCTGAGTTTCCAGCCAGCGCGCGGCACAGTGGGCCAGTCCGGCTGCGCCGATGGGACAGACTTCCTCGTTAAAACGGACTTTCGGATTGTGCGCGGAATAGGCGCCGCGTTCATCTGAAAAACCGGCGGAAATGTACATCAGAGTAGACGGAACTTCAGCGGCAAGGACAGCAAAATCTTCCGAGGCGTTTGCTTTCATTCCAGGGATCGGTGTGTTTCCGGGGATTGGGAGTTCCTTCATGAAACGGGCCATCTGTTCTGTCAGCTCATGGTCACAGATCAGAGGCGGGACACAGGACAGGGGAGTGACTTTAGCCAGTCCGCCGTTGACAGCAGCGACTCCTTCTGCAATTTCCGTGATCCGGCGGACAAGAAGTTCGCGGGAATCTTTGTCATTGGTGCGCAGCGTTCCTTCCAGAACGGCAGAATCGGGAATGATGTTTGCCGCACTGCCTGTCTGGAATTTACCGATCGTCAGAACGCAGGTCATTTCCGGATTGGCTTCTCTTGCAATCAGAGATTCCAGTCCCTGATAAATCTGAACGGCAATCCGGATTGGGTCGACGGTTAGATTGGGATAGGCACCGTGACCGCCTTTTCCCTGAATTGTGATGCGGAATCCGTCCACCGAAGACATCATGACACCGTTGCTGTTGTACATAAACAGTCCAAGGGGCATTCGGCCGGGAGCAACATGAAAAGCCAGAGCGGCATCAACAGACGGATTTTCCAGAATTCCGCTTTTCACCATGTCGTGGCTTCCTTCAAACGTTTCCTCAGCAGGCTGAAACATCAGCTTAACGGTTCCGCGGAGCTCTGTTTTCGATTCCTTCAAAAGCTTTGCTGCAGTCAGAAGCATGGCGGCGTGGAAATCATGTCCGCATGTGTGGGCCTGTCTGCCGGTTGGGCAGGCGAACGGTTCACCGCTTTCCTCAGCCATGGGAAGAGCATCCATGTCCGCCCGAAGGAGAAGTACGGGAGAACCTTTGCCGATCAGAGCAGTAACGCCATGGCCGCAGGGCTGAGGCTGCAGACCACATTTCATCAGTTCATTTCTTACATATTCACAGGCAAGAGGCATTTCGAGACCAACTTCGGCGTTTTGATGAAAAAAGCGGCGATGGCGAATGGTCTCTTCTTTTATTTCCAGGGCACGTTTGTAAAAATCCATGTTATGTTTACTCCTTTGTTTTGATTTGAGCGGCTTCCTGCAATCTGGTTTCCGTACCGGCAATTGACTGCGACGGCGAAATTGGGAGTGTGGCTGTTGGCCATGATGTTTCCGGTTTCCGGAATCGCTGAGGCGTGATCTGCCTGCGCGCCCGGAACTGTCTGCAGAAGGAAGAGGAATCATGAAAGCCGCAGGAGAGGGCGATCTCGGTGATGGACAGAGCGGTGTTTCGCAGCATTTCCGCTGCGGTGTCCAGACGGTATGCGGTCAGATATTGTTTGGGGGAGATTCCTTCGTGCTGGATAAAAATCCGGTAGAGATAGCTGCGGTCAATGCCGATATAGCGGGCGAGTTCCTCAATCTGAACCGGATAGGAATAGTTATAGCGGATATATTTCTTTGCCTGACGTAAATAATCAAGTTCCGGATTGCGGGCGCAGGGCAGGGTTGGACGTTCCATTTCAGACCAGATCAGATAGAACCAGCCAAGCAGCTTCTCATAATTGGTACTGCTTTCCGGAAATGCGAAAATCAGCTGTTCCAGCATTCTTCTGACTGTGCGGACGTCGTGAAAGCGGTACAGATATTGTTCCTCATCAGACTGACAGGTATTCAGTAAACGTTCTGCTTCTTCGCCGTCAAAGGCAATCCAGATATATTCCCATGGTGTAACTGGATCGGCTTCGTAGTAGGTGATTTCCTGAGGGTGGATCAGGAATGCCATGCCTTCCCGGACAGGAAAGGTCTTCTCTTTCACCTGATATGTGCCGCATCCGCGGAGGATAAAGTGCATCAGATAGTGGGAGCGCCGGGCAGGACCGAATCCGTGACCGGCCGGACATTCTTCATGACCGCAGTAGTAAATGTGAAGTTTTTGATTGGCAGATGAATTCATTTTCAATCCTTTCCGGGCGGTTATGCAACAAAATGACAAAAAATACGTCAACATAATTTCTATCATTTTATCTGGAACTATTATATACTGAATTCAATAAAAAGACAAGAATTCTGCAAGGAGGATCCTATGGTAAAAATTACATTTATGGGTGCTGGAAGCACCGTGTTTGTCCGCAATGTAATCGGCGACTGCATGTGCACGCCGGCTTTATGCGACGCGGAGATCGCGCTCTACGACATTGATGCGAAACGTCTGGAGGATTCCTACATCATTCTCAGCGCGCTCAACAGAAATATCAATGAAAACCGTTCTGTGATCCGCACCTATCTCGGCCCGGAAAACAGAAAGGACGCGCTGCGCGATGCAACATTTGTTGTTAATGCAATCCAGGTAGGCGGCTACGATCCGTGCACGATCATCGATTTTGAAATTCCGAAGAAGTACGGCCTTCGCCAGACCATCGCGGATACGCTTGGAATCGGCGGTATCATGCGTGCACTTCGAACCATTCCTGTGATGGAAGAGTTTGCGAGAGATATGGAAGAGGTTTGCCCCGATGCCTGGTTCCTGAACTATACGAACCCGATGGCTATGCTGAGCGGCTACATGCAGCGGTATACAAAGATCAAGACAGTTGGTCTCTGCCACAGCGTACAGTCCTGCTCCCGCGGTCTGCTGGAGAAGCTTGGCATGGAAGACAAGCTGGAGGGACGCACAGAGCTGATTGCCGGAATCAATCACATGGCATGGCTGCTGAACCTCTATGATAAGGATGGAAATGATCTTTACCCGATCATTCGTGAAAAGGCCCGCCAGAAGAATCTGACGGAGAAGCACAATGACATGGTGCGGTTTGAGTACATCAATCACCTGGGCTACTACTGCACCGAGTCCAGCGAGCACAACGCAGAGTACAATCCGCTGTTCATCAAATCCCGTTATCCGGAGATGATCGATTCGTTCAACATTCCGCTGGATGAGTATCCGCGCCGCTGCATCAATCAGATTGCAGGCTGGGAGAAGGAGCGGGAGAGCATTCTGGCAGACGGAAAGATTACCCATACACGTTCTCAGGAATATGCATCTTACATCATGGAAGCAATCGTTACGAACAAGCCCTACAAGATTGGCGGAAATGTCCTGAATACCGGTCTGATTGATAATCTTCCTGCTGAGGCCTGTGTTGAGGTTCCCTGTCTGGTAGACGGAAGCGGCATTACCCCATGCCATGTGGGCAAACTGCCGGTTCAGCTTGCTGCGATGAACATGACAAACATTAACCCGCAGCTGATCACGATTGAAGCTGCCCGCACAAAGGACAAATCCTACATCTATCAGGCTGCCATGCTGGATCCCCATACAGCAGCGGAACTGAACATTCAGGATATTCATGACATGGTGGATGAGCTGATTGCAGCGCATGGAGACTATATGAAGATGTACCGCTGATTGATGGAATACGGCAGAGATGACTGCAGGGAATCTATCATTCAAAATATGGAGCGATATAACAATGTTATGTTTTTAAAATAATAATAAAACAATGTTATAATACATGCACGCATAATAAGATGCTTCAAAGTGCATAACAGAACTTAACAGAACTGGTAAAACCATCACGCTTTTGCGATGGACAACCGGAAGAAAAGAGAAAAAGCGAAGAATGATCTGTAGCTGATTGCTGACAGGGAAGCAGCAAACCGCTGGTTCAAAGAAACGAATCAACCGGCAGCACAGACATCCGCCTGCTTTTTCTCTTTTTTTTGTATCGCTATTTTGAATGAGATGGGGTATAATGAATGAGATACCGGGTAAAAAATGAGAGAGACGGTTCAGAAAGAGTAATTGTAAGAAATCCATTAATAAGGAAGAAACGGAAAGGAAAGAAGGATGATGAAGAACGAAAATTACGAACCATACCCATCGTACATAGGAAATGTACATCCGGACTGCAATTTTTATCACGGAAGGATTCCATATATGAAAGGCGTTCATCTGCACCAGGTATCCCGCGCAAACCGCGGCAGGCCGGAGCTTGACGACGGAACAGGACATACCTATAAACATGCGCCGGACATCACCTGGTACAATGGACGCTTTTACATTCAGTATCTGACAAATCCGGAGGATGAGCATGGAGGAGCGGGCGTGTCTGTTCTGGCCAGTTCCAAAGATGGGAAAAAATGGGGGGATTTCCAGATTTCGTTTCCGGAATACTGGATTCCTGCCTGTGAGGTAACCGATTATAAGGGAAATCATCATGTGTTTGACGGCAGAAAACCGGCATTTATGCATCAGAGAATGTCGTTTTATCAGGCGAGTAACAATGTTTTATTGGTTCTTGGCTTCTATGGCTGGGCACCGGAACTGTGGATGACAAACTGGGACAACTATGGAATCGGGCGTGTTGTGCGCCGCCTGATGCCGGATGGAACACTGGGGCCGATCTGGTTTATCCGCGTGAACTGGCAGGGAGGCTGGAAAAAAGAAAATCTGCTCTATCCGGAATATACGGAAAGTGAAGATCAGGAATTTCTGGAAGCGTGCAGAGAACTGCTGAAAAACCCGCTTTTTATCCAGCAGTGGGCGGAAGAGAATGGGGATAAGGATCCGCAGATTCGTGTGAAACACCCGGAAAATGGGACATATCAGGCGTTTTGCTGGTATCACAGAGAGGAAAAAGAGGTGGTTGGCCTCTGGAAGCACTCGTTTGTTTCGTGCAGCCATGATAATGGGGAAACGTGGGAGGAACCGCGCAAATCAAACAGCCTTGTCATGAGCGGTCAGAAAATCTGGGGCTGCAGGACTGATGACGGCAGATATGCGCTGATTTATGACCCGACACTGGAGACGCAGCACCGGTTCCCGATGTGCATTGTGACGTCGGAGGATGGTCTGGTTTTTGACCGGATGCTTCTTGTTCACGGAGAAGTTCCTCCGCTGCGCTATAAAGGTTTCTGCAAAGATCTGGGACCGCAGTACATGCGGGGAATCTGCGAGGGAATGCAGCACCCGGACGGAAATGTTTATCTGACCTATTCAGTGGGAAAAGAGGATATCTGGTTTGCCAGTCTCCCGGTTCCGGTGGAAGCGGAGGAAGAGGAGGAAATCCAGATTGGCAGCTTTACGGAAAAGACGCTGGAATCCTGGAATCTTTATCAGCCGGTGTGGAGCCGGATTGAAGCCTGTGACGGCTGGCTGCGAATCGAAAACAGAGAACCTTATGACTATGCGAGGGCGGTGCGTCTGATTCCACGGTCGAAACAGGTGCGTGTCCGTGCAGTTGTCTCTGTAGAGCAGCTGGAACAGGGGATGGTTCAGCTGGAACTGAGCAGCTTGCTTCACCAGACGGCGGTGCGCCTGATTTTCCGGCCGGACGGCATTCTGAATCAGCGGACAGTCTGCGAGCTTGGACTTGGACGGTGGGAAAAAGGAAAGGAACTGGAGCTTGTCATCTGCGCAGACTGTGAAACGTTCTCCTACACCGTGTCCATAAACGGCGTGATGGCAGCCGACAGCTTTGGCCGGGCATTGCAGTTTCGATTCATGGAAGCAGTGAATTCCATTGATTACATCTCACTGCGCACCGGGGCGCCGCGGTATCTGGCAAACCTGGAAGAGAATCCGGATAACAAGCCGGAGGAGCCACTGGCGGGATGTGAGGAGCCGGCAGAACCGGTCTGTTTCGCAGTGAAAACGGTTGAAGTGACAAAAATACAAGTGTAAATGGCAAAAGTTAACAAAATGTTAACTAAATGGAACATTGTTCCATGGGATAATTGCATGGCGAAACGATACGGATTTTATGTTTTCAAAAAAATACCAATAAAAAACACGGAAAAAACAAAAAGATTTGTGAAAAAATAATAAAAAAAGCTTGACATGTGATGGAAAAACGACTAAAATACAAAATAACAGTAAACGTGCATGAGTCATTCTGCTGTTTAAGCTGTTAACACATCAAAAATGAGATCAGAAACGAATGTTATCATTTTGCTAACAGGACACAGCGGATTTCATGCAACTTATTTATTATCTTAAGGAGGGTAATTTCTATGAAAACATCCATCAAAAGACTCGGCGCAGCTGCTCTGACACTGGCTATGGTTGGAACCAACCTGTCTTCTTTCACATTCGCCGAGGAAGCTGAAACCTATGATTTCGGCGGCGCTACCGTTCGTGTATACGGAAATCAGTGGGGCAACATCAACCCGGACGCTGAGAACGCTGCTGATAAGGCTGTATACTTTGACTATGCAGCTCAGGTAGAAGCAAAGTACAACATCAAGCTTGAGTATGTTGACGCAAACGCTTACGGTCATGACGGCTACAACATGGCAGAAGTAATCCAGACCACCGCATCTGCTGGTGAGACTTTCGCAGACATCATCGATGTAGGTCCGGAAGGAATCATGAAGCTGATCGCTGGCGGCTATGTTTGCGATATTACTGATCATGTTGATGAGCTGGAAGTTGGTTCTCTGTACACTGAGGCTGTTACATGGGCAGGCAAGTGCTACGGTCTTACCTTTGATAACATTGGTGATACATACGTACTGGCATACAGCCGTGACTTCTTTGAGGAGTGCGGTATCGAAGAGACCCCGACCGACAAGTTCATGGCTGGTGAGTGGAGCTACGATGATGTAAGAGAGTACTTCACCGAGATCAAGGCTAACCTTGGCGATGTTTACCCGATCGGCGTTCACTACTATCACTGGCAGTCCATGTCCGGCGCAGCAAACGGCGCTCCGGCTATCACCAGCGACGGAACCATCAACATCACAAACGAGAACTACATCGAGTCTCTTGAGTTCTACGCAGACCTGATCGCTGACGGTCTTGCAGCTCCGATGGTAGTTGAGGTTACTGATGATCCTGAGAGTGCAACTGGTCTGAAGGATGTTGACATTCCTTACGGAACCAGCGGCATGAACGTTACTTACGCAATGACCCGTTACGAGTCCTGGGAGTTCGGCGGACTTCAGGATGCTCTTGGACAGTGGGGAATCACTTACTGGCCGTGGGGCGACAACGTAACCTGCGAAGGTGACTACACAACTCTGAGCGATACCTATCAGACCGCACAGGCTTACTGGGGCAACTGCATGGTAGTATCTGACGCTCCGGAGCGCACCGGTATCGAGGCAATTGACCTTCTGAAGATTGCTCAGGATTACTACGCACTGTGCAGCCCGTCCGGCCACGAGGCAAGACATGCAGCATGGGAAGCAGAGCAGGCTGGTGAGGAGCCGCAGATCGGTTACGAGAGAGGAACTGCAAGAAAGTTCTGTACTCCGCAGGATATCGAACTGTATGACTGGGGTCATGACCGTGTTGTTTACGACTGGGCGAAGCCGTTCAGCGATGCTGACATCATCAGCACCTGGAACCTGGCAAAGGAAATCATTGCCGGTGGAAGAGACGGAAGAGAAGTTGCTCAGAAGTACTATGAGTCTGGTCTGAAGCTGGCTCAGGAGCAGGGATTCATCGCTGTAGATGAGGATGCTGTTGAAGAGACCTCCGCTGCAGAGTAATCCTTACTGAAGAAAGAAAAGTCATTTCGACAGATGCATAACTAAATGACGTGTGAGCTATGTGGCTGTAGATTTCGCTTGATATCTACAGCCCGCTCACGTTAAAAGGGCAGATTTGCCCGGAATAAAACTCTGAACGAAACGAGGGGCAAAGCATTGAAAAAGAAAAAGAAAAATGCCCGGATTCGTAATATAAGCATTCTTGTAATCCTGATCGTTGCAGTGATCGTAGCTTTCAACACTGCTTCGAAAGATGAGTATGCAGATACTCGTCAGGCAGTTCTTGACAAGTATATCGAGTATGATAACACGGAACTGATCACCTACAGCGATTATCTGGAATCGCAGGATGAGGTTTATGTTGCGGATACGGCCAAAAGTATCACACTGAAGGCTGATGAATATTCAGAGGCGGATATGGATGGCATCGAAACAGAAGATGATGTTGTCTGGACCGCAGAAGAGGGAACGGTTACTTATACCTTTGATGTAAAGAAGGCTGGTCTGTACTGGATCGGTATTGAATACTATCCGGATACAAATTCCACACAGTCCATTCTGAGAAACCTTTACATTAATGGAGAGAAGCCGTTTGATGCATGTGAAGGTATTGTTTTCGATCGTATCTGGAACGATGACAACAAGGCATGGTTGATGAACACAGACGGCAACCAGGCTGCTCCGACTCAGGTACAGGTTGAAGGCGCTTCCGCTTCCATCCGTCTTCATTCAACAGAAGCTGACACCATCGGCGACTACATGTTCTGGTTCAAGAGCGGAGAAAACAATGTTACATTGGAATCGACGCAGTCCAGAATGGGTATCGGAGAAATCTCTCTGATTCCTGCAACCGAGATCAAGTCCTATGAAGAGTACTATGAGTACTGGGCAAAGGAACAGGATGCTCCGGTTATTGAAGCAAACAGCGTAAAGGGCGGCGCACTGATCGTTCAGGCTGAGGATACCGTCAGCAAGACAACTTCTTCCCTGTCTCCGAACAATGACCGTACTTCTGTTGGAACTCAGCCGTACGATCCGACTTACATCGTATACAACACCATCGGCGGTGAGAACTGGGCAACAGCAGGACAGGGCATGACCTGGGAAGTTGAAGTAGAAGAGTCCGGTCTTTACAAGATCGCAATGCGTTATAAACAGTATCTGAACAGAGGTTTCTACTCTGCAAGATACCTGACCATCAATGGCGAACTTCCATTTGCGGAAGCAGCCGAAATCAAGTTCCAGTATGATCCGGATTGGACCAACGGCTATCTCGGCGACGAGAACGGCGATTATTACTTCTATCTGGAAAAGGGAACAAACGTGATTTCCATGACTGCAACTCTTGGTTCCCTTACTTCAGCCGTTGAGCTGGTAAGCGAGAGTGTAGATAATCTGAATGATCTGTATCGTCAGCTGACTGCGATCACCGGTTCCGATCCGGACCAGTACCGTGACTATCAGATCACTGTTTACGTTCCGAACATGGTAAGTGATCTGGAGCGTGAGTACACCAGACTGAATGCGGTTGTAGGCGCGTTCGGCGAGGAGATTGACTCTGCCAATAAGACATCTTCCGTAGCGGAGATGATGGAAGTTATGATCAAGCTGATCGATGATCCGGAGGATATTGCAAAATATCAGTCCAACTTCAGCGATAAGCTGTCTGCTCTGGCTGACTGGGTAAACAGCATCAACAATCTGCCGCTTGAGCTTGACTATGTCATGGTCTGCGGTGACGGCTACCGTCTTCCGAGAGCAAACGGAACCTTCTTTGAAAACGTTGCTCATACCTGGAATTCCTTCCTTGGTTCCTATACCAATGACTTCAAGGTACATGCAAAGGGTTCCGAAAATGTGGAAAAAGAAGTTCTTGACGTTTGGGTAACCGTTGATACAAGAAGTGCGTACGATATCATCCAGAAGCTGATCAATGACGCGTTCAAGGATGCGGCGTTTGAAGTAAATCTGAGCATGGTAAACGGCGACACCCTTCTTCCGGCAACAGTTGCAGGCAAGGGACCGGATGTTGCAATTCAGTCCAGCTACAGCATGCCGACCAACTTTGCGTACCGCGGAGCTGCTTATGACCTGACTCAGTTTGAAGACTTTGAGGAGGTTTATGAAAGATTCCCGGCTGAAACCAGAAAGTTCTTCGAATATGAGGGCGGTGTTTACGGTATTCCGGATCAGCTGTCCTTCCCGGTAATGCTGTATCGTACCGATGTTCTGGACGCAAAGAACCTGGAAGTTCCGGAAACATGGGAAGATCTGATCGCTCTGATTCCGTATCTGGAAGCAGATAACATGAGCGTATATCTGGCAAGTAACGAGTACATGACCCTTGGCGGCGGTACCAGTTCCACAACCATTCCTGTAAACATGATTTTCATGTCCCTTCTGTATCAGAACGGATATGACATCTACAACGAAGATCACACAGCAACGCTTCTGGATCAGAATGACCAGATGATGGTATTCAAGGACTGGACCGAGTTCTATACCAACCAGGGCCTGGATTACAACATCAACGTGGTAACAAGATTCAGAACCGGTGAGGTTCCGGTTATCGTTGCTGACTATACCTGGGTAAATACCATCAACCTTTCCGCACCTGAAATCGCCGGCAAGTGGGCAATCGCTAAGATTCCGGGAACGATTCAGGAAGACGGCAGTGTTGATCACTCCGCAGCTGCTATGGTAGGTTCCTCCTTCATCGTTGCTTCTTCTGTGGAACAGAACGGAATGGAAGATGAGGCATGGGAGTTCCTGAAGTGGTGGACCAGCGAAGAGACACAGAGCAACTACTCCATGGAGCTGAAGGCAGAAAACGGCGAAGCAGCTGAATTCCCGATGGCAAACATGGCAGCGATCGAGAACGGAAGCCTGAAGGAAGAGATTAAGGAAGTTGTTCTTTCCATCCTTCCCGATCTGAAGGCAGAACCGCAGATTCCTGGCGGCTACATCACAGGAAGAACGATCCGTAACGCGTTTGTTTCTGTTGTAACGGAGAACTCTGACCCGATCGACACCCTGTACCTTGGTCTGGATGCAATCAACACAGAAATTACCAATAAGAGACAGGAATTCGGCCTGTCAACAGCAGAATAAGAAAGGAGGAATATAAAATGGCTAGAACTATGGCTAAAGTATCTATGAAAAGTAAAATAGGATACACATTGAGAGACATGAAGCGCAGCATTCCGCTGTACATCATGATCGCTCCGTTCATGATCGTGTTCCTCCTGTTTGTTGTATATCCTGTCCTTCAGGCAATATACTACAGCTTTACAGACTTCAATGTTCTGGAAAAGGCAAACTTTATCGGATTTGATAACTATAAGAAGCTGATCCTGGATGATGAAAACTTCATCACTGCGATCAAGAATACCTTCATCATCGCTGTCATTGTCGGACCGGGCGGATACATTCTGTCCTTCCTTCTTGCATGGATGCTGAATGAGCTTCCTCATAAGATCAGTTCCGTACTAACCGTTATTTTCTACGCGCCGTCCATGGCCGGTGCAGCAGTAGTTACCGTGTTCCGTCAGATTTTTGCAGATGACAGTACCGGTTACTTAAACGCAATCCTTCGCAACCTTGGAATCACCAAAGAGGCAATCCTGTGGCTGTCTGACAGCGAATATGTTATGATCGTTGTTATTCTTGCTTCCCTCTGGACCAGCCTTGGTGTTGGATTCCTTTCCTTCGTAGCTGGTATCAAGGGCGTTGATGAGGCTCAGTACGAGGCTGGTTCCATCGACGGTATCAAGAACCGCTGGCAGGAACTCTGGTTCATCACTCTGCCGAACATGAAGCCGCAGCTTCTGTTTGGTGCCGTTATGCAGATCACCGGTTCCTTATCCGTTGGTGCAATGGGCGACCTGATTGTTGGTTTCCCGAGCCCGAACTATGCAACTCATACCATCGTTAACCACCTGAATGACTATGGTTCCATCCGTATGGAAATGGGCTATGCGTCAGCGATCGCAGTTATCCTGTTTGTCATCATGATCGTATGCAACATGCTGATCCAGAAGCTGCTTCGTAAGGTAGGTACGTAATGAGGAGAAAGGAAGGGTAGATATGAATGCAATAACAAAGCTTTATACGTGGTATATGAGCCGCAAGAAGACGAAGGATTTCAAACCGTTCGTTAAGAAGTCCAAGAGAAGCTTCTGGGGTAACGTAATCCTCGGCGGATTCCTTCTTGGCTTAGGCTTCCTGTTCTTTTTCCCGGTACTGTACATGCTCAGCCAGTCTCTGAAGCCGATGAACGAAATGTTCATCTTCCCGCCGAAGATCCTGGTTCAGGAGCCCACACTGGATAACTATCGTGACTTTTTCAATGTCCTGGCAAACACGGTTGTACCGTTTACCAGATATCTGTTTAACTCACTGTTAGTCGTTGTTGTCGGTTCTGTGCTTCACATCGTGGTTGCTTCTCTTTGTGCATACCCGCTGTCCAAGTACAAGTTCCCGGGTTCAAAGATTATCAATCAGTTGATTGTTTACTCCCTGATGTTCAACTCAGCCGTTACCATGATTCCGAACTTCCTGACAATTTCCAAGCTTGGTCTTCTGGATACTCAGGCAGCGATCATCATTCCTGGTCTTGCTTCCACACTGGGCCTTTACCTGATGAAGAACTTCATGGAGCAGATTCCGGACAGTTTGTTAGAGGCTGCACAGATCGACGGTGCAGGCTATGTCCGCATTCACTTCAGAATTGTTATGCCGATCGTGAAACCGGCGTTAGTAACTGCTTTTATCCTGGTATTCCAGAGCTTCTGGACCAATACCGGTGACAAGTACATTTACACGGAGGCAGAGAAGGGATTCGCTTACATGGTAGGACAGCTGTCCAACGGTAAGGTTTCCGGTCTGGGAAGCTCCTATGCCGGAATTTCCGCAGCATCCGCTGTTATCATGTTCGCTGTACCGTTAGTTGTATTCCTGATCATGCAGAACAACGTGGTATCTACGATGGCAACATCTGGTATGAAAGAGTAAGGGGTGGCATATGCAGAAATCGAAAAAGTTTGCAGGTAGATACCTGCTTGTGCTCGCGCTGATGCTGGGGATGGTTCTTGGCATGTGCACTTCATCTTTTGCGTCAGATACTTATACCTACGACATCTGGGGAAACACAAAGGACGCTCCTGCAGCCTATGAGCTGGAGCAGACCGTTTATGCGGAGGAGATGGGCCTGGAGTCCAATACCATGTTTACCGGTGTGTTTGCCAGAAACGGAAAGGTATACGCAATCCTTAATGGCGCTGTTGTTATTACGGATGAAGATTTTACAGAGTTTAAGTATATCAGAGAATATACACGTGACGACGGTACAGAAGACAAGGTCTCTGCACCGACCGGTATTTATGTAACTGAAGATGATCACATCTACATCTGCGAAGAATCCAAGGGTGAGATCGTCGAGTTTGATGAGAATTTAGAGTGTGTCCGTGTGCTGGGCGATCCGAACTGTATCGGACTGACAGCAGGATACAAGCCTTCCAAGCTGGTTGTTGACAGTGTTGGCCGTATCTATGTACTGGTTAAGAACTGTTACGAAGGTTTTGCGGAGCTGAATCCGGACGGTACCTTCAACCGTTACATCGGCGCAACTCCTGTAACTGTGTCTGCAGTGGAGCGTATGTGGCGTTCATTACAGACAGAAGAGCAGAGATCAAGAAGTGCTCTGTGGCTGCCGACCACCTACAGTGATCTGGCAATTGACCAGGATGGATTTATTTTCGCAAGCATCAGCGGCTCCACCACTGTGGATCCGATCCGTAAGCTGAACTCTTCCGGTGATGATGTTATGAAGGAATCCGAGTTTGTTGAGAGACCGATGGGCGACTATGCTGCCGGTTCCTCCCTGTCAAACCTGAGAAACATCGCAGTAGCAGAAGACGGACGCTTTGCCGTTCTTGACTCCAACTATTCCAGAGTATTTGTATACAGTGCAGATGGTAACCTGATGTACGAGTTCGGCGGACGCGGTCAGGTAGAAGGAAAGTTCAGCAGCCCGGTTGGTCTTACCTTCATGGGCGAGAAGATCCTGGTTGTGGATCTGACCCATCGTTCCATCGAAGTGTTTGCACCGACCCTGTACGGTTCCCTGATCAACGACGCGCTGGAAGCACAGTCCCGTTATGCCTATGATGAGGCTGCTGTATACTGGGAGCAGGTTCTGGACATTAACAGCACCTTCTTCTACGCAAATCTTGGTCTTGGTAAGCATCAGCTTCGAAACGGCGAATATGAAGCGGCAATGGACAACTTCTATGCCGGCGGTGACCGTTCCTACTATTCCAATGCCTATGCAAATGTTTCCAAGGCATGGATGAAGGAGAACTTCGCTCTGATCGTTGGCGTGATCGCTGCGATTATCGTTCTTCTGATTGCTGTTGCTCTGTTTAAGAAGTTCGGACCGAAGAGTCAGAAGGAGACAAAGCTCAGCCTGGCATGGAAGAAGCTGAAATTCACCATGTTCAAATGGCCGGGATACGTTCTGTCCAGTCCGTTCAAGGCATTCGATGACGTAAAATATTACAACGACGGTTCCCTGCTGTTCAGCGTAATCGTAATCATCGCTTACGGCTGGATCGCATTGATCAAGTACCGCTACACCGGATTTATGCTCAGCTTTGTTGACCTGGAAAATGCAAATACACCAATGATCGTTGGAAGTGCAATTCTTCCATACGTTGTGTTCATTCTTGGTAACTGGGCTGTTGGCGTTCTTCTTTCCGGTAAGGGACGTCTGAAGGATATCACAAAGGTTGTCGGCTACTCTCTGTATCCGGCATGCTGGCTGAATCTGGTTGGAACAATTCTTTCCAATTTCGTAACAGAAAACGATGCGGCAATTGTTGGCGCTCTGTTTGTTCTGGGAATGGTGCTGTTCTTCTTCTACATGTTTGTAGGAACCATCATGGTTAACCAGTATTCCTTCACCAAGAACGTGGCAACGCTGTTTCTGAGTGTCGTAGCAATGCTGCTGATCATTTTCGTCATGCTGCTGTTCGCAACTCTGTTTGTACAGTTTGTAAATGACATCATTTCAATTGTTACAGAAGTTAATCTGTTGATGTAAGAAAGGAGGCGTAACGATGAAATATAAAAATCTGACAGCAGGCGCAGCTGCACTCGTTTTATGTGCGGCGATGCTTGGTGGATGTAAGGATTCCGATACGTCGACTACAGTCAATACGGTGGAAACGGGATATTGGGCATCTCAGGAAGTGGAGAGCATTAAGGGCAATGGCTTTCTTGACATTGCTACCGGCGAAACAATGAAACTCCAGCTTCACCCAAGAACTGCGACAATCCGTTGGTACAACATGGAAACAGAGACGTATTGTGACACCAATTTAAGCAATGACAAGAATCTGACGAGCATCAAGGATAACGAGAAGTCCGATGCGATTGTTACCTACTACAGCGGTACCAACAGCAATCTGTATCAGACCTCCAGTTCCTATGATACGTTCAGCATGGGTGTTGACAGAAAGCAGTTTTCCTATCAGTACATCGATAATGGTATCCGCGTGATCTATGCGCTGGGTGACAATTCGATCACTTATAAGAACTTCCCGAAGTACATTTCGAACGAGCGTATGCAGGAATTTGTTCTTCAGTATCTGACTCCGGTTGAGCAGGAGCTGCTGGAGAAAAACTATTACCGCCACATGACAAACGGTACCTGGGCAAGAAGCTCCAATAAGGATGCTCCTCTTGGTCCGATGGAAGTTACCGAGCTTTATAAGTACTTCTATGAAACCGGTTCCTATACCATGGAAGAACTCTATACAGACCTGGAGGCTTGTGAGGAGAAAGAAGAAGAGTACCCGAGCAACCTGACAATCAGTTTTGCAATCGACTACACGCTGGACGGCGACGAGCTTGTTGTAAGTGTTGATACAAGCAAGATTGAGAGTGATGAGGATCATCCGATCCGCAGCATCAACCTTCTTCCCTATTTCCTGACTTCCAACACAATGGGAGAGGAAGAAGAGGAAGGCTACATGTTCGTTCCGGACGGCAGCGGCTCTCTGATCTATCTTGACAGCAAAAAGACAACAGAAACCAACTATACCGCATCCTACTTCGGCGGCGATAAGCTGGTGGACGCAGAAACCTACAAGGCTGGCGAGCAGAACATGATGCTCCCGGTATTCGGTATGAAGACCAACAACAGTACTGTTTTCGCAGTTATTGAAAACGGTGCTGAGATCGCAACACTGAGTACTTATATCAATGGTTCCATTAAGTCCGAGGCTTACAGCAAGATGAACATAAGCTTCGATATTCGTCCGCAGATGATCATGTCAACGGACAGTGCAGAGGCATTCAATGTCTTTAAGGTATCGGATGATGTATACGATGAGGATATTACTCTTCGCTATTACTGGCTCGGCGCAGATGCAGACTATGTGGATATGGCAAACTGCTACCGTGAGTATCTGGAAGAGAATGGTGAGCTGACTGCGGAAGCAGAAGAAGAGGAAGCTCCGTTCTTCATCGAGGTTCTTGGTGTAACGGATAAGACAAAGTATATGCTTGGTTTCCCGTATGAAGGAAAGCAGGTAATGACCACGTTTGATGAGGCGAAGGAAATCCTGTCTGAGCTGAATGCTTCCGGCGTGAAGAATGTGAAGCTGATCTACAGCGGTATGCTCAACGGCGGTATGAACCAGCGCTCCCTGACAAACGGTGTAAGCTTTGCATCGGATCTTGGCGGTAGCAAGGCGTTTAAGAACCTGGTTGAGTATGCAGAGTCCATCGGTGCAGAGGTATATCCAAACCTGATGATGCAGTCTGCTTACACAAAGAAGGGTCTGAGCGGCTCCAACGCGGCATACAACATTGTAAACGCAATGGCAAAGATCTACAAGTTTGATCCGGTTCTGGAAAAGGTATCAACGGAGACCAGCTATCCGAACATCCTTGTAAATCCGAATTACATTACAGAGTATCTGGCTGATGCAAAGGCATCCTATGAGAAGAAGGTTGGTCTGACTACACTGGCATCCAGCGATCTGATGTCCTACCTGGGCACCAACTATCGTGACGAACATGTAGCGATGGGAACTGCGGATGATATCTATGAATCTGCGGCAGCAGAGCTCTCTGACGGTATGTCACTGATGCTGTCCAATCCGATCTCCGAGGCATATGCGTACAGTACCTATCTGACGGATATCCCGGTTACCGATGGCGGCACACGTATTCTGGACGCGTCCGTTCCGTTTGTTCAGCTTGTTCTTGACGGCTACAAGACCTATTCAACAGAAGCGATGAACCAGCAGACGACCGATATTCAGGTTGACTTCATGCGTGCAATCGAAACAAAGAGCGCACCGAAGTTTACTCTGATCTATCGTGACAGCGCAGATCTGGAAGGAACCAGTCAGGAGAACCTGTTCACGGTTGACTACAAGTTCTGGAAGGACAGCCTGGGCACTTACTATGCGGAGTATCAGGAGTTCTATGAGGCAGTAAAGGGCGCTGAGATCGAAGCGCATGAGCTGTTTGAAAAGGATGAAAATCTTCGCGTTGTAACTTATTCCAATGGAGTAAAGATTTACTTCAACTACAGTGATCTGGATGAAAAGATTGACGGAGTTTCCGTTCCTGCATTCAGTTATATAATTGAAAAGTAAGGAGGGGTGAGACAAGATGAAAAATAAGAATGCAAAAGCATCGAAGGGTCTGTCCTATAAGAGACTCAGTTTCGAGAAGAAAACTGCGTTCTGGGGCGTGCTTTTCCTGCTCCCGTGGCTGTTCGGTCTGATCTTCTTCTTCCTGAAGCCATTGTTAATGATGGTATGGTATTCTCTTTGCAGCGGTGAGTTTGTAAAGGGTGTATACAAGGGTAAGTTTGTAGGACTGGATAACTTTAAGTACGCGCTGACGGTTGACGCGGATTTCTCCAGACAGCTGATTACGGCTGTGACTGAGATGCTTACTAATGTTCCGATTCAGATTTTCGTATCTCTGTTCATTGCGATCCTGCTGAATGGTGAGTATAAGGGAAGAGGCTTCTTTAGAGCAATCTTCTTTATCCCGATCATTCTGGCAACCGGAATCACAACCGTTGAGCTGGCTGAGACCGCGCTGAATGAACAGGTATCCGAGTCGGTTGTTTCTGCTGAATGGCTGATCGAACTGGTTCAGTCTTCCGGTATCCCGACACAGCTGACATCTCTGATTTCCGGTTATATCTCCAACATTTTTGACGTGGTAACAACTGCCGGTGTACAGATCCTGATTTTCCTTTCCGGTTTACAGGCAATCTCACCGACTCTGTACGAAGTTGCTCAGCTGGAAGGCTGCTCTGCATTTGAGACCTTCTGTAAGATTACACTGCCGATGATCTCTCCGATGATCGTGGTATGTCTTGTTTACAGTATTGCGGAATCCTTTGCAAGCGCAACCGTTACAGAGACCATTTACGATGTTACCTACGCAGGTCAGCCTGCTTTCTATGGATATGGCGCAGCAATGAGTATGATCTATTTCGTAGTAGCAGTTGGATGCATCGGAATCATCGTTGGCATTGTATCTAAGGGGGTATTCTATTATGACTAAGAAAACGAAGAAAAAGAAAATCAGTCATAAGCAGCGAATGCAGATGGCGCAGGAGATGGCCGGCATTAGCTTCTGGGTTGATTTGAGAAAAGGCCGCCTTAGTAAATACACCATTCAAAAGCATGTAAAGCGCACCATTATGATGATCTTCCGGTATGTCATCCTGATCTGTCTTGGATTTGTCATCATCACACCGCTTTGGACACTTGCAAAGGATGCGCTGACTCATCCGTCCGCACTGGCAAGTAAGACTTCTGTCTGGGTACCTACCAAGGTATCAACTATGTTCTTTGAGATGGCAGCATCGAGAAACCTGATGAATTATGTAAAGACATTGGGCTATACCATTGGCATGACACTGATCCTGATGCTTCTTCAGGTAACATCAGCCGGACTGGCTGCATATTCCTTTGCAAGATTGAAATTCAAAGGAAGCAACATTCTGTTCGGACTGGTAATCTTTACCATTATCGTGCCGAGTGAGTCTCTGATGCTGGCACAGTATGCGACATTCCGTAATCTGGATCTCTTTGGAATCATCGCTCACTTTAACAATGGCTCCGGTATCAACCTGCTTCACAATCCGGCATCCCTGTTCCTGCTGTCGTTTACCGGAATGGGTGTAAAGAGTGGTCTTTACATCTACATCCTGCGTCAGGGAATCAAGGGTCTGCCATATTCCATTGAGGAAGCAGCGTTTGTTGACGGTGCAGGCTTCCTGCGTACCTTCTTCCAGATCGTTGTTCCGAGTGCATCCGGTTCCATTCTGACCGTATCCGTATTAAGCTTCCTGTGGAACTACACAGATACTTATTACAAGAAGCTGCTTCTGGCAGCAAACACTCCGGACCTGGCGCTGACTTATCACAGACAGCTGGGTAACATCCGTTGGGGTATCAATGATGCAACGAAAGCGAATGCAGACTGGCTTGCTGCAGTAAACCCGGACAGCCCGTTCGTTCAGAACGCGGTTGCATCCGCATGTTCCCTGCTGGTTGTTCTGCCGCTTCTGATCATGTATCTTTTCATTCAGAAGCGTTTTGTACAGGGCGTTGCACGAAGCGGTCTTGGCGGAGATTGATGCAGATTTTGGTGGTTTTTCAAAAAGCGGCAGCTGCGGGAAGAAACATGCTGCCCGCCTTTTGAAAACTGCCTGTTTATGGGGAAGGTGGAAAGAAATTTCCACCTCCCTGTATGTTAGGATAAATATTGATCCGGTCGGTTAAGTGATGTTTACGACCGTATGGTTAACAGTCCCTGAATCTGTCAATTGCCGGCTGGCAGCAGGAAATGAGAGGGAAACGCTTAAGGGATGGGATGAGTATTTATCAAAACGGATCGGACGTGTCACCGGCACGTTCGGCCGCGTTAAAACAAGGAAGTCGGAGGCAGCTCATCCGGTTTCAGAAGGAGGAAAAGGAAATGTATAACAGAAAGCTGATGAGACGGCTGCTCCTGGGTGCGTTCTGCATGACGCTGGCTCTTGGAACAACCGCCTGCAACACAGATAAAGAAAAGACAACAGAAGCACAGACGCAGGCGGAGGAGTCCACAGAGGCGACCACCGTTGACCCGGCACTGGCAGACGGATGGCATGAGGATGAGAAGGGTACCTACTACATTCTTGACGGAAAACGCCAGACCGGATTTGTGGATCTGACGGAGCATGTTGCTGAGAATAAAGAAGGCACAATTTTAGCGACCACCTACATCTATGCGTTTGATGAGGAAGGGTATTTATATCCGACCGGCTGGCTGGAAAAAGACGGAGAAACCTACTATGTAAGAGACAATGGCTGTCTGCAGCAGTCCATCGTTGAGATTGACGGTGTTCATTATGTGTTTACCAGCGATGGAAAGCTGACAAGCGGCATGCGTTACGAAATCCTTCAGGACTATTCCGGTTTGTTTTACTATGAAAAGACGGGCCGCATTTACAGTACATGGAAGCTGTTCGGAGGAGAGAAATTCTATTTTGGCGAAGATGGAGCGGCGCTTTCCGGCTGGCAGACCATCGACGGAAAGAAATACTATTTTGGAAACGATGAAAGCTCAAAAATTACGGCTCCCTATGCCATGGCAACCGGAAAGCGCACTATCGACGGTGTTGAGTATGATTTCGGTGAGGACGGCGTTCTTGTCGAATAAATGTCCCTGTTTTCAATGCTTCGTTTGAAGCTTGAAAAATAGATAAGAAAGTACAAAAAGAAGCAAAAAAATCGCTTGCCATTTTCATAGGCTTGATATAAAATGGCAGGACTGAATGTGAACTGCATTCAGAGGCACCGCAGAGGAGCGCGGATTTCGAAATGGATCAGGAACTGGCAGCAGATGGTAAAGACTGCTTTGTTTGTGGAATCCGGTTCAAATGGGAAGAACTGCGGTGAAGGAGGAACGATGGCAGACAATTTAAAAGAAATGCTTTCTGAAGAGGAAGCGCAGAAAGTAAGTGCTGCAGATGCAGCAAAAGAGTCTGTTTGTGAAGAGGCAGAGAAGAGCCAGACAGAAGAGGTGGAAGCCGGTGTCCATAACTACAGCGGCAAGGACACCTATGTGGTACCTGCTGACCCGCGCATCAGACAGAAACTGGAGTGGTTCCAGGATCAGAAGCTTGGTCTGATGATGCACTGGGGCGCCTATTCCCAGCTGGGAATCGTAGAATCTTGGGCACTGTCCGATGATGATGGCGACTGGGCAAGACACTGCATCGACTGGCAGACAACAGGCGAGCAGTTTAAGAAAGACTATTTTAATCTGAATAAGACCTTTAATCCGATTCGTTTTGAGCCGGATAAGTGGGCAGACATGGCAGAGGATGCCGGATTCAAGTACATGCTGTTCACAACGAAGCACCATGACGGTTTCTGCATGTGGGATACCGACTATACGGATTACAAGACAACCGGCGAGGATTGTCCGTTCCATACCCACAAGTACGCAGACATCGTAGGTCATTTGTTTGAGGCATTCCGTGACAAGGGAATCGGCATCGGCGCTTACTTCTCCAAGGCTGACTGGCATGTGGACAGCTACTGGAGTGACAAGTATGACAGAAAGAATTACCAGTGGAGAGGTCCTTCCTACGATCCGAAGGAATACCCGGAGGAATGGGAGCGCTTTGTACAGTTCACACAGAATCAGCTGATGGAGCTGGCAACGAAATACGGCAAGCTGGATATCCTCTGGCTGGATGCCGGATGGGTTCGCAAGGAGAGAGGTCAGGATATCCGTCTTGGTGAAGTGGTTGACCGGATCCGCAAGTTCCAGCCGGGAATGCTCTGCGCGGACCGTACCGTCGGCGGTGAGTATGAGAATTATGTAACACCGGAGCAGTGCGTACCGGATGAGCCTCTTGGAATTCCGTGGGAGAGCTGCATCACGATGGGTACTTCCTTCTCCTTCAACTATGAAGATACCTATAAGAGCCCACGTGAGATCATCTGCCTGCTGGTTGACATTGTTGCCAAGGGCGGAAACCTGGCGCTCAACGTGGGACCGCAGCCGGATGGCCGTCTGCCGATCGGAGCAATCCGCACCATGAAGGGCATGGGCGAGTGGCTGCGCAAGTTCGGTGAGGCAATCTACGGCACAAGAGTCTGCGCTCCTTATAAAAAAGACAACGTTGCCTTTACAAAGAAAAAGGATGACAGTGCCGTTTATGCGATCCGTACCTATGCAGACGAAGCGGAGGCTGTCAGCCGTGAACTCTGGGTTCCGTATACCGGTAAGTTCAACAAAATTACACTGCTGAACAGCGGTGAGGAGCTGACACCGGTTATGGGCGAAGGCGGATTTACAGTAACTCTGCCTGAGAGCGCGTGCACAGAGACACCAATTGCACATGTATTAAAAATCGAAATGTAATGACTAATTCCTATTAGGAGGTTGCAATGAGATATCTTGATGAACGAGTAAGAGTCATTCTGAGAGAATTAAAGCCGCTGATGGCAAGGGAGAAATTTTCCATTACCCAGTGGCAGTGCAAGAAAGAGCTTTTTTTCCGCCCCAGTGAGGCGGATCGTCACAGCAGTGAGTGGACTGCTTTTGACAGTGCAAAGGACCGCTGGTACGGAAAGGATCAGTATTACTGGTTCCGTACGCAGTTTACCGTTCCAGAATCAATGGACGGAGCGTGTATCTTTTTACATATCTGCACCCAGATTGAAGAGTGGGATGACGGAAGAAATCCCCAGTTCCTGCTGTTTGTAGACGGCGAGGTGGTTCAGGGACAGGACATGAACCACAAGGAAGTCCGCCTGACGGACTGCGCCGAAGCGGGAAGAACCTATACCCTGGATCTGCAGGCATATACAGGTATCCTGCACAACGAATTTGCGCTGCGTGTTGATGTAATCAACGAAGATTTAAAGCTGCGCAGGCTGTTTTACGATTTAAAGTCCATTTCAGATGCCTATGCGTTTAAGAGAATGCCGGAAGGCAGAACAAAATCTCTGATTGTGGAGGCGCTTAATGGTG
>JAFUPV010000039.1 GCA_017472605.1 Lachnospiraceae bacterium
ATTACGCAGCACACAGCGTACTACCGTGGTGCATTCTCCCATTGTGGTGGTTTCCACATAGCTGATGAATTCATCTACCATCTTCGGTCCGATCGAAACACCAGACGGAAGATCGTGATTATCATCCACCTGCAGATATGCACTCTCAAATACTTCTTTCGGAGACCAGGAAATGTAACCATCCGGGTATCTCAGGATATAACCTTCATCTTTCGCTCTCTCATTGTCCGGAAGTGTCCATCCGCGATGCCTGTTGTAAGCATCTCTTGCCATCGGTTCCGCTTCCACCAGTTTTGTTCCAATATACTTTTTCATATTCTTTCCTTTCTGCCGGTTGCGCCGGCGCAACTAAAAAATGGGCACAAAAATACCACCGGCCTTATCTGACTGGTGGTACTAAACAAATTCTACTGTTTTCCCGATAAACTTTTCTTCCGACTGGATAGCTACGCACTGCGGCATATCATAGACAGGAACCGGATCGTAGAGGTTGCCATCTATTCGAAATTGACGGTATTTCGTCTTCGGCATCACATCCAGCCTCAGAACTGCATACTTCATTACCCTGAATTCGTCTATTACTTTGCTCACACTGTTCGCCTCCTACCTGTTAAAATTCTCCAGCTGCTTTTCGTAAGATTCAAGCTGCTTCTGTGTTAATTCAATTTCATTTCTTTGAATCTGATATTTCTTTGCATTCTCAAGAATATAATGCTTTGCATCAATCTCATTCAATATGCTCCTGAGAGGTTTTTGCATAATAAGTTTCGCTCATTGTTTCGCTATATTCTCCTTCTCAGTATCCATAAATAGCACGACTTCATCTCATTTGTCACAAGAAAATTGTTTATAGATCCAGCATACCTTATAACAACCATTCTATCAATTATTCATCAGAATTTCAATGTACGAACTATATCACTTCTACCAGCATTAATATGAACTCACATTAGAAACTTTATGTCGCCTGCCCAAGTCCTCTCCCACTATTCGAATCACCAAGCCTCTTTCCCCGAAAAAAAAGAGTGCCGAATCTCTTCGACACTCCCCAAATTTCTATCGCTTATTCAATTAAGCCAGCTTGCTCTTAGCAACCTCAGCCAGAGCGGTAAATCCAGCCGGATCGTTAACAGCCATGTCAGCCAGAACCTTTCTGTTCAGCTCGATGTCAGCCTGCTTCAGACCGAACATAAACTTGCTGTAGGACAGACCGTTCATTCTTGCTGCTGCGTTGATACGAGCGATCCACAGCTGTCTGAACTGTCTCTTGCGCTCCTTTCTTCCAGCGTAGGAAGAAGTCAGTGCTCTCATAACGGACTGCTTAGCAACTCTGTACTGCTTGGATCTGGCACCTCTGTAACCCTTAGCCAGCTTTAAAATTCTGTTATGCTTCTTCTTAGCGTTTAATCCGCCTTTAATTCTTGCCATATCTGTATTCCTCCTCTAATTATAAGTACGGTAAAATCTTCTTCATGTTCTTAACATTAGTGATGTCTGTAAGAATAGACTTTCTAAGATTTCTCTTTCTCTTAGCAGACTTCTTTGTCAGAATATGGCTCTTGTATGCTTTCATTCTCTTTAACTGACCGGATCCGGTCTTCTTAAAACGCTTAGCTGCTGCTCTGCTTGTCTTTAACTTTGGCATTATAGTTTCCTCCTGTTTTTTACTTATTTGGATTCTTTGCTAAAACAATACTCATGCTCTTGCCTTCCAGCTTTGCCGGCTTTTCAACAATCGCAATGTCGTTCAAGTTCTCGGCAAAGTCATCCAGAATATGTTTGGAAGCGGCCATGTGCGCCATCTCGCGTCCACGGAAACGAAGTGTAACCTTAACCTTGTCACCCTTCTCCAGGAACTTACGTGCACTGTTCGACTTTGTGTTTAAATCATTTGTATCGATGTTCGGTGATAAACGAACCTCTTTCACCTCAATGATTCTCTGCTTTTTCTTTGCTTCTTTTTCTCTTCTCGCCTGTTCGTAACGGAATTTTCCGTAATCGATAATCTTACATACCGGCGGCTTCGCATTGGGAGAGATCTTAACCAGGTCAAGACCTGCCTCTTTCGCCAGCTTCATTGCATCCTTAGAGGACATGATGCCAAGCTGCTCGCCTTCCTCACTGATTACCCGGACTTCTCTGTCGCGGATCTGTTCGTTGATCATTAACTCGCTAATAGCTTTGTACCCCCATCAATTGAATTTATTCACAAAAAAATGGCGGACCGCAATGATCCACCATTCAAGCACAACACATTTGTGTAAATCCTTAAATAAACCCGAGTCGCCCAATTGCGCTGAGGTGAGAGTGAATCCTCTGCTTTCCTATTGTTTCCACAACATCAATATCATAGCATGACTTCCCGTGGATGTCAAGCATCTTTTTCAAACTTTTTTTCTTTTTCCGCGTCTGCTTCCTTCGGTTCTTCACAGGATTCACACAGTTTCCGGGAATCGTCCGCCGGAACCTGTCTTTTCGTTTCCTGCTCCAGCTGATCCTTCAGCCATTTTCTCTCCTTCGGCGTCAGCTCCGCTGTTTCCAGCAGATCCGGGCGTTTCTTCGCCGTTCTGAGAATCGACTGCTCTCTTCTCCACTGATCAATCTTCCCGTGGTGACCGGAAAGAAGGATCTCCGGAACCTTTCGGTCGTGGAACACCTCCGGTCTGGTGTACTGGGGATATTCCAGCAGATTTCCGGAAAAGGATTCTTCTTCCGCTGACATGTCATTATTCAGAACACCGGGAACAAGACGTGAAATGCAGTCAATCATCATCATTGCCGGAAGCTCTCCTCCGGTCAGCACAAAATCACCGGCTGAAACCTCGTCCGTCACGATCATCTCCAGCACCCGCTCATCAATCCCCTCATAGTGGCCGCACAGAAGAATCAGATCCTCTTCCTTCGCCAGATCCTCTGCCATGCGCTGGCAAAAGGTTTTTCCCTGAGGGGTCAGAAAAACAACCCTGGGCTGCTTCCCGATCCGCTGTGTCAGATCCTTCCAGGCTTCATAGACCGGTGCCGCCTGCATCACCATTCCGGCGCCGCCGCCGTAAGGATAGTCGTCCACACGGTTATGCTTGTTCTGCGCATAGTCACGGATGTTGACCGCCTCCACGTGAAGAAGCCCTTTCTCCTGTGCCCGTCCAAGAATGCTTGCGGAGCATCCGTCCTCGACCATCTGCGGAAACAGTGTCATTACATAAAAATTCATTCCTGCCTCCTCTTCTCACCCGGCAGGACAGACGTTTCCGAATTCCGTCTCCAGTTCACCGGATGGAATCCAGTCTGCCCATTGCCGCTGTCAGTCATCACAGATCCATCAGTCCGTCCATCACATGAACCAGGATTTCTCCCGCTTCCAGATCCACCTTCAAAATACATTGCGGAATCGCCGGAAACAGCACCTGTTTTCCGTCTGGGCAGGTAACCTCATAAACATCATTTGCCCCTGTCTGAAGCACATCGCTGCAGGTTCCAATCACCGTTTTCTCCTCATCCACAACCTTCAGTCCGATCAGGTCTGTGATATAGTTTTCATTCTCTTCACATGGTCTCGCCTGGCTGCGGTGAATGTAAAGCTCTGCCTGACGCAGCAGCTCCGCCTGGTTGCGGTCATCAATTCCTTCCAGCTTGACAATTACCATCTGCTTAAAAAACTTGGCTGACTGCAGTTTGAGCTCCTTCTGCTCTCTCTTCTGCACCAGCACAAGTGTCTTCCAGTGTTTAAACTGTTCCGGCTCATCCGTTGTCGGGAACAGATTCACCTCACCGCGGATTCCATGAGGTGAGGTGATTACGCCAACTCGCAGTAAATCGTCCATTCTTGTCTCCTTATAAAGAAACACCGTGCAGCTTTCGCTGCACGGCTGTCACAATCTATGTTATTCTATTTCTACAATAACCTTCTTGTCTTCTCTGGATGCTGCAGCCTTGATCACGGAACGGATCGCTCTGGCAATTCGTCCCTGTTTGCCAATTACCTTGCCCATATCGGAAGGAGCTACCTTCAGCTCCAGCACAAGACCTTTTTCTGTCTCCTGCTCGGTAACGACTACTTCATCCGGATGCTCAACAAGCGATTTTGCGATTACTTCCAATAACCCCTTCATACCTGTACCTCCGGGAAAATCCATGCAAAATTCAACCGGACGCAACACCGGAGCGCAAATCTGAACAGATCAGAAATGCGCCCACAGGCCGTCCCTTTATTTGCATAAAATTATTTCTCGATACCAGCAATCTTTAACAGCTTTGCAACAGTCTCGGTCGGCTGAGCGCCGTTTGCAAGCCATGTCTTAGCAGCTTCCTCGTCGAACTTGATTACGCTCGGCTCTTTGGTCGGATCATAAGTACCGATCTCAGCGATGAACTTTCCATCTCTCGGTGCTCTCTCATCTGCAACTACTACTCTGTAGAAAGGTGCCTTCTTCTGACCCATTCTCTTTAATCTGATCTTTACCATGGTAATATTCCTCCATCAATGATATATTAGTTAGTATTTAAAAAGGCAGTTTGAATCTTCCTTTTTTCCCTTTGCCGCCCATCATGCCAGGAAGCTGCTTCATCATCTTTCTGCCCTGCTCAAACTGCTTCAACAGACGGCTTACTTCTGCGACATCAACTCCTGCGCCCTTGGCGATTCTGTTTTTGCGAGACGCGTTGATAATATCCGGATTAGTACGTTCTTTCATCGTCATGGAACGGATGATCGCTTCTGTCCTTGCCAGCTGCTTCTCACTTTCATCCATGTCCGGCATATCCTTCATTTTCATGTTCAGACCCATTCCCGGAAGCATCTTCATGATCTCACCGAGACCGCCCATGTTCCGCATCTGCTGCATCTGATCCAGATAGTCATTGAGATCAAAGCTTGCTTTTTTCAGCTTCTGCTCCATCTCCTTTGCCTTCTGGGCATCGACCTGGGATTCCACCTTCTCGATCAGGCTCATGATATCGCCCATTCCAAGAATTCTGGAAGCCATTCGGTCCGGATAGAACTGTTCCAGATCGGACAGTTTTTCTCCCATACCGACATATAAAATCGGTTTTCCGGTTACCTGACGGATGGACAGAGCCGCACCGCCTCTGGTGTCACCGTCGAGCTTGGTTAAGATCACACCATCAATTCCAACTTTGTCATTGAAGGTGGTTGCAACGTTTACCGCATCCTGACCGGTCATGGCATCTACTACCAGGACTGTCTGGTTTACACCGGCGGCTTCCTTGATTTCCACCAGCTCTTCCATCATACCTTCATCGATATGAAGTCTTCCTGCCGTGTCGAGAAGGACAAGATTCTGTCCGTTGGCACGCGCATGTTCAATTGCCGCTCTGGCAATGTCGGCAGGTTTGTGGCTGTCTCCCATGGAGAAGACCTCAACGCCCTGCTTCTCACCATTAATCTGCAGCTGTTTGATCGCCGCCGGACGGTAAATATCACAGGCTGCCAGCAGAGGTTTCTTTCCCTTTGCCTTCAGCTTACCGGCAAGCTTTGCCGCTGTCGTGGTTTTACCTGCACCCTGCAGTCCGACCATCATGACAACAGAGATCTGACCGCCGGGAAGAAGCTCAAGCTCCTTTGTCTCGGATCCCATCAGGGAAACAAGCTCCTCGTTTACGATCTTGATCACCATCTGTCCCGGATTCAGTCCGTTCATCACGTCCTGACCCACGGCCCTCTCCTGCACAGAATTGACAAACGTTTTTACTACTTTGAAGTTTACGTCTGCTTCCAGCAGAGCAATCTTGACTTCCTTCAGCGCTGACTTAACGTCGGCCTCCGTGAGTCTGCCTTTGCTGCGGAGATTTTTAAATACGTTCTGAAGCTTTTCTGATAAGCTCTCAAAAGCCATTGACAACGCTCCTTTAACATTTGCTGCGAAGATCCGAATCGTTTATTACAGTTCCTCCAGAATCCGGTGATAGCTCTCCTCCAGTTCTTTCGGAAGACGATCTCCTCTGGAAGCGGCATAGGAAGCCATCTGGTCATGCATCTCAGTGACGGAAGCCTTCAGCTGCATGAATCTTGAAACAAGATGCAGCTTCTGCTCGTATCCATCCAGCAGGCGGTCACAGCGTCTGACCAGGTCATGTACACCCTGACGGCTGATTCCCCAGAGGTCAGCGACCTCACTTAAGGACAGGTCCTGAAAAACAAGACATTCATAGACGTTTCTCTGGTGTTCTGTCAACAGATCTCCGTAAAAATCATACAGCATTGTTCGCTCTACAATTTTATCCATTTGGCATCACCTTGCCTATCATACACAAAAACAAAGCGGCTGTCAAGTATTTTTTCTTGACAGCCAAACTTTTTTTTTCTTCTTTCCACTTATAAGCTTGCGCCAATCAGAGTCGGACGGAATCCATCCATTTCCAGTGCATCCAGGATCTCCTGCTTATGCTCATGACCAAAAGCCTCGATGGTGATTTTCAGCTCAACGGCCGCGCTGCGGTTGGTCGTTACAAACTGGTTGTGCTCCAGTTTGATGATGTTTCCCTTCTTTTCCGCGATCAGTGCAGAGACATGTGCCAGCTCACCCGGCTTATCCGGAAGCATGCAGGACACGGTAAAGATTCGTCCGCGCTGGATCAGACCCATCTGAACCACATGAGACATGGTAATCACATCCATGTTTCCGCCGCTGAGGATGGAAACAACCTTCTTTCCCTTAAAATCCAGATGGCGAAGCGCTGCAACCGTCAGAAGGCCGGAGTTCTCGACTACCATCTTATGATTTTCCATCACATCAAGAAACGCGCCAATCAGCTCCTCATCCGGAACCGTGATGATCTCATCCACATTTTCTTTGATGTACGGAAGAAGCTTGTCACCTGCTGTTTTTACTGCAGTACCGTCCGCAATGGTGTTTACACCGGGAAGTGTGACAACCTCTCCAGCCTTTACCGCTTCCTGCATGCAGTTGGCACCCTCCGGCTCAACACCGATCACCTTAATCTTCGGATTCAGCAGCTTTGCAAGCGTTGCAACACCGGTGCAGAGACCGCCGCCGCCGATGGGGCAGAGAATGTAGTCGACCGTCGGCAGTTCCTTTACGATCTCCATGGCGATGCTTCCCTGACCGGTCGCCACGTCCAGATCATTGAACGCATGGATAAAGGTATAGCCCTTTTCCGCAGCCAGCTTCTGTGCATATTCACAGGCCTCATCATAGACATTTCCATAGAGAACAACCTCAGCGCCGTAGCTCTGGGTACGGTTGATTTTAATCAGCGGCGTAGTTGTCGGCATGACAATGATTGCTTTTGTGTTATAAAGCTTTGCCGCATAGGCTACGCCCTGTGCATGGTTTCCTGCGGAAGCGGTGATGATACCTTTCTGGCGCTCCTCCTCGGACAGGGTGGAAATCTTGTAATAGGCGCCGCGCACCTTGTAAGCACCGGTATACTGCATGTTTTCCGGTTTGAAATAAACCTTGTTTCCTGTCATCTCGGAAAAATACTCACTGTATTTCAGTTTTGTCTCCAGAGTTACCTGGCTGACGATCTCACTTGCTTCTTCAAATTTCTCTAATGTCAACATGATTATTCGTCCTTTCTGTCAAATAATGCATTTACAAAGCTGTCTGAATCAAATTTCTGTAAATCATCAATTTTTTCACCCACACCGATGTATTTCACCGGAATTCCAAGCTCGGACTGGATCGCTACCGCAATACCGCCCTTGGCTGTTCCATCCATCTTTGTCAGGATGATACCGTCAATCTTCGCCGCTTCCATGAACAGCTTTGCCTGCACAAGCGCGTTCTGTCCGGTGGTGCTGTCGAGAACGATCAGAGTCTCCCGGTATGCTTCCGGGTATTCCTTATCGATGATGCGGTTGATCTTCTTTAACTCTTCCATCAGATTCTTCTTATTATGAAGGCGTCCGGCCGTGTCGCAGATCAGCACGTCTGTGTTTCTTGCCTTCGCTGCCTGAATGGCATCAAAAATCACAGCTGCCGGATCGGAACCCTCTTTCTGGGCGATCATCGGTACACCGGCACGGTTGCTCCACGCTTCCAGCTGCTCAATTGCCGCTGCACGGAAGGTGTCTGCCGCCGCCAGCAGAACGGAATTGCCCTGAGCCTTCAGCTGGGAAGCCATTTTTCCGATGGAAGTGGTTTTTCCGACTCCGTTGACACCAATCACAAGGATCACCGATTTTCTGTTCTCAAAATCATAGGCATTTTCACCCAGATTCATCTGCTCCTTGATACTGTCCACAAGAAGCTGCTTGCATTCCTGCGGCTCACGGATGTGATTTTCCTTTACTTTTTCTTTCAGGTCATCAATGATCTTCTCCGTCGTCTCCACGCCCAGATCGCCCATGATCAGGACTTCTTCGATTTCTTCATAGAAATCATCGTCAATGGCAGAAAACCCGCGGAAAATCATGTCAATACCGGAAACGATGTTGTTTCTGGTTTTGGCAAGTCCCTCTTTCAGACGCTGAAAAAAGCCTTTTTTCTTTTCTTCCATAATATATTCTCCTTATCGCGCCCGGCTCCTGCCCCCTGAGCAAAAACCAGGCATGCTTCAATCGCCTATTGATCCAGCTGCTGCTCGATCAGATTCACACTGACAAGTGCTGATACACCTTTCTCCTGCATGGTAATTCCGTAGAGACGGTCAGCCGATGCCATGGTTCCTCGCCTGTGGGTAATGACGATGAACTGGGTGTTTTTTGTCAGTCTGTGCAGATAGTTGGAAAACCTTCCGACGTTGGAATCATCCAGCGCCGCCTCGATCTCGTCCAGCAGACAGAACGGGGACGGTTTCAGGTTCTGGATTGCAAACAGAAGAGCGATAGCTGTCAAAGCCTTCTCTCCGCCGGACAGCTGCATCATGTTCTGCAGCTTCTTTCCGGGCGGCTGGGAGATGATGGTGATTCCTGCTTCCAGCACGTCTTCGCCTTCTACCAGTTCAACCGTACCCTTTCCGCCTCCAAACAGCGCCTTAAACACTTTGTCAAATTCCGTTTTGATCTGAGCAAACTTCTCTTCAAACTGGATCCGCATTCCGGAATCCAGCTCATCAATGACGCCAAGAAGTGACTGTCTGGATTCCACCAGGTCATCATACTGTCCTTTCATGAACGTCCATCGCTCCATCAGATCCCGATATTCTTCGATGGCGTTGACATTGACATGTCCAAGGGCTTTGATCCGGTTCTTCAATTCCGTCACCCTCGGCTTCAGCTCTGCCAACGATCCCAGCTCCTCGCGGAACATAGCTCTCGCTTCACTGGGCCGAAGCTCATATTCACTCCACAGATATTCGGTCTGACTATCCAGCGATTCTTCACAGCGTTCCTTCTGATGGTTCAGCCGGAACATTTCTTTGTCAAGGGTGTTGATCCTTGCAGAAAGCTCTTCCTGCCGTTCAAAGAACCGGTGGAGAGAATTGTTTGCCTTCTCTCTGTCAACGGAAAAGCCTTCCATCTCATCCTGCAGTTCTTCCATCCGTTTCTTTTCTTTGGTGATTGCAATTCCAAGAGCTGCAATCTCCTCCTCTTTCTGCGCCACCGCGCCGGCAACTGCTTCCCGCTCCTGTTCCAGTGTAAGGATTTCTTCTTTTCCTTTTTCTTCCTCTTTCAGGATACGGTTCAAATTTTCCAGTAAAAAGCTGTCAGACTGGGACAGCTTTGCCAGCAGCAGCTCCTGCTCTCTTGACTGAACAAGCAATTCCTCACGGAGCGCAGCTGCTTCATTGGCCTCTTTCTGGTATTCAGCCGCCATTTCCTGCGTCTGTGTACCGGTCTCATCCAGTTCCTGAACCCGGTTCAGGATTCCCTGCTTCTTATCCTGCGCTTCCCGGATCGACTGCTCCAGCAGACGCTGTTCCAGGATCGTATTCTCCTGATCCTCACGGATTTCTTCCATGCGCTTCTGAGCCGCAGTCAGATTCATCCTGGCCTCTGTCTGTGCCAGCGCACGTGCCTCCGCCGTTCTTCGCGCGTCTGCAAGCGCCTGCTCCGCGTCCTTCTGATGAACAGCTGCTGCGCGGATCTCCTCTTCCAGACGCGCCAGCTTCTTCTCTCCGTCCGCAATGACTTTCTCCAGCTCCTCCAGCTCCCGATTGCGTCCCAGCAGATTGCTGTTATTGCGGAACGCACCGCCGGTCATGGATCCACCGATGTTAAGCAGGTCACCTTCCAGCGTCACAAGACGAAAGCTTCTTTTATATTTTGCTGCCACTTTCATGGCATGATCAATGGTATCAACAACAACAATCCTGCCAAGCAGGAATTCCAGCACCCCAAGAAACTGCGGCTCCACATTTACCAGTGTGTGTGCAAGGCCGATCACTCCCGGCTCTTTCAGCGCATCCCTCTGGCGGAAATCATCCCGGATCGTGATGGCATCCAGCGGCAGAAAGGTGGCACGGCCGTACCGGTTCTGTTTCAGATACTCAATCAACCCCTTGGCTGTCTGTTCCGTGTCAGTGACAATATTCTGGATGCTGCCGCCAAGCGCTGTCTCAATTGCCGTTTCATAGCGCTTTTCCACATGGATCAGATCGGCTACCACTCCATGGATTCCCGGGTACCGGTTCTTTGCTTCCATGACACGGCGGATGCTGTTGCCATATCCTTCATAGCGCTCTGCAAGATTTCGCAGCGATTCCGCCTTTGTTACGGAAATCTGGTGATTTCTCCGCTGCTCCGAATAGCGGTTCTGAAGCTCACTCTGTTTCTGACGCTGTTCCTGCATCATCGTTTCCCGCTTTGCCAGAACGGCTCTTGCCTGCTCCAGATGGCTGCTTGCCTGCTTCAGCTTTTCTTCCTGCTCACTCAGCTGACCGGCGAATTTCATCTCTTCCTGCTTATTCTGCAGCAGCTTCTGATTCATCTGGGCGCGCTGAATCTTATACTGTTCCAGCATCGTCTGGTATTTCTGGGTTTCCGCGCTTAACGAGGATTTCTGGTTTAACAGGCGGATTACCTGCTCCTGATCGCGGCGGATGTTTTTCTGGAGTTCCTCCACTTTTGCCGTTACGTCAGTGATCTGCTGACCGGTCCTGCTGCTTTCTGCAGTCGCATCGTAGATCTGACGGTTCAGCTCCTGCCGCTTCTTAGCCAGCTCTTCCTTTTCCGTTTCCTGTTTTTCCAGCTCTCTCTGCAGCGCTTCCAGACGGCTGTCCGCATGTTCTCTGCGAAGCCGCTGTGTGTTAATCTGTTCATGGAGAACACGGATCTGGCCCTCTTTCTCATGGACACCGCTCTGGCGGGCACTCCGTTCATTTCTGGCTTCTTCCATCTGCTTCTCAAGGGCATCCAGACGGTTCTGCTGTGCTTCGTACTGACCCTTCAGCTGCTCGGACGCTTTCTGCGCGTCCATGTGGTCACCTGTCACGATTTCCAGTCTCTTTTCCAGCTCCTGCAGCTCCTGTTCAGTTTTCCGGCTGCCCAATACAAAGGTATTGATTTCATACCCCTTCAGTTCTTCCCTCAGCTTCAGGTATTCTCTCGCCGTTTTTGACTGCCGCTCCAGCGGTCCCACCTGTTTGTCCAGCTCGGACATGATGTCACTTAGGCGGACCATGTTGGCCTCTTCGCTTTCCAGACGTTTTTTTGCAACTGCCTTTCGATATTTAAATTTCACAATACCGGCAGCTTCATCAAACAGTTCACGGCGGTCATCCGGCTTGGTACTCAGAATTTTGTCAATCTGACCCTGGCCGATGATGGAATAGCCTTCCTTACCGATACCGGTATCAAAGAACAGCTCGTTGATGTCGCGCAGACGGCAGGCGGTACCGTTCATCAGATATTCGCTTTCTCCGGAGCGGTACACTCTTCGTGTCACCGTCACTTCATCGTAGTCGATGTTCAGCTTATGGTCCGAATTATCAAACGTGATGGCAACCGACGCAAATCCCTGGGGTTTGCGCAGCTCGGTACCGGAAAAAATGACGTCCTGCATGCTGGCACCTCGAAGCTGCTTTGCACTCTGCTCACCAAGCACCCAGCGGACTGCATCCGCAACATTACTTTTTCCGCTTCCGTTTGGTCCGACAATACAGGTGATACCATTGTGGAACTCAAACAGTGTTTTGTTGGCAAAGGACTTAAAGCCCTGTACCTCAATACTTTTTAAATACATATGTTTCCCCTGTGGTCTGCCGTTTCCGGCTGATAAACCGGCTTAACGACTGCGCAGCTGCAGGATTGTCTGATAGGCTGCAATCTGCTGCGCTGATTTTTTTGTATGTCCGACGCCTTCGCCATAAACCTTTGTGCCGATCTTCGCACGGACCTTGAATTTCTTGTCGTGGTCCGGTCCCTCTTCCGACACCAGTTCATAGGACAGCGTCTCCGAAAAATCCCTCTGAACAATTTCCTGAAGGATAGTTTTGCTATCGTAAAAGAGCTGCTTTGTTTCCAGATCATTCAGGATAAATTTCGTTACAAACTCTTTTGCATTAGCAAAACCACCATCCAGATAGACAGCACCGATCAGTGCCTCCATCGCATCGGATGTAATTGACGCTCTGTTTCTTCCGCCTGTCGCTTCCTCGCCCCGTCCAAGCTTTAAATATCTGCCGAGAGAAATGGTCTCCGCGCAGAGAGCCAGAGACGGTTCACAGACGATGCTCGCCCTCAGCTTTGTCAATTCCCCTTCCGGATACTTTTCGTGGTGCCGGTACAGGTAATCGCTGGACACCAGTTCCAGAACTGCATCACCAAGAAATTCCAGACGCTCGTTGTCCTGATTCTTTCCGCTGAAATGCTCATGGGCATAGGAGCTGTGGGTCAGTGCCAGTTCCAGCAGCTTCGGATCGCGAAACTGATATCCGATGGTTGCTTCTAACTCTTTCATACAACATTACCTCTTTTTGTCTTCTTTTCACTGCGTGGAATGCCGGACGTGAATCGCAACCCACGTCCGGCTTCACACGTTTCATGAACGTTTCTTATTTTACTGCATTGCGGATCGCTTCTACCGCGTCTCCAACCGTTTCGATGTGCTCAGCCGCATCGCTGGGGATCTCGATTCCAAATTCAGTCTCGATTCCCATGATGATCTGGAACACGTCCAGAGAGTCTGCGCCAAGATCCTCTGTGAACTTGCTCTCCATTGTGATCTCCTCTGCGTCAAGACTCAGTACATCTGCGATAATTTCGCGTAACTTCTCAAACTCCATGTTTCAACCTCCTGTTTTCTTTTTTTACAGTTGCTTTTTATTTTGCTTCAGCCGGTCTGCTTTCGTTTTTCAGACAGGTCTCAATTTTCTCTGCAATTCTCTGCTCCTTAAAGGTAACACACTGCAGAATCGCATTTTTTACTTCCTTAGCCTTTGAACTGCCGTGAGCTTTTACCACCAGGCCCTTCAGTCCAAGAAGAGGCGCACCGCCGTATTCACTGGCATCAAACTTTTTCACAACGCCTTTTAAGGAAGGCTTAACCATCAGACCGCCTACTTTTCCGCGGGTGGAACTGTACATGGCATTCTTGATTTCTTTGATCAGCGCCATTCCGACACCTTCATAGAGTTTCAGAATGACATTTCCTACAAACGCTTCTGTTACCAGCACATCACACGCGCCGTAGGGGATTTCTCTTGCTTCCACGCTGCCGATAAAATTGATTCCCTCACATGCCTTTAACAGCGGGAAGGCTTCCTTTACCAGCGCATTTCCCTTCTCCTCTTCCGCACCGATGTTGATGATGCCGACTCTCGGGTTCTTCACGCCAAGAACATTTTCCATGTAAATGGAACCCATCTGGGCAAACTGAACAAGATCGGTCGCTCTTGCGTCCACATTGGCGCCGCAGTCAACAAGAAGCGTCACACCGTTTACCGTCGGAATCAGCGGTGCAAGCGGTGTACGTCTGACACCTTTGATTTTTCCGGCAAGAACCTGACCGCCAACCAGCGTCGCTCCTGTGCTTCCGCAGGTAACAAGGGCATCGGCTTCCCCTGTGCGAACCATGTTCAGACCACGGACCAGAGAAGAGTCCTTCTTTTTCTTAATTGCTTCAACGGGTGGTTCCTCCGTTGCAATTACCTCGGACGCAGGAATGATTTCCAGTCTGGATTTGTCATAGCTGTACTGTTTCAGTTCTTCCTCCAGACGCTCGGGGATACCAAGCAGTCTGATCTGAATCTCATTGCTCTGCTCCAGCGCTTCCACTGCTCCCTGTACCATGCAGCCAGGTGCGTTATCGCCACCCATTCCGTCTACTGCTATTGTAATCATGTTTCCTCGCATTCCGCCCCGGCATCCGGATGCCCGGGCTTTCATGTAATTTCCTGCAGCGAACCGCTGCATACAGTTTTACTTATACATGATAAACGATGACGGCAAAGAAATCAACCTTTCTTCAAAAAAAATCTCCTGCAATTTCATTTGCAGGAGATTTCTTTTATACAGCTCAGCTGTAACGATCCATGGATCAATCAGCAGAAACGATTTCTCTCTTATTGTAAGAACCGCAAGCCTTGCAAACTCTGTGCGGCATCATCAGCTCACCACACTTGCTGCACTTTACCAGGTTCATTGCGCTCATCTTCCAATTTGCTCTGCGCTTGTCTCTTCTGGACTTTGAGGATTTGTTTTTTGGACAAATAGCACCCATTGTTACACCTCCTTTGCTCTGGAGTCATCACGACTCACGTTTTCATTTCTTGGTTTGCATGTTGAAGATATCACGGATTACCGACATTCTTGGGTCCAGCTCCGTGAGATCACAGCCGCAATCCTGAAGGTTTCTGTTTGCTCCGCAATTGGGGCAGACTCCCTTACAGTCCTGTCTGCACAGGACCTTCATGGGCATATTCACGATAAGCTCGTCACAGACCAGACGGTCAACATCCAACTCATAGCCCTGGATAAACGACTGCTCATCCAGCGCTGCGATGCGCTCTTCTGCCGTAGCGTTTGTATCAACATCCTGATCCAGCGTCAGCTGAAACGGGACATCAACCGGCTGAAGGCAACGGTCACAGGGAATTGTCAAATGGAAATCAACTTTGCCTGTAATCTTCATTTTCCGACTTCCGACATGAACGATCGTCAGGTCAACCGGTGACGCATCCGTTACCGGATAACGCTTTCCATTCCAACGAAACTCCTTCATCTCAAGCGGAATCTGCCAGTTTTTGCTGCCTCCTTCAATGGAAAACAGCTCGGACATATTAATCTGCATTCGAACCTCCACTGTTGTCAAGTAAAATTACATGACACGACACGTTTACGCGCACTTAGATATTATATAAGCTTATGCTCTGTTTGTCAATCATTTTTCAAAATTTTTTGTTGACAGCCGCGAGCACGCAGGACAGCTGTCCTGGGCGCTCCGTTTCCTGAAACAGCCGCTTTTTACTGCGCCTGAGCCTGTACAGCGGTGATTGCAACAACACCTACGATGTCCTCAGCGCTGCAGCCTCTGGAAAGGTCATTAACCGGTGCTGCGATACCCTGGGTAACCGGGCCGTATGCTTCTGCCTTAGCCAGTCTCTGAACCAGCTTGTAACCGATGTTTCCTGCATCCAGGTTCGGGAAGATGATAACGTTTGCCTGTCCGGCAACATCGCTGCCCGGTGCCTTGGAAGCAGCTACAGACGGAACGATTGCCGCATCAAACTGCAGCTCGCCGTCCAGAGTCAGCTCCGGATACTGCTCGTGAGCAATTCTTGTTGCTTCGGTTACCTTGGTTACCAGATCGTGCTTTGCGCTTCCCTTGGTGGAATGGGACAGCATAGCAACCTTTGCCTTTGCGCCGGTCAGCAGCTCGAAGGACTCTGCAGAAGACTTTGCAATTGCAGCCAGCTCTTCCGGATTCGGATCCTGAACAAGGCCGCTGTCACCAAATACGAATACACCGTTCTCACCATACTCACAGTTGGGAACTACCATCAGGAAGAAAGCGGAAACCAGCTTAACGCCCGGCTTTGTCTTTACGATCTGCAGGCAGGGACGAAGGGTGTTTGCAGTGGAGTGGCACGCACCGGATACCATACCGTCTGCATGACCGGACTTGATCATCAGACATCCATAGTAAGCATAGTCGCTCAGCGCGATCTTTCTTGCCTCTTCCTCAGTCAGACCCTTCTTCTTTCTCAGCTCAACGAACAGGTCGATGTACTCCTGAGTCTTCTCATAGGTAGCCGGATCGATGATGGTTGCGCCGGTCACATCGTATCCCTTGCCGTACTTCTCAACTTCTTCCGGGCTTGCAAGAATGATCAGGTTTGCAATTCCCTCCTTCAGAATCTGCTCGGCAGCAGCCCAGGTTCTGGTGTCCATGGACTCCGGAAGTACAATTGTCTTCTTGTTTGCTCTTGCTTTTTCTTTGATAATGTCAATAAATCCCATGTATGTTACTCCTTTCCTATTCGGTGCAGCATTTTTCTGCATTCTTAATGCTATTATAGTACAATCTTTTTCCCCTTGCAAGATATCCTTTGCAAGGTTTTTGTTTCTTTTGGAGAACAATCCCGCCTCGTCCTGTTTTTTCAAAAGATATTTTGCCTTTTTATCCGCTTTTCCTTGTTCTTACCGCAAATCTATGGTACAATCATTCTATTAATAGGAATTATTAATATAATGGAGACTACCATGAAAATAACCGGCATTATTGCAGAATACAATCCTTTTCACAAAGGACACCAATATCATCTGGAACAGACCAGAAAACAGACAGAAGCAGATTTCTGTATGGTAATTATGAGCGGTGATTTTGTCCAGAGAGGCACTCCCGCGATTCTCGATAAATATACCAGAACCCGGATGGCACTGGAAGGCGGTGCCGACCTTGTGTTTGAGCTGCCCTGCGCCTATGCAACTGCCAGCGCAGAGCTTTTTTCGGAAGCCGCAATCACCTTTTTCCAGAAGACCGGCTGTGTGGATGCCCTCTGCTTCGGCAGCGAACAGGCTTCTCTTCCCCTTCTCTCCCGAATCGCGCGGATTCTGAACGACGAACCGGAAGGCTACCGTGTTCTTCTCCAGCAGCAGCTCAAGGAAGGACTCAGCTATCCGCGGGCCGTTTACGGCGCGCTGACCCGCTTTCTTCTGGAAAGTGACACGCTAACAGAAAGTACCATCGAACAGGCCTACAAGATTGCCAGCCAGCTTTCCTACCCCAACAACATTCTCGGTATCGAATACCTGAAAGCACTGTTCCGTCTGGGCAGCACCATTGAACCGTTCTGCATCCACCGCAAGGGAAGCAGTCACCATTCGGCAGAGCTGACGGATCACGAGCTTGGCTCCTCGTCAGCAATCCGTGAGCTGATCGAATCCGGCGGAAACATGCAGCTGATCCGCCGCCATGTACCGGAGTATTCCTTCGAACAGCTTTCTTCCCGCTACCAGGTTTCCTACCCGATCGATGAAGATGACCTTTCTCCGCTTTTGAATTACCGGATTCTGATGGAATCCTCTCTGGAGCAGACAGCAGACATGACGAAGGATCTGGCAATGCGGATCCGGAACCATTCCCTGGAACCGGCGTCCTTCTCCGAATGGTCCATGGCTCTGAAAACGAAAAACATCACCCACACCCATGTGTGCCGGGCCCTCCTCCACACAGTTCTCCAGATCACCAAGGAAGACATGATTTCCTACCGTCAGGCCGGGCTGATCCCCTATGCGAGACTGCTTGGTTTCCGCAAGGAAGCGGAGCCGGTTCTCTCCCTCATGAAAAAAACAAGCCAGATCCCCATCGTTACCAAGGTGGCTGACGCGGAACGCCATCTCTCGCCGGAAGCGATGCAGCTGTTTCGAAAGGATCTGCAGGCAGCTGAGCTGTACCGCAGTCTTGTTTATCAGCGCTACCGCACTTCCCTGCCGGACGAATACCGGGCAGGAATGATCCGGATCTGATCGTTTCTTCACGCACGGACAGATTTCCCTGCTGTTCCTTCCCATTACAGACAGGGTGGGAATTCTTATCCTCAATACGGACAGAAAAAGCCGGTCTTACAGACACTTTCCAGACAAAGCATGTAAGACTGGCTCTCTTTTTCTTTTCTATTATTCGTTTCTGTTTTTCTTTACATACTTGCAGAAGTAGTAAATCAGATCAAAGTAGGTCTGCTCATCGCTCACTTCCGCTTCCTCCCACTCTTTGGGATCTATTTCCGGGAAATGGACGTCAGCCAGATATGCATAATCGATTTTTGTCATGTAAATCGTGTCCACATAGGGCATGAACTGGCGGTAGATGCTTTCCCCGCCGATGATGTAGATGTCCTCACTGCTGTACTTTTTCAGTTCCTCCAGTGCTTCCTCCATGCTGTGAACAACGACTGCATTTCTGCAGCGGTAATTTCTGTCCGTGGTCAGAACCACATTGACGCGCTGACCAAGAGGCTGACCCTGAGGAAGACTTTCCAGTGTTTTCCTTCCCATCACTACTACTTTGTTGATCGTCTGTTTTCGAAATCGCTGATGATCCAGCGGAATGGATACCAGAAGTTTTCCCTGATATCCGATTCCCAGGTTCTCATCCGCTGCCACTACCATATTCATAAACGCACTCCCTGATGATCAGTTCTTAAAGCTGTGGATCGGTGCCGGAATCCGTCCGGTCCGGTTGATGAAAGCGCTGCAGTCGGACCGGTTCACCGGCATGATCGGTGCATAGCCGAGGAGACCGCCGAACTCTGCCGTTTCTCCTACCGTCTTTCCGATTACCGGGATCAGGCGGACAGCTGTTGTCTTCTGGTTCACCATTCCGATTGCCGCTTCGTCTGCAATGATGCCGGAAATGGTGGACGCCGGTGTGTCGCCTGGGATTGCGATCATGTCAAGACCAACGGAGCAGACGCAGGTCATTGCCTCCAGTTTTTCCAGACAGAGTCTGCCGTTTGCAGCTGCCTCGATCATTCCGTGGTCCTCGCTGACAGGAATGAAGGCACCGCTTAAGCCGCCCACATAGGAGGACGCCATGACGCCGCCCTTCTTTACCTGATCGTTCAGCATTGCCAGCGCAGCCGTGGTTCCCGGTCCGCCGACCTGTTCCAGACCGATCTCCTCCAGGATTTCCGCAACGCTGTCGCCCACTGCCGGAGTCGGAGCAAGGGACAGGTCAATGATTCCGAAGGGAACGCCGAGTCTGCGGCTTGCTTCCTGCGCAACCAGCTGACCGACTCTTGTAATCTTGAATGCCGTTTTCTTAATTGTTTCGCAAAGCACCTCAAAATTCTCGCCGCGCACCTGTTCAATGGCACGCTTAACCACTCCTGGACCGCTGACACCAACGTGGATTACCGCGTCTGCTTCCGTCACACCGTGGAAAGCTCCTGCCATAAACGGATTGTCATCCGGCGCATTACAGAAAATAACCAGCTTCGCACATCCGAGAGAATCCGCGTCCTTTGTCGCCTCTGCCGTCTGCACAACAACCTCACCCATCAGACGGACTGCGTCCATGTTCAGACCGGTCTTGGTGGAACCTACATTCACAGAACTGCAGACACGCTCTGTCTGAGCCAGCGCCTGGGGAATGGAACGGATCAGCAGTTCTTCTGCCTTCGTCATGCCCTTGCTTACCAGTGCGGAATAGCCGCCGATGAAGTTGACACCAACCGTCTTTGCAGCCGCATCCAGCGTCTTCGCCAGTTTGACAAAGTCCTCCGGCGTTTTGCAGGCAGATCCGCCTACCAGCGAGATCGGAGTCACGCTGATTCTCTTATTAACGATCGGAATTCCATATTCCTTTTCGATCTCCTGACCGGTGGCAACCAGATCCTTTGCCATCGTTGTGATCCGGTTATAAACCTTCTCGCAGACGCGGTCGATATCGCTGTCACAGCAGGACAGCAGGCTGATTCCCATGGTAATGGTGCGGACATCCAGTTTTTCCTGGCTGATCATTTTATTGGTTTCATTTACCTCGAAAATATTAATCATAATCGTCTTCTCCTGTCTTCTCTGTCAGATCACCTTAATTTTGCACGCGGACTTCCCTGCAGATCTGTGCTGCATGGACATCAGATTCTATGCATTTTCGTGAAAATATCTTCCTTCTGACAGTGGATATCCACACCGATTTCCCGGCCAAGCACCTCCAGCTCGGTAACGCAGTCTCCAAATGTCTTGTCAAGGCTGCTGACATCAACGATCATCATCATGTTGAAAAATCCGTCAACGATCGTCTGGGAAATATCAAGGATATTGATACGGTTGTCTGCAAGCCAGGTACATACCTTCGCAATAATACCTACGGTGTCTCTTCCTACTACTGTAATAATTGCCTTTGTCATTTCTTTGCTCCTCCTGATTCCTGTGTATCAACTGCATCCGTTCATTGTCTCTCAATGACGGCAGCATCGTCTTTGATCATTCTCCCAGAAAAATCACCTCTGACATTCCATCGCGTCTGGCAACGGAAATGGGAAAATCCTTCGCATGGTACGGCTTTTCGCCTGCTTCAATCTCTCCGCAGACCGTCTCAAAAGCCAGCTCTTCAAAATTATTTTCTTTGCTGATGTGTCCCAGATAAACATGCTTCATGTTATCGTGCAGCAGCTCATTCAGCAGATGGCCGGCACTCTCATTGGACAGGTGTCCGCGGCTGCCGAGGATCCGCCGTTTCAAATGGAACGGATATGGTCCGACTTCCAGCATCCGCACATCATGGTTTGCTTCCAGAAGGATCGCATCCAGCCCAAGCAGATGGTTGATTGTATATTGGCTGTAAACACCAAGATCCGTGACAACCGCCACCGAGTTTCCGCCTGCTTCCACCCGGTACCCCACCGGATTTGCCGCGTCATGGCTGTTGGAAAACGGCATCAGCTGCATATCCTTCACCAGAACCGCTTCGTCCGCCTTCACGGGACAAAACAGTTCCGGATCGATCTCCTGTTTCTTATCCAGCCGTTTAATTGCTTCCAGCGTTTCCGCTGTTCCGTAGACAGGGACCTGATATTTTTTGCAGAGAACCCGCAGTCCCTGCACATGGTCACTGTGCTCATGGGTAATAAAGATCCCATCCAGTTCTTTTGTATGCACACCCAGCGATTTCAGTCCTTCATCAATCCGCTTGCAGGAAATACCCGCATCCACCAGGATGTGGGTATGGTCTGTTCCCACATAGGAGCAGTTGCCGCTGCTTCCGCTTGCCATACTGACAAATCTCATCGTTGTTCCCTCTTATGTATTCTCTTTTTGTTCCTGCAGCACGGTTTCAAGCCGCCTGCTGATCTGTTCTTCCATTTTATGGACAGACGATCCGTTTTCAATCACAAGATCCGCTTCCCGAAGGAAGGTTTCCTCATCTGCCTGTCGGCTCATGATCTCCCCGCACCGCTCTCTTGTATATCCACGGCTCTCCATCAGACGGGAAATCCGTGTCTCCTTCGGCGCATGGATGTACCAGATTTCATCACACAGCCCGGACAGATTTCCTTCCTTCAGGAGCGCAGCTTCCAGTGCCACAACCCCGACGGTTCCTTCTGGCAGGGAAGCTTCTTTTTCTTTCAGCTCCCGCAGGATTTCTTCCCGAATCAGCGGATGGGTCGCGCCATTAAGCCGTTTCATCGCTTCTTCATCCCGGAACGCCAGTGCCGCAACTGCCCGGGGATTGATGGTTCCATCCCCAAACAGGACTGCCTCTCCATACTCACGGACCATCCACTGATGAATAGGCTTTCCCGGTTTTCGCAGCCGGTGTCCCACCTCGTCTGCCTGAATCACCCAGCCCTGATACCGGTCACGGATCACGGCCAGCACAGACGACTTTCCCGCGCCCACGCCGCCGGTGATTCCAATGATGTAGAGCTGCTTAAACAGTTTCTGCTTCCTGTTTTCCGGACTATTTTGTTTCATACCAGCTTGCTCCCTCCGAAAGTGAAACCTCCAGTGCCACAGAAAGCGCCGCAGCCGACTGCATCTCTTCCTTCAGAACTGCTGCCACCTTCTCTTTCTCCTCTGTCGGTGTTTCCAGCAGCAGTTCATCATGCACCTGAAGAACGACCTTCGCTCTGCAGCCCTCTCTCTCCAGACGCCGGTTTACACGGATCATTGCAATCTTCATGATATCGGCTGCCGTACCCTGGATCGGCGAATTCATTGCCACACGCTCGCCGAACTGGCGCTGCATGTAATTGGCTGATTTCAGTTCCGGGATGGGACGTCTTCGTCCGAACATGGTTGTGACAAACTCCTTCTCCTGTCCTTCCTTTACCATCCGGTCCAGGAATGCCTTCACACCGGGATAGGTTTCAAAATACCGGTCGATATATTCCAGCGCCTCTTTTCTTGTAATGCTCAGGTCTTCGCTGAGACCAAAGGCACTGATTCCGTACACAATGCCGAAATTAACTGCCTTCGCGTTGCGGCGCATCAGAGGTGTCACCTCTTCAAGTGGCACATGAAACACCTGGGAAGCCGTCGTCGCATGGATGTCCTGTGCATCCTGATAGGCGCGGATCAGGTTCTCATCTTCTGACATGTGGGCAAGCACGCGCAGCTCGATCTGGGAATAGTCCGCATCCAGGAACACACAGCCCTCTGCCGGAACAAACACCTTTCGGATCGCCCGTCCAAGCTCCATGCGAACCGGTATATTCTGCAAATTCGGTTCCGTGCTGCTGATGCGCCCGGTGGCCGTGATCGTCTGGTTGAAGGTTCCGTGGATCCGTCCGTCTGAGGAAATGCAGGCAGCCAGTCCGTCGGCATAGGTGGATTTCAGCTTGGTCAGCTGCCGGTACTGCAGTACCTTGTCCACAATGGGATAGTCGGCTGACAGCTTTTCCAGCACATCGGCGGCCGTGGAATAGCCGGATTTCGTTTTCTTTCCATAGGGCAGCTTCAGCTTCTCAAACAGTACCTCGCCCAGCTGCTTCGGTGAGAGGATGTTGAATGTTGTTCCTGCCAGCTCACAGATTTCCTCTTCCAGCTGACGGATTCCGCCAATCAGCTCTTCACCATAGCTGACCAGGGCTTCCTGTCTGACCTGAATTCCCGTCTTCTCCATCCGGTACAGATCATAGGCCAGCGGCATCTCCACATCCCGGTAAAGAGACAGCATGTCTGTCTCCTCCAGTTCCTTTTCCAGCATGGGACCGACAAGACCTGCCGTCACTGCAAGGCGGCCAATCCAGCGCGCATACTCATCTGTTTCACTGACTTCTGACACCTTCTGCTTTCCAAACAGCTTCCCGTAATCATCGATCCGCCAGTCCAGACGGCTCTGTGCCAGTTCTTCCAGCGGATAGGAGGATTTCAGCGGATCCAGAAGATAGGCCGCAATCCCCACATCACGAACGGACGGATACTCCCTGCACTGCAGCAGATGAAACAGCTGCTTGGCATCCGGCACATAGACGGCAGGCACGTTCTGCAGGATTTCTTCTGCCCAGAATTTCAGCTGGTCTTCTGTAATAAAGCTGACCGGTCGGATAAAGATGCAGCGCTCCTGATCAAACAGACAAAGCCCACGGACTTCTCCCTGGTCCGCTGCCACGATCAGCGACGCAGACTGACTTTTTTTTACAGCTGCAACCGCATCTGCCGCCTCACCAAGATCACTGATTTCATTCATCTGCTCCATGGGCCACGGATCTTTTTTCTCTTCCTCTTCCCCAAAATCAGCTTTGATGGAATGGAATTCCAGACGTTCAAACGCGGCTCGGGCAGCATCGGCGTTGACAGCAGTCTTCAGATCATCCAGACTCAGATGAAACGGCACCTCGCGAACGATCGTTGCCAGCTTTTCGCTTAAAAAGGCTGCCTTTCGTCCCACCAGATCCGTTTCACTTTCCTTGAGCAGATATGCTAACGGCGAACGCTTCAGTCCCAGCTTTTCCTTCCAATACTCCTTGATTGCCTTTTCTCCTGCCTTATCCAGATGGTCAATGGCGGCATACAGGTTTTCAATCGTTCCATATTCTTGGATCAGCCGAACGGCAGTCTCCTTTCCAACGCCTGGTACACCTTTGATGTTATCTGAGCTGTCCCCCATCAGACCCTTCAGCGAATTGACAAAGCACGGGCGGATCCCGAATTCCTTCTCCACCAGTTCCGGTGTGAAACAGAAAACACGCTCCGGCAGATCCTGCTCCTGTTTGTCGATCCGGTATTTTTTGAACAGTTCATCGGTTTTCTCCGCAGTGCTGTGCATCATCCACAGGTTTGTCTGTTCCGTTACCAGCTGGAGATAATCGTTATCCTTTGTCAGGATCCGGACCGGAAGCTGGTCCTCAAACTGTTTTGCAGCCGTTCCGCAGAAATCGTCGGCCTCATATCGTTCGTCCATGAGCTGAACAATCCCCATTTCCTCCAGTACCTGCTGGCAGAGGATGAACTGATCCTTCAGCGGCTTCATGGTCTCGCCGCGGTTTCCCTTGTAATCCGGATACAGCTCTCTGCGGAATGTATTTCTTGACAGATCCCAGGCAACTGCCAGATGGGACGGTTTCTGTTCCTTTAAAATTTTCATCAGTGTGCGCATGAACCCGAAAACTGCATTGGTATACACGCCCTGAGACGTCATCATGATCTTATGGTAGTAAGCTTCTTTTTCTTCCTGCGTTTTCGCAAACATGATCTCCCTTGGCAGATTGCCGAAGAACTGCGTTGTCAGCAGGCTGGAGCCATCGATCAATAATAAAAAGCTGCCCATAAATTCCTCCTGTTAAAACATGCTTCTCTCAGAACCAGATCCGAAGCTGCAGCATGCTGGCTACAGCCAGACCTACCATGGCAAGCGTGAATACCACTTCCAGAATTCCGCTCAGCACATGATGATTGGCGATGCTGGACTGGGTATCACGCAGTTCCTGTTCGAACAGACCTTTCAGATCATAGGTCGATACCTCATCCTGATTCAGATTATGAATGCCGGCTTCCACCGTAAAGTAGATTTCCAGCTCTTCCCTGCATTCGCTGCACGTTTTGATGTGCCGAAGAAACAGGTCTGTTTCCTCAAGATTCAGTTCCTGATCCAGATACGGACGTATCATCTGATTCGCGGTTTTACAATCCATCGTGATCTCCATTCTGCCAGTCGGCCATTCTCTTCCGGAAGACTCCGCCGGAAGAACCTTTATTTGATTACATAGTCAATAAACTGATCCATCTGTTCTTTCTCTTCGAATTTGGCTATGTACATCTGATTTCCCATTTCGGCTGCCAGAACATCCGGCATCCGGTCGCTCATCGTGATGTCTGCGCGATACCGGGACAGCACATCCTCATGGCTGTGCGCATAGGTCCGATTGTCCCGTCTTCCGATGCAGATGCAGTAATAGCGGTCCGGACGCTCTGCAACAAGACGCTGGTCAAAGGCAGCCATATCTGCCCAGATCTTATAGACGTCAGTGCTGTTTGCATAGTTGAGCATGTCCGGAGTAAAGCCGCCCCTTGGGCACAGATTTACTTCCCGTACCGCCAGCGTTTTGGCTTTGCCAAGTCCCGGTATGTCATGGTCGAGACGGATGAATTCCAGATGGATGAAACGGCTTCTGATCCCAAACGCCTCCACGCAGCGCCTGCCAGCTTCCGCTACATCCTTTGGCAGCTCTTTTGGCACATAGCAGCAGGGTTCTGCCGCATGACCGCTGTCCGTGCCGGAACCGGGGATGACATTTCCGCTCTCAAACAGCGGCTCCCCTTTGCTGTTGATGATCGCATCGTAGGAGCAGACGGTTCCGGTGATGCCATCCGTCTGCCTGCCGACCGCCGGGATCCCTGCTTTTTGACAGTGCTGCTCCATGGAGTCCTTCGCCTGCCAGGAACGCAGCTGCTCCAGATCGCAGCCTGTCGTAATGTGGAAATCGGTGCGCAGTCTCGCGTCCTGTTCCAGCCAATGGCTGTTGTTGCTCTCCAGCCAGTCAATCTTTCCATATTTAAAGGTAAAATAAGCCACGGCACGGACCATCTGGTCATAGTCTTCCATGCTGCCAACTTTATAGTATTCCGTCAGCGTATCACGCAGGGAATAGGACAGTGAGTCATAGGCAGCATCCCCAATGCCAAGGACATTGATACCATTCTCTTTCAGTTTCCTGCAGAAATTCCAGTAATTCACCGGAAAATGCGGAGAAATAAAAATAAAATTCATAAACTTCCCTCAGTCATTCGTCTGGCTGCCGTCTCCCCATACCGGGATCACTTCACCGAGGTACGTCGGTTCAACCTGAAACCAGACAGAAAAAAAATCTTTTACTCTTGCGGCAATCTCCCGCAGATCGCGCATCCACTGCCCCGCATAGGGCCGGATATCGGCAGACACACCATAGGCTGTCATGTTCAGCTCCTGCGCGATGTATACCGCGCGGTACAGGTGGTATTCCTGGGTAACGATGAGGATCCGCTCCACACCGAAAATTTCTTTTGCGCGGTAAAGGCTCTCATAGGTGGAAAAACCGGCATGATCCATGAAAACATCCTCATCCGGTACACCGGCTTCTATGGCCATATCTTTCATGACCTGTACTTCGTTATAGTCCTGGCGGCCGTGATCGCCGCTCATGATCAGTTTTGGCGCGGCTCCCTGATTGTAGAGCTCAATTCCCGTCAGAACCCGGTCGTTTAACATTGCGCTTGGCGTACCGTCTTCTCTCACGGAACAGCCCAGAACAAGAATACAGTCAAACGCGCCAGCCGACACGTCTGCAGCTGTACCGATTCTGTTCTCTGCAGCTTTGCAGACATGCCAGTTCAGCGCGGCAGCAGTCAGGATTCCTGCGCATATCAGTATCGCGGCGATTGTTCCAATGGTTCGGAAAACACGTCTTCCCATGATTTCATCTCCTGCTCTTTTCTACTTCTTCTGCCGCATCCAGTCGGCGGCATTCCGGTATCGCATGCATACACATAGCCATTCTGTGATTATACCACATTCCGGACGGACTGGCAACTGCCAGTGCATAAGAAAAAGAATGGAAAAACTGCTTGCTTTTTTGCTGTAAATATGCTATTATCCTTTTATTGCACAATGCGCCGGCGTGTCGGAATGGCAGACGAGGCAGACTCAAAATCTGTTGTGTGCGAGCACGTGCGGGTTCGAGTCCCGCTGCCGGCAGTCCTTGGCAGGGGCGAAATCTTCAGAATTTCTTGATTTTCAAGATTTCTGGAGATTTTTCTTTTTCTATGATTCACAGGGTCTTTTTGTAATAAACCGACCAGCAAGTGACAGACATCAAGACTTATTACAAAATCACAGACCTGCCGGAAATTTATTTTAAAAGGAGAATCAAGATGATCAGAGTTGGTATTTTAGGCTATGGTAACCTGGGAAGAGGTATTGAAGCAGCAATCACTCAGAATCCGGACATGGAGCTTCGCGGTGTTTTCACCAGAAGAGATCCCGCTTCCGTGACAATCCGCACTGCCGGTGTTCCCGTTCTTCACGCAGACAGACTTCCTGAAATGACAGAGGAAATTGATGTTCTTGTTCTTTGTGGCGGCAGCGCAACGGATCTTCCGCAGCAGACACCGGACTATGCAAAGTATTTCCACGTAGTTGACAGCTTTGACACCCATGCCAGAATCCCCGAACACTTCGCAAAGGTAGACGCAGCCGCAAAGGAAGGCAAAAAAACGGCAGTTATTTCTGTCGGCTGGGATCCGGGAATGTTTTCTCTTAACCGTCTCTACGCCAATGCCATTCTCCCGGAAGGAAAGGACTACACATTCTGGGGAAAAGGTGTCAGCCAGGGACACTCGGATGCGATCCGCCGCATCGAAGGTGTAAAAAATGCAAAGCAGTACACCATCCCCGTTGAATCTGCCCTTGAATCCGTAAGAAACGGTGAAAATCCAACCCTTACCACTAGGCAGAAGCATACAAGAGAATGTTTCGTTGTCCCGCAGGAAGGCGCCGATCTGGCCAGAATCGAATCCGAAATCAAGAACATGCCAAACTACTTTTCCGACTATGACACCACCGTTCACTTCATCACAGAAGAAGAACTGGAGCGTGACCACAGCGGAATCCCTCACGGCGGCTTTGTTCTGCGCAGCGGTGCTACCGGAATGAACCGGGAACATAAGCACCTGATCGAATACCGCCTGAAGCTGGACTCCAATCCGGAGTTTACCGCTGCTGTCATCACTGCCTATGTAAGAGCTGCATACCGGATGGGTCAGGAAGGCATGACCGGATGCAAGACCGTCTTTGACATCCCGCCGGCTTATCTGTGCAGACAGTCCGGTGAAGAGCTTCGTAAAAATCTGCTGTAATCCCACTGTGCAGCTTTGCAAAGTCGCTGCGCATCAAAAAAGCATGAACAGAACGTATCCACACGTTTTTCTGTTCATGCTTTTCTTTTGCTGTTCACCCAGGCAGCGCATTTCTTCTCATTTCCTTTGCCTGCCGGTTATGGAGCAGCTCCGCCTGTACCCAGTCTTCTTATTGCGGCCAAACCAGCTATTACGGCTGAACCAGCACTGCTGCCGCCGCGTCCGGCACATCCGTCATGATTGCATCTGCGCCAATGGACTGCAGACGTTCCATCTCCTCCGGATCATTGATTGTCCAGTACTGAACGGCAATGTTATTCTTGTGGGCATAGTTAACGACACGGGATGTACCCAGATTAATCGTATAGTCTGTGGTAGGGATCTGAAGCGCATCAAATCCGAAGGTATCCTCTCCCGCCTTCCAGTTAAACATGGAATAGACGAAGAACTGAATGCATTCATTCACGCCAGCACTTCGCGGAAGATCCGGATAGGTTGCATCCAGATACGCGGTCACTTCATTATGGAAGGTACCCACAACCGTCCGTTCCACTGCGTCATAGTTTTTCAGCGTCTCATAGAGAATGTCGGCCGCCCGGTATCCGTCCTCCCCGGAGTTCTTGATTTCAATGATGTAGCGGTAGTCGCCGCAGTCCTCCAGATAGCTCAGAGCTTCATCCAGCGTAACAATCCGCAGATCCTCCGGGATCTTGTCCCCGCGAAGACCGGTATACGGCCTGGTACTGTCATCTGCCCTAAAAGTTTCTCCCATGTTCAGCTGCTTCAGTTCCTCCAGCGTTTTGGAACCGACTTCCACGTTTTCCTCACCGAAACAGGAAGCGGCGTCACTGGTGCGGTCCAGCGTGGAATCGTGGAGAAGAACCGGAATCCCATCAGCAGTCAGGTGAATATCGAATTCAAAGATGTCCAGCTCATAGACATCGTTTTCCACACAGTTTTTCAGTGCCATCATGGTGTTTTCCGGCGCAATTCCGCCTCCGGCTCTGTGTCCGGACAGCATGGTTACACCAAGAGGCGTAATCAGCGGATTGGCAGCGCCTTCCGTGGAGATTGGCTGATCCGGTGTGTCTCTGGTGGCATCCCAGAACAGATAACCGGCCAGTGCTGCCAGAAGGATGATCAGAGAAACAATGGTGATCAGCAGGCGCTTCACCCAGCGTTTGATCGGGCATCCCTTTACGAACCAGGGAAACGTCAGCGGCCAGACACAGACAGCGAAGAGAACCATGATAAAGTAACGGATTGCCGTCGTAACCGGATGTGCTCCAAAGACAGAAGCAAGAACCGGCTTCAGACCGGACTTGATCGCCATGACAAGAACAAGACCGAAAACAACCTTCCCGATCTGGGCACGAAGCGGCGCTTCCACAGAGAAGCGCACCTTTTTCCGCTCAATTCCAAACGAGATCAGCATGGCCGTGCTGCAGCCCAGAAGCAGATAGCCGGTTTTCAGGCCGGAGGCCAGATTCTCGCTGTCCGTGTCAGCGGGCCAGGAATACAGTTCCACAAAAAGAACATAGGCCAGGGAAAGCAGGGAAAGGACTCCCACTATGCCGCAGAAATAAGCCGGTTTCTCCTCGCATGCTTCAAACAGCGGATAGAAAACAAAAACAAGCAGTGCGCCGATGACAAGGGAAACACACACATCAAGCGGTGTATGTACGCCAAGATACATTCTTGACAGACCAGTCAGAAGGATCAGAACCAGACAGACCGCACGCAGCACCCTGTTTTTCGTGGTTCTTGCCGGGCAGCCGAGAACTGTTACCGCATTTTGTGTGTGACCGCTCGGAAACGAATAGCCGGTTGCCCCTTCTCTTGCCGACTCCACAATTGTAAACTGCGGATCACGAACCCATGGTCTTGGCACCCGGCAGACCAGCTTCAGAAACTGGTTGATCAGCGTACCGAAGAAACCGACTGTCATCAGATAGTATCCGTTTTTCTTGCTGACACACCAGAAAATGACGATTGCCGCCGCTATGAACAGCGTTTCACTTCCCAGATGGGTGATCAGGGAAAAGAACGAATCCAAAAACGGATTTCGGATCTTTTCCAGTAAATAAAGTAACTCCATAGCCATATCCTCCCCTGACTCGTTTCTTTGCAGCTGTATGTCGTTTCCGTCAGCTGCCTTCTTTTTCTCTTTTTATCGTTCCTGTTCGCACACCGTTTTGCTGCAGGCAGCAGGCAGCCCTTACAGCCGGATCAGTCTGTCATAGGGCAGTCTGCCGCCAAACAGATCCAGCGCGCTGCCTACCGTTACGTCGATCCGGTCTTCTCCGATTCTGCGCAACAGCTCCAGATCCTCCAGCGCACGGACTCCGCCCGCATAGGTCAGCGGCACGCCGCGGTACCCGGAAAGCATCTGCAGAAGCTCCACTTCCATTCCCTGCCCTTTTCCCTCCACATCCACGCCGTGGATCAGGAACTCATCACAGGAACCTGCCAGCTCTTCCAAAAGCGTTACCGTTACCTTTTCTTCCGTAAAGGTCTGCCAGCGATCTGTCACGACATAGTAATCGTCACCTCTTCTGCGGCAGCTCAGATCAAGAACCAGATGTTCTTTCCCGACTGCCCGATTCAGCGCTTTCAGTCTGTCATAGCGGATTGTGCCTCCTGCAAACACATAGGAGGTCACTATGACGTGAGAAGCACCTGCTTTAAGCCAGGCTGCCGCATTGGTTTCATTGACACCGCCCCCGACCTGGAGACCGCCCGGATAGGCAGCCAGCGCCCTGACAGCCTGTTCTCTTGTCGCAGAAAACCAGGGAGAATCCGCTGCATTCAGCAGAATCACATGCCCGCCCTTCAGTCCGTCGTTCTTATATTTCTCTGCAAACCAGGCAGCGTCCTGACTGGCCACAAAGTTTTCCTTCGCCTGATCCTTCTGATCAGTCAAAGAGCTTCCGACAATCTGTTTTACCTGTCCGTTATGGATATCAATACACGGTCTGAATTTCATTCTGTCCTCCCCGGAAAGAAAAACCGGCCACTGATCAAGCGCCGGTTTTATTCCCCCACATATTTGCTTTTTTCAGATTCAGATATTCGTTGTATGCTTTCTCCAGAATCTGTTTCTCGTTTGAGAATTTCAGAAGGTGGTATGCCTCGTGATACTTATAATATCCGGAATCAACAAAATACTCTTCTCTTTGCGGCTTGCTGTAGTAACTGTCTGACATCATCAGATACCAGTGTACCTCCTTGTCCACCATATCCTGCGGGATATGGAAGGTGTACTCACTGACTCCGATATACTTGACAATGGATGCGTCGACACCCGTTTCTTCCCGGACTTCACGAAGCGCCGTCTCTTCATAGCTCTCCCCCGGTTCCACGGTTCCCTTTGGCAGTACCCAGCCCTCATATTTGTTCTTGAAATTCTTGTAGAGGACCAGGATCTTACCTCGAAATATCACCACACCTCCGCAGCTCGTTGCTTCAATCATTGCAATGCCTCCCATGGTGTGTCATTAACTGAGTTTAGTATACCCCAATTCCGCTGCTATTGCAATCAAAAAATTTCCAAAATGTCATTTCGATTGCTGCAGAGCAAAATAGTAATTAAAGATATTTCCGGCGATCGGCGCTGCGACCTCTCCTCCGGAGCCGCCGCCCTCGATCAGAACGGTTACTGCGATCTGCGGATCATCCGATGGCGCAAAGCCGGTGAACCAGGCATGGTAACGTCCCGCCTCACTGCTGTACTGGGCAGATCCCGTCTTTCCCGCAACCTGGGCAAAGCTGCTTCCGGCGCGATATCCGCTTCCGTCCTTTACCACATATTCCATTCCCTGCGTCAGAAAAGCCGCCTCAGAAGCGGTGATGCACTGTTTCAGCACAACCGGCTGTGTCACACTCTCATAGGTTTTGTCATCGCTGGTGAAAGAATCCACCAGATAAGGCTTCATCATGATTCCGTTGTTGGCGATGGCACTGGTAATCATGGTATTCAGCAGCGGTGTCGTTACGGTTGTTCCCTGTCCAATCGATGCCTGAGCCAGATCCCATGCCGTTGCATCCTCCGTCAGTGAAAAACGGCTCTTTTTATACTGGACATCCATGGAAAATCCCTGATTATAGCCAAAATCTTCACAAAGCTCCCGCCAGCTGACCGGATCCAGTGACTGGCTCATCTCAACAAACGCGCCGTTGCAGGACAGAGTAAGCGCCCCGTAGGCATCCACCACACCATGGGCATGTCCCTCATGACAGCCGATCACCGTTCCTTCCACTTCATAGCTTCCGCTGCAGTTATAAGAAAAATCGCGCCATGTCGCGGGATTTTCTCTGACATATTCCAGAAGCGTGATCATCTTAAAGGTGGAGCCGGGCGCATAGAGACCCTGGGATCCCCGGTTCATCAGATTTCCGGTTGTGTTTTCCGGTGAGACGATTGAGCTCCACTGCTCTTCAATGGAAGAGGGATCAAAATCCGGGCAGGATACCATGGCCAGAATTTTTCCTGTTTTCGGTTCCATGACAATGATTGTTCCGTTTCTGCCTCCCAGCTGGTCATAGCAGTAGGACTGCAGCGCGTAGCTGAGGGTGACATGAAGGGTGTCTCCCCGGATTTTCTGGTTCAGCAGCTCCGCAGTCAGCTGATGGAGAAACGTGTTGTGTGAAGTCAGAAGCTTAATCTTCTGGCTGTCTTCCAGGCCGGCTCCTCCCATCGGTGTGTAGCCAAGCGTATGGGCAAACAGGCTTCCAAAGGGATACAGACGGTATTCGGTTCCATCCTCCGCGTTCTGCGTCGTTGCAATGACCACATTGTCGCTGCTGATCACATCCCCCTTAAACACAGTCTGTTCCATGTTCTGGGTCCGGTTATTCAGCGGATTGGTAATGACTTCGCTTTTTCCGCTGATCTCAAACGTGAGAAAGTAGATCAGCATGCCGACAAAAACGGCAATCATCAGATAGCCTGCAATGTAAATCTCACGGCCTCGTCTGAATCTCTGTTTCTTTTCGTATCTCCTGCGTTCTTTCTCTTCCTGCCGTTCTCTCTTCCTGATATCTTTTGGGGACGGCATATTGTGCTCTCGATTTTCCAACTCGCTCCACCTCATTTTGCTGCTTGATGTAAAGTTCCTGCATGATGCCGAATAGAATAAAGGTGCTGAAAATGGAACTTCCTCCATAGCTGATCAGAGGAAGGGTGACTCCTGTGGACGGAATGAATTTGATCACGCCTCCGATGTTCAGAAGAACCTGTACCCCGTAAACAGTAGCCAGGCCGATTCCTGTCAGCTTGTAAAAAGGCAGATACAGATCTGCCGCCACATGAATAAACATCAGCATACATGCCATGCACATCAGAATGATGCAGATACCAATGATTCCTCCCATCTCTTCACAGATGCCCGCAAAGATAAAATCCGATTCCACTAACGGGATGGAGGTTGGTTTGCCGTGATAGAGTCCCTGGCCGAACCATCCGCCGGTTGCCATTCCAAAGAGGGAATTTCCAACCTGGTTTCCTTTTCCCAGAAAATCCTCCCAGGGATCTGCCCATGCCTGAAAACGGACGCGGACATGGGAAAAAAGGCGGTAGGCAACAACGGCTGCCGCTGCACCTCCTGCCAGACCGATCAGAAGTGTCACCGGCTTTCTTGTCACAACAAACAGAATCATCAGAAATGCCGCCGCATAGATAATCGCCGCGCCAAGATCCTTTGAGAGGACAAGAACGCCCACATGAGCCAGTGTGATCGCTCCTGCAAACAGGATACGCTTCACATCATGGCGCTCACGAAACAAAACAGCAAGAAGCAGGATAAAGCTGATCTTAACGAACTCAGACGGCTGAACCGCAATGAATTTCAAATCAATGGAAAGCTTGGCTCCGCCGGTTACCCGTCCGATGAGCAGAACGACACAAAGAAGAAGGAGTCCGACGATTCCGGTAACAGCCCCCCACATTCGCGCCGCTTTTACTTTTGCGAACATCTGCGGTACGACAAGCGTGATGATCGCTGCCAATCCGACCATGATCAGCTGTTTGGATGCCGTATTGGGGTAGAGTCTTGTCAGCATGATGAAGCCAATGGCAAGAAACATCATCATGTGGTTCAGCAACGCCAGGTTTGCTTTTCGGTAAAGCCTGCGGTAGGTAAGCAGATACGCTGCCATAAAGACGACCTGAACCCCGTAGAACGCCACAAACTCCCAGTCTCTTTCGTGAAGTATGATCACGGCAAAACCGACCGCATGAAAGAAAAACGTAATCACATTCAGCAGGCAGTAGCAGCCGTACATGTCATCCACATTCCGATAGCGCAGCGCCCAGAAGGCACCGATGGTATAAAAGATCATCAGTGCCACCATTGCATATTTACACAAAATCGTGATTGCATCAACCAATCGTTCTCTCCTCCCTCATCCGCTCTGTCCGCCGACGGAATTTCAGCCGGAACAGCTCCGACTATTCCACACCGCGATTCCAGTGACCTCTTGTGTACTGTTTTCGGTTCGAAACCGGTCTGCTTCCCTTTGCCGCCTGTTCAAAAAGAGAAAGTACCTCCATGGTCTGTGCCCTGTCCTCAACGGTAAAGGATATCCGGGCCATCCGCGGCTGAAGCGACCGCACACGGTCCCAGACATCCAGCAGAGACAGCGGGTTGTTATTGTAGATTATATTATAGCATTCGCTGCAGTAATTACGCACAGGAAAACAGTTTCCGAGACGGTCCTTCAGCCGGAGATCCTCCTGTTTCCGGATGCATCCGGAGGAGGAACGGTGGAGGCACTGGGCGCTGATCATCATTGGCAGATGCCCATAGACGATCAGTTCCATCCCGGCAATTCCTCTGCGTTTCAGTTCGGCTCCGTTCAGTTCCACAGGAGCAGTCACTTCGTCCAGTCCCCACTCCTTCCACTCCAGCTCTGCTTCTCTGCTCCAGCAGTAGAGGCTGTGATCTCCTGCGATCACCGCATCGGAAAGATGCTTTCTGAGCCAGAACAGACCTTCCGCAGACGCAGTCAGATATCCGTCAAATCCGGCTCTCTTCCAGCTTTCCAGCTGCGTTTTCAGTTCCGCCTCCTTCTCCCGGCGAATCATCTTCGGAAGCATCAGGAAACATTCCTTCCCGGCTTTTTTGACCTGCTTTACGCACTCTTCCAGCTTTTGCCCGACTGCCATGTGCGAATCCAGATAGATCCGGTCAATCCAGCTGCAGGAAATCAGGCAGTCCAGCTGTTCTCTTGATTCCGCGGATGCCGACCAGCGCAGATCTGTTTCCGACGATACCGGTTTTGGCAGGTTTTCCTCTTTGCCTTCTGTCAGCCTTTTCTCCTGCGTCTCTTCCTTTCCGCCGCTTTCGCCGGTTCTGCGGTAAAATCCGGACACAGCCGCTTCTTCCAGATCCAGAAGCGCCTGTCTGCGAAGCTCATTGAGCCTGCCTACCGGGTAAAAGGAAGTGCCGTCCGTCTCAATTGTCAGCGATTCCCACTGAAAATCGGTATCTCTGATTTTCTCCATGGAACGTCTGATGTCCTCTTTCGTCAGCGGACGGTTCTGCGCGGCCATTACCTCTTCTCCGATGGACCGGCTGGTAAATTCTCTCAGAGCCGTTTCTATTATAACGGGTTCTCCTGCAAAAATCTTTACCTTTCCTTTTATATTTTCTTTCAAATTGTTGTCAATATACCTGTCTCTCAGTGATCGGTTCAGTTCCTCATTTTCCCTGCGCAGATTCGGCTTTTCGAAGGTAATCATTGATTTTGCGTTATGACGAAGATAATAGCCGTCTGTGAATCCTTTGCGGTTAAACAGATCAAACAGAATCTGTTCATCCTCCCTGGAAACCCGGTAATTTTCCGCGCCATGCTCCAGGTAATGGTCCAGATATTTCCGGTATATGCTGACAACGCCGGAGGTATATTCCGGCTTTTTCATCCGTCCTTCAATCTTCAGGGAATAGACGCCGGCTTCCAGCAGTTTGGGAAGGATGGCAATGGTGTTCAGATCCTTCGGACTTAACAGGTAGCCAAGGGATTCCGGAACTGTAACCGCTTCGCCCTTCATCAGCTGGTAGGGCAGACGGCACGGCTGGGCACAGCGTCCGCGGTTTCCGCTGCGGCCTCCGGCGATGCTGGAAAACAGACACTGACCGGAATAGCAGTAACAAAGCGCACCATGGACAAAGCTTTCAATTTCCAGGCTGCAGCTCTTCCTGATTTCGCGGATTTCCTCCAGGGACAGCTCCCTCGGTGTCACGATTCTGGACACGCCAATCGATTCCAGATGGGCAGCCGAATGCGGACCTGACATGGTCATCTGTGTGCTGGCATGGATTGGAAGCCCTGGAAACTGGTCCCGTATCACATGGAGGACACCGGGATCCTGAACGATGACCGCATCCAGTCCCTCTTCATAGTACGGTTTCAGATAAGCAACCAGCTTCTGATCCAGTTCCTCCTGCTTAACCAGCGTGTTTACCGTTAAATACAGCTGCCTGCCATGGAGATGGGCATAGCGGATTGCTTTTCTCAGCATCTCCTCGTCCGGATTATCCGCATAGGCTCTCGCACCAAAGGCCTGACCGCCGATATAAACGGCATCCGCACCGGCATGGAACGCTGCCATCATCGTTTCATAAGACCCCGCCGGGGCTAATAATTCTGCTTTTCGATTCATAATTCCTCCATCTGGTACATCGTTTCGTACCCAGCCGGACACACCGTTCTATAAACAACAGCCCCAAGTCGTCAACTCGGGGCCGGTAGATTATCTTCTTTTTCCGTGTCGATCCGTTCTCTTCTGCGCGGAATCACCGCCGAAGTTCTGTGATGTCACAGCGCTTTCCCGGGAAGTATTTTCCGCTGCCGGTACCGCGCCAGACGCCGGCGCTGCTGCAGAAGCCCCGGAAGCATCCGCTTCTTTTCTCACACTGTTAATCACATCTGCCATCAGGCGTTCTCTCGCTTCTTCATTTCCGGACAGACCAAGCGAAAGCACCTGATTCTGCAGCTTCAGCTGTTCCATCTGAAGACGGTTCTGCTCCATCTGAAGCTTCATGTTTACCATCTCGCGCTTCATGGTATAGAATTCGTTTTCCTGCTCCTGGTAACGCGCTTGTGTCTCCTCCGTTTTCCTCTTCATCCGCAGATAGTCGTCTGCAATGTTCATCAGGATCAGAATCTGACGGCTTCCATACGGCTGCTTGTTGAATCCCGGCTGGGAACGCAGATCTTCCAGCTTTCCGTTCACATATGCTGCCAGCTCCTGCATGTAGGAACTGTCTTCTTCACAACCTACGGTATATACTTTATCATCGATGACAACATCGGTATAATTTTTTCTCATTGTTCTTCACTCACCTTATGCTGCTGATTTCTTTCCATATCTTACCACAAACCGGCAAAATACTCAACTGTTGTTTTACTGATTTTCCGGAACCGGCAGACCGAGATGGCGGTATGCAGCCGGTGTTGCGATTCGTCCGCGCGGCGTCCGCTGGATCAGTCCGTTCTGGATCAGGTATGGCTCGTAGACTTCTTCCACAGTTCCGGAATCCTCACCGAGAGCAGCCGCCAGTGTATCCAGTCCCACCGGGCCGCCGTTAAACTTGCCGATGATGGCATCCAGAATTTCCCGGTCCCCCTTATCCAGACCCAGCTTATCGACCTCAAGAAGGTCCAGCGCATATACTGCCACATCTCTGGTGATGACACCGTTATAACGCACCTGAGCAAAATCACGGACACGCTTCAGGAGGCGGTTGGCAATACGCGGCGTACCTCTGGATCGTCTGGCCAGCTCCATGGCACCTTCCTCTTCCAGCGTTACGCCAAGCACGTTTGCTGACCGGAGAAGAACCGTTGTCAATTCGTCCTGTGTATAAAACTCCAGCTTGTTGATCACGCCAAAACGGTCACGAAGCGGAGCCGTCAGAAGTCCCGCTCTCGTGGTGGCTCCCACCAGCGTGAACTTCGGCAGTTCGAGACGGATTGACCGTGCAGTCGCTCCTTTTCCGATTACAATGTCAATGGCAAAGTCTTCCATTGCCGGATAAAGCACTTCCTCTACCTGACGGTTCAGACGATGGATTTCGTCAACAAACAGCACATCATGCTCGGAAAGATTATTCAGGATCGCTGCCATGTCTCCCGGCTTTTCAATGGCAGGGCCGGACGTGATTTTGATCCTGGATCCCATTTCATTGGCGATGATCCCGGCAAGCGTTGTTTTTCCAAGTCCGGGCGGTCCGTATAAAAGAACATGATCCAGCGGATCCCCTCTTCGTTTTGCCGCTTCTATGTAAACGCTTAATGACTGTTTTGCTTTTTCCTGACCAATATACTCAGACAGCATCTGCGGACGGAGATTGAGTTCCAGCCCCTTATCCTCGTCTTCTATTTCTGTTGTGATAATCCTGCGTTCCATTGGTTCTCCTTACATATGCTTCAGAGCAGCCTTCAACAGATCCTCTACTGACATCTGCTCTCCATGTTCAACTGCCGATACTGCTTTCAGTGCCTGTGTCTGGTTATAGCCAAGAGCAGTCAGCGCAAGAACCGCTTCACTCTTTGCGTTGTCCGCTGCTCCCATGCCGTTTCCATCCTGTGCGGAATGCTCCATTGCCATTTCAAAGGTCTCTTCCAGATCCATCTTGTCCTTCAGCTCCAGGATCATTTTCTGTGCCGTTTTCAGACCGACACCGGCAGCGCGTTTTGCGATGGTCTTTGCGTCGCCGGACAGAATGGCAAATCGCAGATCATCTGCGTTCATTCCAGACAGAATGGCAATCGCTCCCTTTGGTCCGATTCCGTTGACCTTTAACATGGATTCAAACATGTTCAGATCATCGCGGCGTAAAAAACCGTAAAGCTGCATCAGATCTTCTTTTACGTGCAAATAGGTATATATTTTTACTTCCTGTCCAAGGGGCGGAAGTTTTTCCGCTGTCAGAACCGGCACACGGACAAAAAAACCGACACCGTTTACTTCCACAACAATCCCTTCCTGAGTCCGTTCTGCCAGAACCCCTCTCAGATATGAAATCATAGGCTTCCTCGTCTTTCTTCTTGCTGCGTGCAGACGTTTCCCGTCTTTGCACGTTATTTTCTATCATACCATAGATATCCCGGATTGGCAAGAAGCTTCCCCAATAAGGCAGATTGACATTTTTTTAGAATTATGCTATACTTTTTATAATTATTTTGCACAATACTAAGTTTATTTCGGAGATGGAATCTTATGATTGTTATCAGTAAAACCTTCTCTGCTCCGCAATACTATGATTTCGCGCAAATTGCACCGCTGAAGGATATTGTTTTTTTTGATATCGAGACAACCGGACTTTCCAGTGATTCCTCCAGCCTTTACCTGATCGGAATTGTCTACCATCAGCAGATGGAATGGCACATCCGTCAGTGGTTTGCCGATTCCATGGCTGCAGAACAGGAGATCATTCAGGATTTCTTTCAATTTATTCAGAATTTCAAAGTGCTGATCAGCTACAACGGCGACTCTTTCGATATTCCCTATCTGATCAAATGCGCCGAACAGTACGGAATTGAATCCCCATTCGACAAACTGACCAGTCTGGACCTTTACCGGAAAATCCGGCCGCTGCGCAGACTTCTGAAGCTGGAGAGCCTCAAACTCCCTGCTGTGGAGGCCTTCCTCGGCATCGAACGTGCCAACGACATAAACGGCAAAGATCTGATCCCGCTTTACAAAGAATTTCTGAACACACAGGACGAAACTCTCTACCAGGCGTTTCTGCTCCATAATGAAGAAGATCTGAAAGCTCTTCCTCAGCTGATGCCCCTTCTCGGCTACCTTGACATTTTCCGCTGCAGCTGGAAAATCGCAGGCTATTCCCTTTTTGAACAGGAACAGACGCTGACGGTTGTTCTCGACTGTTCCATCAGTGTCCCGGTTGCTTTCAGCTATGAAACGGATATCTATACGATTTCTGTCCGTTCCAACCAGATTATTGCTGAAATTTCCGTCTTCTGCGGTGAACTGAAATATTTTTACGATGATTATTCGGAATATGACTATCTGCCGGATGAGGACCGTGCCGTTCACCGGAAAGTTTCTCAGTTCGTCGATAAAGACCACCGCCGCCGCGCAACTGCTGCGACCTGCTACAGCCGTAAAACCGGCATCTTTCTTCCAATGGTGGAGGAGGATTCCATGTTCCCTGTTTTCCGTGAGTGCTATGAATCCAGACAGCTCTACACGGAATATGTCGATGACCCGGATTTTCTTCTCTCCTATCTCCGCCTGCTTCTTGCCGGAAATGATTGACTGGTATCCGGCATTCAGATTTGTTTTTCAATTGGTCAGACAAAACGGCATCATCAAACAGTTTTTTCCCTGTTTGATGATGCCGTTTTTTATCAGATCCGCTTTCTTCCAAACACAGAAACGGAAACACGTTCAACCACAGTTGAAGCAGTCACCTGCTTTGCATCCTTCCACAAACCGCTGTTTTCCCCATCAACCAGAAGCTCCCAGACGTTCTGAGGCAGATCAATGGAAAACGGTTTGTCTGTGCTGTTGCAGCAAACAAGAAGTCTGTCCCATTCCGGATGTTCTCTGTTATCCACACAGAACCAGACAACGCCGGAAACCGGATTTTTCTCTTCCAGAATCCGCTTCTGCGCATCTTTCGTTTTGTCACACAGTCCCGGCATCTGTTTTCGAAACGCGATCAGTCCGCGGTAATATGCCGTCAGATCTTCATATTCATATACCCGGTTCCAGTCAATCCGGTTCACAGCAACTGAGGAACGATAGCTGTTCTCATCTCCGTGTTTTGTTCTTGCCGCTTCTTCTCCTGCCTGGAAAAACAGACGGCCCTGACAGGTAAAACAGATTGCAGCTGCCATCCGGTTTGCCCGTACCACGTCATCCCATCTGCGGTCAAATTCCTTTCCCGGTCTCATGGTGATCATCAGCTTATCCCACAGGGTCAGATTATCATGGGCTGAAACATAGGTGATCAGCTGATTGGGTGACTTGACGGGAAACGACGTTTCCGCAGGAGCAAATCCACGCGCAGCTTTGAGAATCTGCGTATCCAGCCCCTTTCCTCCATTCACAAACCCTGGAACTGTTTCCTCAAACACATGACCTTTTACCGCATCGCGGATGGTATCACAGAAAACACCGATTCCCTCATCCAGCCGATCCAGATTTGTCTTAACACTGGGATGCTTTCCGTCTCGAAGCGGTGACTCTCCGGCCGTCCAGGGTTCTCCGTAAAGAAGAATGGTTCCTTTTCCGAATTCCCGGTCCATTCCTTCACGGATCCGGTTCATCAGATCGGTATCCAGCAGGCCCATCAGGTCAAACCGGAATCCGTCCATGTGATATTCCTTCGCCCAGTACATGAGAGAATCATAGATGTAATTGGCGCACATTTCTCTGTCGCTTGCCATGTCATTGCCGCAGGCCGATCCGTTTGTTCCTCTTCCGTCTTCGAACTGGCGATAGTAGTAGTTGGGGACAGCCAGATCAAAACAGTAATCGCGGCGGTAGGTATGATTGTAAACCACGTCCATGATCACACCAATCCCGTTTTGATGAAGAGTAAGGATCAGCTCTTTCAATTCACGGATCCTGGTCACACCATCGGTCGTGTCTGTTGCATAGGAACCTTCCGGTACATTGTAGTTCTGCGGATCATATCCCCAGTTGAACTGGTCATCTCCTCCTGCTTCGTCCACGGAGCCAAAATCGTACACTGGCAGAAGCTGCACATGGGTAACGCCAAGCTGTTTCAGATAGTCCAGGCAGGTTGGTTTTTCTCCCTGGTCATTCAGAGTCGTTCCGGTGAGCGTGAACGCTTTATACCTTCCACGATAATCTTCTCTGACACCGCTGGCCGGGTCATGGGAAAAATCTTTTACATGGATCTCATAGATGACCTGCTCCGCTGATGCTTTTGGCGGCTGATCCAACTCCCAGCCGTCCGGGTTTGTCTTATCCAAATCCACTGCCATGCTGCGCGTTCCATTGCAGCCGCAGGATCTGGCATAGGGATCAGGAGTCGTTCTTGTCTCGTTGTTTTCTGTCACAGAAAAATCATAGAACACTCCGTGACAATTTTTCGGTTCCAGATGGGACCAGACACCTTTCTCCTCTTTTTTCATGGCAACAGACAGGAAAGCAGGTGATTCACAGTCCTTATACAGATTCAGCTGGACGCAGACTGCCAGCGGGCTCCAAAGCTTAAAAACAGTGCTGTTCTCTTTGCAGCGAGCGCCAAGATCATTTCCTTCATAGAGATACGTTTCTGCAAACGCTTTGCTTTCGTATAATTCCCTGTATTCTTTCTGATTCATCTTTCCCTCCATTGTCCGTTCCTGACTGAAACCCGGCATTCAAACGAAGCTTTGCTTCTATGCATATTATACGAAAAACTCAGTCATCACGTCAATTTTGATTTTTTTCGATTCATGACAATTCTTTTCGTTCTTTCTGTTGCAGGCGACAGCTCGCCCTTTTTATAAACAAAAGACACCCGACGCAAATCGGATGTCCTCTGTATGTTCATTTTTCAGCCTGACGCACCAAAGGGTGCGCGGCCAAAACTTTTATTTTACTGTAAGCGAAAGAAATTACTCCTCAACCTGCTCAGCAGCGATTGCCTTTACGCTCAGGCTGATCTTTCTGGACTCTTCGTTGAAATCAACAACCTTAGCAGTGATCTCCTGACCAATAGCCAGTACATCAGACGGCTTCTCGATGTGCTCTCTTGCGATCTGAGAAACGTGAAGCAGAGCGTCTACGCCAGTCTCAAGCTCAACAAAAGCACCGAAATCTGTCATACGAGCAACCTTACCGGACACTACGTTGCCAACTGCATACTTCTCAGAAGCGTTCAGCCACGGATTTGCCTCCGGGAACTTTCTGCTCAGCGCGATCTTTGTTCCGTCGATTGCCTTTACAAGAACCTTAACGGTCTCACCGCTCTTGAACACCTTCTTCGGGCTCTCGATGCGTCCCCAGCTCATCTCGGAGATGTGAAGCAGACCATCAGCGCCGCCCAGATCAACGAATGCACCGAAATCGGTAACGTTCTTAACAGTTCCTTCCAGAACCTGACCAACCTCAAGTCTTGCGAACAGCTCTTCCTGAAGCTTTGCCTTCTTAGCGATGATCAGCTGCTTGCAGTCACCGATTACTCTGCGCTTTCTCGGGTTGAACTCGGTGATAACGAACTCAACCTGCTGGCCAGCGTACTTCTCCAGGTTCTTCTCATATACATCAGATACAAGGCTTGCCGGGATGAATACTCTTGTTCCGTCTACGCTAACACTTAAACCACCGCTTAATACCTGCGTAACCTCAGCAGTAAGAACAGTCTTATTCTCGAAAGCCTCTTCCAGCATCTTGCTTCCCTTTTCAGCCTGCAGCTTCTTGTAGGACAGCTGAACCTGACCCTCACCATCGTTTACCTTGACAACCTTTGCCTCAATCTCGTCGCCAACCTTTACCAGGTCACGCAGATTTGCGCTGGAATCGTTGGTATACTCATTCTTTGTGATGATACCGTCAGCCTTATAACCTATATTCAGAACAAGCTCATCGTCCTTTACGTCGATGACTGTTCCTTTTACAACAGCACCCTGGCTGATTGTAACTTCTTTCTCTTCGTTCAATAACTTCTCAAAATCCTCTGACATTACGCAGAACCTCCTCGATGATATTATTTGGGGTGGATGCCCCCGCTGTAACACCCACTTTTTCCGCCGCCAAAAACCACTGCTGATTAAGGTCCTCTGCCGTCTGTATGTAATGGGTACTATTACATTCTTTTTTACAAATCTCGTAAAGCTTCTGGGTATTGGAACTGTTGCTGCTTCCGATCACAATCATCCCGTCTGCCCACGATGAAATCTGTGCCGCTTCCTCCTGCCGCTCTCTCGTAGCGGAGCAGATAGTTCTGGCACAATATATATCATACCGCTTTTTTTGAATTAGGTCAACAAGAATTTTAAATTTCTTGTCGTTAAAAGTGGTCTGTGCAACAAGACAGGCTTCTTTTTCCAGCGTCATGGCAATCTGATCCAGTTCTTGTGGTGTCTCTACTGTAAAGACAGGTCCGCTGCACCATCCCATGATTCCCTGAACCTCCGGGTGACTGGGATTTCCGGCAATCAGAATGACTTTACCCGCTCTGCTCTGCTCATCTGCGATTCGATGGATCTTCTTTACAAAAGGGCAGGTCATATCGATCAGGTTCAGTCCCATGGAGCGGATCTGCTCTTCCTGTATCCTGCCGACTCCGTGGGAACGGATGATAACCGTTCCTTCTTTGACCGATTCCAGTTCTTCCTGTGTGTTTATGATATGGACACCTTTTTCTTTCAGATCCGATACCACCTCTTCATTGTGGATAATCGGTCCGTAGGTATAGATCGGCAGTGACGCGTTTTTCGCGATCTCCGCATAGACCTTGTCAACTGCACGCTGTACGCCAAAACAGAATCCGGCGCTTTTCGCCACCTTTATTTCCATCTTACACCTTCCAATTCCCATGATAAACTGATTAATAACCGGCTCACATTTCCGGTTCCTGTTTCCTTTTCGCGTCTGCAAGACGAATGATCTCGTTTACCACCTCATCAATCGTCATGGACGAGGTATCTACGAGAACAGCGTCTTCTGCCTGTCTAAGCGGCGCAGTCTCTCTGTGCATGTCCTGGTAATCCCGGTCGATGATCTGCTGCAGAACTGCCTGCGGATCACATGGGATTCCCTTCTGTTCCAGTTCAAGGCAGCGTCTTTTTGCACGCACCGCAGGATCTGCTGTCAGATAGATTTTCACATCGGCATTCGGCAGAATGCAGGTTCCGATATCTCTTCCGTCCATCAGGACATCCGCTTCTTTCGCCAGTTTTCGCTGCAGCTCCAGCAGATGGGCACGCACCGCAGGATAGGCACTGACTTTCGACGCCATCGCGCCTACCGCTTCTGTCCGGACAAGTGTACTTACATTTTCACCGTTCAGAAGAACCTGCTGCTCTCCATTGACATAGTTTATCGAAACATCCGCTTCCGACACACGGCTGCTGATCAACGCCTCATCCGTCAGATCCAGTCCCTGACGATCCATGTACAGACCGATTGCCCGGTACATGGAACCGGTGTCCACATAAATGAACTGCAGCTCTTTTGCCGCCCGTTTCGCTATGGTACTCTTTCCGGCTCCTGCCGGTCCGTCAATCGCTATATTAAATCCCATTCCCAATTCTCCTCATGTTCGACCAATTTTATACCGAAATTCCAGCCAGATATCCGGTTGACCAGGCGATCTGAAGATTAAAGCCGCCGGTCATTGCATCCAGATCAAGAACCTCACCCGCAAAGAAAAGTCCCGGTACCAGCTTTGATTCCATCGTTGACGGATCAATCTCCCGTACACGGATCCCTCCCTGAGTAATGATAGCTTCATTATAATCGCGGGTACCCGTAATGGTCAATGGTAAATTTTTCGTTAAGCACACAATTCTGGCACGTTCTTCTCTGGAAATGGAATTCACCGGTTTTTCCGGCTCAATCTCACTTAAACGGACAATCATGTCTGCCAGTCTTGCCGGATACAGCTGAGACAGAGAATTCTTAAACTGCCTGTTTTTTTCCTGTTCAAAATCACGAAGAAGTCTTGCATCCAGCTGTTCCATTGTCAGAGCCGGCTTCAGATCGATGGAGAGCGAAAGCGGCTTTTCTGCCAGTTTCCGGCAGATTTTGCTGCTGGCGCTGAGGATCAGGGGACCGCTTACGCCAAAGTGAGTGAACAAAAGCTCACCAAACTCCTGATAAAGCGTCTTTTTTCCGTCTGTGACGCGGACACTGACATTTTTCAGCGAAAGGCCCTGCAGCTCTTTTGCCCACTCCTCCCTGCAGACAAGGGGGACAAGAGCAGGACGAAGTTCGGTTACTTCATGACCAAGACTCTTTGCAAACCGGTAGCCATCTCCTGTGGAACCGGTTGACGGATAGGACAGACCGCCGGTGGCAACGATCACTGCATCCGCGGCAACCGTTTCTCCCCGCTCCGTTACAAGCCCGGTTACTCGTTCGCCGTCTGTCCGAAGCGATTTCACACCTGTGCGCAAACGAACATTTACCTGTTTCTGCTGAAGAAGACGGGTCAAAGCAGCGATGATATCGGAGGACTTGTCCGACTGGGGGAACACGCGCTGTCCGCGCTCTGTCTTCAGCGGACATCCTGCCTCTTCAATCAGATCGATCAGGCTCTGATTGCTGAATGTATAAAAAGCGCTGTACAGAAAACGGGGATTCGAAACCACCTGTTTCATGCATTCCTCCATGTCAGCCGCATTGGTTACATTGCAGCGCCCTTTTCCGGTGATGAACAGTTTCTTTCCCAGCTTTTCATTCTTTTCGAATACTGTGACCTGATTTCCATTGGCTGCGGCAGCATAGGCAGCTATCATCCCCGCTGCTCCGCCGCCGATTACTGCGATTCGTTTCATATCCTTTCTCCTGTTTCAAGAGGCATGTTTTCCGGAATCTATCAGCGTTCCCGGCAGACAGTCACTGACGTATCTGCCAGAATACACAAGTGAGGTTAACAAAGGCCTCTGCCCGTAAGCAGAAGCCTTTGTCTTCCCACCGGATTATACCGGATAAGCCTTATTCTTTGTATCTGCAGCAGCCGGATCTACCTTTGTCTGCTGTGCTTCACGATACTTGAAGAAGTCAGTTGCAACCTGCGGGAACAGTGCGTAGGTCAGAACATCCTCTTCCTGCTGGATGTACTGAGCAGCCTCTTCTCTGAACTTGTCAAGCTGCGGCGGGATCAGGTCTGCCGGACGGCAGGTGATCGGCTCCTTGTCGCCAATTGCCTTCTTCTGTACTTCCGGATTCATCGGCTTAATGGTCTGACCGAATTCTCCGCCAAGGATCTTCTTGGACTCCTTGGTGATCATCTTATAACGCTCGCCCTGCAGAACGTTCAGTACAGCCTGTGTACCAACGATCTGAGAAGACGGGGTAACAAGCGGCGGCTCACCGAAGTCCTTACGAACCTTCGGGATCTCCTCAAGCACTTCATAGTACTTGTCTTCCGCATGTGCTTCCTTCAGCTGGGATACCAGATTGGAAAGCATTCCGCCCGGTACCTGATACAGAAGGGTCTTGATATCAACGCCCATTACCTTCGGATTCAGCAGACCGCTCTTGAGAGCAGCTTCCTGCTGCGGACGGAAGAACTCGGCGATCTCTGCCAGCAGGTTCTGATCCAGACCGGTATCATACGGAGTTCCCTTGAAGGTCTCAACCATAACCTCGGTTGCCGGCTGGCTGGTACCCTGAGAGAACGGGCTCATTGCGGTATCAATGATGTCTGCGCCTGCCTCAACACACTTCATATAGGTCATCGGAGCAACACCGGACGTGCAGTGCGTGTGAATCTGTACCGGCAGCTTGGTTCCTGCCTTAACAGCCTCAACCAGCTCGGTTGCCTGGTACGGAAGAAGAAGGCCTGCCATGTCCTTGATACAGATGGAATCAGCACCCATATCCTCAATTCTCTTTGCAGTCTCTTTCCAGTATTCCAGGGTATATGCATCGCCAAGGGTATAGGACAGAGCGATCTGTGCATGTCCCTTTTCCCTATTCGCTGCCTTTACAGCGGTCTGCAGGTTACGCAGATCGTTGAAGCAGTCGAAGATACGGATGATATCGATTCCGTTTGCGATGGACTTCTGTACGAAGTATTCTACTACATCATCTGCATAGTGGTTGTATCCAAGGATGTTCTGTCCACGGAACAGCATCTGCAGCTTTGTATTCTTAAATCCGTCTCTGAGCTTACGCAGTCTCTCCCACGGATCTTCCTTCAGGAAACGAAGTGATGCGTCGAACGTTGCGCCGCCCCAGCACTCAACTGCATGATAGCCAACCTTATCCATCTTTTCGATGATCGGCAGCATCTGCTCCGTTGTCATACGGGTTGCGATCAGAGACTGGTGTGCATCACGAAGCACGGTTTCCATAATTTTTACCGGTTTCTTAGTGACTTCTGCCATTTCTATACCTCCATGTAAATTAAGTGAATTTCAAAGTTATACGCCGAAAATTGCCATAAAGGTACCGGCTGCAACCGCAGTTCCGATAACACCGGCCACGTTCGGTCCCATTGCATGCATCAGCAGGAAGTTGGTCGGATCTGCCTGAGAACCAACCTTCTGGGATACACGTGCTGCCATCGGCACGGCGGATACACCGGCAGAACCGATCAGCGGATTGATCTTACCCTTGGTGATCTTGCACATCAGCTTGCCAAGCAGAACACCGCCGGCTGTACCGAACGCAAACGCTACCAGACCAAGAGCAACGATCTTCAGGGTATCGATCTTCAGGAATGCTTCCGCACTTGTTGTTGCACCAACAGAAGTACCAAGCAGAATAACTACGATATACATCAGCGCGTTGGAAGCGGTTTCTGTCAGCTGCTTTACAACGCCACTCTCACGGAACAGGTTACCAAGCATCAGCATACCTACAAGCGGTGCAGTATCCGGCAGAACCATTACAACAACGATTGTTACAATGATCGGGAACAGGATGCGCTCCAGCTTGGAAACCGGACGAAGCTGCTCCATCTTGATCTTGCGCTCATCTTCCGTTGTCAGAAGCTTCATGATCGGAGGCTGAATAATCGGAACAAGAGACATGTAAGAGTAAGCAGCAACGGCGATCGGTCCCATGTACTCGGTCTGTCCCAGCTTACCGCAAAGGAAGATGGAAGTCGGACCATCCGCGCCGCCGATGATGGAAATTGCGGCAGCAGCCTTGTCGTTAAATCCAAGCAGAATTGCCAGGAAATAAGCAACATAGATACCGAGCTGAGCAGCAGCACCCATCAGGAAGCTGATCGGATTTGCGATCAGCGGAGCAAAGTCTGTCATTGCGCCAACGCCCATGAAAATCAGGGATGGGAGGATACTCCACTCATCCAGTAAATAGAAATAATGCAACAATCCGCCGACACCGTTGGATGTTTCAGCCGGATCCGCCATGATATTGGGGAACATGTTGACCAGAAGCATACCAAAAGAAATCGGAACTAACAGAAGCGGCTCATACTCTTTTGCAATTGCAAGGTACATGAATACCAGTGCAACGATGATCATCAGGTAGTTGCCCACTGTCAGATTGAAAAAAGCGGTCTGGTGGATTAGATTGCCCATAGTTTCAATAATATAGTTCATCGTCTAATTCCTCCCGTAGTTTCAAAATCCTGTAACAAGGATTTCCATCAGTTCATAGTAACAAGAACAGAGCCGGACTCTACAGACTGACCTGCAGATACAGCGATGGAAGCTACGGTTCCGTCCTGCGGAGCTACGATATCATTTTCCATCTTCATTGCCTCAAGAACAACAACAACCTGTCCCTTCTTTACTGCCTCACCTGCTGCAACCTTAACAGCGATGATCTTACCAGGCATCGGAGCACTTACCTTTACTGCACCCTCAGCGCCAGCCGGAGCTGCCTTCGGAGCCGCTGCAGGAGCTGCCTTTGGAGCTGCCTTCGGTGCTGCTACTGCTGCCTTCGGAGCTGCTGCAGGAGCTGCTGCCGGTGCTGCCGCACTGCCAAATCCTTCTTCCACTGTTACTTCATATACATTACCGTTTACTGTGATCGTATAGTTTTTCATTGTAAATCCTCCTGTTATGCTCTTTTCCATCTGCTGCCCGGCGCACGCTTGATTGAACGTACGATCAGACCATCTGCGCTGGTTCCTTCGGAAGCTGCGATTGCCGCGGTGATTACCGCTACCAGCTCCAGATCATCCACCAGCTCTTCCTCAACTACTTCTTCCACTGCCGGAACAACCGGTACTTCCGGTGCCGCTGCCGGTGCTGCCGGCTCAGAATTCTTCTTGCTGCGGTTTTCTTCCCATGCGTGGATAAAATTAAAGCAATAAATCAATCCGCTGATCAGGATCAGCATCACGAATACAGTTCCAAGACCCATGACTGTATTCATAGCAGCTTTCGCCATCTTCTCTCCAAAGGTAAAGTTCGGATTGAAGGTGATGCTTTCATATTCCGTTCTCTGTCTGTTTACGATCATTTTGAATTCACAGTCGCGATCGGTAAACTCCAGCTCGGCTACTGCTGTATAGACATTCTCATCTGTATCAAAAAGAACCGTACAGCCTCCAAAGGAAACAAACTCGCCAAGATCATCTCTGTTTCCCTCCCAGGAAGTCAGTCCGCTTAACATACCTGCGTCCGGGTTGTCTCCATCAATGCCATAGTATTCAATCTTCTCCGCAAGAGTCGCTTCATCCATGGACGTGATCTGTTCAACCAGAGTTTTTGCAGTCTCGGTCAGAGACGTGATGATTTCAGTCTCTTTCACTTCACTTTCAGTTTCTACGCAGGCGGTCAGAGAAAAGAGACACATCAGCATGGTTAAAAGTAATGCGAAAAGCTTCTTTTTCATATTCCGTCACCTCTTTTTCTATTAAACCGTACCATGCTTCTTTGCCGGACGATCCTCTCTCTTTGTGAACAGCATTTCAAACGCTGCGATTGCAATCTTTCTTGTCGATTCCGGTGCAATGATGCTGTCTACATAACCTCTTCTTGCTGCTGCCTCAGCGCTGGACTGAAGCTCTGCATAAGCAGCTGTCTTCTCACTGATCAGAGCTGCCTTATTGTCGGAAGCCGCAATCTCGTCCGCGTAAATAATCTTTGCAGCAGAAGCCGCATCCATCAGACCAATGGAAGCAGACGGCCATGCATATACCTGATCTGCGCCCTGCATCATAGCAAGAGAAGCCGTTCCATTGGCAGCGCCAACAACAACCGTTACCTTCGGTACTGTTGCGTCTGCATAAGCATAGATCAGCTTTGCAGCTGCCTTGGCAATTCTCTTCTCTTCACAGATCGTTGCCTTGTAGCCCTTTACATTTGCAAGGGTCAGAACCGGAATGGAGAATGCATCACAGAACTCAACGAATTCAGCTGCTTTTTCCGCGCCTCTGCTGCTGAGAACCGCATCAAACTTCTCGCCTTCATTTCCTTCCTCATCGTAGAGAACGGTACGGTTTGCTACAACACCAACGGTATTTCCGTTCAGGCGGATCAGAGCAGTCACCATATCTTTTGCATATGCCTTCTTTGCCTCAAACACAAAACCGTTATCGGAAATCATGGAAAGTGCAATTGCCGGATCACCAACGCAGGCTTCAAGACTGTCACAAACGCGGTTCAGATCGTCGGTGCACTCGTCATAGGAAAGATCATCCTCATTATTTGCCGGCAGTACAGAAACCAGGGTACGGATTTCGGCAAGAATCTCTGTCTCGCTTCCTGTCGAATCAACAAGACCAGCCTCTTCACTCTGGAATGCAGCTGTTGCGGTATTTTCTGTCTTGTTTCCATCCAGCGCATTCGGGGAATTCACAAACAGCTTTGCTTTTGCAGACTCCATGAAAGTGAAATCAGTCAGTGCCGGAACAACAGCCATTCCGCCGCCGCAGGTTCCGAAAATCGCGGTAATCTGCGGAATCACGCCGGATGCGTTTGCCTGACACGCATAGAGCTTGCCAAACGCGTTCAGAGCGTCTGTTGCCTCTTCCAGTCGTAAGCCGGCGCAGTCGATCAGTCCGATCACCGGTGCTCCTACCTTCATTGCCAGGCTGTAAATCTTTTCGATCTTCTTTGCGTGCATCTCACCCAAAGAACCACCGAGTACAGCTGCGTCCTGACTGTAAACGTATACCAGGCTTCCATTGATCGTTCCGTAGCCGGTCAATACGCCATCCGCAGGTGTGTCTTTTGCCTTTAAGTTGAAATCTGTGCTTCTGGCAGTTACTAATCCGCCGATTTCAACAAAACTGCTGTCATCAAGTAAAGCGGCAACTCTTTGACTTGCTGATGTCTGTGATGTTGTACTCATTATCTGTCCTCCATTGTCCTTATATTAAAATGGTTTGCTTATCTGTTTTGCTCTGCAACCATTTTCTGCCGTATATCATTGTATCCTGTTTTCTTAAATTATTCAACCAGATTTTTATCTTTTTTATTAAATTAATATAAAAAGCGAAGAAAATACATCCCTATCGTAGTGATTTTATGCTATGATAAATCTGCGTTGGATTACCGAATGAATTTCAGGATCCAAACGTATCCCTGCCAGTTCCAAATCAACACCTTCCGGTTATCCGGACGGCCGGATTTTCTTCTCCTGGCAGGACGCTTACTGATCAAACATGGAGGACCATTACATTATGGAAAGAAAAAATGCATGGAGCAGCTGCTCCGCTGACGAGCTGACAAAAGTTATGCAGCTGTGTGAAGACTACCGCAAATTCATCTCTGTATGTAAAACAGAACGTGAATGTGTGACTGAAAGCATCCGAATCGCAGAAGCTGCCGGATATAAGAACCTTGATGAAGCAATTAAGAACGGTACCCCGCTGAAGGCCGGTGATAAGGTATATGCAAATAACATGGGCAAGACTCTTGCCCTTTTCTGCATCGGTACTGAGCCGATGGAGGCCGGAATGCATATCCTTGGTGCCCATGTGGATTCTCCGCGCATCGACTTAAAGCAGAATCCTGTTTACGAAAGCAACGATATCTGCCTGTTTGATACTCACTACTATGGCGGCATCAAAAAGTACCAGTGGGTTGCTCTTCCGCTTGCCATTCACGGTGTTGTTGCAAAGAAGGACGGCACTGTTGTCAATGTTGTGATCGGAGAAGATCCTTCCGATCCGGTTGTCGGCATCTCGGATCTTCTGATTCACCTGTCCGCCGATCAGATGAAGAAGCCCGGTGCCAATGTGATTGAGGGCGAGGCACTGAATGTTACCGTCGGCAGCAGACCGGATCCCAACGAGACGGATACCGATAAGAAAGAAAAAGTTAAGAGCTACCTTCTCTCCCTGCTGAAGGAGAAATATGACTTTGAGGAAGAAGACTTCCTTTCTGCAGAGCTGGAAGTTGTTCCTGCCGGTGAAGCCCGTGATTTCGGCATTGACCGCAGCATGATCATGGGCTACGGACATGACGACCGTGTTTGTGCCTACACCTCCCTTGTTGCCATGCTGGACGTAACCGCTCCGAAATATACCACCGTCTGCCTCCTTGTTGATAAGGAAGAGGTTGGAAGCAGCGGTGCAACCGGTATGCATTCCCGTTTCTTTGAGAACTATGTCGCAGAGCTGATTGCGCTTACTGCAGGAACCTACAGTGATCTGATCCTGCGCCGCTGCCTGAAGAATTCCAAGATGCTTTCTTCCGATGTCAGTGCTGCCTTCGATCCGAATTTCCCGGAGGTAAATGAAGCAAAGAATGCCGCTTATTTCGGCCGCGGCTTCTCCTTTAACAAGTACACCGGTTCCCGCGGAAAGAGCGGCTGCAACGACGCCAACGCAGAGTACATGGCATACTTAAGAAAAGTTATGGATGACAACAATGTCTGCTTCCAGACGTCCGAACTGGGCAAGGTTGACCAGGGCGGCGGCGGAACCATTGCTTATATTCTCGCAAATTACGGCATGGAAGTGATTGACTGCGGTGTTCCGGTACATAACATGCACGCGCCGTGGGAAGTTGTCAGCAAGATTGATGTTTATGAAACCACCAAGGGCTATATTGCGTTCCTGAAGGCAGATCACTGATCGGTTCACCTGGATGCAGGTCATTCCGATTGAACGCATTACTGGCATGTTTGCCTGGATGCAAGTCATTCCGATTGAACGCATTGCTGGCATGTTCACCTGGATGCAAGTCATTCCGATTGAACGCATTGCTGGCATGTTCACCTGGATGCAAGTCATTCCGATTGAACGCATTGCTGGCATGTATGCCTGGATACCGAGACCAGAGAAAAAATACCGGATATTGCATCAGGAATTTTCGATGCAATATCCGGTATTTCTGTTGTTTGGTGGTTCGTTTATTATGAATCGGTCTTTTTTTGCGTCCCTGTTCTGTCATTCTGTGCCTGAAACTGCGTTATCCGGACCCTTCTCCCCAACAGCTTCTTTCTGACGTTTCTCCTGCTCCACTTTGGAATAGATGCAGCCGCAATAGTTCTGCCGATACAGGTCATATTCCCGGGACAACTGGATGGATCGCTGATAGCCGCCCTTTTTCTTAAAATCGGAGTAAAGCCAGGAAACCTGATGCTTCACCTCCAGTTCTGCGCCAATCTCGTTGAGCCAGTCCGCGTTTTTTAAGGGGCTGATGGAAAGCGTTGTGGTAAAATAGTCCATCCCCAACTCCTTCGCCATTCGAGCCGTCTCTTCCAGACGAATCCGGTAACAGACGCGGCAGCGCTCGCCGCCCTCCGGTTCCTTTTCCATGCCCTTCACACTTTCATAGAAGCAGGACGGTGCGTAGGTTCCTTCCAGAAAGGAGATCGGATGCTCTGTCTCCAGCGATCGGATCAGCCGTTTCTGCTCCTCCACACGCAGTCCATATTCCCTGTCAGAGGTGATGTTGGGATTGTAGTAAAACACAGTGATGAAAAAAAATCTGGAAAGGTATTCCAGCACATAGCTGCTGCAAGGTGCACAGCAGCTGTGCAGAAATAAGGAAGGGACCTGGCCTGTTTTGGCCAGATCCTCCAGTGTCCGATCCAGAATCTTCTGATAATTGATCTTCTGAGTCATGGTTTATTACGTTAAAAAGTCTCTGATTTTTTTGCTTCTCACCGGATTGCGAAGCTTGCGCAGTGCTTTCGCTTCAATCTGGCGGATTCGTTCACGGGTTACATTGAATTCTCTTCCAACTTCTTCCAGTGTGCGCGGATGACCGTCTTTCAGGCCAAAACGCAGTTCAATGACCTGACGCTCCCGCTCCTTCAGATCACCAAGGAGAGTGTCAATGTGGTCACGAAGCATCGCTGACTCCACGTTTCCTTCCGGAGTCACCGCGTTGCTGTCCGCAACAAAGTCTCCCAGGTTGGAATCGTCTTCCTCACCGATCGGTGTTTCCAGTGACGCTGGTTCTCTGGCAATCTGCATGATCTCCATTACTTTATCTTCGCTCATGTCAAGAGCCTTGGCCAGCTCAGCAACACTTGGCTCATAGCCAAGGTCAAGCGTCAGCTTTCTCTGCATCTTGGACATCTTATTGATTGTCTCAACCATATGTACCGGCACACGGATCGTTCTCGCCTGATCAGCCAGCGCTCTTGTTACAGACTGTCTGATCCACCAGGTTGCATAGGTACTGAGCTTATAGCCTTTCTGATAATCAAATTTCTCAACGCCCTTGATCAGACCAAGGTTACCTTCCTGCACCAGATCCAGGAAGCTCATTCCTCTGCCGGTATAGCGCTTGGCAATGCTGACAACAAGACGAAGGTTCGCCTCAATCAGACGTTCTTTCGCAGACACATCACCGGCAGCCTTTCTCTTTGCCAGTTCCACTTCTTCCTCTGCAGACAGCAGCGGAACCGTACCAATCTCCTTTAAGTACATGCGGACCGGATCCTCTGTACCTACTCCTTCCAGCAGGTCGATGGCATCGATATCGATTTCTTCCTCCTCATCTGAGAAATCCATATCTTTTTCAAAGTCTTCGTCTGAAGCCATATCTGCGTCAACCACACGAAGAACATCGATTTTTTTGCTTTCCAGATAACTGTAAACGCTTTCCAGTTCTTCAGGAGTCAGCGTCTCTCCGGCAAAAAAATCATTTACATCATTGAAATCCAATGTACGATTTTTACTGATACCGATTTCAACAAGCTTTACCAACCGTTCTTTCAGAACCTCTTTATCCATTCGCACATTCCTTTCCATTCAGTGCTCCGGAATCTCCGGAACAGGTTTTCATATCACATGCGGATATCTGCTGCTTTGCTGTCCCATCCATTTTTTCATTCTTACCGTCTGCAGACTGATCTCTGACTGGATCCTGCCAAAACGACCATTTTGGTATAGTTCAGCAAATATATATGATACCCGATTTCTGTTGATTTGTAAAGAGGTTTTTCGTGTTTTTTCACGAATTATTCACGGTTCTCAACAACAGCGTCCTTCTCCTCCTCCGATTTGACAGCAATTGCAACCGCCTGCTTGAAGGTATTAATCTCCACATGTCTGTGAGCTCCGCCAAATTCCCCATCCAGAACCCAGTCAATCGCTTCTTCTGAGTCAAAAACAATCGTTGATGTGCGAAAAAAATGCATATACTTCGACGCAGAATTTTTGGTAACAAAATCAGACAGCAGCATCGGCCATTCCACTGCATTATCCGGCACCTGAATCAGCATGACGTCCAGTTCACCGTCATCCAGCTCCACCTTCTTTCCCGACAGATTGGCAAATCCGCCAACGCTTTCCGCGTTATAAACCATGCCATAGATAAACTCCTTTTCCAACACTTCCTCCCCGATCGTGACCCGCACGCGGTAGGAACGCAGATTTGGCAGCTGTCGAATTCCCTGGATCAGATATGCTGAGTGGCCGAGCAGATTTTTGTCCTGCTGCGGTGTACTGTAAGAAACATCCGTAAACGCTCCAAAAGCAGCAACATACACGAAGTAGTCATCCATAAACCTTCCGATATCAATTTTCCGAAAATACGCTTCCATAATCTGCTTCGCTGCTTTTTTCATCTGCCCGGGAAGATGCAGCGTCGCAGCAAAATCATTGGTTGAGCCCGCCGGAATGTATCCTACCTTCGGACGCCTGTCCTCTGGAAAGCACATCAGTCCATCCACAACCTCACTTAGCGTTCCGTCTCCTCCGGAGCAGACAATCAGCGAATACTGATCCCCTTTCTCTTTTACCAGTTCTGTCGCATGGGCCCTGTACTGAGTCGAACAGGCAGTTACTTCATACTCATTTTTGTTAAAAACATCGATAATTCCCGCAAGGTGATTCCGGATGGTCCCTTTGCCGGAATGCATGTTGTAGATAAGCAGCAGTTGTTTCATTTCTAGTCTCCTTTTCCGACGATTTTGACCGAACACGTCACCGGCGCGTCCGTTTTATGATAGATAACGGGCATCCTACAGCCTATTCTACCATAGGATGCCCGATACAGACACCAGTTTACCACAACTTCCGGTAAATTTCCATAATTTCTACTTTATTTGGTACTCTTGGATTGGTTGCTGTACAGCTGTCAGCCAGCGCAGCATCTGCCATTACGCTGACCTTTGACATGTACTCCTCTTCGGTACAGCATCCAATCTGAGAAACGGAAAGAGGGATGTCCATTTCTTTCATCATAAACTGCACCCAGTTAACCAGGGCACGAACTGTCGTGATCTGATTAAAATTCGTCAGACCAAGAAGCTTGGCGACGTTGACATAGCGCCTTACAACCGGCTTATATTCCTTTTTGCTTTTACTGTGAACATCGATTTCACTGTTATATTCGATGATGTATGGCAAAAGCATGGCGTTTGCTCTTCCATGGGGAATGTGGAAATTTGCACCAAGCTGGTGTGCCATTCCATGGTTCAGTCCCAGGGAGGAAGAATTAAATGCCAGACCGGCAAGACAGGAAGCCACATGCATTTTCTGACGTGCATGGGTATCGGTATTGTCGTAGAAGGAACGCAAAAGGAAGGTACCGACAATCTCAATTGCCTTCTCCACCAGCGCCGCGGAAAACTCATTGCAATTCACGCTGACGTAAGCTTCCAGCGCATGGGTAAACACATCCATTCCTGTATCTGCTGTTACAGATGCCGGTACACTCTTCACCAGTTCCGCATCAAGAATTGCCTCCGTCGGAAGCAGCTGATCCGATACAAGCGGGTATTTCACTTTTTGCTGCGGATCTGTGATGACGGAAAAAGACGTCACCTCAGAACCGGTTCCGCTGGTAGTCGGAATCGCGATCAGAGCCGTGTTCTGTCCGTTTTCGGACATCTGGCGCCCAAATTCACGGATTGCTTTTGCGGAATCCATGGCAGATCCCCCTCCGACTGCAATGATCACATCCGGCTGATATTCCATCATCGCTTTCACACCGCAGACAATTTTATCAATGGGCGGATCCGGCACTACATCGGAAAAAACAGAAAACGCAATCCCGCTTCCTTCCAGACGATATGTAATCAGCTTGATCATTCCGCTCTTCACAACAAAAGGATCCGTTACGATCATCGCTCTTTTATAAGGAATCTCCGAAAGACGTTCCAGTGAATTCGCGCCAAAATAAATCTTCGTTCGAATATCGAAGCTTTTCATCATCTTCTCCAATCTTATAACAGATAATCCGGCAGGACACAGGTGATTCTGGAGCGAACGGCTGCTTGTGTTTCAATTTCCGCCATCCCAGCTTCTTTTTTCCCTGCAGTCTCTTCAGACGCTTTTTTAAGCTCTGCTGTTTCAGACACAGCGTTCGTTTCTTTCTTCTCAGACACGGTTTTCACTTCAGCCGGTTCGGACACAGTCTGTTCCGCAGCATTCACTGCAGTCTTTCTTGGGCGTCCCCTCTTTTTCGCAGCTGCAGGAACAACTGCTTCCCCGCTTTCTGCTCCTGTTGGAACCGTACCTGTTTCTGTTTCGTTTTTTGCAGCCTTACTCATGCGCTGCAGACTTCCCTTACCTACTGCCAAGCTGATCAACCTCCTTCGCCAATTCCATGTATTCCTGTGCGCTTCTGCTGCTCTTTTTATAGGCAATAACAGGCATGCTGTTGTCCTGAGACCACTCGATCATGCTGTCCATGCGGATAAAGCTGTTGAATACATGAACTTCTTCCTGTGCATTTAAATACTCCATCGTCTGTTTCACATAATTTTTTCTTGTGTCCACCTTCGTGACCGCAATTCCCATCAGCTTCAGTGCAGGCGAAATCTTCTGCACCTCTTTCAGGAAATCAAACATGTTCGCCAGACCGAACAGCCCCCACGGACTCGCCTCCACAGGGATCACCAGATAATCAGACGCAATCAGCAGATTCATGACAAAGCAGCCAAGAGTCGGCGGTGCGTCCAACAGAATATAATCATACTCGCCTGAATTCTTTACTTCTTCCAGACAATTCCGAAGAATAAACTCTCTCTGCCATTTGGTAAACAGATCAAATTCAATCCCGCTCATCAGTGATGAGGATGGAATCAGGTCAAGATTTTCATAGGCAGTATGATAAATACAGTCTCTCAGATTTTTCTGTTCCAGAATTCCACGATACAGATTCCGGTCACTCTTTGCAATCTCCAGCACCTGATCCTCTGAAAAATAAGCAAGTGAGAGATTGCACTGCATATCCCCATCCAGCATCAGCACTTTTTTTCCAAGCATTGTTAAACCATAGGCAACGTTGGAACAGGTCGTCGATTTTCCGCTTCCGCCTTTGTTATTGGCAAAGCAAATCACTTTTGTCTTCATTGTAAATCCCTCACTGCAGTTCGGTTTTCCAGGTCATCCCCGGATAAACACACACAACTCCCTCCGCGTTAAACACCTGCTTCCATTTCTCGGACGGCTCCTTATCCGTAACGATCATGGTAACATCATGGATCTTTCCAATCTCAGTGAAAGAAATTTTATCGAATTTCGAACTGTCAACAGCCAGAATTTTCTTCGAAGCCGAATCAATCATCGTTTTCTTCAGCTGGGCGAAGCTTTCACTGGCATCCGTCAGTCCACGCACCGGATCCAGCCCTTTGCAGGAAACGATTGCTTTTCCCACATGGAACGTTGAAAGCATCTTTTCTGCCTGATGACCGACAAAAGCAAGAGAGCCTTCTCTCATCGTTCCTCCGGTCGAAAGAATCTTCCATCCGCTGACATCCGCAAGCTCAATCAGCACCTCCACCGAATTGGTGATTACGGTAATGTTTTTCTTGTTTTTAATATTCTGTGCAACGAACACAGCCGTAGAACTGGCATCCAGCATGATCTGGTCTCCATCCCGGATCATGGATCCAATCAGTTTTGCAATCTGTTGTTTACCTGCTACATTGGTATTCTTTCGTACAACAAACGGTAACTCTGCATTGGAATTCTCTTTAATCACTGCGCCTCCATACGTTTTCGTAGCATAGCCGTCTTTTTCCAGCTTTTCCAGGTCACGGCGGATCGTCTCCTCGGAAACGTCAAAATCGTGACTCAGTTCGCTGACAACTACCTTCTTATCCGTCTGCAGCTTTTCTAAAATCTTATTTCTTCTTTCAATGGCCAGCAAGGCAAAAACCTCCTGTCTCTTTCAGTACATTGTATTTTACTATCCCCAAATATCAGCCCGGACCTGCTCTCATCTCGCTGCGGATCCGTGCGTCGAATCAAAGCACAAAAAGCAACAAACCGGAAGACTTCTTCGTCAGTTTGCTGCTTTTGTACGTCAGAACTCTGCCTGATTATAAAATATGATCACGAATCTTTTTATCCGGTCTCGGAATCACGGAGGAATCCAGATACATTCCTGACTCCCCTACTGTCTCCTTCGCTCTGCTGATCGCAGCCTGAACAGCTGCCACATCTCCTGTCAGGAACATGTAGGATTTACCGCACATGCCACGTGCCAGTCTCAATTCGATCAGCTGTACATCTGCTGTCTTTGCCGCCTGATCTGCAGCAACAATGATCGCTGCAGCGTCATAGGTCTCAAGAATGCCAAGCGCAGCCACTTCTTCAATCTCCGCAGCACCATAAATTGCCGGGAAAATAGACTCATGCGGATTTCCCAACACAAAGCTGTCAATCAGATGTGTTCCATGAGCCACCTTTGCAGTCTCAACCGCCGCATTCACCGCACTCAGATCTCCCGATAAAATCACAATATACTTACCAGGACACACCGTCGTTGCCTCAATGATTGAGACTTCTGACGTCTTTACCATGGCATCAGCTGCCGTTACTCCTGCGGACACAGTTTTAAATTCAGCCATTCCAATTGCTTTACTCATTTGGTCCACATCCTTTCTACTTTACTGCATCAATCATCACAAACTGATCATTAACTTCCCGCACAATTCCATCAATGGAAGCGTGAATCGCAACAGACAGTCCCTTTGCTGCTTCCGCGATCACCGTGCCCTTTGTCACCTGGTCACCGACTTTCACAATTGCAGCAGCAGGTGCGCCGATGTGCTGGCGGAGCATGATCTTCACACGATTTACCGGTACCGGACTTTCATCCAGCGGTGCATCTGCGTCATATCTGGTCAGATCAAGACGTGCCATCAGACGCTTCATCGGTGCTTTTCTCATTTCCCTGGATTCTGCAACCGGTGCTGCCGTCACCTGAGGTGCGCGAACACCTGCCGCTCTTAGTCCATTTTTATATTCTGCCATCAGCGTCCGCGGAGACAGCCCCTGCATGCAGGAATACATCTCACAAAGACCGCAGGACGAACAAAACAGCGTATTCACAAAAATTGACGGATCCTGAATGTCCTTACAGGTCGCCGCTCTCATGAACAGATGCGGTTCAATCGGATGACCAAGCGCATGGCGCGGGCACAGATCGGTACACATCTGACACTGACAGCAGCTTGCCGCCGCTCTTGCCAGATTTACTTTTGCATTCTGCTGCTTTTTCTGAACCAGCAGATGATCTTTCGGAAGAACAAGTACCGCATTGGTAGTCTTTGTTACTACCGACTGTCCGGAACCGATAAATCCCATCATCGGTCCGCCGATGAAATATACCGGATCCTTTATCGTAGAGCCGCCTGCCAGCTGAACACATTCTTCAATCGTGCAGCCAATCGGGACACGTACCGTAACCGGTCGGCTCACCTCCGCAACAACGGAAACTAGCTTATCTACAACCGGTTTCTGCTGATTCATCGCACAGTACAGGTTGTAGATTGTCTCTACATTAAACACTGCAACACCACTTTCGATTGGAAGTCCGCCCGGACGAACAACCTTACCAGTGGCTTCATATATCAAAACGACCTCATCACCTGCCGGATATACCTCATCCAGCAGAGCAATGCGCATTTTAGCAAACATGCCAATGTTTGCACGCAATGCTTCAATGGTCTTCTTATAGGCTTTTTTAATTCCAATCACCATTTCATCAGCGCCAACTGCTTCACCTACAACAGCAAAGGCACTCATGATCTCATATGCATATTTTTCCAGTAACTGTCTGTGTAAACGAAGTAAGGGTTCACACTCTGCGCAGTTGAGAAGAATGGTTTTTGCATTCTCATTCAGCTTTGCATAGGTCGGGAATCCGGCTCCGCCTGCACCAACAACACCGTTTTGCTGCAAAATGCCGCTTAACTCTTTCAAATTCATCTGATCACTACTCCAGTCCCGATCCATCGTCAATAATTCCTACAATCGCCGCATCTACCGGTGCCTGAGCCATCCCGCACCCGATTCTTGCAGCACTTCCTGTCGCAACAAGAACATATTCACCAATACCGGCACCAATGTTATCAATCGCCACAAATCTTCCTGAGCCAAATTTGGGCGCCGGTTCTATGATCATAAACTTATTTCCGATCAGGTTTTCATTCTTCCGTGTAGAAACAATGCTTCCTACTACTTTTCCAGCCAACATCTCTGTTACCATACCTTTCCTGATTCTCGCCAAACTTCAACAGTCCGGAAGCAGAATCCTCTCCTGCAGCTGCAGGTTCTGAAGATTCCGCTTCATTCCTGTTTTGTTCAATCCTTTATGATCATCACTTTATCATTTGTTTTGATCTTTGCCGCATTCGCTTCATCGGTATCAATGTGCATTTCCAGCGTGAAACTGTCGTCCACGCGGATCTGGACATGATTGAACACGGTTCCGCGTTCATTGTCAGCTTTTACCGAAACTTCCTGTCCGTCCACCACACCTGCTGCTGCCGCATCTGCCGGTGTCATGTGGATATGGCGCTTTGCGATGATGCAGCCTTCCTTTAAGTACAGAACGCCTTTCGGACCAACAATTGCGATTGGAGCCGATCCCTCTGTCTTTCCAGACTCGCGAATTGGCGCATTGATTCCAAGCTTCAGCGCGTCTGTCGCAGAAACTTCAACCTGAGAAGCCTTTCTGGTCGGTCCCAGAACACGAACATTCTCAATCGCGCGAAGCTTGATGCCAACCAGTGTTACGCACTCGTTGGAAGCAAACTGTCCGCCCATCAGCTCTTTTTTCTTTGTCAGCTTATAGCCCTCACCAAACAGGGTTTCCACATCTGCCTGTGTCAGATGGACATGCCTTGCGGACACTCCCACCGGTACCTGGTAACCGTTGGAGGAAGACTTCTGCGCTTCCAGCGCCTGCAGTACCAGTCTTGTGATTTGTTCTACCTGAGTCATCTGCCACACCTTTCCAGAAGGAGCGGAAATCCGCTCCTTCCAAATTTATTAATCGTCATTCTGCAAACGCTTATTTCATCTCCGGCAGAATCTTCTCAACATCATTGTGCGGTCTCGGGATTACATGGGTAGCAACCAGCTCACCAAGCTTGGAAGCTGCTGCTGCGCCTGCCTCTACTGCAGCCTTAACTGCACCAACATCACCACGAACCATTACAGATACCAGTCCGGATCCGATCTTCTCAGTTCCTACCAGTGTAACGTTTGCAGCCTTTAACATCTGGTCTGCTGCTTCGATATTTGCTACAAGACCTCTGGTCTCAACCATTCCTAATGCTTCCTGTGCCATGAATTTTTCCTCCTGTTTTTGTTTCATGTGTATGCATATGTATGCATCATATTTCAGGTCTGCTCTGCGCTTTCCTTACTTTTCGGCAATATCTGCCGGTGTCAAGCCGGACTTACCCTTAATTCTGCTTGCACTGAGAGCCACCATTTTAACAGTCTCCTCGTGCGGATTTGCAATCACATAATGGGCTACCGGTTTAATAATACTGCGCTCGTTGGCAGCTTCCACCGCCTGAGTAACAGCAGACACATTTCCCTGAACAACGATCGTAACAAGACGACCGCCCAGTTTTCTTTCCCAGGTAACAAACTCAACATCTGCTGTCTTGCACATCAGATCCAGACAGTCAATTGCTCCCGTTACACTGGGGACTTCGATAAAACCGTATGACTTACCCATGTGTCAGATCCTTCCTCTGTTTATTTTTCCACTGATTATTTTAAGGACGGAAGAATCTTCTCAACATCGTTGTGCGGTCTCGGGATTACATGAACTGCAACCAGCTCTCCAAGTCTGGAAGCTGCTGCTGCTCCTGTCTCAGTAGCAGCCTTAACTGCTCCAACATCACCGCGAACCATTACAGATACAAGACCGGATCCGATCTTCTCCGTTCCTACTAACTCAACCTCTGCTGCCTTTACCATTGCGTCTGCTGCTTCAATTGCTGCTACAAGACCTCTGGTCTCTACCATACCTAATGCTAACTGTGCCATTCTTATTTCCTCCTGCTATTGATATCTTAATCAAACTTTTAATTCTTGTCAAACGCCTTAATCTTAAACATGGGCTCTGTCTGCGAATCCGGACTTGCGATCACATAGGAAGAGATCACACCCGAAATCTTTTCAGCCACAACCTTACCTGCTTCAACAGCCGCTTTTACATCTTCAACCGAACCGCGGAACTTTACCAGAACAATAAGCGGAACCGGGAGCGCATCTGCATTGGCTGGCTTGTTTTTATCAAAAGGCTCCATGATTACGTTTGCTGCCTTACAGCCGGCATCACCTGCCGCAAACGCTGCAACAAGACCGAATACCTCTAAAAAACCGATCGCCTGTGCCATTATTTTCTCCTTGTGTCCGTCTGCTTTCTACGCGACGGTTACTGTTATTCGTTGACAATGGCAACCTTGTAGCCTTCCTGCTTCAGATTCACTGCCATTGCCTCATTGATCTTCTCCAGCGGGAAACGATGGGTAACCAGCTCATCGATCGGAAGGCCGATTCCCTTTGCACGCTTCAGGAAGTCAAAGGTAGTTGCATAGTCTCTCAATGTGTATACCCAGGATCCTACCATTGTCAGTTCCTTGGAGCAGATGTCAAAGTGAGGATTGATGGTTGCATCACCGCCGTTGATGAAGAATCCAAGCTCGCAGAGACCGCCGCCGTTGCGGATAAACTTGTAGATGTTGGAATGGCCTGCCGGTACACCGGTACACTGGAAACCAAAATCTGCATAGTAACCGCCGAACGCGTTCTTCACAGCCTCAGCCAGCGCCTCAATGCCCTTGTGCTCCATGAAGTTAACCGACGCACATGCACCCATCTTCTTCGCCATGTCAAGACGCTTCTGATTTCCGTCAACAGCAACGATGTTCTCAATACCCATGGTTCTGAGTACGGCGATACAGATCAGACCAATCGGTCCGCATCCCTGAACAACGACTCTGGAATTAAATCTCAGAATACCTGTTGTCTTCGCACGCTCAACTGCATGGATCAGAACGGCACACGGCTCAATCAGAATACGGGAAGTCAGATCCAGGTCACTTACATTGAACACGGTGGATCCGCCACGGATCAGAATGTAATCCCCATACCATCCGTTCAGATGAATATCGTCATCCGGAAGAAGACCGTATACATCTGCGCCGCCAACGTTCTGCTTATTCAGATCGTACATGGTGATGTCAGGATTGTCTTTGAAGATCATGCAGGTCACAACCTTGTCGCCAAGCTTCAGGTCTTTTCCGGCACTGTCCTTCTTCACGTTCTTACCCATCTTAACGATCTCACCGGTTCCCTCGTGACCAAGCACTACCGGAATCAGACCAAACGGATCATTTTTAAACTCATGAGCATCGGTACCGCAGATACCGCAGCCCTCAACTTTTACCAGAATGTCGTCATCGCCGACCTCCGGCATCGGATATTCCTGAATCTCAAACTTGCCCTTCTCTGTCAGCATTGCAACATGGGCAGTCTTCGGAATGGATCCGGACTTGGAAGCAGAAGCAGCCGGTGCAGCAGACTGACCGGTCATGTTCATAAGAACCTGCTTAACAATTGCTTCAATATCTGTATTATTTAACTTTGTTGTATCCATATTAAACACGCCTTTCTACCAGATTAACGAATGCAAAGACTGTCTGCCATGACACAGCGTCTCTTCTTTGTAAAGGTACTTGCACTGGTCAGACCTTCACCGGTACGGCTTGCAATGGTAAACGTGCAATAGCCTTCTCCGCCGAAGCCAAGAGCCGCATAGGACGGTGCATTCTTTACAAGAATTGCCGTATCAATTGCTTTGGCATAGCGGGTGATGTTATCGATGTTCTTGGAATGGATGTGAGCGGAATGGCGGTTGCCGTGTTCCAGCCAGACAGCCTGCTCCAGCGCATCATCAAAATCCTTTGCACGGACAACGCCAAGAATCGGCATCATCAGTTCCTCTGCGATCAGCGGATGTTCCTTCGGGCCTTCAAAAACGATGCAGCGGATGTTATCCGGTACCGTTACACCGATCATTCCCAGAAGTGTCTTCGCATCCTTTCCTACGCAGTCACGGTTCAGTCCCTTCGGTGTCAGAACTGTTCTGGTAAGCTTGTCCTGTTCCTCTTTGGAAGCAAGGTAGCAGCCGCATTCGGTTACCAGCTCATGCATCAGTTCATCACAGATCGCATCCACAGCAACAATCTCTTTCTCCGCAATACACGGAAGGTTGTTGTCAAAGGTACATCCGTTTACAATATCCATCGCAGCTTTCTTCACATCAGCAGTTTCATCAACCAGTGCCGGCGGATTACCCGCTCCGGCTCCGATTCCTCTCTTGCCGGAGGAAAGAACTGCTGTAACCACTCCGGGACCTCCCGTTGCCACCAGAAGACTGATGTCACTGGATTTCATCATGATATCGCTGGATTCCAGAGTCGGCTTTGCAAGGGAACATGCCACATTTGCAGGACCGCCGGCTTCAATGGAAGCCTCATTGATCATGGAAACCGCAAAATTTGAGGTCCGGATCGCCTTTGGATGGGGATTAAATACAACGGTATTTCCGGAAGCGATCATTCCAATGGAATTACAGATAACCGTCTCACTGGGATTGGTGGTCGGGGTGATGGCTCCGATTACACCAAACGGACCTTCCTCAACGAGAGTCAGACCGCGGTCTCCGGACCAGGCGACTGTCTTCAGATCTTCTGTTCCCGGAGTCTTCTCAGCAAGAAGCTGATGCTTCAGAATCTTGTGTGGCACGTTACCCATTTTTGTCTCATCAACACCCATCCGTGCAAGAAGCTCCGCGTTTTCCATCGTCTTGCGGCGGATGTTGGAAATGATTTTTTCTCTCTGATCCAGGGACATCCGGTGAATGACCTTCTGTGCTTCCTTTGCCGCTGCAATCGCACTCTTCATATCATCAAAGATACCGAGCTGTGCACTGCTCTGCGGCTTTGAAAGCTCCATCTTCGCCAGAACCTCTTTCACAACGTCCTGAATCAGCTGTTCACTAACTGCCATATCTATACCTGCCTTTATCGTCAATTATTTCAGGTTCAGCTGCTCCATAACCTTCTTGGTGATCTCAGCGATCGTAGCAGCATCAACATCCTTGTGTCCGCCGCAATGTCCGCCGCAGCTGTGGCAGCTCGGCTTGCCTTCCTTCGCGTTCAGACAAACGTTAGCCGGATGTCTTCCCTTCATACCGAACTGTCTTCTGATCTCGTACAGATCCTCAACCTGCTGAGGTGTAAACTCCTTCGGTCCGCCAAGCTGTCTGGACAGATACAGAAGCTGTGCATAGAACTCCGTGGATTCCATCTTGTAGTAAGCGTTCTCCAGGGAATCGGAATAGGTCAGAGCACCGTGGTTCTCAAGAAGAACTGCGTCAAAATACTGAACGTACTCGGAAACAGCGTCCGGAATCTCCATTGTGGACGGTCTGCCGTACTTTGCGATCGGAACACAGCCAAGAGCGATTACTGCCTCAGGCATGATCGGCTGAGTTAACGGGATACCGGCAATTGCAAAAGCGGTTGCGTACATCGGATGAGCGTGTACAACAGCGTTTACATCCGGTCTCTCCTGATATACTCTCATGTGCATCTTGATCTCGGAAGACGGTCTGAAGTTGCCGTTTGCCTGAAGTACTTTTCCGTCTCTGTCAACCTTACAGATGAAATCCGGGGTCATGAATCCCTTGGAAACACCGGTCGGAGTGCACAGAAACTCATTGTCATTCAGCTTAACAGAGATGTTGCCGTCGTTTGCAGCAACCATGTTTCTGTCATAAATTCTCTTACCGATCTCACAAATCTGTTTTTTGATTTCGTACTCGTTTGCCATAATATCCTCCTTCAATGCCGTTTTTCGGCTTGTATCATTACTTCTGAACAAAGCAGAAGTTTGATTTGATTTTATTCATTATGATTATAAACCAGACTGTTGGATTCGTCAACAGTTTTCCGGAGTTTTTTGTTGTTTTTAATTCTTTTGTGTTGTTTTCTGTGGTTTTGTATGTAGTGTCCGCGCTTACTCCTGTGGTTTCTTCTCAACTTCACAGGTGTCACGTTCCCATGGCAGAACATCCCCCGGTTCCCGCAGATATTCGAGCAGATCCGAAACGCCAGTTCCATCGTAGGAACTGATGTGGAAAATCTTCCGGCAACCTGCTTCTCTCAGCCAGCTTTCCACCATCCGGATATTTGCGCGCGGATGATCGATCTTTGTGATGATCCCGATCACATCGCGGTTTGCCATCGGAGTGATACAGGGCGGGAACAGGGAATAGGGCTCAATCGCGGAAGCAAGAAGCCCAACCACATCTGCCTCGTAGGTATATTCCGCCAGCGCATTGCCCAGGTGCTTTACCTGCGCGTATTCTCCCGGTGTATCAATGATCACATCGAAATAGTTTACATACTGGGTTTTATGGTAGGTGATCTTCTCACCCTTCAATGCCTGGGTCAGCGTTGTTTTTCCGGCTTCGCTTCTGCCGACCAGAACAATCTTTTTCATCGGTCAGGTCCTCGTAACCGGACACACGGTGAAGTTCAGGATCTTCTGAACATACTCTGTCAGCGCGTCCAGAGCTGCCTCCACCTCAGACACCGTTCCGGTAACAATCAGCGTACCGCTGAAACGATCCACAAAACCAAGCTCAACACCGGATGATTTTGTTGCAATATCAGCAATAATGATCGCCGTTTCCGCGGGGCTCACCGTAACAATACCGATTGCCGATTTGCTGTAATCAATTTCGGGATTTAACCCGAGCTTTACATACAGGATCGGATCCGGCGCGGCAATGATGTGAGCCAGCGTCATCTGCCGTCCGGGAACCAGTTCCTGAACAATCCTTGTTTTCCCCGTTGAGGAAAGAACATCTTCCAACTGCATAAACCTCTCCTGTTCTGACAGACCAGAGCCGTCTGCCGGTCATCCGCCGATCTGGCATTCCAGATCGCAGGCATTTTCTGCTGCCTGCAAAAGCATTTCCACGTAATCCTGTTCCATCGGGACAATATCGGCCATGGTATACTTTCTGCCAAGACCGGCGTATTTATCCTGTCCGAGCCGGTGATACGGAAGCAGGTGCAGTTTCTTTACACCGGGCAGGCTCTGCGCAAAACGGGCAATCCCTGCAATTTCTTCCGGTGTAGCATTAAACGTGGGGATCATCGGTACACGGATGATCAGCTCTGTCTTGCCTGATTCGGCGATTTTCCTCGCATTTTCCAGCATCAGTTCATTGGATTTCCCCGTAAACTGACGATGTTTTTCACAGTTTGTGTGCTTGATATCCATCAGGTAACAGTCCAGATAGTCCAGAATCCCGTCGATCACGGAGTATTGTGCACATCCCATGCTCTCCATCGCCGTCGAAAAGCCTTCCTCTTTCGCGCATTTGAGAAGCGCTTTCGCGAATTCCGGCTGACAGAGACTCTCTCCGCCGGAAAGCGTGATTCCGCCGTGGGAGCGGCGATAGTACATCCGGTCCTTTTCAATGGTTTCAAGAACCTCTTCCACCGTCACATCACGCCCGATCACTTTACTCTTTCCATCGACCATCATTGTCTCAATCTGATAGTTCTGCGACTCCGGGTTGCAGCACCAGCGGCAGCGGAGAACACATCCCTTCAGAAAAACAATTGTCCGTATGCCGGTACCGTCGTGGATGGAATATCTCTGGATATCAAAAATCCTTCCCTTCGTCTGTCTGTCGTCCACTGACACCCCTCCTACAGTCCCTGTTCCGTCCGGTTGATGATATCGTCCTGCAGCGATCTTGACAGCGTGGTAAACAGTGCGCTGTAGCCGGCAACACGGACTACCAGATGCTTGTACTTCTCCGGATTTGCCTGCGCGTCCAGAAGCGTTTTCTTGTCTACAACGTTAAACTGGATGTGCATTCCCTTCTGATCAAAGTATCCGCGGATCAGAGCGGTGAACTTCTCAAGACCGGCGCGGCCGCTGAGAGCGGACGGATGGAATTTCATGTTGTAAAGCGTTCCGTTTGACGCAATGGAATGATCCAGCTTCGCAACCGAGTTGGCAGCAGCCGTCGGACCGTTTGCGTCTCTTCCCTGACTTGGTGACACACCGTCGGCGATCGGCGTTCCCGCATAGCGGCCGTCCGGAGTCGCACCCGTCTGTTTTCCAAGCGGAACATTCGCGGATACCGGATAGAGACTAGCCTGATACTGTCCGCCGCGGGGATTGGTAAACCGTTCCATTGTTCTCGTATATACATAGGCAACACGTTTTGCAAGCGCATCCACGTCTTCAATATCATTTCCGAATTTCGGACACTCTTCGATCAGTTCATGGATATGCTCGTACTGTGCTTTCTTCTGCGGCGGCAGACCGTTGGCTGCTACCATCGCGGCAACCTTCGCCACCTCTTCCGGACTGACTGCGCAGCCAGATTCCCGCATTTTTTCAACTACCTGAGTAACGGCGGCAGCAATCGTTTCCGGATCCATTCCTTTACCGAAATTATTGTCCAGCGCTTCCTTCAGCTCTGACATGGTGATCACCTTGTCTTCATAGACAAGCTTGCGGATCGCATACATTCCGTCTGCCATGTTGGCAATACCGAAGCCCTGGGGACCGGTAAAGTTGTAGTGGCATCCGCCTTCCTGAACTGATTTGCCGACTGACAGACAGTCGTCTACCATGCAGGACAGCCACGGAAGCGGCATCCGTTCGGAATGAGCCTGATCAATGGCATTGTCCGAATTTACAAGAAGTCCGATGCAGTATTCCATCTGTCTGCGGTAGGCATCGAAGAATTCCTCAAAGGTTCCCATCTTTGTCACATCACCGGTCGGGATGCCGACCATCTCACCCTTGTCCATGCCGTTGTGGAATACCAGTTCCAGAGGACGGCAGATGTTGAAGAAAGCAGCATCGTGCCAGCCGTCTGTCTTTCCCGCGATCTGAGGTTCCACGCAGCCGATGATGTTGTAGCATCTTGCTTCCTGAAGCGTCAGACCTCTGCTCATCAGAGACGGGATGATCACTTCGTCGTTATAGTAGGCAGGCTGACCGAGACCGGTTCTTGCCAGCTCGGCACAGGCAATCATGAACGCATGGGGTGTTCCGTTCCAGATCCGGACACAGAAGGACGGCTGCGGAAGCATGACATGCATGGAGGCCCAAATGCACATGAAGGAAAGATCGTTTGTCGCATCCTCTCCATCCTCGTTCTGACCGCCTGCGATCAGATTCTGGAACATGCCGTATCCGGCAAAGCCTTCGGCACTGGCTGCATCGCGGACCTTATTCAGATCGTTCAGCTTAACCCAGATGCAGTCCATCAGTTCCTGAGCGAACTCTCTTGTGATGCGGCCGGCATCCAGATCCGCTTTGTAGTAAGGATACATGTACTGGTCGAAGCGTCCCGGGGAAATGGAGTGTCCGGAGCCTTCTACCTGAAGCAGCTGCTGAATAAACCAGACTGTCTGGCAGGCTTCCCAGAACGTTTTCGCGCCCTTTGCCGGAACATTGGCACAGTTTTCTGCGATCTGCAGCAGTTCCTTCTTTCTGGAAGCGTCACGGCAGCCAGCCGCTTCTTTCTTTGCCAGCTCGCTGTAGCGCTGCGCATAGGCGATCACGGCTTTGCAGCTGCGGATCACGGCAAGATAGAACTGATTTTTTCTGGAATAGTCCGGGTCAAAGACTTCCAGCTTATCCAGGTATTCCTGCGTCTGGGCAATCACGCCTTCAAAACCAATGGCAAGAATCTTGTCGTACTGAACGGTAACATGGCCGATTCCGTTGTAGTAGTAGTTTCCGGTGGTAAACACGCCGTGTTCCATCGCCCGGATCGCTTCCGGAGCCATGTAGGAGGTTGCCAGATCGTAGTTGGTTTTTCCTTCCCAGTATTTATGCACCTCGCGAAGCTTTTTCTTGTCCTCTTCGGAAATATAGAACGGGTCTGCACTCCGCTTTTCCACCGTATCCAGTTCTCCGTCCAGCCACGCATAGGAGTACTCCGGATATGTCTGGCAGCCTCTTGGTGCGATTGTCGTGCTTCCGACGATCAGCTCGTCCGGACGGATCACAATGGGCAGATTTTCCAGAATATGGGCAAACGCCTTGGAACGGCGTGAATAGATTGCTTCACCCTCCGTTTTCTTATAGGATTCCGTAACCAGTACCGCACGGGCCGACTCAATCACCGGCATGTTCTCGTAGAGGTGGTCGATCAGACGCTGGATTCTTGGGGAACGTTCTATTTTTGAATTGTCGTACTTCTTCAAAATATCTCCTTTCCGACGCAGTCCGGTTCTGCAGCCTGAACAGACAAACCAGATAGGGGAAGATTCCCGCCGTTGCCGCCTGTTTTACTGACCGGTCTGCCAGCAATTTATTCTGATACCGCTATCATACTATACTTTCCATGTCATGTCAACATAAATCAACATCCCACGCCCTGTTTTTCTTTCTTTTTTGTGGTTTTATGTTGTTTTTAACCGTAACCCAACATTTCCTCTGCATTATCTCTTGACATTTCTTTTGATTCCATGCATACTGTTTTTCAGAGATTTTACGGAGGTGATTCCATGACGATTGATCTGCACACCCATACCATTGCCAGCGGCCACGGCACAGCCGACACCATCACAGACCTTGCCAGAGAAGCGGCAGCATGCCAAATGTCCCTGCTTGGCATCTGCGATCACGCGCCTGCCATGGCCGGTGCCGCCTCCGTCTCCTATTTCCGCAGTCTTCCCCGCTGCAGCAGAAAACGCTTCGGTGTCTCCCTCCTCTTTGGCGCAGAGCTGAACATTCTTACCGAAGCCGGCGATGTGGATCTGGAGGACTCCGTGCTTGAACAGCTGGATTATGCCGTCATCAGCCTCCACTCTCCCCTTTTCCGCCGGCAGTCAGCCGCCGGAAATACAAACGCTTTCATCCATGCAATGCGGCATCCAAACGTAACGATCATCGGCCACCCGGACGATGACCGCTTTCCGGTCATCCCGGACGATCTGATCACTGCTGCCAGAAAGTTCCATGTTCTCGTGGAACTGAACAACTCATCGCTGTCCCCCGACGGCTACCGGGGTGACGCGGCAAAGACAGACCGGCTCCTTTTACAATGCTGCCGTGATCATCAGGTTCCCATCCTGATTGGAAGCGACAGCCACGGCTGCTCCCACATCGGTGACGACCGCTATGCCAGAGAACTGATTTTCCAGACCGGCTTCCCGCCGGAACTGATTGCCAACGATAATCCCAAACTCCTTGCTTCCTATATCCGGTCCGAAATACTGCTGTAACAAAACGTTTCCGTACAAAAAAAGAATCCCATGACACTTCCGCTTTTGCTCTTTGGAAGTTTTCATGCGATTCTTTTTCTTTTGTTTTTCATTCTGTTATTCCGTCACATCCGGCACGTTCCGGATTTTTTCAAAATACTCGCCGGGTATATAGCCCTCTACCCGGATTCCGTCCTCCTGATACTCTTCCCGGATTACCTGACCATATTTACGGATGATCTGGATCTTCCCGGCATCCTGATAGGAAAACAGCTTCGATACATAGATTTTCTGCGCACGCAGAATCGCCGTCAGCTCTTCCTTCAGTTCCTCCATTCCAACTCCAGTCAGGGCTGAAACGGCAAGCGTCTTATCCGCCTGGAAATCTCGGCAGATCCCGTTCTCACCGGTTACCGCATCCTGCTTATTCATCAGCGTAATAATCGTTTTTCCTTCTACTCCGAGTTTCCGAAGCGTGTCATAGACCACATGCATTTGGATATCCTTTGTCGGATTGGAGGCATCCACCACATGGAGGATCAGATCCGCATATTTCGCTTCTTCCAGCGTGCTGCGGAACGCGTCTACCAGATGGTGCGGCAGTTTATTAATAAAACCAACCGTATCTGTCAGAAGGATCGATTCATCATGATTCAGCTCCAGCAGCCGTGTTGTTGGGTCAAGTGTCGCAAACAGCTTATTTTCTGCCAGAACATCCGCCCCGGTCATCCGGTTCAAAAGCGTGGATTTTCCCGCATTGGTATAGCCGACAATTGCAGCTACCGGAACGTGACTTCTGCTCCTCTGCTGTCTCGTCAACTCCCGATGCTGCTTTACCTGCTCCAGCTCCTGTTTCAGCTGACCGATCCGCTGATGGATCAGACGTCTGTCAATCTCCAGTTTTTTCTCACCTGGGCCTCTCGTTCCGATTCCGCCTCCCAGACGGGACAGAGAATTCCGCATTCCTACCAGACGGATTGCCCGATAGCGCAGCTGGGCCAGCTCAACCTGAATTTTTCCCTCGCTGCTTTTTGCGCGTGCCGCAAAAATATCTAGAATGACCATGGTACGGTCCAAAACAACCGTATCCAGTTCCTGCTCCAGATTTTTCAGCTGCGCCGGTGTCAGTTCATCGTCGCAGACAATTCCGTCCGCTCCAAGCGCATGGATCAGCATTCTGATCTCTTCCACCTTACCGCTGCCCACATAGGTTGCCGGATTGGGGTGATCCAGATTCTGAACCACCATTTCAATGGGGTCTCCTCCTGCCGTTTCGACCAGAAGTCCCAGCTCCTCCAGTGAGGCACGGATGTCATGGGATTCCCCTGTGTCTACGGCAACCAGGATCAGTCGTTCCGTTCTCTGTTTCGTTTCTATCATATTCTGTCTCCTGTTTCCCGTTTACCTGCTTCGTAAATAGGATAATTCCTGCTTCGCCTTTTCATCAGACGGAAATTTCACCAGATATTCTTCCAGCGTCGTCATCGCGCTGGCATATTCCCGCATTTTCTCGTAACAGACTACCCGATTCCACAGAAGATCATCCGAAACTGCCTGATCATTCAGAGCCAGTCCCTGATTGATCATTACAAGCGCTTCCTGATATTTCTGCTGTTTCAGCTGACAGACAGCAAGCTGGTTATAGATTCTCGCGTCCTGCGCCGAAACGGTCAGCTGCTTCTGATAGATCAGCTCCGCTTCGCTGTATTGTTCCCACAATTCGTAACAATATCCCAGATAATAACCGGCCTGCAGATATCCCATGTTATAAGCCTGTTCAAATTCTGCAAACGCTTCCTTTACCTGATCCAGTTCCAGATAAATCACACCGCGGTCATAATGCTTCTCATCCGTATCTGCCGTCAGAGAAAGCGCCGCCTCCAGTACACGAAGTCTCTCCTCCTCAAAACCGGCCGCTTCCAGCGTTTCCGCCATTTCCAGATATTTTTTCAGATCCTTGTGGTTTTGATTGATCGAATTCTGATACTGGATCGTTGCCAAATCCACATCCTGCTTTTTAATGTATACATGTCCAAGCAGAAGATACATCCGTTCCTTTTCATATTCACAGGCGATCAGCGTCTCATAATCCGCGATTGCTCCGTCATAGTCTCCGGAAAGTGTCTTCGCCGCTGCCCGGTAGCCAATGATATCACAGGCAAGCGAACTCTTCTGATCCCTGATGCAGGCCAGTGCCTGATCAAAAGCGGCAATGGCAGCGGGATAATCTTTTTCTCGGCTACAGGTGATTCCCTTCCCCCGGTAAGCATGAGCCAGTCCGGAATCCAGGTTCACCGCCTGCTCAAAGCAGATCAGCGCATTTTCATAGTCCGTCATCGCGCTGAGAGCCATTCCTTTGTTTACATAGTATTCCGCACAGCTGCTATCCTGCGTGATCGCCTGGTTGAACAGACCAATTGCTTTATTCAGTTCCCCCGCCTGATATGCAGCAATTCCTTCTTCGTTGCTTGCACGGCCCGCACTCTCGCATCCCTGCGCACACAGAAGCGCAGCCAGGAGTACCAGCACAGCCATGCCTTTTCCTTTTCTCATCAATCCATTCCTTCCAGCCAGCATTTCATTTACAGAGAAGCGATAAAGCGAAGGAAACCTTCTTTTCCTGCTTCATTTCTCTTATAAACACCGGCGTCCTCAAGCACCTGCTCAAATACGCTGCCGACTTCCGCATGGAGAATCTCCTCAATGGTTTCTTCATTGACCGCATCATAGCGGGACAGGAATTCCTCCGCCCAGTCCGCATGCTTGGAAAGCACTTCATCGTCCCGAAGATTTCTGCCGGAAAGAATCGCTTCTTTCAGCTCTGCCAGTTCATTCTTCAGGCGGGACGGAAGAACTGCAAGACCCATGACTTCGATCAGGCCGATGTTCTCTTTCTTGATATGGTGCAGATTCTCATGGGGATGATAAACGCCAAGAGGATGCTCTTTTGTCGTAATGTTGTTGCGAAGCACAAGATCCAGCTCAAAAAGACCGTCATGCATGCGGGCAATCGGTGTGATCGTGTTGTGCGGCTCACCGTCTGTCTCTGCAAACACAAAGCAGGATTCATCTGTGTAGCCTCTCCATGCCAAAAGGATGTGATCTGCCAGATCGGTCAGGCGCTCTCTGTCTTTATGGCGAATGCGGATCACAGACATCGGCCACTTGACAATACCTGCTTCCACATCTTCAAATCCGGCAATTGTTACCGGTGTCTCGACAGGTGCCTTTTCCATGGCAAATTCATAATGGCCGCCCTGGAAATGGTCATGGGTCAGAATGGAGCCGCCGACAATGGGGAGATCTGCATTGGAGCCAAGGAAATAGTGGGGGAACTGGCTAACAAAATCAAACAGCTTCACAAAGGTACTGCGCTCGATCTTCATTGGAACATGCTCTCCGCAGAAAACGATGCAATGCTCGTTATAGTACACATAAGGAGAATACTGGAAGCCCCACTGGCAATCGTTAATGGTAACCGGAATGATCCGGTGGTTCTCTCTCGCCGGATGGTTCACACGTCCCGCATAGCCCTCATTCTGGCGGCACAGCAGACACTTGGGATATCCGCTCTGCTTCATGGTTCTGGCTGCAGCGATGGCTTTCGGATCCTTTTCCGGCTTGGAAAGGTTAATGGTAATGTCCAGATCACCGTACTTGGTTGGCGTTACCCATTTCATATCTTTGCAGACACGGTAGCGTCAGATGTAGTCGGAGTCCTGACTCAGCTTATAGTAATAGGAAGTTGCATCCTCTGCCGATTTCTCATAGCGGCTCCAGAATTCCTTCTGAACCTGAGAAGGCCTCGGCATCAGACAGTTCATCAGTCTTGTGTCAAACAGATCCCGGTACACAACGCTATCCTCCAGCAGACCGCGGGCACAGCCGTCGTCCAGTAATACCTTCAGGATCTCTTCCAGTCCTGCTTCCGGAATCTGAGCCGGTTCCTCATAGTCATCCAGTTTCATCACATCAAGCAGAAGATTTGTTGTATAGACACGTTCCGTTTCCGGTGTCAGACCGTTTGCAATTCCATATTCAACCAATGCAGCTATCGCTTCGTATGTATTCATTTCCTTTACCTCGTTTATGTAATCCGCTTCCAGAGGAGTAATCCGGCGCCGGACATCGTTCTGACGTGACTGCACGCCGGTCGGTTCCTCTAAATCAACAGCTTTATCATACCATGATTTTCATCTGATGTAAATAAAATAATATTTGTTGATTTTTGTCTTTTCCTGCTTTATAATAGATTTCATATTATATACAGGGAGGGTATTTCCATGCTCAAAAAATTCATGAAGGAATTTAAAGAATTCGCAGTAAAAGGCAACATGATCGACATGGCTGTCGGTCTCATCATGGGTACTGCGTTCAGCGGCCTGATCACATCACTGAATAACTGTCTGATCACCCCGCTTCTGAGCCTTTTCACAAGAGGCACCCAGTTCGACGAACTGAAATTCGTTCTATTAGGTGCTGAATTCCCCTATGGTCAGTTCATTTCCGGTCTGATCAATTTCGTAATTCAGGCTTTCGTTCTGTTCCTGATCATCAAGTTCTTCCACTCCCTTCGCAAGAAGGAGACTCCGGCTCCAACTACAAAGACCTGCCCATACTGCAAGTCGGCGATTCACCTGGAAGCAACCAAGTGCCCGCACTGCACTTCTGATGTTGAATAATCCTTACATATTGGTCAAAAAGCTTATGACAAAAGCCCGCGGAATCCCGCGGGCTTTCTTGCATCTTCCATTGCATCCAGGCGCACGCGCCTGACACAGACTCTTCTTAACCTGTCGATTAAGCTCTCTTGGACAGAACCTCTTCCTCGTACTTCTTAACTTCTGCCAGCCATTCAAGACCAACTCCTGCACCCTTCTGTGCACAGTAGTAATCCCATACAAGAGAGAACGGAGCTGCCTTGAACTCTTCCTTATATGCCAGTCTTGCTGTTACATCACCTGCTGCCTCCAGCTCCTTCATCTTGTCATTCGGCTGAAGCATTGCAGCAAGGATTGCCTTTCTTGTGTTTCTCAGACCGATTACCCATGCGGAAATACGGTTGATGGACGCATCAAAGAAATCAGTTGCCACATAGGTATCCTGCAGCTTGTTCATGCGAACCAGCTCTTCAAAGATTGCCTTTGTCTCGTCTTCCAGACCTACTACATGGTCGGAGTCCCAGCGAACGGCACGTGTTACATGAAGCAGAACGGAATCAGCGAACGTGTAGATGCCGGACAGCTTGTTGGAAACAGTCTCAGTCGGATGGTAGTGACCTGCATCCAGTGTCATGATGATGTGATCCTTCTTTGCGTTCATAACATAGCCCATGCAGAACTCATGGGAACCTACGGTGTAGGACTCCATACCAATTCCGAATACCTTGGACTCGATACCGTCAATAACGCCGGTCACATCCTCTGTTGCAGCGAAGATCTCATCATAGCTCTTCTTCAGTCTCTGACGCGGTCCCAGCGTGTCAACCGGAACTTCCTTGTCTCCGTCCGGAGTCCAGTGGTTGATCACACAGGGCTTTCCTGTCTTCTCAGCAAAGTACTGTCCGACACGACGGCAGCGGATTCCGTGCTCAACCCAGAACTTACGGGTCTCTTCGTCTGCACAGGAAAGCGTTCCGTTGTCACTCTTCGGATGAGCAAAGTAGGTCGGGTTGAAATCCAGGCCAACGCCCTTCTCAACAGCCCAGTCTACCCACTTCTGGTAGTGCTCCGGCTCGATTTCGTTTCTGTCAACCGGACGGCCTGCCTCGATGTAGTTTGCATGAACATTCATCTTCAGGGTACCCGGGATGAACTTCATAGCCATATCGATGTCTGCGCGAAGCTCTTCGCCGTTGCGTGCCTTGCCCGGATAGTTTCCTGTTGTCTGGATTCCGCCGGTCAGTGCCTTGTCTTCCTTCAGCTCGGTTCCGCCAACATCATCGCCCTGCCAGCAGTGCATGGAGATCGGAGTCTCGTCACATGCCTTAATCACAGCATCCACATCAATGCCATACTGCGCATAATACTCTTTTGCTACCTCGTAGCCCTTCTTTAAATCGTACATGGTTATCTCTCCTTTTTTATTTTCATTTATTACTCAACCGGTTTTACATCAAAGGATGCAGCCACACAGGTTCTTGCCTCTTCCAGAGAAGTGAAGGTACCGTCTTTCATCATCTGAACCATCAGATTTCCAAGAGCAGTTCCCTCGACAGGTCCCGCGAAAACTTCCTTACCGGTCGCTTCTTTTGTTTTCTTATTCAGGAAGGCATCCTGACATCCGCCGCCGACAATGTGAAGTCTGGAGAAGGTTCTTCCGGACATCTCTTCCAGCTGGCTGATTGTCTCCGCATAGCATCTGGCAAGGGAATTGTAGATAACTACCATGACCTCTCCCATGGTCTTCGGAACAGGCTGTCCGCTCTTTTCACAGAAATCCTGAACTGCCTTTGTCATGCTCTCCGGAGCCAGGAAGCTCTGGTCATTACATTCAACGATGGACGGGAAGCCGTCTGCTTCTTTTGCCATTGCGATCAGCTCCGGGAAGGAATATTTCTTGTCTCCGGCGCTCATTTCTTTGCGGACACTCTGCAGCATCCACAGACCCATGATGTTTTTCAGGTAACGGAACCGGTAATCATAGCCGCCTTCGTTGGTGAAATTGTATTCCATGCTCTTTAAGCTGCACTCCGCTTCTTTTCGCTCGATTCCCATCAGAGACCAGGTACCGGAGCTCAGATAAACGAAATCATCGTCGTTTGCCGGAACTGCAAGAACGGCGGAACCGGTGTCATGCGTTGCAGGAAGAACAACTTCCAGCTGACATCCAACCTGAGCCGCAATTTCCTCTTTCAGCATTCCAACGCTTGTTTTTGGCATGTTCAGTTTTCCGAAGATCTTTGTGGGAACGCCAATCTTCTCAATCAGCTCATAGTCCCAGTCTTTTGTCTGCGCATTTACCAGCTGGCCGGTCGTTGCATTGGTATATTCGTTTTTCTTAACACCGGTCAGAAGGAAATTGAAGTACTCCGGTGTCATCAGGAAGCTTTCTGCCTGCTCCAGATATTCCGGATGCTCCTTCTTAATTGCCAGCAGCTGATAGATTGAGTTGTAGAGCTGCTTCTGAATTCCTGTTCTGCTGTACAGCTCTTCCGGTGAGATGAGTTTGGAAAGTTCCTCATCCATTCCGTTTGTACGGCTGTCACGGTAAGCGATGGTATCACCAAGAACATGATCATCCTTATCCAGCAACACAAAATCAACGCCCCAGGTATCAATACCCATTGATACCGGAGCCTTTCCCGCATCTGCGCAGGCCTTAATTCCGTTTACAATCTCAGTAAACAAACGGTCAAATTCCCAGCAGAGATGTCCGTCTCTGACTACATTGCCGTTTACAAAACGGTACATCTCCTCAAGCACCATTTTACCATCTTCCATATGTGCAAGAATGTGACGGCCGCTGGAAGCTCCGATGTCTACTGCCAAGTAGTACTTCATAAGAAATTCCCCCTTAAAATTGCTGTACAAAATCCGTTTTTCGCTACGTCCAATTGTACAATCTTACCTACAGTATAGCATCACTTTCCTCCGATTGCAAGGTCGCCTCTTGTTTTTTTTACGTCCTTATTTGCAGAATCTTCCCCTTTTTTTCTGCGCCGAAAGAACATATTTACAATTTGTTCACTTTATGATATACTGAAAAATAAGTGCAGTCTGTCATTTTGTTCTTGATTACCATTACATACTGCATGTCAAACAGCCGTTTTTACCGGCTTTCCAATTCTATTTTTTTGCAAAAGGAGAAAACGAATGGCCGCCTATCTTATTGACTATGAAAACGTCAAATCTGAAGGTATCCGTGGAATTCTGAATCTGTCTGAGCAGGACACTGTTATCATTTTCTACAGCAATAACGCAGATACCCTTACTTTCGAGACGATGGACATGATTTTTGCCAGCAAGGCAGTTGTCCGCAAATACAAGATCGTGCGTGGCGGAAAAAACGCACTTGATTTCCAGCTTTCTACCTACCTTGGCTATCTGATCCATGAGGGAAAAGATACCTGTTTCTACATCATCAGCAAAGACAATGGTTTCCAGCATGTTGTTGAATTCTGGAAACGCACCTTTAACTATGACGGATATGTTTACTGCTTCCCGACCATCGCTGATGCCTATGCAAGACAGCGCCGTTTCGACAACGCGACTGCAAAGGAAAAGGCACAGGCAATGGAGGAAGAACTTCTTGCAATGCAGAACCGCCCGGAAGAACAGCCGGCTGATGCACAAGAGTCCGCTGAATCTGCTCCGGCTGCAGCCCAGGAGGCGGCAGTTGAAACACCTGTACAGCCTGTGACTGCAGTTAATACAGAACCGGTTCTCAACCCGGTTGTCGAAGAAACCGTGGAAACTTCTTCTGAAACGGCTGCCAATCCCGCAGAGGAGCCGACTGTAACGGAAGCAGCAGTTACCGCAGCGGCTGACACCATTCCGGTAATTGATACCGAAGTCACTGCTCCGTCCCAGCCGGATACCGATGACTCTGCTGTTTCTGAAGAAATCTCTGCCCCCTCCGCTGAAGAAGAACCGGCTGCCGATATCAGTGAAAACAGCGAACCTGAAGTAGAGGCTGCTGCAGAGGAACCGGCACTGGAATCCCATGTAGTTGATTCCTTCATCACCGAAGTCATTCATCCGGATACCGTTGTTGCAAAACAGATTTTCAGCGACGATACTGCTGCTCACACAGAGCACAAGGCTGCTGCCTTCAGCGATTCCATTGCAGAAAAGATCGCTGCTGCCGTTCCGGATTCGTTCATGAAGGTTACTGTTGTAAAAAATGATGTAACGATCCACCAGATTGCACAGCCGGCTTCTGAGCCGGAAAAAGAGGCAGCTCCGACAGCGGCTCCGGTTACGGCTGAAGCTCCCGCAGATGCAGAAAACCATGCAGATGCCCCGGCCGAGACACCTGCTGTGAAAAAGTCCCGTCGCACCAGAAAGCCTGCTGCTCAGAAAACAGAGGAAACTGCTTCCCTGGAAGTGAAGGAAACTGCTGCAAAAGCCGCAGAGTCGGTCGAAGAAGAAAAGCAGGAAGCAAAACCGGCTCCGGCAGCGGAAAAAGACCAGGAAGAGAATGGAAAGACTCACGGTGACAGTTCCAGACAGCACAGAGGCCGCCGTCCGAATCACAGAAAGAAGACAGCCAATGCCCAGACAGCCGATTCCACCGCTGCAGAAAAGACTGTTTCTGCTCTGACTCCTGCCGAAAAGCCGGAGACAGAAAAACCGGTCAAAGAAAAAACAGTGAACGCTTCCGCTCCAAAGAAAGAAGCAAAGGAAGCTCCTGCAGCAGAGAATGCTTCTCAGGAAAAAACAGCTGCCGAAAAGAAGCCCGCTTCTTCCAGAAAAAAGAAAGCACCCGCTGAGAACAAAGCTTCTGCCGGAAAAGAAACCGCTGCAAATGAAACAGTTTCCAAGGAAACAGCCTCCAAAGAAAAGAACGTGAAAGAAAAGGCTGTGAAGGAAACAGCTGCGAAAGAAACGGCTTCCAAAGAAACGGCTTCCAAAAAATCCACTGCCGCAAAGGAAAAAGTGACATCTGCTTCTGCTGAAGCGGCACCCGCTGCAGAAGGCGAAGGAAAGACTGCTGCAAAACCGCGCGGCCGCAGACCTAAGGCTCAGAAAACCACTGGCGCCGCAGCTTTTACCGACTAATCGAAAGCCGGCAGCAAAAAGAAACTCACTGCCCGCAGTAACGTGAGAGACACGCTGCCCGCATAACAGACAACCCTGATCCTGTTTCATGTACATCCATTACCTGGATTACATGAAACAGAATCAGGGTTGTTTTTTTACTCTGAATCCGCCGATACGGTCTGTCTGCTCTTTATCCGATACTCCCGTGGGCTTACATGGTATTTTTCCCGGAACACCCGAAAGAAATAGCTGGTATTATCGTATCCAACAGCTGCAATAATATCCGACACCGGCAGCTGCGTCTGGGAAAGCAGCTGGGCGGCTCTGGTCAGCCGACGGATCTGCAGCAGCTCCTTGAAGGTATAACCGGTCTGCTTTTTGATCATCCGGCTCAACTGATAGATCGAAAGGTTTTCCCGTGCAGCGATCCATCCCAGAGAAGCATCACGGTAGTTCTCTTCAATGTAGTGGAGTGCCTTCATTGTAATCTGCTTTTCCTGCTGCAGTCGGTCGTGATATTCCAGACGGTCCGTACAGTTCATCAGATGAAGAAGAAGCAGCCCCATGGTAACCTGATTAATTTTCACTGCATTTCCTGTCTGGTTCCGGATCGTCCAGATCATGTTTTCCAGCAGGTTCTGGATCTGAAGCTCACCGGCAACCTTATAGTGAAGATATCCCGCTCTCTCACTGTCCCTTGTCAGCGTATCCGCCAGAAAATTCTTCAGCTCATTTTCTTCATCCAGCATGGAAAATGCCACATCAAAAAACTGGGGAAGGACAATGAAATTCACGGCCAGATCCTCTTCACCGGCTGCTTCAATGCTGTGACTGGCATGCTGATTCAGAAACAGCAGATCCCCCTCCTCCAGCTCCACCGTAAGAGAATCCTGTACACAATGCCTGGTACTTCCCTTCAGCATGTAGATAATCTCCACATAGTTATGGGTATGACGCGGAAATGCCACAAACCTGGTATGAGGTCTGATATCAATCAGCTGCCCCCGTTCCAGCATCTTCTGGCTGTCGATCTCAAAATCCGCCTTGCTCGTATACCGTTTCCGGTTCAGCTTCTGTCCCTGCAGAATCTCCTGCTCTTCCTTTGTGATCACACGAATCTGTCTGATTATCTCTTCTCTCACTTGGATTCCTCCCAGTAATTCTTCCAGGCTGAAAACGCTTTTGGTATCGTATATTCCTTCCGGATCTGCTCCTTATTGGCAACCAGATATCCCAGCTGTTCCAGCTGTTTCCGGTAGGCAAGAAGATTTTCCAGCCGGATCTCCCAGCCTGTCATGTGCCATTCAATGTGGGAGAAAATATGTTTTCCTTCTTTTGTCTCTGCCGTTTTTACCGTTTCCGGAAACAGATCCTTCCAGTAGGTCAGTACCTCTTCTTCCTCAAAACGTCCCTCCGTCTGGGGAAGCTCATACAGTCCGGCCAGAAGTCCGCTGTCCGGCCGCTGACGAATCAGAATCCGCTGCCCGTCTGTAATCACAAAAACAGTCCTCTCTTCAATCTTTCTCGGCTTTTTCGGCTGTTTCCAGGGGATCTCACCGGTCAGTCCCTGCCTGGATGCCAGGCAAAGCCTTTCCAGGGGACACTGGCTGCACAGCGGTTCTCCATTGGGAATGCAGACACAGGCTCCCAGTTCCATCAATGCCTGATTGTAGGTTCCCGGATCTGCCTCCATTCGGTTCATCGACGCTTCCAGCCTGTTTTCCAGTGCCTTCTTTACTTTCTGGCTCAGAATATCATCACGGCAGGCAAGCACACGATGGATCACGCGCAGAACATTTCCATCCACAGCAGGCTTTCGCAGATTAAAAGCAATGGAAGAAACAGCACCGGCCGTATAGCTTCCGATACCGGGAAGTTTTAACAGCTGCTCATAGTCTGCCGGAATGTTTCCCTGATAGTCCTGCACACAGACCTGTGCCGCCTTTTTCAGGTTTCTGGCACGGGAATAGTATCCAAGACCTTCCCAGCACTTCATCAGCTCCTCTTCATCGGCATCCGCTAACGACGCCGCATCCGGATACTTTGTCATGAACCGTTCATAGTACGGCTTCACCGCCTCCACCCGCGTCTGCTGAAGCATGATTTCCGAAATCCAGATGTGGTAGGGATCCCGATCTCTGCGCCAGGGCAGATCCCTTTTATTCCTTTCATACCAGAGACAAAGCGGACGGATTACCGCATCCAGTCTCTCCTCCTCTGACAAAGGATCACGCGGATCCTCCCACAGCTTCAAATCCTGATATAAATGCTCCGACATTGACTGACCTTCTTTCATATTCTGATACTGATAACAGCTTCGAGGTAACACTATGCTTGCAGCGATCTACTGCCGCCTTTCCGTTGAAGATGAGAAATCTCCAAACAGCCCGTCCGTCAGTGAGAGCATTCTGAACCAGCAGCTTCTGCTGACCGAATACGCCAGGGATCACGGCATGGAGATTTATGCAGTTTATGTTGATGAAAACTATTCCGGACTGAACAACAGACGCCCGGCCTTCTGCCGCCTCCTCGATGACGCCAGACACTGACGGTTTGAAATCATTCTCTGCAAATCCCAGTCACGTTTCACAAGAGATCTGGAAACTGCAGATACCTATCTGAACCACCTGTTTCCCATGTGGGGAATCCGCTTCCTCAGCCTGATCGACCATGTGGATTCCGCCGAGCCAAAGGCAAGAAAAATGCGGCAGCTGAACGGTCTGCTCAACCAGTGGTACTGCGAGGATCTTTCTGACAACATCCGGGCTGTTCTTCACAAAAAAATGGAAAACGGCCAGTTCATCGGTTCCTTTGCCTGTTACGGCTACACAAAAGATCCCGGGGATCACCATCACCTGATCCCGGATCCTCCGGCAGCTGCCGTTGTCCGCCAGATTTACCAGTGGTATCTGGAAGGAAATTCCATTTCTCAGATTGCGGATCGTCTTACCGGGGAACATATCCTGCGCCCAAGCTGCTATAAAAAGCAGAATGGACTTCTCTTTCAGGCACCTTTTACCACCCCGTCCCAGGAGACCCCCGGCTGGTCTGTCAGCACCATCAAACGGATCCTGTCCGACCCCGTTTACACCGGAACACTGGTCCAGGGAAAAGAACAGAAACTCAGCTGCCAATCCAGAAAACGAATTTCCCTCCCCCGCGAACAGTGGGTCATCACAGAGCATGCCCATCAGCCTCTGATCAGCAGCCAGACCTTTGAACAGGTTCAGGCACTTCTCGCTTCAAACAGAAAAAACAAAAGGGGAAAAAATAAATCGGAAAAACCGTAACACTCCCCCCTCCGTCTTCATAATATACACTGTAAACAAAATCTGGAGGTAAATCATCATGAGTGATTTAGCTGCAACAAACTGCGGATCCTGCGGTTCCTGCGAAAGAAGTTCCAACGGTAACGGATGCAACTGCATCTGGATCCTGCTGATTCTTCTATTCTTCGGCAACAACAACAGAAGCGGATGCGGCTGTGACAGCGGATGTGGTTCCGGTTTCGGTTTTGGCAATGGTCTTGGCAGCATCTTTGGCGGCGACAACGGATGCGGATGCAACATCATCATCTGGCTGCTTCTGCTCAGCTGCTTCTGCGGAAACGGCTGCGGAAGTGACTGCTGCTAATCCTGTAACGAGACGAAGCATGCTGCTGGCGTACATCCAGGCGACCGTGTCACTGGCACGGTCGTCTGGATGCAGGAGCAGTCGTCAGGAAAAGGCAGGGCCTCAATGGCTCCTGCCTTTTTTTCTCTTCACCTGCTGATTTCTGCGACCGGCTCCAGACAGGAACACGATCAGCCGATCACATCGCGCATTGTATAGTAGCCCGGCTCTTTCTGCTGCAAAAACTTTGCGGCAGTGATTGCGCCCTTGGCAAAAACAGCCTTGGAAAAGGCCTGATGATTCAGTTCGATTACCTCATCCTCACCGGCAAAAATCACGTCATGAACACCAACAATGGTTCCGCCTCTGACTGCGCTGATACCGATCTCATAGGGATCACGCTTCTGTCTTACACTGCTGCGGTCATACACATAGTGACATTTTTCATCCAGTGCACGGTTTGCCGCATTGGCAAGAAGAAGTGCGGTTCCGCTAGGTGCGTCTACCTTCTTTCTGTGGTGACGCTCTACAATTTCAATGTCAAATCCCGCTTCTGCAAGAAGAGGGCTGATCTGCTCCAGCACTTTTGCCAGCGTATTGATTCCAAGAGACATGTTGAAGGACTGAACAAGCGGAATCTCCTTTGCAGCCTCACTTACATGGTCAAGCTGTTCTTTTGAGAGACCGGTTGTCGCCAGAACAAGAGGAATCTTTTTTTCTCTGCACGCCTCAAGCACAGCATCCGTCGCTGCCGCAACGGTAAAATCAATCACAGCATCCGCTTCCACATTGCAGTCTGCCAGAGAAGTGAACACTGGATAGCTCAGTGAATCATCCGGTTTCAGATCCACACCTGCAACAACGGTTACATCCGCTTCCTGTGCGATTACCTGATCCAGCACACGTCCCATGGCACCATTGCAGCCATTTAAAATCACCCGTAACATGTTATCACACTCCTGTTCTTTTCCGACCTGATCAGTTCATCAGTCCTGCATTCTGCAGTTCCTTCTTCAGACGCTCCTTATTTGCTTCGCTCATCGCGCTCAGCGGAAGGCGGACATCTCCCGCATTCCATCCGATCAGATTCATTGCTGTCTTAACCGGAATCGGATTTACCTCACAGAACAGCGCATCGATCAGACTTACCGATTCCAGCTGCAGCTTTCTTGCTTCCTCCAGATTTCCATCCAGATAGTTCTGTGCGATATCGTGAGTCAGCTTTGGTGCAACGTTGGAAAGAACGGAAATAACGCCTTTTCCTCCAAGAGACATGATCGGAACAATCTCATTATCATTTCCGGAATAGATGTCGATGCAGCCGTCAGCCAGCGCAGCCAGCTTGGCAATCTGTCCAATGTTTCCGCTTGCTTCCTTGATCGCAACAATGTTCTCCACATTCTTAGCCAGCGCAACCGCTGTCTCCGGGAGAATGTTCACACCGGTTCTGGAAGGAACATTGTAAAGAATGATCGGAATCTTCACGCTGTTTGCAATTTTTGTATAGTGCTCAATCAGACCGGACTGGGTTGCCTTGTTGTAGTATGGAGTTACCAGCAGAAGGGCATCCGCGCCGGACTGTTCTGCATGGGTGGAGAGGCGGATTGCCTCCGCAGTGGAGTTGGATCCGGTTCCCGCTACAACAGGTACACGTCCTGCGGTGTGTTCAACGGCAAAACGAATGCACTCGTCATGCTCTTCGTGGGACAGTGTGGAGGATTCACCGGTCGTTCCGCAGATGATGATGGCATCTGTGCCGTTTTCAATCTGGTAATCGATCATTCTTCCAAGTTCTTCGTAATTCACCTTATCGTCTGCTGTAAATGGAGTAACGATTGCAACTCCTGCTCCTGTAAAAATAGCCATACAAACCCTCTTTCCGCGCTCTGTGCGCTTTTTGATCAACGATCCAATCGAACGTATCACCGGCACATTCTCTTGGATGTATAGACAATCTGACCGGACGTGTCGCTGGCACGTCCGCCCTGGTATAAAGAAAAGAGCCGACGGCACTGGTCGGCTCATAAGGTTACTGAATATCGTCCTCGTAGCTCCCCATCTGTACCAGATGACAGTCACACACTTGTTCAGCCTGTGCCCAAGGGCAGATCCGGCATCACCTGTCCTTTCGGCGCTCTCACCTTTCAATCATCTTCATCTGCGCTGCCCGCATCCGATCATCTACTCATTAATCGCGCAACCTCTACTTTTCTTCGCATTCAGTTTACATCATTCCTCTTTTTCTGTCAAGCTTTCTCTTCCATATATTCCATTTTGCTGACAGATACTTCATAGGCAATGCGCTTCTCGCTTTCTTCCTCACTGATTTTCTTCATATACTCCCGGCTCTGAATTCTTCCAAAAACACGGATTCTCGTTCCAATTTCAAAGGTCGAGGCATATCTGGCATTGCGGCCCCAGCAGATGCAGGGTATGTAGTCGCTCTTTCCATAGGGGCGGTTGACGGCAAGCAGCATGTCAGCAATCTCGCGTCCAAGGGGCGTTTTCCGGTAAACCGGCTCCTTGCATACAAATCCGTCCAGAAAGATCTGATTGGTCTTCGTATAGTCCGTGAATTCCTCCATGAACTGGAACTCTCTGACAAATACGGAGAGGACAAGACGGTTTCGTGTTCCCTCATGGCGGTTGTAGGAACGGAACTGTCCCAGGGCTTCCATGGTTCTTCCACGGTAATCCTGTTTCACATCGATCAGCCGCTCCGAAATCATCAGCGGAATCACATCCGACTGATCGCTGAGACGGTTTACAGACAGATCCACGAGATAAAATCCTTCTCCATACACTTCATGGCTGAACTGAAACTGTGACACAATGACGCCAATGACACTTACCTTGTTGTTTTCGTTGATTTTTTCCGGCATAGTATTCTCCTCCTGATTTTGAATGTTCGTGTCTTACCACTGAGCTTTTTGCCCGGTCTGTGTGACTACTATATGTTCATAGCAGTGCCATTATAACGAACATTTCCATCAATTACACGCAAAATACATCGCACGTTTCGTCATTGTAGTTCCAATATAAGTTTACTTCTCCTTGTTATCTTTCTATTTCAACATGTTTCTACGGCATATGCCGTCCTCTGCTGTATCTTTTCCGGAAGTTTTGTCGGAAAGTTTTTTATTCTTTTGTCCAGCCGCGCAGATCGATCATGGGAAAGCCTCATGAATTCAGGGATTCCGGCGCGTTTCATAATTCGACACTGCATCCCCGTGCTCCCAATCATAAGAAACAGCTCTCTGCGCGAATCACTACGCTACTGCAGTACCCGCCTGATTGCATATAAAAACGTCACCCACGTACCTCATTACATACAAAATCGTCACCCACGTACCTCATTACATACAAAAGCGTCACCCACATGTCTCATTGCATACAAAAAACAGTGCCTGATACGATTCAGACACTGCTTTCTGCATTACTTATTCCTAATTATTTTTCCTCCAAACAAATGTGCCGGCGGCACGTTCCTCTGGAAATCTTTATTTATGATTGATATAGTTGATCAGACCGCCCTCTGCAATGATCTTCTGCATAAACGGAGGGAATGCCTGTCCCTGGAAGTTCTTTCCTGTGGTCACATCTGTGATCACGCCGGAATTAAAGTCAATTTCAACGATATCGCCTTCTTTGATCTCTCTGCTTGCCTCGGCACACTCGATGATCGGAAGACCGATGTTGATGGCATTGCGATAGAAAATTCTGGCGAAGGTCTCTGCGATGACACAGCTGACGCCAGCCGCCTTGATTGCGATCGGTGCGTGCTCACGGGAGGAACCGCAGCCGAAGTTCTTTTCTGCAACAATGATGTCACCCTTTGCCGCCTTGTTGACGAACTCCGCGTCAATGTCCTCCATGCAGTGCTTTGCCAGCTCTGCCGGATCGGAGGAATTCAGATAACGGGCAGGAATGATTACGTCTGTATCCACGTTATCTCCAAACTTAAATACTCTTCCTTTCGCTTCCATGGTTCTCCTCCTTACATCACGCTCTCAGGACCGGAAATCTTACCGGTCACTGCACTTGCTGCTGCCACATAGGGGCTTGCCAGATAAATCTCACTGGTCACATGACCCATGCGGCCGACAAAGTTACGGTTCGTTGTGGATACACAGCGCTCTCCTGCCGCCAGGATTCCCATGTAACCGCCAAGGCAGGGACCGCAGGTCGGGGTGCTGACTATCGCGCCGGCCTGAATGAAGGTCTGAACCAGTCCCTCTTCAATTGCCTGAAGATAGATCTTCTGAGTCGCCGGGATCACGATGCAGCGAAGTCCCTTCTTTACTTTCTTTCCTTTCAGAATCTGTGCTGCGGCACGCAGGTCTTCCATGCGGCCGTTGGTGCAGGAACCAATTACAACCTGATCGATTTCGATCTCGCCGACCTCATCGATGGTGTGTGTGTTCTCCGGCAGATGCGGGAAGGAAACGGTCGGACGAAGAGTGCTTAAATCGATGGTGTATTCTGCCGTATATTCTGCGTCCGGATCTGCTTCAAACACGCGGTACGGACGGATGGAATGCTCTTCCATGTAGGCAATGGTCTTCTCATCAACCGGGAAGATACCATTCTTTCCGCCGGCTTCGATGGCCATGTTGGCGATGCAGAGTCTGTCATCCATGGACAGATGAGCAATTCCGTCACCGACAAATTCCATGGACTGATACAGAGCGCCGTCAACGCCGATCATTCCGATGATATGTAAGATGATGTCTTTTCCGGTTACAAACGGAGCCGGCTTTCCGGTCAGAACAAAACGGATTGCTGACGGAACCTTGAACCAGGCTTTTCCTGTTGCCATTCCGGCTGCCATGTCTGTGCTTCCGACACCAGTGGAGAAAGCGCCAAGAGCACCGTAGGTGCAGGTGTGGGAGTCCGCACCGATTACAACGTCACCGGCTACTACCAGTCCTTTTTCCGGCAGGAGGGCATGCTCAATACCCATCTCGCCTACATCGAAGAAATTTGTGATTTCGTGCGCACAGGCAAACTGTCTTACACATTTGCAGTGTTCCGCGGACTTAATGTCCTTATTCGGTACAAAGTGGTCCAGTACCAGCGCGATTTTATCTTTATCAAACACGCCCTTCTGGTCAAAACGCTCCATCTCATGGATTGCAACCGGTGAGGTGATATCGTTTCCCAGCACAAGGCTTAAATCTGCTTCAATCAGCTGTCCTGCTTTTACGCTTTCAAGACCGGCTGCTGCAGCCAGAATTTTCTGGGTCATTGTCATTGCCATAACCGTCTCTCCTTCATATATATTACTTTATGACTGTTTATTGTACTTGAATTCGAATCATTCGTCAATGATTTTTCTTATGTTGTCCTCTGGTGAAATTCGCTCCTGATTGGGGAAAAATAAAATCAGCGGACAGCCCAGCCGTCCGCCAATCCTGTTTTGTTTTTGTTCTCTGAATTATCTGGTCTCAGTACCGGTGATTCCATCCCGGATATCATCGCCGATTTCTTCCAGCACGCCTTCACTGGTATGCCTTTCATCCGTCGTGCGGGTTTCCTCTCCATCATAGGTTGTCCGGGTTTCGTTCCGATCCCTGTCATTGCCATACTCGTCTGTCGCGAATCCGTCCGAGGTGAATTCATCCGTACCGGAGTCAAAGGTTCCCGTCATGCTCTCTTTTTCCGATTCGCTGACTGTCGCCTTTGTCGTCTCCCTTGCACCTGTACTCTCCCGTGTTGTTTCTCTCGTGGTTTCTTCCATAGAAGTATGGTCTGTTGTGGTATCGTCTGCTCCTCTTCTGCCGCATGCTGCCAGTGATACAGCCAGCGTCAGAACCGCAAGCATTGCTGTTGTTTTTCTCATAGCTTCTCCTTTCCAGAATCATATGTTTCTGTTCTCACGGAGATAGTATATGAATTCCACCCGGTTCTATTCCATCCGGTACCTGTTTCCAGAATTTACTCGTTTTCGCTTTCTGCCGTTTCCTCTGAATCAGCAACCGCTCTTTCCTCTTCGGTCACAGTCTTTTCTTCCACTTCAGCAGTCGCGCTCTCTTCGGTCACGACTTCTTCCGGTTCATCAGTCGCACCTTCTTCGGTCATGGTCTCTTCTTCCGACTCGGCAGCTGCACCTTCTTCGGTCATGGTCTCTTCTTCCAGCTCAGCAGTCGCACCTTCTTCAGTCACGGTCTCTTCTTCGTCTTCCGTAGTCACGCTTTCCTCTTCTGCATCTTCTGTCTCAACACCGAGCAGCGTCAGCAGCGATTCCATGGTTTCCGATTCAATCAGATTCACCATGTCCGAATCCTGTGTCTTTACATAATAAGCCGTTTCGTCCTCTGTCTTTCCGCCAATGGTCAGCACCAGTGTCTTCTCCTCACCGCTGGAAGTATATGCGACAGTAAGCGTTCCAACCATTCCATTTTCGACCAGACCATATGGTTTCATTTCTGTTTCTTCCATATAGTAATCCGCGCAGTCTGCATAGGACAGACCGGTCACTGCACTCAGAAGATCATCCATGGATTCATATTCCGTTTCCACACCATCCGCAATGCGAACCCAGTAGTTTTCCATTTCAACCGTTGCTTCCCCGGCAGTATCCTCCTCGGTAGTATTTTCCTCAGCAGTATCCACCCCGGTGGTTTCCTCCTCATTGCTGCGCGTTTCCGTCAGTTCCGTTTCACTCTCGGTCTCTGCAGCCGTTGTTTCCACCGCGCGCTCCCGCTCCTCCCAGGATGCCATATCGGCGCCAGCTGTCCAGGTCAGTGAACTGATGTTGCTGCTTACGATCGTCGGGTATGTCTCCGCATCCAGAAGATCGTCCTCGGTCAGATCCAGGGCGGTGATCAGTGAGGAAGCAACGGTATAAACCGCTTCTCCTCCATCCATCCGCAGATAGTAGTCGCCTGTCACTTCGCTGGCATCACCGATTTCAAAAGATATCTCGGTTCCCTCGCTGTCCGTCACCAGCATCGTATATGCCGGCTCATCCAGTCCATAGACGGACAGATCCTCATCTACCTCTTCCAGCTGACGGACTGCCAGCAGGCTTTCCAGTTTGCCGGTTACTGCCGTCACCTTAGACTGTTTCAGCGGGAATTTTTCATCTTTATCGTAGCCCCAGGTCTCATTCTCCGAATTCCAGGTAAAAGAAAAGCTTCCGTTTTCATTGCTGATTTCCAGCTGGCTGGCCTGCTCGACTTCACACAGATAGATTTTTGCAGCCTCTTCCTCTGCTGCCTCCTTTTCTTCCTGCTTCTTCTCACTGTAGCTGTTCCATGCGGTCAGGCCGCCGTAAGCGGCACAGAGCGCGACTGCCACACCACAAAGCAGCACCAGGTTCTTCGTTCCTTTTTGCATTTATGACCTCCAATTATTATGCCTTGCGGCGCTTAATCCATACATACAGACCGGTGATGATACAGAATGCAGGAATGATGAACAGGAACAGACTGTTCCAGATTCCTGGATTGGTAACCGTGTTATAGGGAACTTCCAGGCTCTTCGCCTCAATGGAAATGTTTTCCACATCATCAAAGAAGGAGGTTACCATGTTCATAAACTCATTCAGGTTTTCCAGATTCTGGAAGCTGTCGGTAATGCCGGAATCGATCATGCTTGGAACGGTCAGAATCAGCATGGTTCCTTCTGTCTCCTCTGCCGCCTCTGTTTCGTCCGTTTCCGCAGCTGTCTCGTCCTCTTCTCCGGTTACGGATTCTGCTTCACTTTCTGCAGCCGCTTCTTCACCATCTTCGTCTGCCATCGTTTCATCGCCCTGGATCAGAACCGAATCGTCAGTTCCTCCTTCTGCTGTCGCACCTGCCTCATAAGTCTTCACACTCTTAACAGCAAGCAGGTACTGAGCCATGTTCTCGCTGTCACTCTGCAGAGCTGCATTGCTGCTGGTGGTCAGAAGCTTTTCGTGAGCCACAGTATCATCCTTATCTTCCGCAACAGACATGGCAGCTGCGCCGCTGACAAGGATCAGTCCATCGGAATCAATGTTTGTTGTGCTGCTTGTGATTACCGGGAAGAAGTTATAGTAGCTTCTTGCTCCCTGATAATATCTCTCATAGTCAGCCACATATTCATTATGCATGGTCAGTCCATATTCCGCCATCAGCTCATCAAAGTTTGTCAGCTCTTTCTGGGTGATGCCGCGCAGAAGCATGACATTGCCGCCGATCAGATAGCTGCGGATTGCTTTCAGCTCATCGTCTGCCAGATCGGTCTGCGGGCTGTTGATCACAAGCAGCTCACAGTCATCCGGAACTGACGCTGTTTCAAGCAGGTTCAGATCGCTGGTCTCCATGTTGGATTTTCCGATCATCTCTGTCACAGAGGAAGACAGTGCCGACTCCTGATGACCATTCAGAACATAGATCATCTTGGAATCATCGGCTGCTACATAGGAAATTGCGCTGGTCATCAGTCCCTCGCCGTCGAAGGCAGTCTCTACATATGCACCCTGATAATACAGATAGTAATCATCATACTGGATCATGTCGTCGATGGAAATGGTTTCTGTTTTTCCGGTTGCTTCGCAGGAAATCACGATGGTATCATAGGATACGCCATATTCGGTCAGTACGTCCGGATGAAGAACCGGATCGCGGTAGGTCAGACTGATTTTGGAAGACTGTTCTGCATAGCGCTCCAAAAACGCTTCAATTCTTGAATCCAGCGAACCATTTTCCGCAATGACAAGAACATCCACTTCATGCTCCAGTCCATCCAGTACGCCTTCTGTTACCTCACCTGTTTCATAGATCAGGCTGTCGCTGATATCAATCCCTGTTATGGATTTCGGCAGCTGACCAACAATCATATTGATTAAAATTACAATCACCAGGACAACCGCAATGGTTACCAGACTGTAACTTCCGTTTCTGAACTGTATGCTGCCAAACTGTCTGCTGATCCTTTCTTTGACAGATACCGATGCTTTCTTCTCTTTTTTCATGTTCCCTGGCTCCTTTCCTAGCTCCAGCGTCTCTTCTGGACCGTCTGTACCGTTAAGAATACACAGACGCCAGCCGCTGACAGAAGCTTCACAATTCCTGCGATGTCAAAAATATATTCCGAAGAAAACTGGTAGAAGACTTCGGTTACCGCAAGCTGTTCCATCAGCTGCGGAATGCAGTTTTCATACAGATCCGGATTGATCAGATAAATCACTGTCATAACTGCGATACCAGCCATTTCAATGGTTCCTGATACAATCGCATTCTTTCCGAAAATGTGGATGATGATCACGGCAATTGTCAGGATTACGATGCATCCGATCAGGGACGGGAACGCTGCTGACGGCATGAAGCTGGCAAGAGATACCAGGAAGTTCAGAAAAATCAGCGCACCGATGCTTCCCACTGCGGCAAGGATGATGCTCTCTGTCATCGAAGAAATCAGCATGCCGATTGCAATGTATACACAGCCGGTCAGGAAAAACGCCAGAATGCTGGAATAGTCAACTGCCAGATATGCGGTTCCGGTGGAATCAATGATCAGCGGGCAGAGACAGAAGATCAGGCATGGAATTGCCAGAACGGCAACCATTGCCAGGTACTTTCCCATAACCATCTGCGTCACGCTGATGGGAGACGTCAGAAGCAGCTGATCTGTTTTCTGTCTGCGCTCTTCTGACATGCTTCTCATGGTCAGAATCGGGATGGAAAAGGTAAAAATGAACAGAATTGCACTGAGGGAATAGGAAAAATAGGGGTAGCCGTAATTCATGTTATATGCCATGAAATAGATTCCCATGATGCAGGTCATGACTGCAATAAACAGAGGCGCAATCATTGAAGTAAAATATGATTTCAATTCACGTTCAAAGATCGCTTTCATTACTCATTGTCCTCCTTTGCCGCAGCCTTTTTCGCTCTTCCGAATTTCTTTCCGGAAGCCGGCTCTTCTTCCGGTTCGTTTTCATTCTCGGCGGTCAGTTCCATGAATACATCCTCAAGATTTGCTCTGGAGTATTTCATTTCATAGATCGGCCAGTTTCTCTTCGCGCATAAGTGGAACACATCGTCGCGGATTTCTGTTCCGTCGGTATAGACGGTGCAGGAATAGGAATCCGGTTCATCCGCATGCTCATTCAAATTTGTGACACCGATAATGGTTCGAAGTTCCTTTTCAATGGCTTCCCGCTCGCCTTTGATGATCAGATCCAGCTTGTTGGAGGAATCCATCTGGCGAAGCAGATTTTCCGCCGTATCGCTGGCTGCCAGTTTTCCATGGGAAATGATCAGAATGTGATCACATACCGCGCTGATCTCAGCAAGAATGTGGGAGCTGAGGATTACCGTGTGCTCCTTCGCCAGTTCTTTCATTAATGAACGGATCTCAATGATCTGAATCGGGTCAAGACCAACAGTAGGCTCGTCCAGAATGATGATTTCCGGCATTCCAAGAATTGCCTGTGCCAGTCCCACTCTCTGTTTGTAGCCTTTTGACAGGTTCTTGATCAGACGGTTCATTACCTCAGTCAGACCTGTCATCTGCGCTGCCTGATTCACGCTTTCTTCCATTTCCTTCGCCGGGATTTCTTTCAGCTTTGCCGCGAAGTACAGATACTCTCCGACTTTCATATCCATGTAGAGAGGAGGCAGCTCCGGCAGATAGCCGATGCAGCGTTTTGCCTCTCCTGGTTCTTTTACAATATCATGGCCATTAATCGTCACCGTGCCTTCTGTTGCTCCGATGTAACCGGTCATGATGTTCATGGTCGTTGATTTTCCGGCTCCGTTTGGACCAAGAAAACCGTAGATTCTGCCGCTTTCCAGAGTAAAGCTCAGATGGTCAACTGCCAGATGGTTTCCATAGCGTTTGACCAGATTTTTTACTTCAATCACAATCGTTCCCTCCTGTTTCTTTCAAACTTTATTAACAATGTACCTGCAAACTGTGAAAAACATTCCAAAAAACTGTGGTAAAACCATGTTTATCCTGTGAAATAAAATTCAGATTCTTTTCACAGTTTCAACACATTCTTAAATTAAATCAATAATTTTAATAAATTTTACTCTTGACGAATCGTCTCTTTGGTACTACTATTGGTTTAATGCGTTAAAACAGCGCAGGTATCGCCGTCACATTTTCCGGATCTCCGGACCGATAATCTCTCATGTGCCGGCAAGGAGGTTAATTTATGAACAGAGTTTACAATTTTTCTGCAGGCCCGGCTGTGTTGCCGGAGGAGGTTTTGCAGGAGGCTGCCAGTGAAATGATGGACTATCAGGGCAGCGGCATGTCAGTAATGGAGATGAGCCATCGCTCCAAGGTTTACGACAAGATCATCAAGGAGGCAGAAGCCGATCTGCGTGAGCTGATGCAGATCCCGGACAACTACCGTGTGCTCTTCCTTCAGGGCGGCGCTTCCCTTCAGTTCGCAATGATCCCGATGAACCTGATGAAGAACCGCGTTGCGGACTATATCGTGACCGGTCAGTGGGCAAAAAAAGCGGCTCAGGAAGCAGCCATGTACGGTAAGGTCAATGTGGTGGCATCCAGTGCCGACAAGACCTTCTCCTACATCCCGGACTGCTCCGATCTGCCGATCTCCGAGGATGCAGATTACGTTTATATTTGCGAAAACAATACCATTTACGGAACGAAGTTCAAAACCCTTCCCAACACAAAAGGAAAGACGCTTGTTGCCGACGTTTCCTCCTGCTTCCTTTCCGAGCCGGTTGATGTCAGCAAATACGGTGTGATCTACGGCGGTGTTCAGAAGAACATCGGACCGGCCGGTATGGTCATTGTGATCATCCGCGAAGACCTGATCACCGAGGATGTGCTTCCCGGCACTCCAACTATGATGCGCTACAAGATCCATGATGACGCTGCTTCCCTCTACAACACCCCTCCCTGCTACAACATCTACATCTGCGGCAAGGTCTTCAAATGGCTGAAGAAACAGGGCGGACTGGAAGCAATGAAGAAGATCAACGAGAAAAAAGCTGCCATTCTTTACGACTATCTTGACAGCAGCAAGCTGTTCCGTGGAACCGTGGAACCTGCTTCCCGTTCTCTGATGAACGTTCCCTTCGTTACGGGAAATGAAGAGCTGGATGCCAAATTCGTCAAAGAGGCTGCCGCTGCCGGTTTTGTGAACCTGAAGGGACACCGCACAGTCGGCGGAATGCGTGCAAGCATTTACAATGCAATGCCCATCGAAGGCGTTTCGGCACTTGTTGAATTCATGAAAGCGTTTGAAAAGGAGAATCTGTAATGGCTAATGTGTATTGTCTTAATCCAATTGCTGATGTTGGTATGAATCTTCTGCCCCAGTCCTGCCAGGTTACTGATACCATGGACAACGCGGACGCGGTTCTTGTCCGCAGCGCTCAGATGCATGATCTGGAGCTCCCGGAGTCTCTGCTCTGCATCGCCCGCGCCGGTGCCGGTGTGAATAACATTCCGCTTAATGCCTGCGCAGAAAAGGGAATTGTTGTGTTCAACACACCAGGTGCCAATGCCAACGGTGTGAAGGAGCTTGTCATGGCCGGCCTTCTCTTTGCCTCCCGCGACATCATCGGCGGTGCCAACTGGGTACAGGAAAACAAAAATGATTCCGCCATTGCAAAGACAACCGAGAAAGCAAAAAAAGCCTTTGCCGGCTGTGAGGTAAAAGGCAAAAAGCTTGGTGTCATCGGTCTTGGCGCCATCGGTGTTCTTGTTGCCAACGCTGCCCATGATCTGGGAATGGATGTCTATGGCTGCGACCCTTATTTAAGCATTCAGAACGCAGTCCGTCTCTCCCGCTATGTCAACATTGTAAAAGACAACGATGAGATTTTCAGCCAGTGTGATTACATCACCCTCCATGTTCCAGCGCTGGATTCCACCAAGGGAATGATCAATGCCTCCGCCTTTGAGAAGATGAAGGACGGTGTTGTGATTCTTAACTTCGCAAGAGATCTTCTTGTCAACGATACCGACATGGCTGCTGCTCTCGCTTCCGGAAAAGTACGCCGCTATGTCAGCGACTTCCCGAATCCGGCTGTTGCCAACATGCCCGGCGCAGTCGTTCTTCCCCATCTTGGCGCTTCCACGGAAGAGTCGGAAGATAACTGTGCAGTGATGGCAGTCAAGCAGATCGCCGATTATCTGGAGAACGGAAACATCGTGAATTCCGTCAACTATCCGGCATGTACCCTCGGTAATCTCCACAAACCGGCCCGCATCTGCGTCGCACACTACAACAAGCCAAACGTAATCAGCCAGTTCACAACCATCTGCGGTAATGCAGGCGTCAACATCAGTGACATGGTATCCAAGAGCCGCGGTGACTATGCCTACGCCATGTTCGACGTAGAGTCTCCGATCAGCGAAGATTTTGAGCATAAAATCGCAGCAATGGACAACATCATCAAGGTTCGCATCATTAACGGTCCTGAGAAATAATTGTTAAAACCGGCCAAACGTGTCATCGGCACGTTCGTCCGGATGCAGAAGCAAAACGAAAAGGTGTCTTTCAGCCATCTGATCAATGGATGACTGAAAGACACCTTTTTAATTTCTCTTTCTTTACAGAAGTCCCAGCTCCCGGCAGCACTGACGGGCAAAGTCAATGTCGCTGTGAGGATACTTCACGCCATTTTCTTCCTGGTAGCTTTCATGACCGAGACCGAGAATGGTGATCATGTCACCTTCCTCTGCATGCTCAATGGCATAGCGGATGGCATTCTGGCGGTTGGGGATCACAAGGTAGGAAACCGGCTCTTTCTTTGCAGCCTGCGCCTTGTCGATTCCCTGCTGAATGTCTGCCATGATCTGCTCGAAGGTTTCATAGCGGTTATGGCCTGCCGTTACGATGCTCAGATCGGCAAGAAGGGCGCTGGCCTCTCCCATCTCATAGCGGCGGTATCTGGAACGGTTTCCATCCGCGCCAAACACGCAGACAAGACGCTTCGGGCGGTACTCCCTCAGCGCTTTCAGATGGTTTCTCGTGCTGTAGCCGTTGTGGGCAAAATCAACACAGACCTGGAAATGGTCATTCTTAAACACGATGTCAAACCGTCCGCGGATGCGGAGAGCAGAAAGCGCTTTGTTGATGACCTCATCGGAAATTCCAAGATCTTCCGCAATGGAAATGACAGGAAGCGCGTTATACATATTGAACGTTCCGGGAAGGTTCACGAAAATTTCCTTCTCCGTTTTTCCGTGCATGCCAAACCGGATTCCCGGCTGTCTGCTCGTCTCGTCAAAGCACTCTTCCAGACCATAGCCACGGTAATCGGCATCCGCTCCGCAGCCGAACCGAAACAGTCTCTTTTCTCTTCCGTCACTGCCGTCAGACAGCTCCACATGGGAAAGAAAATCCGCCGCATGGACATCGTCACAGTTCACAAATCCGATCCTGCTGTGGTTGATCATCATCGCCTTGCAGGTCAGATACTCCTCAAAATCTTTGTGCTCCGTCGGACCGATGTGGTCTCCCGTTTCGATATTTGTCCAGATTCCGTAGCCGAACGTGATTCCGTCCACACGGTGCTGCTTCATTCCCTGAGAAGAAACCTCAATCACAACATGGGTGCAGCCGGCTTTTGCCATCATTGCCAGATACATCTGGACTTCCATGGCGTCCGGTGTTGTGTTTGACAGTTCATAACAGTCATGACCAGGCGTTTCCGCGCAGTCAATGGCTTCCATCTGATCCGCACCGGGAATGTCCCCGAAGGTCACTCCTGTGCGCGGGAGAATGGCTCCGTTCGTTCCGATGGTTCCTGTCCGGTATCCGGCAGCACGGAAGACATCAGCCATCATGTGGGTTACCGTTGTCTTTCCTTTGGAGCCGGTAACGGCAACTGTGACCATCCGGTCTGCCGGATGACCGTAGAACGCGGCAGCAAGCAGAGGACTGGCCAGTCTTGTGTCACTGACACGAATGGCGGCCGTTCCCTCCGGGAGCGGGATCTCTTTTTCGACGATTAAAAGAGACACTCCTTTTTCTGCCAGCTCCATGACAAAATCATGGCTGTCATGCCTTGCTCCTGTGATGCAGACGAACGCATCGCCGGGGCGGGCCTTTCGATTGTCGTGACAGATTCCGGTAACCTCCGTCTCTTCGCTGCCCTGCAGCCAGGTATATTCCAGATCTTTGAGTAATTCCTTTATTTTCATGGCAGTACCTTTCTTTTTGAATATGGGAAGCACGCAGGATTTTTAATCATGTCAGATTGCAGCGCGGACCAGGTGCGTGCGCAGGTGTCTTCTCCCACTCACTGCAGTGTAAATCCGATGAGCAGTCGCTGCGGCTGTTTGCCCTGATAGTATACTCTCTTTCTCTGGAAAATGCAAGCTTTCATCAATCATATACCGGTTCCACTTCGAAAAACTGGCGCACACAGGCAGTAAGACCATCGTCTGATCTGGTGATAACAATGGTATCACGGCTGCGCACTTCGCCCATGAGGATGATCCTGGCTGCCAGCGTTTCCACATGTTTCTGGAGATAACGCTTCAGCGGACGGGCACCGTAGACCGGATCATAGCCGTTTTCGACGATGTAGTCTTCCGCCTCCGGAGTCAGCTCAATGGCGATCTCCCGGTCGGCAAGACGGCGGTTTACATCCGCCAGCATCAGTTTGATGATGGATCCGATGTTGTCCTTTGTCAGCGGCTTGAAGAGAATGGTCTCATCCAGACGGTTCAGGAATTCCGGACGGAAGTGATTTCTCAGATCATTCATCACAGCTGCTTCCGCTTCCGGACGGATTGCTCCTGTTTCATCGATTCCTTCCAGAAGATAAGACGAGCCGATGTTGGAGGTCATGATCAGAATGGTGTTTTTGAAATCCACGGTTCTTCCCTGGGAATCGGTGATTCGTCCGTCATCCAGCACCTGAAGAAGAACGTTGAACACATCCGGATGGGCTTTCTCCACCTCATCAAACAGAACGACGCTGTACGGCTTTCTGCGGACTGCCTCCGTCAGCTGGCCGCCTTCGTCATAGCCGACATATCCTGGAGGTGCTCCGATAAGACGGGAGACGGAATACTTTTCCATGTATTCACTCATGTCTATTCGGACCATGTTGTTCTCATCGTCAAACAGACTCTGGGCAAGAGCCTTTGCCAGTTCTGTTTTTCCCACGCCGGTGGGACCAAGGAACAGGAAGCTTCCGATTGGTTTGGACGGGTCCTTGATTCCCGCCTTGGAACGCAGAATCGCTTCTGTTACTTTCTCGACACCTTCATCCTGACCAACAACACGTCTGTGGAGTTCCTCGTCCAGGTGAAGGATCTTGCTTCTTTCGCTTTCCGTCAGCTTGGACACGGGAATTCCGGTCCAGCGGGAAATGATCCTGCAGATTTCATCCTCGGACACGGCTTCATGGACAAGGGTCAGATCCTTTGCACGGACCATCGCCTCTTCTGCTTCCAGCTGTTTCTGAAGCTGTGGAAGCTTTCCGTACTGAAGCTCAGCCGCTTTGTTCAGATCATAGGCCTGCTTTGCCTGGGCAATCTGCGTGTTAACCGATTCAATCTCCTCGCGCAGCCGGCTCAACTTCTCAACCGACGCTTTTTCGTTGTCCCACTGGGCTTTCCGGTTGGCAAATTCCTCCCGCTTTTCTGCCAGTTCATTCTGCAGGACCTCCAGACGGTCCATGGACAGACGGTCTGTTTCTTTTTTCAGCGCAGCTTCTTCAATTTCCAGCTGCATGATTTTCCTCTGAAGCTCATCCAGTTCCGCAGGCATGGAATCCATTTCCGTTTTGACAAGGGCGCAGGCTTCGTCCACCAGGTCGATGGCCTTATCCGGAAGGAAACGGTCGCTGATATAGCGGTTGGACAGCGTTGCAGCACTGACGAGAGCGGAATCGTTGATTTTCACGCCGTGGTAAATCTCATAGCGTTCCTTTAGTCCACGGAGAATGGAAATTGTGTCCTCCACCGTCGGCTCATCCACAAGGACAGGCTGGAACCGCCGTTCAAGAGCAGGGTCCTTTTCGATGTATTTCCGATATTCATCCAGAGTGGTCGCGCCGATGCAGTGAAGCTCACCTCTGGCAAGCATTGGTTTTAACATGTTTCCGGCGTCCATGGCGCCATCCGTTTTTCCTGCTCCAACGATCAGGTGAAGCTCATCAATGAACAGGATGATTTTTCCCTCGCTCTTTCTTACCTCCTCCAGCACCGCTTTCAGACGTTCCTCAAATTCGCCGCGGTACTTGGCTCCGGCAACAAGAGCGCCCATGTCCAGAGCGAAAATCTTCTTATCCTTCAGTCCTTCCGGCACGTCCCCGCGGACAATTCGCTGGGCAAGGCCTTCTACCGCAGCTGTTTTTCCGACACCGGGCTCACCGATCAGAACCGGATTGTTTTTTGTTTTTCTGGAAAGGATCCGGATCACGTTCCGGATCTCACTGTCTCTTCCGATCACCGGATCCAGCTTGTGGTCTCTCGCCTTCTCCACCAGATCCTGACCATATTTTTCCAGAGTATCGTAGGTTGCTTCCGGATTGTCTGACGTTACGCGCTGATTTCCTCGCACGGTGGACAATGCCTGAAGAAAGCGCTCCTTTGTGATACCAAACTCACGGAACAGCTCTTTCACCGCTTTGTTTGGAGAAGCGATCAGGGCAAGGACAAGGTGCTCCACGGAAACGTACTCGTCTCCCATTGCCTTTGCTTCATCCTCTGCGCTGATCAGAACTTTGTTCAGGGCATTGCTGATGTAGAGCTGACCGGCACCGGAGACTTTTGTCTTCTTTTCCAGATCCTTCCGCACACGGTTTGTGAAATACTCCAGCTGGATCTCCATTTTTGTGATCAGTTTGGAAAACAGGCCGTCTTCCTGACGAAGCAGAGCGGCGATCAGATGCTCCTGGTCAATCTCCTGGTTTCCGTATTCATAGGCAAGCTTTTCACAGTCCTGAACAGCCTGCATGGATTTCTGTGTGAATTTATTGATGTTCATACGCGTACCTCCCTCGTTTCACAGGCGGCGCCTCACCGGACGGTTCGGCGGCATATTGTTTCAAGCAGATTTGTATTTGTTCTATTATCATTATAACACCTGCTCTATTGATACTATAACACTTTTCACAGATTCGTCAAGTACTTTTTCTATAATTTCCACTTTTTTTCTTTCGATTCCTCCCATCCGTCAACGGGAAGAAACACGCTGCTCATAAAAAAGAGACTGCGCTTTGGACTGCACCATGATATGCAGGTCGGAAACGTAGTCTCTTTTCTGATGATTCTATCCTGGAATGCGGCTGTCTTTACCGCTGATTTTACTCTGTCGCGTAAATCGTTGCATGAAGACGGCTGATGGTCTGCTGGAAATCAGGCACAAGCATCTCATTGCTTCCATAGTACAGGCCGTCATAGGGAACGCGGTCTGTCACAATCGTATATCCCATCAGCTCCGGGATTCTTGCAACAAGCGAAAGCACCGTTCCCTGATCGATGTTGTGGGTGATCAGCGGAAGCATCTGGTTTGCAAGATTGGTCAGCTGCGTCACGCTGAGAGATTTTGACTTGTTGAGAATTCCGGAAAGTACCTCACGCTGACGTTCGGTTCGCTGGTAATCCGCATTTCCAACATAGCGGATTCTTGCATAGGCAACCGCCTGAATGCCGTTCAGGTGAATCACTCCGCCGCCCTGAAGATAATAGGCATTGGGATCTCTTCCCTGCAGCTGGCAGATTTCTTTAATGTAGTTATTGGCAACACGCGCTTCATCTGCCGAAACATCAATATCCACGCCGCCAACAAGATCAACGATGGTTGACATGGAATTGAAGTCAACAGACGCATAGTTGTTGATCAGCACACCATAGTTGGATCGAAGCGTATCCGCCAGCAGCGGACCTCCGCCGAGGGCGTGGGCTGCGTTCAGCTTTCTCACTCCAACATTGGGAATGTTTGCGTACAGGTCACGCATGAACGAGGTCATGTAGATTTTTTTTGTCTTACTGTTGATCGTCAGAAGGATCATGGCATCGGAATTGCCGTACCAGGATGTATTGCGTCGATCAGAACCAATCAGAAGAATGCTGTAGCAGTAATCAGAAATCGGTACTTCCTGCTGCGCTGCCGCAGATTCAATCTGAACAATAACTGAATTCAGTTCACTTTCAATGGCACTTGCCTCATCCGGAGCAAGAGTCGCCAGATCGCCTTCGTCAAGAGCACCTTCCGCTTCTGCCTTCTCCACATAATTAAAGTCAATCGTTACCTCTTCATCCGCAACATGCTGACTGGCACTGTACATGTACTGGAACAGCACATAGACCGCAGCACCGGCTGCAGCCGCAAGGATCGCGATTACAGCAACGACGATCAGTACAATCTTTTTCCATCTTCCTTTGTTCTCTTCTCTGCTCACGCCTTACCTCATCTCTTTCTTATGTGAAATTTCAAACTGGTTACAGATCAATATCTTTTGAACAATACCATACTTTTATCCTTCTGTCAAGTCCCGCAAAATATCTCTTGACAATCGCGCCGATTTATAGTATGATTGCTTCATCCATTGAAAGTTTAACACTTTAAAGTGTAACTCATTCATAGAAAATAAATGAAACAAAGCCGAAAAGGCTTGGAAAGAAGGAAACTATGGCTACTAAAAATGGCGATCTCGTCTCTTTTCGTCCCGACATCAAAGTCCTCGATGCCACTCTGCGCGACGGCGGACTAGTAAATAATTTTCAGTTTTCCGATGACTTTGTCCGTGCCCTCTACCAGGCAAACATCCTCGCCGGTGTCGATTACATGGAATTCGGCTATAAAGCCGACCGTGATATCTTCAATGAATCCGATTTCGGTAAGTGGAAATTCTGCAAAGACGAGGATATCCGGAAAATCACCCAGGGCATTGATACTGACATGAAAATCGCAGTCATGGCTGATGTGGGCCGCACCAATTTCAGGCGCGATATTCTCCCGAAGGAAGAAAGCCCCATTGACATGATCCGCGTTGCCACCTACATCAATTCCATCCCGGCAGCGATTGAAATGATTGAAGATGCAAAAAGGAAAGGCTACGAAACCACAGTAAACATCATGGCGGTTTCAAAAGTTAATCTGGACGAGCTCAAAGACGGTCTTCGCCATCTTGCTGCTTCCAGCGTTGATGTCATTTATCTGGTAGACAGCTTCGGTGTTTTCTATCCGGAGCAGATCGTCCGCCTCTCTGACATGTATCTGGAAGTTGCTGCCGCCTTCAACAAACAGATCGGTATCCACGCCCACAACAACCAGCAGCTTGCCTTCGCCAACACAATCCAGGCTCTTACCATCGGTGTCAGCTATCTGGATGCTACAGTAAACGGAATGGGCCGCGGCGCCGGAAACTGCTATCTGGAAAACCTTCTGGGCTTCCTGAGAAATCCAAAGTACCGTCTCACTCCAATCATGAAATTTGTTCAGGACTACATGCTGAAGCTGAAGCAGGACGGTCTGATCTGGGGTCCGGACATTCCATACCTGCTTACCGGTATCCTCAACACCCATCCGTCTTCCGCCATCAAGTTCCTGAAAGACGGACGAACCGACTACACCGCCTTCGAGCAGGAGCTGCTTGACAATGCCCTTTAATTAGAGACAGAATCCGGGATCTGGCGCCCGGTGTGATCCAGCTGATACGAATCATAGTAGATCAGCTCTGACACCGGCACCAGCTCATACCCGGATTCTTTTAATGTCAGAATCACGGTTCCCAGTGCATCCTTTGTATATTTTGCGCCGTTGTGCATCAAAATAATCGATCCATTACCAAGATCTTTGTTTTCTGTTACCATCTCAATAATCGATTCCACACCGTAATCCTTCCAGTCCTGACTGTCCACATCCCACTGCACACTGTAATACCCGCATGCTCTCGCCGTCTTAATCACTTCATTATTATAATCCCCATAGGGCGGCCGAAACAGCTTCATGTCCTGACCGGTCAGTTCCTTCACCCCCTCGTGCACCGTCATGATTTCCTCCTTCATCTTCTCCTTAGAAAGCCCGGTCATGTGCGGATGCGTCTGCGAATGATTTCCCAGATCATGTCCGGCGGAAACAATTGCTTTCACTGTGTCCGGATAAGCCTCCAGCCAGCTTCCGGTAATGAAAAAGCTGGCCCGTACCTGCTGCTCTGCAAGAACGTCCAGAATTGCCTGCGTATCCCCGTTTCCCCACGCACAGTCAAAGCTGAGCGCAATTTTCTTATCCTCTCTCTGGACGCTGTAGATTGGCAGCTCCCGCTCCTGTGCCGTCGCACTGACATAGATTGCCGCCGGAACATAGAGCGCTGCTGCAGTCAACGCCAGAAAGATAATTGTCAGCACAAAGCCCTGACTGATCCATTCCCTGTTTCGTTTCATACCTGCCTCTTTCTTTCACCCTGCTGACAAAGTTTATGCAGGAACCAGTCATCACAGAATAAAAAAATCCATATACATTTTCCTCCATTTTTGTTAGAATAGGGACATAGCAGCAGAAAACGTTTCTTCTATAATAAAGTCTGCGTTTTCCAATCGGCACTGTCAAATCATTCAGAATCAGGAGAAAATTTCTATGGACTTATTACAATCAGTTAAAAGCAACATTGAAAAAGTAATTATTGGAAAAAGCGATGTCATTGACCTGGTCATGACTGCCATCGTGGCAGGCGGTCATGTTCTTCTTCAAGATGTACCTGGAACCGGAAAGACTGTGATGGCAAAATCTCTTGCCCGCTCCATCGAAGCGGAATTTTCACGAATCCAGTTTACCCCGGATCTGCTTCCCTCCGATGTGACCGGACTGAACTACTACAATCAGAAGGAAGGCGAATTCGTGTTCAAACCTGGTCCTGTCTTCTGTAACCTTCTTCTCGCCGACGAAATCAACCGTGCCACCCCGAGAACCCAGTCTTCTCTTCTGGAGTGCATGGAAGAAAAGCAGGTAACCATCGACGGCGTTACAAGAAAACTGGAAGCACCTTTCTTTGTGATCGCGACCCAGAACCCGGTGGAGACCACCGGTACCTTCCCGCTGCCGGAGGCGCAGCTGGACCGTTTCCTGATGCAGCTTTCCATGGGACTTCCTTCCAAAGAAGAGGAGCTTGCCATTCTGCAGCGTTTCCAGAAGCAGGAGCCTCTGACTGAACTGACCTCTGTCTGCCAAAAAGAAGCGATTCTGAAAGCACAGCAGGAATACCGCAATGTCACTGTCCATCCGTCCCTGATGAACTACATCGTTGAACTGGTTTCCCGCACAAGAACCCATGCCTATGTGGTAACCGGTGTCAGCCCCCGAGGCTCCCTTGCCTTCCTCCATGCCGTTCAGGCTTACGCTTATCTCCATGGAAGAAGTTATGCCGTTCCCGAAGATATTAAGACGGTTGCCGTTCCTGTTCTGGCTCATCGTCTGATCACGAACCGCGGTGTCGGAAATCTGTCCACCGGTGAAGAGATCATCCGCCAGCTGCTGGCTGAAGTACCGGTTCCGACAGAAACCTGGAACTGATGTGAGGAGTTTCTATGGAAATACTGCTATTAATAGCCGGTGCCGGACTGATCTACTGGCTGCAGAATGCCCTCTATAAAAAGTATTGGGCAAAAAATCTGTCTGTCTCGATCCATTTTCAGGAAAAACCGGTTCTTGAGGGCGAGGATGCCCATTTAACGGAAGTGATTGAAAACAGAAAAATCCTTCCGCTGTCCTATCTGAACGTTAAGTTCAAAATCAGCCGCTATCTGGAATTCGAGAACATGGAAAATACAAGCACGTCCGACTGGATCTACAAAAATGACATTTTTTCCGTGCTCTTCCACCAGCGGATCACAAGAAATCTGACCTTTCACTGCCGCAAGCGCGGCTACTATACCATTAACCAGGCAGATATCGTTTCCGCCAACCTGCTGATGACCAACGGCTTTGTTCAGGCGCTGCCTCAGGACACCCACATCTACGTCTATCCCCGTGCCATTGATCTTGGACGGCTGGATGTTCCGTTCAAAAAGATGATGGGCAGTCTTGTCAGCAAGCAGTTTCTCTACGAAGACCCCTTTGAATTCCGAGGTCTGCGCGATTATGCGCGCACAGATCCCATGAGCAGCATCAACTGGAAAGCCTGGGCAAAAACAGGCGAGCTGATGGTCAATGTCCACGATTCCACCTCCTCCCAGGAAGCTGTTGTTTTCCTGAATCTGGAGGACGAGACCGTCTGGAAATATGACCAGCTCCATGAGGTTGCGATCCGGATCGCCGCCGCGCTCTGCTATCGGTTCCTGAATGCGTCCATTCCCACCAGGATCCTCTGCAACGGAATGGACATTTTGACAAACGGCGCTGCCGTCCTTCCTGCCGGAACCGGTCTGCGTCAGGTAAACACAATCAATGAGATTCTGGCCAGAATCGACTTGACGAAAGAAACAATACCATGCATCAATCTGGTGGAGGAACTGAAAAGCCGTCCGGATTCTTCTGCCTCCATGCCGCTTTACGTGATGATTTCCAACTGCATGCGTCAGGATCTGCAGCAGTCCTTCGCTTCTCTGGCAGCCCATTCTGCCGGTGCCATGTGGATTGCTCCGCTCTATGACGACATGGAGCTTCATGTAGAACAGACGCCGCAGATGGATGTGGTACGATGGGAGGTGGATCGTTATGAGGCGTAAATTCATTCAGTTTCTGTCCTGTCTTCACGGATGTCTGCTTGTCCTTCTCGTCCTTCTGTCGGTCTTTTCTCTTCTGTTTCCGGATGATATCGACCGCTGGTACCGCTGCTTCCTGATTCTGATCCCCACAGTCTTTTCTTCCTGGGGCATCCGAAAGATCCGCCATCTTGCCGTCTATCTCGGCCTTGGAATCGGATCAGCAGCACTCCTGTTTCTCCTTTCCGGAAGTCTGGCGGAACAGATCTGTCTGACAGCTGGCGCCATTTTCGTCTTTGTCTGCCGCATCCCCGGACGGCTGCACGACAGCCGGGATCTGCTGGACTCCGTGTCTGTCTATTCCCTGATTCTCTACGTTCTTCTGTACCTTGCAGGCGTCTTTCTCGATCAGGAAGCCTTCTGTGTGATTTCCTACTATCTGGCGTTTCTCGACCTGATCGTTCTGATTCTCCATACCAATCTTGCCAGTGTGGATGATTTCCTTGAACAGAATAAGGCAACTGCCAACCTGCCTGGAAGACAGATTCTTCGTACCAACCATGTGATGATGATTCTCTTTGTTGCAGCCGCCCTGGCAGGCATGCTTCTGCTTCCGGCGACCGGTCTGGCTGATGTGGTTTCCAAACTCGGAGATGCGCTCCTGTGGCTGATCCGCAAGCTGTTCTCCCTGATTCCCGAAGGAACCGAAGAAGCGGCTGTTGAAGTCACGGAAGCCGTCGTCGAGCAGGGCATGAACGAGCTGATGGCTCTCCCTGAGGACAAAACGCCAGCCTGGCTGACCGCCCTCTACAATGCCATCGCCTATCTCATCAGCGGTGCTGCCTTCCTCGGACTCTTTGCCGGTCTGGTCCTTGTGATTATCCGCATGTTCAAACAGTTCTACCGTCCGATTCGTGAAAACAACGATGAACAGGAATTCATCCATGAGGAAGAGGCTGACATTTCCGCCCGCGCGGCTTCGGTAAAAAAAGAAACACCGCTTTTCTTCCGGTTTGAACCGGATGCGGTGATTCGAAAAGCCTATAAAAAGGCAATTAAAAAAGGAATCCGGCAGGCGGACAGCCGACAGCCGATTCCTGACAGTGACACACCGTCCGAGCTGGAACAAAGGGCCATGCTCCCTGCGGATGATGCGTCTGCACAGCTTCACGAGCTGTATGAAAAAGCACGCTATTCCGGCAAACCATGTACAAAAGAAGATATCAGCCGCCTGAAGGCTTCCGGTTATAAATAACCGGAGGCCTTCGGCTGTTTTTTCGATGAATGTTCACCGTTCCTGGGACCGAATCTGCTCAAACACACCATACATGTCAAGGATTCCATACCCCCACTCTCTGTTTGGATACATGATGGACGGACTCCGTCTGGCGCCACGGATGAAAAAGGATCTGGCATCATCGCTTGTCATCACCTCGCGGAAACGGCGCACAATGGCCCATTCCAGAAGAAGAGCAGACGCACCGGCCATGATTGCCGTGGAGACGCTGGAGCCGCTCCTGACTGTCTGGCGCAGTTCATTGGCATTGCCGGGCGCCGGAATGTATCCGGTCACATTGACGCCGGGAGCTGCCAGATCCGGACGAATCGCTCCGTCAGCCCGGTATCCGCGGCCGGAATTCAGATAGATGCTGTCATCCTGTGCCTGATAGGTGCTGACAGCGATGATCGTGTCCGCATCTGCCGGTGAGGTCATGGTCGTGTCCGGAGACGGATTCAGAAACACGGTGTCCGGGCTGATGAAATGCTGCATGGGCAGCCACATGTGAAACTGTCCGGTAATCCGGATATCCGGAAAAATCTGAAAGGTCCAGATTCCGGCAGACGGATTGCGAAACCGCATAAAAACAAGAAATTCTCCCGTCTCCTGCACCACCACACGGTAGTTGAACTCCACTTCCGTCCCTTCCAGAAGAAACTGGATCACTTCAATTTTTCGCAGACGGATGTTAATCCGCGGAATGTATTCTCCTCCCGGCGAACGGATCGCCACAGAGAACAGCTCCGGCGCCCGCCCCCAAAGCTCCAGAGTAAATCCCCGTTTCTGCTCCTCCTCCCCCACGCGCACCTCTACCGTGTCGTAAGCGCGGTCACGACCAATGTTCCCCTCGTAGTGATGTGCTCTTGCCGTCTCATTTCCTGTCCCTGCCACAACAACCGTCCCGTTTACGCTCCCGGCGCTGCTCATGTAGCGGCACAGCGGCAGATTGCCGTTTCTTGAGCCCTGATTGGTTCCAAGAGCGATGCAGATTACAAGGGGCTGTGCCCTTGATGCAGCCAGGCTTTCCAGAAAGCGGATCCCCGCCATGATATCATTTTCCTGAAAGGCCACCGCGTCCTCCCGGATCAGATAGTAGTCGCGGACGTTCTTCTTGGCCGGTTTCAGCTTCACCATCGCGATCTGTGCCGCCGGCGCCGCGCCGGTAAAGTCACCAGTCTCCGATTCCCGTCCTGCCGCCAGGGAAGCGATGTAGGTTCCATGTCCGTTTTGATCTCTGGACGGAAGAACCTGATAGGGATTTACTGACCGCACGGCCGCATCGATTTCCTCCTGCGTGTACTCTCTTCCGTAGAGAAAGCCTTCCGGTGCCTGATCCTCCTGCCCGCGGACAGTCTGATCCCAGATGCTGACTACCCGCGTCCCGCCGTCCAGTGTCCGAAACACGTCGCCGGCAAAATCAATTCCCGTATCAATAAAGCCGATCAGGACGCCTCCCCCAGACAGCTGGAGGTTGCTCTGCCGTCTCACCTGCAGAATCCCTGCCTCCTCCATCGTCTGGGTATCCAGAAGCCCAAACAGCTTCGGAATCAGATAGTAGCCGAATACATAATTGGTTGAAAAGAAATCCATGGTATACGGAACATGGAGCACATCATAAAGACCAAGCTCCTGCAAACAGCCTTCCACCGGTCGGACAGCCCTTCCGGTGGGCAGAAGGAGATCCACATAATCCTCCGACTGAATCATCTCTTCACAAGTCATCCTTCCCTCCTGAACCGTTCTGTTTTATGGTATGAATGGAACGCACGGGTGGAAACACGCGGTACAAAAAAAGGACTGCCGCACACGCAGCAATCCTCTTTGTCTCTCAAGCAATCCTTACAGTCGAAGAACACGGACCGCAGACGCGGCTCCGCTTCGATTTCTTTCAAATTTATTCCCGTGGAACTTACCCCTGCAGCAGCGGCAGCTCCTGGCCACGCAGCTGAATCAGCGGGCCTCCGGTATGTTCAATGTACTCTCTTGTGATGACCACTTTTCCGATGTTGTCATCTTTCGGGATTTCATACATGATATCCAGCATGAAATCGTCGATGACAGCGCGGAGGGCGCGGGCTCCCGTGTTCTTCTTCAGCGCCTGCTCCGCGATGGCTTCATAGGCATCGTCCGTAAAGGTCAGCTCCACCTCATCCATGGCAAGAAGCTTCTGGTACTGCTTCAGAATGGCATTCTTCGGCTCTTTCAGTACCTTGACAAGCATTTCCTTATTCAGCGGATCCAGTGTATATACCATCGGAAGACGGCCAAGGAACTCCGGAATCATTCCAAAGGAGCGAAGATCCTCCATTTCCACATAGCGCAGCAAACTTCCGTCCTCGTCAAACCGGTCCTTCAGCGGTGCATTAAAACCGATTCCGGAGGTTTTTGTCAGACGGGTCCGGATCACATCCTCCAGATCCGGGAACGCGCCGCCGCAGATGAACAGAATGTTCTTCGTGTTCACCGTTGTCATCGGAACCATCGCATTCTTGCTGCTTGCGCCAACCGGAACTTCCACCTCGGCTCCCTCCAGAAGCTTCAGGAGGCCCTGCTGAACGCTCTCTCCGTTGACATCCCGATGGTTTGTTTCCTTCTTGCGCGCCAGCTTATCAATCTCATCGATGAAAATGATGCCGGTCTCCGCTCTCTCCACATCGTTGTCGGCAGCTGCCAGAAGCTTGCTGACTACGCTCTCAATGTCGTCGCCGATGTATCCCGCTTCCGTCAGGGAGGTTGCGTCCGCAATCGCCAGCGGCACGTTCAAAAGACGTGCAAGAGTCTTCACAAGATAGGTCTTGCCGCTTCCAGTCGGTCCGATCATCAGCATGTTGGACTTTTCGATCTCCACCTCCTGGTCCCTGTTCGCAATCCGCTTATAGTGGTTATAGACAGCGACAGAAATAATCTTCTTTGCCCGCTCCTGTCCCACTACATACTCGCTGAGCTGCGCATGGATTTTATGGGGCGGCGGAACCTGCTTTAAGTCCAAAGCCGGCTGGGGATTCTCTTTCTTCTTCTTCACTTTCTTTGGCTGGGGCGGCATACCAAAGCCAAAGGACGCAAGATCCTCCGGCGTCGCAATGGAAATGCTTCCGCCCGGGAAGTTCATGTGGGGAAATCCGCCGTTATTGACCTGATCAAAGGCTTTCTGCATGCAGTCATTGCAGATACAGATGTTGCCGGGGATTGTGATCATCTTCCCGGCTTTTCCTTCCGGTCTGCGGCAGACGTAACAAACTTTCTCGTAATCATCCGGCTGATTCTGCTCATCCGTAATGATTGTCTTATCTTCTGACATATATATAAATCTCCTTTATTCGTATCTGGCTTCAGGACTGTTCGGCCTTGTATCATCTTATCAAATCCTTCGACTTTATACAAGTGTTTTCTCAGATTCCCATGTATTAACTTTTTATAACCTGGCACATCGTTTGCAGCAGCGATGTACCGTGAAACTGCTCATGTAAACGCAAGAACCCCCGATCTGCAAGAGACCGGGGGAATCCTTTTCATATACACGTTTTTTCTCGTTTCCGGAACAATCAGTTCTCGATCAGCTTCTTCTTATCCTTCCAGCTCATCAGACCACGAAGCTCCTCACCAACCTTCTCAAGCTGATGGTTTGCCTCCATGCGTCTCATTGCATTGAAGTTCGGGCAGCCAACCTGGTTCTCAAGGAGCCAGTTCTTAGCGAATACACCCTGCTGAATGTCCTTCAGTACCTGACGCATTGCGTTCTTGGTATCCTCAGTAACAATCTTCGGTCCGGTAATGTAATCACCGTACTCAGCAGTGTTGGAGATGGAATATCTCATGCCTGCGAAACCGGACTCGTTGATCAGGTCAACGATCAGCTTCATCTCATGGATACACTCAAAGTAAGCGGACTCCGGCTCGTAGCCAGCCTCAACCAGAACCTCGAAACCACACTTCATAAGAGCGGTTACGCCGCCGCACAGAACAGCCTGCTCACCGAACAGGTCAGTCTCGGTCTCCTCACGGAAGGTTGTCTGAAGAACACCTGCTCTTGCGCCGCCGATTGCCAGAGCGTAAGCCAGACCCATGTCATGAGCCTTGCCGGTAGCGTTCTGGTGAACAGCGATCAGGCACGGAACGCCCTTGCCCTCTTCATAGGTGGAACGAACGGTGTGGCCCGGTCCCTTCGGAGCGATCATTACAACGTCAACATCCTTCGGCGGAACGATCTGACCGAAATGGATTGCGAAACCGTGAGCGAACATCAGCATCATGCCCGGACGAAGGTTCGGAGCGATGCTCTCTTTGTACATAGCTGCCTGCTTCTCATCGTTGATCAGGATCATTACGATGTCTGCTCTCTTGGTAGCCTCTGCTGCTGTATATACCTCAAATCCCTCGGACTCAGCCTTTGCCCAGGACTTGGAACCCTCATACAGACCGATGATTACGTTGCATCCGGAATCCTTTGCGTTCTTTGCATGAGCGTGTCCCTGGCTGCCGTAGCCGATTACTGCGATTGTCTTACCCTCAAGTAAGGATAAGTTACAATCCTTCTGATAATAGATTGTTGCCATTTTTTTATCCTCCATCTAATAGCGTTTTGTTAGTACGATCCGCCGTCCTGCGCAATCCGCGTACCCGGCCGGATGTATAAACAATCCGGGCAAACGTGCCTGCCGCACGTCAGTCTGGATTTATTGCAATACAAAGTGAGGTGCTGCCTCAGACTTTTAACGGCTCCCCGTCTGCCGCCATCCGGCTGTCACCAGTCAGATCTCTGCACTGTAATCAAATTTTTCTGAAAACGCGTCCTCTGACACGTTCTTTCACGATCCGGCCAATCAGTCCAGATCCATGCGGCCTCTGCTCAGACCTGTAATACCGGTTCTTGCCAGCTCAATAATCTTATACTGGCCAAGAAGGGTCGTGAAGGCATCGATCTTGCTCTGGGTTCCGGTCAGCTCTACCATCAGGGAATCAAGGGCAACGTCAACGATCTTCGCGCGGAAAATGTCCGCAATCGCGATTACCTGCTGTCTGTCTTCTGAAGTAACTGCGATCTTCATCAGGATCAGCTCTCTGCACACAGAAGCGTCCGCCGGGAGAACTTTGATCTCACGAACATCGATCAGCTTTGCCAGCTGCTTCTCAATCTGCTCCAGTACGTCCTGATCGCCGTCTGCCACAACAGTCATTCTGGAAACACCCTTCTCCTGGGTCTCTCCAACTGTCAGACTTTCGATATTGTAGCTTCTGCGGCTGAACAGTCCGGAAATCCGGCTCAGAACACCGGCTTCATTGTCTACTAATAAGGAAAAAACTACTTTACTCATGGTGCACCACCTTTTCAAAATCCGATTTCTGCCGAATTTTCTGAATTATCGCAAAAATCTCTGCAGGTGCTTTCAGCCTGCTTGGTCTATAATAGCAATGAACCCGGATTTTGTCAAGTGATAAATATAAGCTTCACTTGTGCATATTTAATCACATATTTCTCTTTTTTCTCATTTTTCCTTGATGAATCTCCGCTTTCAGTTGATTTTTTTTGTTATCCCTTATTCTCATGCTGAAGCCGCATCCGGAAAAACCGATGTTTCACCTGTTTCCAGTCAAAAGGAAGCAGCGGATATAGATAGCTGTATCCGCTGATCGTTTTATTGGTCACGACAGCAAGAATGAAAATCGCGACTCCTGCCAAAAAACCGGCCAGTCCAAACGCTGCCGTCAAAAGCAGGTTGATGATCCGCATAAATTTCACGGCATATCCCAGCTCGTAGCTGGACTGGGTAAAGTTTGCCACCGCCACAAACGCCATGTAAAGCATGGACTCTGCATTAAACCAGCCGGACTGAACGGAGAACTCGCCAAGGACAAGAGCCGCTGTAATGCTTAAGGGCGTTGACAGCATGTTTGGCGTATTCACTGCGGCAAGACGCAGCCCGTCCAGCGCCAGCTCCAGAATCAGAAGCTGAATCAGGATCGGCACATGAACTTCCTCGGCAATGATGGTAAATTCCAGCCAGCCCGGCAGCCACTGCGGATTCAGATGAAACAGCAGATACAGAGGTGTGATGAAATAGGTCATGACAGCGATCACTGCCCTGGAGAGACGCAGATAGGTTCCCGTCACCGGTGGAAAATAGTAATCGTCCACCTCCTCTATGATGTCAAAAATTGAGGAAGGAAGGATCATTGCGGAAGGGGAATTGTCCACCAGAATCACCAGGTTGCCCTCCAGCACCGAAGCGGCAGCCGTATCGGGCCGTTCCGTAAATTTGAATTTCGGAAATGGATTATACCATTTATGCGGATAGATGCACTCGGCCAGGCTCTCCTGATTCATGGTCAGGGCATCGACTTCTACCTGTTCGATTTTTCTGCGGATCCGGTTCAGCAGCTTTCGATCCACCCGGTCTTCAATGTAGCAGAAACAGATGTCCGTCCGGGATCGGCGTCCTGCCTGGATCACCTCCATGGTCAGCTTTGGGTCGCGGATGCGGCGGCGGATTAACGCCGTATTAAATACCAGCGTCTCCACAAACCCGTCCCTGGAACCGCGCAGTGTTTTGTCCTTGTCCGGCTCCGACACCCCTCTTGCCGGATAGGTCCGGCAGTCTATGGTCATGCACTGTTCATATCCGTCAATGAACAGCAGACTCTGCCCGCACAGCAGTGCCCCGATTGCCGGTTCAAATTCACCTGACAGCCCGATCTCCGCATAGGGGAGCAGCCGCTTCGAGAATTCGTGCATGTTTTCCGGGAATTCCGCAGGCACCTGCTCCATCAGAAATTCCAGCAGCTTTTCCAGAATCTCATCCTTGGTAAATCCGTCAATGCAATAGAGAACGGCCTTTCTGTTTCCAATTTTCAGTACCCGGTATATGACATCAAAATTCGTTGTGATCCGAAGCTCCTTCTCCATGTAAGCCATGACCGGATCCAGTTGTTTCTGTATCTTCATAGCAACAGTCCTTTCCTGTAGTTATTTCAAAACCGTTATACTAGTTTGTGCATTTTTATCTGGAAAATACATGCAGATGATGCTATACTATGGAAAAGGTATCCGCACTGACACGATATCCGGAAACGACAAAATAATCATCCCGAAAGGAATACCCATGATCCGATTTCGATTTGCCAACACACTGAAAGAAAAACATCTGGAAGACATCAGCCGCCTTGTTGATGCCTGCATCGCATATGAAGGCCTGACGCTCTCCATGCCCGACCTCTCTGACGAAGGAGTACAGGTCTACTCGTTTTACCCGACAAAGAAAGAAGAAAACCTGCTTGGCGTTCTTGTCGCCTATCCCTTTGAGGAATACACGGAAATCACTGCTTTCACCCATCCGGACTGCCGCTGTCAGGGTATTTTCACCTCTCTGTTCCAGCGCTATCTGGAAAAGAACGGCGACGGACCGGTCTGCTTTTACCCGGACGGATGCAGCTACGACGCGCTGGCGACGCTGGAGGTTCTGGAATGCGAATACAACGGAACGGAGCAGCTGATGCACTGCGACCTGAACCGCCGCACAAAACTGTCCTACCCGGCGTCCCTGTCTCTGGAAGAATCCGATGATCTCTCCCTTCTCTCAAAAATCCACAGCGATGCCTTTGGTCAGACACAAACCGACTCCCGTCTCTACCTGGAAAACGCCCTTGCTGACGGTGCCGTCTGCTGGCTGATCAAAGACCAGGAAACGCCGGTCGGTCTCTGTCTCGGTACCGGCAGCGAAGACACGGTCTACCTCTTTGGTCTTTGCATTGCGCCGGCTCACCAGCGAAAAGGGCTCGGAACTGCCGCCCTTGGCCTTCTGCTTGACTGCCTAGCGGAAAGCTACCAGTCGGTAAGCATCCAGGTCACCGAGGAAAACACAGCTGCTTACCGTCTTTACTGCAAAGCAGGCTTCACCAGCGTTCAGGAGCTGCAGGAATTCTGGTACTGATGTCCGCCGGCTTCCGATTTCCCGCTTTTTCTTTTTTCACCCGTCGGATTGCTCCGCGCATCCCCATAGAACAAACAATCGCCCTGCGGCGGTCTGATTCCAGACTTCCGCAGGGCGATTGTTTCATCCGGGAATTCCTGATACCTGTCAGCGAACTCCCCTGTTTTTCTACTTATTTGAAATTGAAATAGTTCTTCGCGTTGTTGTAGCTGATTCCCTCAACAATGGTCTTCAGAGCCTTCTGGTCGTATGGATATTCTCCGTTCTCTACCCAGCTTCCGATCAGCTCGCACATGATGCGGCGGAAATATTCATGTCTGGTGTAGGACAGGAAGCTTCTGGAGTCAGTCAGCATGCCGATGAAGTTTCCAAGCAGGCTCAGGTTTGCAAGGCTTGTCATCTGATCGGTCATGCCTGTCTTATGATCGTTGAACCACCATGCGGAACCGTGCTGAATCTTACCGACTGCGGTGGAATCCTGGAAGCAGCCGATGATGGTGTCGATGATGGCATTGTCAGCCGGATTCAGGGAATAGATGATGGTCTTGGGCATCTGATCGGTTGCATTCAGCGCATTCATGAAATCAGCCAGCTGTGCTGCAGGCGCATAGTTGTTGATGCAGTCATATCCGGTATCCGGACCAAGCTGATTATAGCGGAACACGTTATTGTCGCGCTTGCAGCCATAGTGCAGCTGCATTACCCAGCCAAGGCGATGATATTCTTTTCCCACAGCAACCATGAAAGCGGTCTTGAACTGATCCACTTCCAGAGCAGTCGGCTCCTCGCCGTTTGCCTTCTTGGCGAAGATTGCCTCAACGGTCGCCTCGTCCGCTGGAACATAAACGGTGTAGTTGATACCGTGGTCAGATACACAGCACTTCATGGAATCAAAGAACTCCATGCGCGCACGGATTGCATCCATCAGGGAAGCAAAGCTGTTGATCTCAATGCCGGAAACAGCGGACAGCTTGCCTACATACTCCATGAAATCAGGCTTTTCGATGTTCATTGCCTTGTCCGGTCTCCATGCCGGATATACCTTGAACTCAACTTCCGGATCCTCTGCGATCTTTTTGTGCCACTCCAGATTGTCGATCGGATCGTCGGTGGTGCAGATGACATCCACGTTGGACTGACGGATGATGTTGCGCACGCTCATGGAATCCTCAGCCAGCTTTGCATTGCAGATGTTCCACACTTCTTCCGCTGTCTCGCCGTTGAGCACGCCATGGTAGTCAAAGTAGCGCTGCAGCTCCAGATGGCTCCAGTGGTACAGCGGGTTTCCGATTGCCTTCTCAAGAGTCTCAGCCCACTTCTGGAACTTCTCACGGTCGCTTGCGTCACCGGTAATGTACTTCTCGTCAATACCGTTGGAGCGCATCTGACGCCACTTGTAGTGATCGCCGCCCAGCCATACCTGAGTGATGTTCTCAAACTTTCTGTCCTCGGCAATCTCACGGGGATTGATGTGGCAGTGGTAGTCGATGATCGGCATCTTCTCTGCATAATCATGATAAAGTTCCTTTGCAGTCTCGGTAGACAGCAGGAAATTTCTTCCCATAAACTTCTTCATAATAGAAACTCTCCTTTTTGCTTTTTCTATCTCTGCCCGTTGCCGGACAGGTTTTGTGACAGCTTCTCAGCTGCCCGCATCGTTTGTTCTGTTACAGTGTTACACCCTGTTTAAAGATTGCCATATCATGGAATCCCGCTTCTTCTGCTTTTACCTTCTTTCCGGAAGCCACTTCCAGAACATACCGGAACAGATCATTTGCCAGCTCTTCCATCGGCGTATCATCCACCAGGCGTCCTGCGTTGAAATCGATCCAGTTGTTCTTATGACCGGCCAGCTTTGAGTTGCTGGAGATTTTTACAGTAGGAACCGGAGACGCAAACGGTGTTCCGCGTCCTGTTGTAAAAAGCACAACGTGTGCGCCGGAAAGCGCCAGCGCAGTGGAAGCAACCAGGTCGTTGCCCGGTGCGCTCAGAAGGTTCAGACCCTTGGTCACAACCGGCTCCGTGTATTCCAGAACGCCTTTCACGAGCGCGGTACCGGACTTCTGGGTGCATCCCAGCGACTTATCCTCCAGTGTGGAGATTCCGCCGTTCTTATTTCCCGGTGACGGGTTCTCATAAATGGTCTGATTATGACGGGTGAAATAGTTTTTGAAATTGTTGATCAGGTCTACTGTCTTGCCAAACAGAGCCTCATCGGCACAGCGGTCCATCAGGAGCGTTTCCGCGCCGAACATTTCCGGCACTTCCGTCAGAATGGTCGTTCCGCCCTTGGAAATCAGGATGTCGGAGAAAGCGCCGACAACCGGGTTTGCAGTAATTCCGGAAAGACCGTCAGAACCGCCGCATTTCATGCCGATGATCAGCTCACTGGCATCGATGGGCTCCCGTTCAAATCCCTTTGCGTAGTCAGCCAGTTCACCAAGCAGTTCCATGGCAGCCTCGTTTTCGTCTTCCACTTCCTGGCAGACAAGGAATTTCACACGATTTGGATCATAGTCGCCGATGTAATCCATCAGAACCGGGATGTTGGAATTCTCGCATCCAAGGCCAAGAACAAGAACACCGCCTGCATTCGGGTGGTGGATCATGTCAGCAAGAGCTTTTCTTGTGTTCTCCTGATCGTCACCCATCTGGGAGCAGCCATAGGGATGGGGGAAGGCAACCACTTCCTCCAGGCTGCCGCCAATCAGCGACTTCGCCTGCTTTTCCAGGGCAGAAGCGATGGAGTTGACACAGCCGACAGTCGGAATGATCCAGATCTCATTGCGGACACCAACCTTGCCGTCGCTTCTGCGATAGCCCATGAAGGTTGCCGACTCTGTCTTTTCCGGATCCTGTCCCTGCGGATTGTAGCTGTATTCCAGCACATCGCCAAGACCTGTCTTCACGTTATGAACATGGACCCAGCTTCCCACGGAAATATCAGCTTTGGCACAGCCGATGGGGAAACCATATTTAATAACCTTTTCTCCTGCTTTGATATCTGTCAGCGCGATCTTATGTCCCTGCGGGATATCCTCTGCCGCTGTTACTTCGCGGGAACCGGCAGTGATGACGGTTCCCTTCTCCAGCGGACGAAGCGCAACACAGACATTATCGGCGGGATTGATCTGAATATAAGATTTCATCCTTAACCTCTCTTTATACGTTCAAGCTTGCATGTTTTCTCTCTGTTTCTCAGCGTTCTTCACAAAGCTGCGCTTTTCTTACAGAACCATTTCGTAAGCAGCCTTCATGCCGTCCTTTTCGATCACATCATAGTACTTCTGTACCAGCGGGATCATCTCAGTCAGATCTGCATGCCAGTAATCTTCTCTCTTCATGATTTCTTCTACCGACGCGGTCTTCATGAACTCCATAATCTCTGCGCCGTCGTTTGCCTTGTCGGTGCGGTAGAACGCGATCAGAGCTGCCATGGACATGGTCAGAGCTGCCGGATACGTACCGAACTGTTCCTTGTGCTCCAGAATGGTCGGAAGAACACGTACCTGGAACTTGCTTACCGAGTTCAGCGCGATGGACAGAAGCAGATGCTTGATGAACGGATTTGCGAAACGCTCAAGAACCGCATTTGCAAACGTGATGTCCTCCTGTGTGTTTCCAAGAGTCGGAACGATCTCGTCAAAGAGGCACTTCTTCAGGAACGCGCTTACAGTCTCATCCTTCAGGCACTCGCCAACGGTCTCCAGACCGTAAAGATATGCGCCGAGAACCATGGAAGTGTGGCCGCCGTTGAGGATGCGCACCTTTCTTCTCTTGTACGGAGCAACATCGTCAGTCCAGATGATGTTGTAGCCTGCCTTGCGGAACGGAAGCTCGTCCTCGTGGTTGCCCTGAATTACCCACTGGTGGAAGATCTCGGCGGTATCGATCAGGTTGTCTGTGTAGCCGAGCTCCTTGCAGATGTCAGCAGCCTCTGTGCGCGGATATCCGGTAACAATACGGTCTACCAGTGTGTTGCAGAAATCATTCTCAGTCAGCAGCCAGTTTTTGAACGCATCGCCAAGCTCCCACAGATCCGCATACTTCAGTACGCACTCCTTCAGAGTGTCTGCATTATGGTCAATCAGCTCACAGGGAAGCAGGATGAAGCCCTTTAAGCCGGTCTGGAATCTCTTGTAAAGGAACTGGGTCAGCTTTGCCGGATAGGATTTTGCCGGAGCGTCCGTCAGCTTCTCTGTGCCAAGATACTCGATACCTGCTTCTGTTGTGTTGGAAACGATTACACGAAGATCCGGGTTCTCAGCAAGCGCCATGTAATCCTCAAAATTGGTGTAGGGATTGATTCCTCTGGAGATTACATCAACGTGGGTATGCTCATTTACCACTTCACCGTTGCTGATTCCTCTTAAGTACAGGTTGTACTCGCCGTTCTGATCATTGAGCATGTCGATCATACCTTTTTCAATCGGCTGAATCACAACAACCTTTCCCTCGTAAACACCTGCGTCGTTGATCTTTTTGAAGAAGTAATCAACAAAACCTCTCAAAAATCCGCCTTCGCCAAACTGCATTACTGTCTCTTTCATGATTGTTCTCTCCTTACTTTTTATAATTTTCTTTCCCGATACACAGGATGATACGCGATGTGCGCATGTGCATCAGCGTTTTTTTCAATCAGCTACTCTCTTCACAGAGGCTCCTTCTTCAATTGCCGCGCGAAGAAGAATTGTCTGTGCCTCCTCTGCCGCTCCATCAGAAGGCTGCATCCGCCGCAGAAGCAGATTAGCCGCTTCCACACCCATCTCTTCAACCGGCTGCGAAACAATCGTCAGCGCAGGCTGCATGGCCCTGGCAAGCTCTCTGTTGTCAAACCCGATGATGGAAACTTCGCCTGGAACCTGGCATCCTTTGTCCTTCAGCGCCAGCACTGTGCCAAGGGTCATCTCGAAATTGGTCGCAAAGATTGCCGTGAGCCCGCTTTCTTCTTCCATCAGCTCCAGGGTCTGCTGGTAGGCGCCCTGCATGGTGAAATCCGTGCAGCGGATCCAGTTTTTCGGTACGGAAATTCCGGCTTTATCCATGGCGGCATAATAACCGAGCAGTCGCTCTCTGGACGTGTAGACGTCCTCTGAGCCGATCAGCAGTCCGATTCTTCTGTGTCCCCGTTCCAGCAGGTAGCGGGTACTTTCATAGGCAGCGCGGAAATTGTCCAGCAGCACCATGTCTGTTTTCTCCTCCAGACGGTCCACTTTCCGGTCAATCAGTACGACCGGTATGTTTCGCTTCAGTACCGGATCCAGTCCTTCGGCTTCTTTTGACGTTGCCAGCAGAATCACGCCGTCAACCATCTTGTTCAGAAGAAACTGCAGCACCTCCGCTTCCCGCTCCGGCTGTTTTGACGTGTCACAGACGATCACGCCGTATCCGTGATGGCGAAGCGTCTCCTCCACTTTCGTCACAATCGACGTCATGAACAGGTTGTTCAGTTGGGGAATTACAACACCAACTGTCTTGCTCTGTCTGGTTTTTAAGCTCCTGGCAAATTCATTGACCTGAAAATCCAGTTCCGCAATTGCCTTTTCAATTGCCGCCTGATTCTTTTCCAGAACATGACCGCCATTTAAGTATTTTGAAATTGTTGCCAGACCAAGCCCCGTTTTCGCTGCAATATCTTTAATTGTCGCTCCCATCCAGGGCCCTCCTTTCCGTATTGGTGAAACCATTTCTTCCTTCTATAGACGAAACGTTTCGCCTTTATACTAAAAATACCATTTTTCTCTTTCATTGTCAAGGTTTTTCATCATTTTCACCAAAGTTTTTCTCCGGGCAGCGGGCAGTGCTCTTCCCTCTTCGCAGCACGAACTTCCACATAGCATCCGCAGACACGGCACATGCCGCTTATCAGTTTTTCGCAGGTTTTGCAGGAAGCAAGACGTGCCTGATACGCCTCCTCTTCACATCGCATCGAAGCCGGAATCGCTTCAATGGTTCTCCTGATTCTTGTATATAAGTCTCTGTCTGCCATTTCATAGAGAAGGCAGCGTTTGCATTCGTTCATCAGTTCCTTTTCCTTCTTCTGTTCCTTTTTCATGATTTCCGCGCGTCATCTTTTATCCTATTATAATTTCGCGGCTGCTTCCTGTCAATCCTGTTCCCTCCCGGCCAGTTAATTTCCGCCCTCTTTCTTCCCCGTTGAAAAAACTTGCTGATTGACAACTTCCCGCGAATCATCTATCATAGAACTATCGATACGAAATGCGTTTCGTAATCATTAGTAAAGGAGTGTAACTGGAATGAAAATTGCATTAATTAACGAAAACAGCCAGGCTGCCAAGAACAGCCTGATTGAAGCAGCTTTAAAGGAAGTTGTTGAGCCAATGGGCCATGAGGTTGTCAACTACGGTATGTACACAGCTGATGATGAAGCACAGCTGACCTACGTTCAGGTTGGCCTTCTGACTGCGATCCTGATCAACAGCGGCGCTGCCGATTTCGTTGTTACCGGATGCGGTACCGGCGAAGGTGCAATGCTTGCATGCAATTCCTTCCCCAACGTTCTCTGCGGTCACATCGTTGATCCGTCCGACGGATTCATGTTCTCTCAGATCAATGCCGGAAACGCGGTTGCTTTTCCGTTTGCAAAGGGCTTCGGCTGGGGCGCTGAGCTGAATCTGAAATATACCTTCGAGAAGCTGTTCTGCTGCGAGCCGGGCGGCGGCTATCCGCCGGAGCGTGTTGTTCCGGAGCAGAGAAACAAGAAGATCCTGGATGAGGTAAAGAAGGTTACCCATGTTGACATGATGACCATCCTCAAGAACATCAACCAGGATTTCCTGAAGGCAACGGTCAGCGGTGCAAAGTTCAAAGAGCTGTTCTTTGCAGACTGCAAGTGCCCGGAAATCAGAGCGTACATCGAGTCTGTGCTGGCTTAATCTTTGTAACAGCGAAGCGAACAGACCAAACGGATGTATAAACAATCGAAAAG
>JAFUPV010000040.1 GCA_017472605.1 Lachnospiraceae bacterium
AAGTGACTAAAGGTAAAGAAAGCCGCGAGGAAGACGAAGTCTTCTGAGTGAAGGAGCGCCAAAACCGAAGGTTTTGTGTGCATCTGCTCGATAGAGCAGCGGCGACCGGAGGTCGCAGGTTTAATGGATAGGAAAAAGAGGTAGTTATCGTTAAGGTAACAATGGATGAAAAATGATTTCTGTGTGTAGTTTTGAAGGTACATGACCTTTATGGCCCGGTGGCTCAGCTGGTTAGAGCGCCGCCCTGTCACGGCGGAGGTCAGGGGTTCGAACCCCCTTCGGGTCGCTGTTGGTGAAAATCAACAAACAATTAAATATGGGGTCTTAGCTCAGCTGGGAGAGCATCTGCCTTACAAGCAGAGGGTCATAGGTTCGAGCCCTATAGGCCCCATTTATCATTGAAAAATGATATATGGATGGATTCCCGAGTGGCCAAAGGGGACAGACTGTAAATCTGCTGCAACTTGCTTCGGTGGTTCGAATCCACCTCCATCCATTTGAGTTCTAAACTCACCTAATTTAATATCGCGGGGTGGAGCAGTCTGGAAGCTCGTCGGGCTCATAACCCGAAGGTCGTAGGTTCAAATCCTGCCCCCGCAACTCGTACAGATAACGTTTTCGTTATCTGTTTTTTTGTGTTACAATTTTGTGTTATAAGCATGGACAGATCTGCATATCATAATAGTATGATGAATGTTTTTGAGGATTGCGGGAGCACATTGTGCGGAGTAATCCGGTATCATAGGGTCAGATGAAATGACTTTGAAAACAGAAAAGCGAGGTGTGTGGATGATGGGCCAGCGAGAAGGGAAAAGCCGTAAGCAGATGATACGGCTTTTTGTATTTGAAGTAGTTTTTGTTGCAATTCTATGTATCAGTGCTTATTTTATCAGCTTGTCTCATAAAATCGGATATGAGAAATTGGATGATGATATCTATGTGGCAAATTATGGAGATAATGGGCAGGAGGGAGCGGATCTGGACGGAGAGGAGAAGTTGGATTTTACTGTCTTTTCAGCTTCAATTGAAAATGAAGAATCTGCGGATTCCAGCTTTTTCGTGAATGAAGGAGTTCTGGAAGTCGGGGCTCTGGGTTACGGAGAAAACATTTCAAAATACAGAAATATTTTGCTGGTAGGTGTGGACGCAAGAGATCAGTCTGTGATGACAAGAGGTGCCAATGCGGATGTGATGATGATTGTGAGCATTAATAAGGAGTCGGGGGAGATTCGGCTGGTATCTGTTTTGAGGGACACGCTTCTGCGCCTGTTTGACGGAGGCGTTTATTACCCGGACCGACTTTATGATAAGGCGAATGCACAGAACTGCTATACGGGAATCTCGGATACGGTAAGTATGCTGAACATGAATCTGGATTTGAATATCAGAGAATATGCGGTTGTAAACTGGGCAGCTGCAGCTGAAATTGTGGACACGATTGGCGGAATTGAAATGAACATTGAGAATGAAGAAATTCTTTCCTATCTGAACGGATATCTGACCGAGGTAAATCAGGAGACGGGACTGTTTGCGCCACAGCTGAAGGAGACAGGCGTTCAGATGCTTACGGGAACGCAGGCGGTTTCGTTCTGTCGGATTCGATATGCCGGACTGGAGGATTCCGGAAGGACGAATAACCAGCGGGAAGTGATTGTGAAAATCCTGGATAAAATGAAGCAGCTGTTGTTTGAGAAACCGGCTCTTGTGATGACGGCGGTGAATCAGGCGGCTCAGAGTGTTGTGACAAACCTTACCCTGAAAGAGATTGGAGCGCTGGCCTTTGATGCGGTTGATTTTCAGATAGCCGGTCATTGTTCGTTTCCGTTTCAATATCAACCGGGGGACAGCAGCGGAAGGATTGGGGAATTGACTGGAGGGGTGACTGATTTTCTCGTGGCAACGGATCTGGAAACCAATGTGAAGCAGCTGCATCAGTTTTTATACGGAGATGCCGCCAGTTCCTATGTGCCTTCTGACTATGTGAAGGCAATCAGCGAGGATATCCGGTGGATGGCCGGGGATAACTGACGGAATCGGATTGGTTTCCGGGGATGGTACATGGGATCGTGAATAAAGTGATTTACAGATAATCCGATTTATATTAAAATAAGTAAATGCGGCAGATATGCGGAAGGTTATGATCAGAGAGGATGAAGTCTGGTGAAGATTGTTATTGCGATTCCTAAAATGGAAGAATATCGGGATTTATTTGTGGAGGCTGCTCAGGGGAGGGCAGAGCTGGTGTTTTTGGAACCGTCAGCACTTTGTGCAGAATCACTGGCGGATGCAGACGCGGTGATTGGAAACGCGCCGGTGGAAGCAATCCGGACGGCAAAGGAGTTGAAATGGCTGCAGATTATTTATGCAGGTGTGGAGACCTATACAGGGAACCCGACGTTTCCAGGACAGGTGATGCTGACGAATGCAACCGGGGCCTTTGGCGGGATTATTGCGGAATATGTGCTGGCGGGGATTCTCGCCAGTTATCGCAGGCTGTTTCAGTATAAGGATCAGCAGAGAATGCAGTTGTGGAAGGATGCAGGCAGTGAAAGCATGCTGATGGCGAAGCAGGCTTTGATTCTTGGCGCGGGAGATATCGGGGAGCAGACGGCGAGGCGATTGAAGGCTTTTGAGGCTTCTGTTACAGGGATTCGGCGTGTAGTAAGGGAAAAACCGGAATGTTTTGACCGGATGGCAGTTCTGGATGAACTGGATGAGCTGCTTCCTGAAATGGATCTTGTAATTGGATGTCTTCCGAAAACGCCGGAAACGATACATATTCTGGATGAGAGAAGACTGCGCCGGATGAAGAAAGGCGCGTTGATTGTGAATGTGGGAAGAGGAAGTCTGATTGAGACAGAGGGACTGGTCCGCGTTTTGGAAGAGGGGCATCTGAGCGGTGCGGTTCTGGATGTGACAGAGGTGGAGCCGCTGCCGCAGGATCATCCGCTCTGGAAGATGGATCAGGTACTGATAACGCCCCATGTTTCGGGGAAGAGTTTTGGGCATGTAAAGCAGGTAGAGCAGAAAATTATTTCTATTTGCTGCGAAAATCTGAAGCGTTTTCTGGAAGGAAAGCCGCTTTGCAACCGCATTGATTTTGAAAGCGGGTATGCTGCGGTTGAGAATCGCGGAAGATAAAAGCTAAGGATGTGATTACAGATAAATGGAACTTTTACAGATAGAGGTGTGTTTGAATGACAGAGTTGGAAATGCAGCAGGAACAGCAGAGATATCTGGATCTGGTGGAGGAGAAACTGGAGAAGCGGATTTGCGGGATTAACAGTGAGCTGGAAGAAGGCGCAAAAGAAGTGGAAGAGATGCATGATTATTACTGGGAGAACTATACGGAGATGGATGAGTATGGTTATGAGAATTTTGATAACCAGCAGGCTCTTCTGCAGCAGGTGTCCAGTAATAATGCGAAGCTGGATCTGAAACGTCGGCTGCGCAAAATGCAGGATTCCCCCTATTTTGGAAGGGTGGATTTTCAGTATGACGGAGATTCCTTTTCTGAGGCGCATTACATTGGAATTGGAAATTTTGCAGAGCGGGATGGAGCGATGCCTCTGATCTTTGACTGGCGTGCGCCTGTTTCCGGTCTGTTCTATGATTTTGAGAAGGGACCGGCTTCCTATGAGGCGCCAAGAGGGGCGATTGAGGGGGAAGTGACGGCAAAGTGGCAGTATAAGATCCGGCATGGGAAGATGGTCTATGCGGTAGAGAGTGATCTGAAGATTGATGATGATATTCTGAAGCAGGAGCTTTCCTCCAATGGAGATGTACATCTGAAAAACATTGTGCGCACGATCCAGAAGGAGCAGAATCAGATTATTCGAAATACGAAGGATAAGATTCTGGTAGTTCAGGGAGCGGCAGGAAGCGGAAAGACTTCCATTGCGCTGCACCGGATTGCCTATCTGCTTTATCATGACAGGAAATATCTGAAGGCAAGTGAGATTTTGATTCTTTCTCCGAATCGGGTGTTCTCCAACTACATTTCGCATATCCTGCCGGAACTGGGTGAAGAAAATATCCGGGAAATGAGCTTCGACTATTTTTCCTGGAAAGAATTGAAGGGAATTGCAGCGGACTGTGAGGATTGTTATGACCAGATGGAGCGGATTCTGAAGCAGGCCGATGAGAAGGCTGCGCGAAGAAACGCGGATCAGATCAATCCGCAGGGGCAGGGAACGGTTGATAAGCAGTCAAAGGCGTTTGCGCAGGAGATTCATGCCTTTCTTCTGATGCAGGAGGATGAGCTGGTGACGATCCGGGATATCAGCTACAAAAAGCTTCAGAAGACTGCATCGGAGCTGAATCAGCTGTTTTATTATAAGTTTCCGGATATCCCGCTGCTGCGGCGCATGGATGCGGTGATGGATTATGTGGTGGATGAGACGGAAACGCTTCTTGACCGGGATTTCAGTGAGGATGAGAAGATTGCGGTGAAGGAAAAATTTGACCGCATGTACGAAACGAAGGATATTTACTGCATTTATAATAAATTTCTGGAGGAACAGGGCTTGCCGAAGCTGCCGGATGCGGAGGTGAAGGATCGGGTGATTCCCTATGAAGATGTGTATCCGCTTCTTTACATGAAGTATCTGCTGGAAGGGACGGGAGGCAGAAAAAGGGTCAGACATCTGGTGATTGATGAGATGCAGGATTATTCCTATATTCAGTACCAGATTCTGGCAAAGCTGTTTCCGTGTAAGATGACAATTGTTGGAGACCGCTGCCAGACGATGAAAGACAGCAGGCAGGATGTGATGAAGTTTTTGCCGTCAATCCTTGGAAAGGAGATCCGGATGCTTTCAATACAGAAGAGCTATCGGAACACGACAGAGATTGCGGAGTATGCACAGAATATCATTGGAGAACATTCGATTGAAAATCTTGGACGGCATGGAAAGGAGCCGGAGGTAATTTTTGCCGCTGGTCTGGATGAGGCGGCAGTGCGGATTGCCGCAGACCTGAAGCTGGCAGGGGATGGAGGAAGGACAGAGAAGCAGCCGGAGCCGGAGTTGGATGGAAGGGCAGAGAAGCAGTTGCAGCCGGGATCGGATGAAAGGGTAGAGAAGCAGTTGCAGCCGGAGCCGGATGGAAGGGCAGAGAAGCAGTCGCAGCCGGGACCGGATGGAAGGACAGAGAAGCAATCGCAGCCGGGACCGGATGGGAAGATAGAAAATCCGGAGAAGAATGGGTCTGGACAAGAAGAGCGGCAGTATGAAACGGCTGCGGTGATCTGCATGACCATGGCTGAGGCAAAAGCGGTTTATGAGAAGCTGAAAGCTGTTCTGGAAGAGAAGGGTATGGACTGGAAGCGCTGTCTGTCGCTGATCGATAAGAACAGCGAGGAGTTTAAGCCGGGACTGGCGGTGACGACATTCTATCTGGCGAAGGGACTGGAGTTTGATCAGGTGTTCCATGTGTATCGGCAGGAGCAGGATGAGCCGATTCATCGTCAGGCGAAATACATTGCAGCAACGAGAGCGCTGCATGAGCTGTATGTACTGGAGATTGGTGAATGAGTTTGTTTGAACAGTTGAAGCAGCTTCAGAATTCGGACCGGTATCCGTTTCATATGCCGGGGCACAAGCGGAATCTGGAGCTGATGGAACAGATTTATGGCCGGGATTTTGGAAATCCGTTTGGGATTGATATTACGGAGATTGACGGCTTTGATGATCTGCATCATGCGGAAGGAATCATTAAAGACGGGATGGAGCAGATGGCGGCGGCTGTTGGCGCACGGCATTCCTACTTTGTTGTGAATGGTTCTTCCGGTGGAATTCTGGCTGCTTTGTATGCGGCGTGTAAACCGGGAAGCAGGGTTGCAGTTGCCAGAAATTGTCATAGAAGTATTGCACATGGAATTATCCTCAGACAACTGGTTCCTTGTTACTTTTATCCACAGGTATCCACAAAGTTGGGGATAAGTATGGGGATAACCTGTGGGTTAGTAGAGGATATATTGGGGAAAAATGGGGATATCTCGGCAGTAATCCTTACTTCACCGACCTATGAAGGGGCTGTTTCGGACATTTTGAGGATTTCTGAGGTGGTCCACCGCCATGGAGCGGTTTTGATTGTGGATGAAGCACACGGTGCGCATCTGCCGTTTGGTGAGGCTTGTGGATTACCGCGCAGTGCAGTTGCCATGGGGGCGGATCTGGTGATTCAGAGTCTGCATAAAACACTTCCGGCCATGACTCAGTCTGCTGCGCTGCATATCTGCAGTGACCGGATTGATCAAAAAAAGGTGGAGCAGGGACTTCGGATCTTTGAAACTTCCAGTCCGTCTTATGTGATGATGGCGGGAATGGATGCCTGTATGCGGTTTATGGAGCAGAAGGGGAGAGAGAAGCTGAAGCAGCTTTGCGGCTGGCTGGATTGTTTTTATGAGAAAGCGAAGGATTGGGATCAGCTGCATGTTTTAACCGAGGACGAAATCTGCCGGGCAGGAAGTTTTGGTTTTGACCGGACAAAGCTTGTTTTTTCCGCAGAAAATCTGCCGGGGATGGGAGAGACGCTGCACCGCTGGCTGGCTGAGGAGTATCATCTGCAGCCGGAGATGTCCACACCGGAATATGTGGTGCTGATGACAACGATTGGAGACACGCCGGAGGGATTTTTACGGCTGACCAGGGCGATGGAGGAGATCAACCGAAAGTTGGCTGAAATGACAGAGACAGGTTATGGGAGCCGGTCGGAGAACGCTGAAATGAAGAAGGCGGATGTGAGAATGCTTCCTCACCTGGCGGTGGAAGCGGAGCAGGAGATGATTGAAGCTGCTGATGCGGAGGGAAGGATTTCAGTGGAAATGGCGTACATCTATCCGCCGGGAATTCCGTTTCTGATGCCGGGAGAGAGAATCAGCCGGGAGCATGTGGAGATGCTTCGCTATTATCGGAGTTTTGGCCGGGAGATTCACGGCATGGAAGACGAGACGGGGCAGCGGATCCGGGTTGTGAGAGGATGCAGCTGATTTTTGTGCGGGAAGCCGTAATTGCGTTTGGCTGCAGGAGGGGAAAAGGAAGATGAAGATTGTATATTTACTTGGAAAGAGTGCTTCCGGGAAGGACACGGTTTACCATGTGCTGAAGGAAGATGAAACACTGGGGCTGCAGAAGATTGTGATTTATACGACCAGACCGATGAGGGACGGAGAGAAGCAGGGAGAACAGTATCATTTCATTTCCATGGAGCAGGCAAAGGAACTGGAGGAAGAGGGAAAGGTGATCGAATCAAGAACCTATCAGTCGGTTTATGGGCCCTGGATCTATATGACGGTGAATGATGGACAGTTTGCTGCGGACGGCAGATATCTGATGATCGGTACGCTGGAATCTTATAATAAAATGAAGGCATATTTCGGGGAGGAATGTATGATTCCTGTTTACCTGGAAGTGGACGAAGGACTGCGGCTGGAGCGCGCAATGGCGCGGGAACGGACGCAGAAGGTGCCGAAATATGCGGAAATGTGCCGGCGGTTCCTGGCGGATGAAGCGGATTTTACCGAAGAGAAGCTTCAGGAAGCGGGAATTGGCGTGCGATTTGATAATGGGAATCTGGAGACGTGTCTGGAGGAAATCAGACGGTATCTGGGTGGAAAGTAATAGCAATGATGGAGGAGGCAAAAGGTATTTTGCCCCCTCTTTTTTTCACAGGAAAAAGTTTGACATAAACTTTACACAAAAAATCTTTTGCATTTTACATTGCGGTTTTATGATAATACTCGTAAACACAAAGGTGAGTTTGAAAGGAGATCTTAGAATGAAGAAGAAGATCATGAGTATTATGTTGACTGCTGCAATTGCAGGTACTGTTTTAGCCGGATGCGGTGAGAAGAAGGCGACTGTAACGACCGATGGTTCTACTTCCATGGAGAAGGTAATCGGTGCGCTTGGTGAGTCATTCTCTGCTGATAATAAGAATATTACTGTTACATATAACCCGAACGGTTCCAGTTCCGGTATTAAGGCTGTTGCTGCCGGAACCTGCGATATCGGACTTTCCAGCCGCAACCTGAAGGATGAGGAAAAGGCACAGGGACTGACCGGTACCGTTCTTGCATATGACGGTATTGCAATTATTGTAAATAATGAGAATCCGGTAACCGATCTGGATACCGAGACAATTGCTGATATTTATACTGGTGAGATTACCAACTGGAGTGAAGTTGGCGGTGAGGATGAGGAGATCGTTCTGATCGGACGTGAGGCAGGAAGCGGTACCCGTGATGGTTTTGAGTCCATTACCGGAACTGAGGATCTTTGCAAATATCGTCAGGAGCTGACTTCCACCGGTGATGTTATTACAACGGTTTCCCAGAATCCGGGAGCAATCGGATATGCTTCTCTGGCTTCTGTAAAGGACAGCGTAAAGCTGGTTGATGTGGAAGGAGTAACTCCGTCTGAGGAGACCATTAAGGATGGAAGCTATGTGATCCAGCGTCCGTTTGTACTGGTAACAAAGGATGACAAGAAGCTTTCCGATGCAGCTCAGAAGTTCTTTGATTACATCACATCCGATGCGGCAGAGGCAGTAATCTCCGCAGCAGGTGTGGTAGCTGCAAACTGAGAATGAAAGAATGCAGTGTTCGTCAGATGGATACGACGGAATAGAGCGATTGACAGATTAGAAAGTATAACAGATGACGAAGACTGAAGGATGAAAGCGACGACTGACTGGGCCGTCGCTTAATCCCGTGTATAAAATATTTGTGAGGTTGAATCATTTATGAAGAAAAAAAATCAGGTTCTGGAACATGTGATTCATGGAATGTTTCTGATTCTTGGACTGATTACCATCGGCTGCGTGCTGCTGATCACGGTGTATCTGGTGATTTCCGGTATTCCGGCAATTCGGGAAATTGGTCTCCTGGATTTCCTGTTTGGAGCAAAATGGGAACCGACGGTGGCAGAGCCTTCCTATGGAATCCTTCCTTTTATTCTGACGAGCGTCTATGGAACAGCAGGTGCAATTCTGATCGGTGTTCCCATCGGATTTATGACTGCTGTATATCTTGCAAAGATTGCGTCTCCGAAAGTAAAGTCGCTGATGTCTGCGGCGGTCAGCCTTCTGGCCGGAATTCCGTCTGTTGTCTATGGTCTTGTCGGCATGCTGGTGCTGGTGCCGGGAATCCGAAAGCTGTTTGATGTTCCGGACGGAGCAAGTCTGCTGGCGGCGATTATTGTTCTGGCAATCATGATCCTTCCGTCCATCATCAATGTTTCGATCACAGCTCTTGAGGCTGTGCCAAAGGAATATGAGGACGCGTCGCTTGCGCTGGGAGCAACACCGGTTGAAACTTATTTTAAAGTATCGGTTCCGGCGGCAAAAAGCGGAATTGCAGCAGCGGTTGTTCTTGGTGTGGGACGTGCAATTGGTGAGGCGATGGCTGTCATGATGGTATCCGGAAATGTGGCCAACATGCCGTCTCTGTTCCAGAGTGTCCGTTTCCTGACAACGGCGGTTGCCAGTGAGATGGCTTATTCCAGCGGACTGCAGCAGCAGGCGCTGTTCTCAATCGCACTGGTTCTGTTCCTGTTTATCATGATGATCAATGCGACGCTGAATTTCTTCCTGAAGAAAGAAAAGGAGAACTGAGAATGGTTACAAGTCAGATTAGTGGAAAGAGAAAAACATATATTGGTATGATGCGCCTTCTGATGTGGATCTGTGTCGGTCTGACCGGAGCGCTGGTACTGTTTCTTCTGGCATATGTGCTGATCAAAGGAATTCCGAACATTACCTGGGAGTTGGTATCCACGAAGCCAAGTTACCTGACAGAGCATATTGGAATTCTGCCGGATATTTTGAATACGGTTTATATTGTAATTATCACGCTGGTGATCGTGATTCCGCTGGGAGTCGGAGCGGCGATTTACCTGACGGAATATGCGTCGAATAAAAAGCTGGTTGGAGTGATTGAATATGCGGCGGAGACGCTGTCCGGCATTCCTTCCATTATTTACGGTCTGGTCGGTATGCTGTTTTTCTGCCAGTTCCTGAACATGCAGACCTCTCTTCTGGCCGGTTCCCTGACGCTGGTGATCATGAATCTTCCGACAATCATGCGCACTACACAGGAGAGTCTGAAGACGGTGCCTCAGAGCTATCGCGAGGGTGCATTCGGTCTTGGAGCGGGAAAGTGGCGTGTGATCCGGACCGTCGTTCTTCCGGGATGTGTGGACGGCGTCATTACCGGATGCATTCTTTCCATCGGACGAATCATTGGTGAATCGGCAGCTCTGCTGTTTACGGCAGGCTTTGCCCATGCCCTCTATGATCCGGTGACCGGACTGACAAGCCCGGGTGCTACACTGACGGTTGCGCTTTATGTATATGCAAAGGAGAACGGTGAGTTTGAGGTTGCCTTTGCCATTGCGGCAATTCTGATGATCCTGTCGCTTCTGATCAATTTCGCGGCGTCCTCGGTCGGTAAGGTGTTTCATAAGAAGAGAGCAATTTGAGAAGAACGAAAAGAAATATGTGAGGAAAATTTATGAGTGATATCATTACAGTAAAGGATCTCTGCCTGTGGTACGGACAGTCTCAGGCACTGAAAAACATTAACATTTCCATTCCGGAGAAGAGCATTACCGCGCTGATCGGTCCGTCCGGCTGCGGAAAATCCACCTTTTTGAAGACATTGAACCGGATGAATGATCTGGTTCCGGGCGTGAAGATTACCGGTAAGGTGTGCTATCAGGATACCGATATTTTTGACAAGTCTGTTGATGTAAATGGTCTGAGAAAAGAGATTGGTATGGTGTTCCAGAAACCGAATCCGTTTCCGATGAGCATCTATGACAACATTGCCTACGGACCGCGTACCCATGGAATTACTTCCAAGGCAAAGCTGGACGATATTGTGGAGCGGGCGCTTCAGGATGCGGCAATCTGGGATGAGGTCAAGGACCGGCTGAAGAAAAACGCGCTTGGTCTTTCCGGCGGTCAGCAACAGCGACTCTGCATTGCCCGTGCGCTGGCTGTGGAGCCGCAGGTGCTGCTGATGGATGAGCCGACCAGTGCGCTGGATCCGATTTCCACGTCACGCATTGAGGAGCTGGCGATGCAGCTGAAGGAGAAGTATACCATTGTAATTGTTACCCACAACATGCAGCAGGCGGTCCGCATTTCGGATTATACGGCGTTTTTCCTGCTTGGTGATCTGGTTGAAGTTGGAAAGACAGAGGAAATGTTCTCTCAGCCTCGTGACAAGAGAACGGAAGATTATATTACAGGAAGGTTTGGATGATGAGAAGCAGATTTGATGAGCAGCTTGCTCTTTTGAATAAGGAAATGATTGAGATGGGATCTCTTTGTGAGGAGATTATTTCCAACGTATCAAAGGCGCTGGAACATGGAAGCAGGGACATTGCGAATGAGGTTGCTCCCTGCGCGGCTGAGATTGATCAGATGGAGCGGGATATTGAGAACCGCTGCATGAAGCTTCTTCTTCAGCAGCAGCCGGTGGCAAAGGATCTGCGTCAGATTTCAGCGGCACTGAAGATGATCACGGACATGGAGCGGATTGGCGATCAGGCAGAGGATATTGCGGAGATTATCACGTTTCTGAATGGACGTCCGGTGGCAGGGGTTGTTCCGGTAGGTGACATGGCAAAGGCGACGATTCAGATGGTTACGGACAGTGTGGATGCCTATGTAAAGAAGGATGTGGAGCTGGCGAAGGCTGTGATCGCCCATGACGATGTTGTGGATAACTATTTTGCCAGCATTAAGAAAAAACTGATCCAGCTGATCGCGAACAATCCGCAGGACGGCGAATATGCGCTGGATCTTCTGATGATCAGCAAGTATTTTGAACGCATCGGTGATCATGCGACGAACATTGCGGAATGGGTCATTTTCTCTGTGACTGGAATTCATAAGGGGGAATAACATATGATATGGTGTGTTGAGGATGACGCGGGAATCCGCGATATTGAGATCTATACGCTGAATTCAACCGGTTTGGAAGCGAGAGGATTTGAGGATGGTCTGTCGTTCTGGAATGCACTGAAAAAAGAGAAGCCGGATCTGGTGATCCTTGATGTGATGCTGCCCGGCATGGATGGTGTGGAGCTGCTTCGCAGGATGAAGGAATCTGCCATGTACAGTGAAATCCCTGTGATCATGGCAACGGCAAAGGGTTCGGAATATGAAAAGATTCAGAGTCTGGATCTGGGTGCGGATGATTATCTGGTGAAGCCGTTCGGCATTATGGAAATGGTTTCCCGGGTAAAGGCTGTGCTGCGCCGCTGTCAGCCAAGAGAGGCTGCTCATCTGCTTCAGGTGGGCGGTCTTGTTGTGAATCTGGACGAACGCTCGGTGACGGCAGACAGTGAACGGGTGATGCTGACCTATAAGGAGTTTGAGCTGCTGAAGCTGTTTATGTCCAATCTGCGGATTGCGTTTACCAGGGATCAGCTGTTTTCCCAGGTCTGGGGCGCGGATTACTGCGGAGAAACGCGGACGCTGGACATGCATATCCGGACGCTTCGGCAGAAGCTTGGAGCATATGGAAGTCTGATTGAGACGGTAAGAAATGTTGGATACCGGATGGAGGGGAAAGAATGACAAGGAAAATTTTTCGTTCAATCCTGGCAGTGGTGATTCCTGTTTTGCTGATCAGCTTTCTGGTCATCACCTGCTGGATGTACAATTACTTTGGAACAATTCAGGAGGAGCAGCTGCGGGATGAGCTGAATCTGGCGGCTGCGGCAGTTAATAACATCGGTGAAGACTATCTGCAGGCGGTAAGTGAGAAGTCTGACGGCGATCACTATCGCCTGACATGGATCGGGGCAGATGGTACGGTTCTGCTGGATACGGAGGCGGATGCCGGTGAGATGGAAAATCATTCCAACCGGGAAGAGATTCAGGAGGCACTGATCTATGGAACAGGAAGCAGCTCCAGACATTCGTCCACGCTGATGGAAAAGACATTGTATGAGGCGAAGAAGCTGGATGACGGAACGGTGCTTCGAATTTCTGTCAGTCATGCGGCAATTGCCGGTCTTGTTCTTGGTCTTGTTGCTCCGATTCTGGTGATCGCCGTTCTGGCAGCTGTTCTGGCAGCGTTTCTTGCAAAGCGGATGGCGAAGCGCGTGGTGGAGCCGTTAAATGAACTGAATCTGGAGCAGCCGCTGGAAAACGATACCTATGAGGAACTGTCTCCGCTTCTGCACCGGATCCACGCCCAGCATCAGCAGATCAGCGAGCAGCTGCATGTGCTGAGACAGAAGACGGATGAGTTTGATCAGATTACCGGAAGCATGAAGGAAGGACTTGTCCTTTTGGACCGGAAGGGAATGGTGCTGACGATGAACCCGGCTGCAAAGGAGCTGTTTGCCGTTGGGGCGGTTTCATCTGGAATGGATTTCATGACGATTGACCGCAGACATGATATGAATGCGGCGATTGAAAAGGCGATGCGAACCGGTCACAGCGAAATCCGCGCGGTGAGAAACGGACGGGAGTATCAGTTCGACATCAGCCGGATTGAATCGGACGGCGCCGCTGCCGGTGCGGTTCTGCTGGCTTTTGATGTAACAGAGCAGGCAAACGCGGAGAAGAACCGCCGTGAGTTTTCAGCGAATGTTTCCCATGAGCTGAAGACGCCGCTGCAGTCGATCATTGGAAGCGCGGAGCTTCTGGGAAGCGGGCTGGTGAAGAAGGAGGATGTGCCGCGGTTCATCGGTCACATTCGGACAGAGGCATCCAGGCTGGTTACACTTGTGGATGATATTATCCGGCTGTCTCAGCTGGATGAGGGCGGCGAGATGAAGAAGGAGGAATGCTCGCTTCATAGTGTGGCAGCGGAGGTGATCTCAGCTCTGGAACCGATGGCATCGGAGAAGCATGTAACGGTTTCGCTGGAAGGGGATCAGGGAAGAATCCATGGCGTCAGCAGACTGTTTCATGAGATTCTGATTAATCTCTGCGAGAATGCCATTAAGTATAATGTGGACGGCGGAACGGTGAAGGTGACGATTGCGGATCGGGAGAAGGAAACCGTGCTTACGGTTGCGGATTCCGGTATCGGCATTGCGCCGGAGCATCACAGCCGTGTGTTTGAGCGCTTTTACCGGGTGGATAAGAGCCATTCCAGACAGTCGGGCGGAACCGGTCTCGGTCTGTCCATCGTGAAACATGCAGTGTTGTATCATCAGGGGAAAATTTCCCTGCAGAGCAAGGAAGGAAAGGGAACTGTGGTTGAAGTGGTTCTGCCACGGCAGTAACCGTTGAAGAAAAACAGGGGAAACGGCAGTATACGCAGCGTAGAATTCATTTTTTTACTGGAATCTACGGATTGTGGGTTTGCCGGGGACCCTGTTTTTGTTATACTTGATTTGCAGATGGTACCAGGGGAAAACGTGCAGGGATCCGATGCTGGCCTGTTTGTGAGAGGAGTTTTGGTTCCTGCATCTTCGCAGGTCGAAGGAGGAAGAGAAGGAGATTGCTATGGATCAGGTGAGGATTGGAAGGTTTATCGCGGAACTGAGAAAAGAAAGAGGATTGACACAGAAGCAGCTGGCGGAGCAGCTTGGGATTAGTGATAAGACGGTTTCGAAATGGGAATGCGGAAGAAAGTGGTTTTCATTGGAATCAGCCTTCTGTTTCTTCTGGGGATTCTGATTTATCTTTTCGTAATAATGATTCTGGTGATGTAGCCAGCCTTAAAATGTGAGAATCAATCATCAATTTCCTGTATGTCCGGTCATATACTATTATGATGTCTGCATTATTCGCGGAGGGATAGTCATGGATCAGTATGTAACAGGATCGCTGGAGCTGCATTTGTTTTTCGGACGCATCATGAAGGAACATGCGCTGTTTCTGAAAGCCGGTTTTACACCGGTGAATCTGGCTTTCATGAACCGGGCGGAGTTTTTCAAGCGGGAGTTTGAGAAGCTGTTAAGCTGGGCTGTGATGACAGGAGACGGGATTGTCGGTGAAACGGTGCTCTGTTCCGGTGAGGTGGTGACGGAGTTTACGCTGGTGGCGGAGAAGAAGACGGAAGGGTTTACGGGGATTTCCATCAATAAGGAGATTACGGAGCGGGAGCTGCGGATGAAATCGGGGATGAAATCGGGGATGGAAGACGGTGAGGATGCCGGCGGATGTTCCAGGCAGAACAACGCTCAGCTGCGCAGTCAGGTTCAGCGGATGAACTGCAGGGCACTGGAACTTCTGGATGGGCTGATTTCGTTTAAGGAACTGATTCTGGAGAAGGTTCTGAAGTGTGAGATGTTTACCATGAACTATCCGCTGCTGCTTGAACATATTTTGCGGGAGGCGAAGCTGTATCGGAGCTATGTGGAGACGATGGAGAAGAAGGGATGTCTGACGGAGCAGTCGATGCAGGAGGTGGAATGCTTCTGGAACCAGATTATGATGGAGCATGCCCTCTTTATCCGCGGTCTGCTGGATCCGGAGGAGATTGATCTGATCTGTTCCGCAGACGGATTTGCCAATGAATTTGAGGAATTGCTTGAAACGTGCCGCTGTGCCCATGATCGGACGATGACACGGGCGGCACTGGAAGAAATGGTAAAGTTCAGGGACTTTAAAAGGGCGGGAACAGAAGGAATCGAGCAGTGCAAGATCCGGTCACTGATTTTGCCGCTGCTGGCGGATCATGTGCTGAGGGAGGCGAATCATTATGTGAGACTTCTGGAAGGCGCAGATGACGGCTGTGAGATGAAATCAGGGAAATGTTGAGTGGGAGAATGCAGGGGCGGCATGACATGTCGCCCCTGCTGTTTACGTGCATGTTACGTTTTAACCTTCTTGTATTATTCTTTTTAAGTTGATATCTATCTTGATATTTGATATAATATGGTCATGACAGCAACGAAATGGAGGTATCCATGATGAAGTATATGGATGTTAGAACTGCTTCGAGCCTTTGGAACCTTACAGAGAGAAGAATCACTGCTCTTTGCCGGGATGGACGAATAGAAGGTGCAAAGAAAGAAGGCGGTATATGGTTTCTTCCAGACAATGCAGAGAAACCTGTGGATGGACGAACAAATAAGTTTTCCAGAGCTGTGAAGAAAACAGATAATCTGCCATTGCCCATCGGTGTATCGAATTATAAAGAATTGGTTGACAGCTATTACTATGTCGATAAAACACTGATGATCCGGGAGTTTATTGATTCCCGTCCTAAGGTTTCTCTCTTTACGCGTCCGAGACGTTTTGGAAAAACGCTTGCTATGGATATGATAAAAACTTTTTTTGAACGATCGGAAAACGACAATACTGCTTATTTTAAAGATAAAAAGATTTGGTCGTGCGGAGAAAAGTATCGCAGCGAACAGGGAAAATATCCTGTTATTTCCGTAACGTTCAAGGATATCAAATATCCGACCTGGGAGAAGTCTCTTGAAGCAATTCGTGATGTGATTGCAGCTGAATATCGCAGACATATCTATTTGCTTGACAGTGAAATGTGTAATGAATATGACAAAAAATATTTCCGCAGTATCGTTGAAGGCACTGTATCGGAAGTGGGGTTGGCAAGTGCTCTTCGTAATCTGTCTGGTATGCTTCATGTTCATTATGGGAAGCCGACTGTCATAATTATTGATGAATACGATACACCGATTCAGCAGGGCTACATGGCTGAGTATTATAAACAGATTATCAGTTTTATGCGAAATCTTTTGTCCGGTGCTTTTAAGGATAATCAGGATCTTGCATTCGGATTTATGACAGGAATTTTGCGTGTCGCAAAAGAAAGTATTTTCAGTGGGTTAAACAACCTTGCAATCCATTCGATTCTGGATGAAAAATACTGTGAATACTTTGGCTTTACTGCGGATGAAGTACGGGAAATGGCAGAATACTATGGCGTTTCCAACAAGTATAACGATATCTGTGAATGGTATGACGGTTATCATTTTGGAGACATTGACATTTTTAATCCATGGTCTGTGATTAATTATTTTTATAATCGTTATTTTTCGAAGGCTTATTGGCTGTCTACCGGAGATAACAGCATTATTCGGCAAATTGTTTCGGAAGCGGATGATGAAACTGCAGACAATCTGCATAAGCTGATGCAGGGACAGATGATTTCTTCTTATGTGGATACATCTGTTATTTATCCGGAGATCAAAAGCAATCCGACTACCATCTACAGTTTTCTTCTTGCTGCCGGCTATTTGAAAGTGATGAAAAAGGATGACCTGCACGACGGCAATTCCATCTGTGATCTTGCAATCCCGAATAAAGAAATTTTTTATGTATATGAAAAAGAAATTCTTTCTGCCCTTTCGGATGTGATTCCTCAGTCGGCAGCAATTGCAATTCAGCAGGCTATTATGAAACAGGATGTTCCGAAGCTTCAGGAAAGTTTGCAAAACATGCTGCTTAACACAATCAGCTCATTTGATTATGCGCATGAGAATTTTTACCATGGATTAATTCTTGGCATTTGCGCAATCATGAACAACCGGTATCATGTGGATTCAAACAGGGAATCGGGGCATGGAAGATATGATATTCAACTGAAACCAATGAACAAAAAACTTCCGGGAATTATAATAGAGCTTAAAGTGTTAAAGAAAGATGTGGAAGAGGACAGTATTGAGAGCGAACTGAAGAAATCAGCCCAGGATGCTTTGAATCAGATTGAGAGAAAGCAGTATGCTGCTGCAATGAAAAAGGAAGGCATTACCCGGTTCTTTAAAATTGGAGTATCTTTCTATAAGAAACATGTTAAGTTGGCAAGTATAAGCGAATAGTTATATGTTCGACCGGAATGGTTCGATATCCATGCAAATGTGACAGAATCCCTGTATTGAAACAAAAACCGGAAAAGTCTGTACAATTTACGCAAAAATAAAATGAACGCTTGTTTTGTTGCCTGAAATATGTTACTATATAATCAGCCAGATGTGTTCAGCTATCGGAATTCCGGAATGGAAGGAGACGTTCAAAAACATGGCCTGTTTCCGGTCGGAAGGACGATACAGACAAGCAGAAAGAAAGGGGTGCGTAGGAATGGCTAGTTTCGAAAAAATTATTGGCAACGATCAGGTGCGTGCATATTTCAGACATGCAATCAGTTCAGGAAAGATTTCTCATTGCTACGTGCTGAGCGGTGAGGATGGAATCGGTAAGAAGATGATGGCGAAGGCGTTTGCCCAGACACTTCTTTGCGAGTCTCAGGTGGGACGTCCCTGTCAGACCTGTCACTCCTGTGTTCAGTTTATGAGCAACAACCATCCGGATGTGATCTATGTGACTCATGAGAAGCCAACGGTAATCGGTGTGGATGATGTGCGGAAAGGAATTGTTGAGGACATTCAGATTCGTCCGTACAGCAGTGATTACAAGATCTATATTGTGGACGAGGCCCAGAAGCTGTCGGTTCAGGCGCAGAACGCGCTGTTAAAGACCATTGAGGAGCCGCCGGCCTATGGGATTCTGATCCTGCTGACAACCAATGCTTCCGCGCTGCTGGACACGATCCGTTCCAGAAGCATCATTCTTTCCATGCGCCCGATTTCCGATGAGGAACTGATTCGTGTGCTTCACAGAGAGAATGTGGATGCGGACAAGATTCCGTCTCTGGTGAAGTTTGCCCAGGGAAACATCGGTAAGGCGATGAAGCTTTCGGCTTCGGAAAATTTCTCTGCAATGGTGAATCAGATCATGGATCTGCTGAAGATGGCGGATTCCCTCAGCTTTGATGCGCTGCTGACGGGAATTGAGAATCTGGAGAAATACCGGATCGATATCAAGGACTGTCTGACCTTCATCCGCATGTGGTTCCGCGATGTTTTGATGTACAAGGCGACAAGCGATCCGAATCTGCTTGTGTTTGGAGAGGAAATGATGGCAATCCGCAAATATTCGTCCCGCTGCAGCTACAACGGAATTAACCGGATTCTGGAGCAGATCGATTCAACGGAGCGCCGTCTGGATGCAAACGTAAACTTTACGCTTTCCATGGAGCTTCTGTGGATGACAATCCGGGATGGAAGCAAGGCGTAAAAACGGAAACGAATGCGTAAGTCCGAAAGACCTGCGCGGGCAGGTGAGTCCTGTTGATGGGGATGTAAGAAGCATCATTTGGTAATAGATTGGAGTAGCAATGATTAAAGTAATTGGTGTCAGATTTCGAAGAGCCGGAAAGATCTACTATTTTGATCCAATGGGTCTGGAAATCGAGGAAGGAATGCATGTCATTGTCGAGACTGCAAGAGGAATCGAGTATGGCTATGTGGTACTGGGAATCCGGGAGATGGATGACGAGAAGGTGATCCAGCCGCTGAAGCCGGTTCTTCGGATCGCAACGGAAAACGACGACAGGATCGCAGACGAGAATAAGCGCAAGGAAAAGGATGCGTTTAAGGTATGTCTGGAAAAGATCCGAAAACATAATCTGGAAATGAAACTGATTGATGTGGAATATACCTTTGACAACAACAAGGTACTGTTCTACTTCACGGCAGACGGCCGTGTGGATTTCAGAGAGCTGGTCAAGGATCTGGCTTCTGTCTTCCGCACCAGAATTGAGCTTCGCCAGATCGGTGTCAGAGATGAGACAAAGATCCTGGGCGGAATCGGTATCTGCGGACGTCCGCTTTGCTGCAACACGTTTTTGCCGGAATTTATTCCTGTTTCCATTAAGATGGCGAAGGAACAGAATCTGTCTTTGAATCCGGTGAAGATTTCCGGTGTCTGCGGAAGGCTGATGTGCTGTCTGAAGAACGAGGAAGAAACCTACGAATACCTGAACAGCAAGCTGCCGAACATCGGTGACCAGGTAACGACAGACGATGGCCTGAAGGGTGAGGTTCACAGCGTCAGCGTTCTCCGTCAGCAGGTTAAGGTGGTTGTTACGGTTGGCAAGGATGATAAGGAAATCCGCGATTATAAGGTTTCCCAGCTGAAGTTCAAGCCCCGCAGGAAGAAAGATAAGGGCCCGATTTCGGATAATGAGCTGAAGGCTTTGGAAGCACTGGAAAAGAAGGAAGGAAAATCAAAACTTCAATGATTGACAAGCAAATGACAATTTCGTTAAATCCGGACGAACGAGTGGATGACCTGGAGAGGGACGGGCTTGTTCTGATCCAGAATAAAAAGCTCTTCCGCTACGGCGTGGATGCGGTGCTGTTGTCATGGTTTGCCAGAGCGAAGGAAGGAGAAACGGTTCTGGATCTTTGTACCGGAACCGGTGTGATACCGATTCTGATGACGGCGAAGACGTCAGCCAGACATTTTACCGGACTGGAAATCCAGCCGGAGGTTGCCGGGATGGCTTCCAGAAGTGTGAAACTGAATGGCCTGGAGGATCGGGTATCCATTGTGACAGGTGATGTTAAGGAAGCTTCTCAGTTGTTCGGGGGAGCTTCTTTTGACGTTGTGACGGTGAATCCGCCCTATCTGGCAGGAAATGGCGGTCTTCATAATGAAGACGAAAGCAAGGCAATTTCGAGACATGAGATTCTCTGTTCTCTGGATGATGTGGTGAGGGAAAGCAGTAAGGTTCTGAAACCGGGCGGAAGAATTTATATGGTTCACCGGCCGTTTCGGCTGACGGACATTCTGGTGGCAATGACGAAGTACCGGATCTCTCCGCGCAGACTGTGCATGGTTTATCCCCGTGTGTCCAGAGAGGCGAATCTGGTTCTGGTGGAAGGAGTCAGAGGCGGACGGACACAGATCAAGGCGGAAGCGCCGGTAATCCTGCAGGAAGAGAATGGAGAAGAAACGCTTCTGATCCGGCAGATTCACGGCCGGGCGTGAGTCAGCGGATCGTAAGGAGCGGAAGCGGGAGTGTCTGCAAAGCAGATGAGGAAGCCGGTTAACAGGAGCTTTTGTCTGCCTGTGAAGAACGGTTTGAAAAATCAGACAGCAGGAGTATAGAAGGATGGAATATATGGAACAGCAGGAAAAGGGAATGTTGTATCTGTGCGCAACGCCCATTGGGAATCTGGAGGACATTACTTACCGGGTGCTGCGGACGCTGAAGGAAGTGGATCTGATTGCGGCGGAGGATACCAGAAACAGCATCAAGCTTCTGAATCACTTCGAAATCGATACGCCGATGACCAGCTACCATGAATACAATAAATATGATAAGGCGGATTATCTGGTGCAGCAGATGCTTGCCGGTAAGAAGATTGCCTGCATTACCGATGCGGGAACACCTGGAATTTCCGATCCGGGTGAGGAACTGGTGAAGAAGTGCTATGAAGCCGGAATTCCGGTGACTTCGCTGCCGGGACCGGCTGCCTGTGTGACGGCACTGACCATGTCCGGCCTGTCTACAAGACGGTTCTGCTTTGAGGCGTTTCTGCCTGCGGATAAGAAGGAGAGACGGGAGATTCTGGAGGAGCTGAAGCGGGAGACGAGGACGATCATTGTCTATGAAGCGCCGCATCATCTGGTGAAGACGCTGGAACAGCTTTATGAGGCACTGGGCGACCGGAAAATCAGTGTGTGCCGGGAACTGACCAAGCGCTATGAAACGGTTTTCCGCAGCACGCTGGCGGAGGCGCTGGCATATTATCAGGCGAATGATCCCAAGGGCGAGTGCGTCATGGTGATCGAGGGTCTGGATCCGAAGCAGGTGAAGGCAGACGCGCAGAAGGCGTGGGAGGAGATTTCGCTGGAAGAACACATGAAGCAGTACGAGGATCAGGGAATCGACCGGAAGGAAGCAATGAAGCTGGTGGCGAAGGACCGCGGAATCAGCAAGCGTGACGTGTATCAGGCGTTGAATAAGGGATAAGAGACGATAAGAGAATTCCGGCAGACCAGTAATCTGCCGGAATTTTGATATTTTATACATACGGCCGAACGCTGCAAAACCGATTTTTTGAAATCGAAATAAATTTGAAACATGTTGTAACCGTTGGATAAAAATTCCCTCTGACAGAGTGAAGGGCGAAAACAGATCTGTCTGCATGGGTGCAGGACATGGGAGACAGGGAAAAATGCAGATGACCGCAGATACTTAGCGAAAGGCAGGCGGAGCGGTTAAGGAAATGGAATGGCAAGGGGGTGAGCAGATGGAAGACGAGGAGATTGTCAGATTGTATTTCAGACGAGATGAGGAGGCAATCCGGGAAACGGATCAAAGCTATGGAGTGAAGCTGAATCGTCTTGCGCTGAGGATTCTGAATAACAGGGAGGATGCGGAAGAATGTGTTAATGACACGTACCTGAAGGCCTGGGATACGATTCCGCCTCAGCGTCCCCGTTTTCTGTATGCTTACCTGGCAAAGATCTGCCGGTTCTTTTCCTTTGGAAAGCTGGACTGGAAAAATGCGGCGAAGAGAAAGGCGGAAGTGGTGGAATTGACTGCGGAAATGGAAAGCTGCATTCCGGATGGAAGAGTGGAGCGGCAGCTGGAGGGAGAGGAAATCGGCCGGCTGGTCAGCCGCTTCCTTTACAGCATTCCCCAGGAAAACCGTCTCCTGTTCATGCGCCGCTACTGGTACATGGAATCAATCCAGGAGATTGCGCTCCGGTTTGGCATCAGTGAAAGCAATGCAAAGATAAAACTGTTTCGCATTCGGAATCAATTGAAAGAGTTTCTGGAAAGAGAGGGAATTCATTTATGACAGGTAATGAACTTCTGGAAGGAATCAGCTTTGTGGATGAACGGCTGGTGATGGAAGCAGAAGAGACGATTGTGAAGAAGAAAAAAGTAAAACGGATTCCCTGGAATTCGTTTGCAGCGGCAGCAGCCGGGATTGTTGTTGTGACGGGAGCAGCGGCGGCCTGGAGTCTGCAGTCAGGAAATGGAATCCGGATGACAGGTTCGCCTCATGGAAATCCCATCTCGCTGTTGTTTTCCTCGTCGGAAGAAAAGGAAGATGAGACAAATGAGGTTGAACTGTACGGGGCGGCAAACGCGTCAACGAAAGGATTGGAGATTGCGGAGAAACCGGAGGCAACAGTAGAACAAGAGACAACGATAGAAACAGGAATGAATTCGGCAATTCCGACCAAACCGGCGGATTCCGAAGCGACACTGTCAGGAACGATAGAACTGGCACAGCCTGAAATTTCGTCCTCTGCAGCCGGATCGACAGCTGCAGCGGAAGTGATTGCACTGGAAATGGAACCGACCAAACAGGCGGTTCTGGGAACCGGGGACAGGAATGAAACGGTGGGCGAGACAAGTCCGATCAGTGTGGCTGCGGTTCAGAAAACGGAGGAAGAATGCATAGCGGAGGCTGAAAATGAAAATGCGGCAGAAACGTCTGTTGTGGCTACTGCGGAAACGGAAGTGAGCAATCAGGTGAAGCAGATTGCTTCTTCCACCAATGAACTGGGCAAGAAGCTGATGGCCGAACTGATCAAAGAAAGTGATGGGGATAATGTGCTGATTTCTTCTTACAGCATTGAAACAGCACTGTCGCTGCTGAGTCACTGTTCACAGGAAGGAGAGGCAATCGACCAGCTGCGTGGTTTTCTCGGTACAGACCAGATGACGGAGTCGGAGCTTCTGGCGGCACAGGCAGAGCTGATGGCGATTCTGTGCGGGGATATGGAAAAGACGGAGAAGCAGAGTCCGGATTCGGGAGAGAATGCGGAGGAAAGCGCCAATGAGCGAACGGAAAGAGCCTGTGTGGTGGAGATTGCCAATGCCGTCTATGTGAATGAGGATCTTCCGCTGGTACCGGCTTTTGAACAGATGCCGAAGCTGCTGGAAAGCTATCAGAGTGAGATTGCGGTAAAGGATCTGTCAGCAGTGGATACGATGAATGAAATCAATGACTGGGTGAATGAGAAGACCCATGAAATGATTCCGTCTGTCCTGGATGAGCCGTTTGATGAGATGATGCAGATGGTTCTGATGAACACGGTATATTTTTATGGCAGCTGGCTCCATGATTTCCGGGGAACGCCGGTGGAAAATCAGCCGTTCTATGGCGCGGATCGGGAAACGGAAGTGCCGATGATGAGACAAAAGAATACGTTCCTTTACGCGGAGACGGAGGACTATCAGATCATTCAGCTGCCGTATCAGGCAGATTACCGGATGGACGTTTATCTGCCGAAGGATGTGGAGCTGACGGGACAGTGGAGTCAGGAGGGATATCTGCAGCAGCTGACGGAGGAAGCATATCCGTTTGAGGAAACAAGAGTGATTCTGCAGATGCCTCAGTTTGAAATGGAATTTGGTGTGGAGCTGAGCCAGGTGCTGGAATCCATGGGATTGGAATCTGTTTTTGAACCACAGATCTATGACCGGATCAGTGAGACGGAACTTGGTGTCGGTCAGATTCTTCACAAGACGGCACTCCGGAATGATGTGGAGGGAACAGAAGCGGCAGCTTTGACCATGGTGACCATGTACGGTGCAGCAATGGAAACGGTAATTCCGGTGGAGATGACGATTGACCGACCATTTTATTTTACAATTACCCATGAAGAAACCGGATTGGATCTGTTTGAGGGATGTATTCTGAATCTGGAGGAATAAACTGGGATTCGGTTCATTGGGACGTCAGAATGGAAGAAAGGGGGTATATCCTTATGAAGAAAAAACGGGTTCATGGATTTCTTTTGATGGGAGCTGTTTTGCTGGCGCAGATGGGGAGCGGTTCAGGGGCAGCGCAGGATGTCTGCGCAGAGGAGCTGGTCGTGGAAGTGTTCAGTTCGGCAGCTAATGATGGCAATTCGGTTTCTGATCTGGAAGTAGAAGTATCAGGAGCTGCGGCGGATTCGTTTGAAGTGAGCGGCATTGTCGTGGAAGTCAGTTCGGTAGCGGATGCAGGTACGGGAGTCGGTTCTGCAACGGAGACGGATGGAGGTGCGGGAGCAGGTTCGGTCAGTGATGCGGTGTGCGGCGTTGCTCCTGCGGAACCGATGGAGATTCTTGTAGATGGAAATAACTGGCTGGGAAACCGGTTGATGGCAGAGCTTGCCGAAGACGGGGAAAATGTTTTTATCTCTCCATACAGCATTGCATCGGCACTGTCGATGCTGAGACATTGTTCCGAGGAGGGAGATCAGATCGAGGAGCTCATAAGTCTGCTTGCCTATGATGCGCTGACGGAGGATGAGATTCTGATGGCACAGGCAGAGCTGCTGGTGCAGCTTCGCCCGGACTATGGGATGGACTGGATGACGCAGGAGGAGAAAGAGTGGTCGGGAATCGGCACACTGGAAATCGCCAACGCGATTTATGTGGATGATCAGCTTCCTCTGCTGTCGGATTTTGAGATTTTTAAGGCACTTCTGTCGGGCTATGAGGCAAAAGTGGCGTTTCGGCCTCTGGAAACGGTGGAGACGATGAATGAGATTAATGACTGGGTCAATGAGAAGACGCATGAGATGATTCCGTCTCTGTTTGAGGAGCCGCTGAGCACCGATGATGTGATGGTGCTGCTGAACGCGGTGTATTTTCTGGGAAGCTGGGAAAGTGCGTTTCCGGAACAGAACACGGATGTGCAGACCTTCCATGGACTGCATGGAAATTCGCAGGTTTCGATGATGCATCAGACCTGTGACTATCGGTATGCGGAAACGGATTCTTATCAGATGGTTCAGATTCCGTACAGCAGCCGGTATCAGATGACCGTTTATCTGCCGAAGGAGATTTCGGAGACGGAGAACTGGACGGACGCGGAATATCTGCAGAAGCTGACCGGACAGGAATATTCCTGGGAACAGGCGGAAGTGACGCTTTCCATGCCGAAGTTTGAACTGGCATATGAAGCGGAGCTGGTTCCGGAGCTGGAGGCGTTTGGTCTGGAAGCGATTTTTGAGAAGCGGGTCTATGACCGGATTTCAATCGAGCCGATGTACATGAGCCGGATGATCCACAAGACAGCCATTTCCAACAACGAAACGGGAACGGAAGCGGCGGCTGTGACAGCGATTGTGATGACCAATGAATCGGCGATGATCTTGAATCGAACGGCTGAAATGACGATTGACCGCCCGTTCTATTTTACCATTACCCATGAAGGAACCGGTACCAATCTGTTTGAAGGATGTGTTTTTGATCTGGAGGGGCAGGAAAAATAGAAAAAAGAAGAATCGGAAAGGAAGGAAACAGGCATATGAGAACAAACAGGCGAATGAAAGGAATGGCTCTGACGGCGATGGTTCTGGCAGCGAATGTGGGAGCTGTGGTCAGTCAGACAGGGGCTGTTCTTGCAGAGGAAACGGTGACAATGACATCGCAGGCAGCGGTGCTGCCGACGGATAATACCGGATATGTGCCGATGGAGGAAGTGATGGAGATGGAACAGAGTCCGATTGATGTGATCGTAGAAGGAAATAATCAGTTTGGAACGGAGCTGGTGATGATGCTGGCGAAGGAGGGGAAGAATGTTTTCATTTCTCCCTACAGCATTACATCGGCGCTGTCCCTGCTGAATCACTGCTCCGAGACAGGCGAGCAGGTGGAGGAGCTGCGCAGCTTTCTTGGCTATGACTCGTTAAGTGAGGAGGAGCTTCTGGCGGCGCAGGCCGATCTGCTGGAACAGCTTCGCCCGGATTATGGGCTGGATGGTCTGACCGTTGAGGAGAAGCAGGAGCTGGGAATCGGCTCGGTGGAGATCGCCAATGCGGTTTTTGTGGATGATGATCTGGCTCTGATTCCGACGGACCTGACGAAGAATACGCTGAGTGATGTGCTGGCGGCTTACCAGGCGGAAATTGCAAGTAAGGAACTGTCCAGTGAGGAGACAAAGGATGAAATCAATGCGTGGGTGAAGGAGAAGACCCATGAAATGATTGATTCGCTGCTCAATGAGCCGTTAAGCGAGGATACGGCGATGCTTCTGATGAATACCGTGTATTTCATGGGCAACTGGACCAACAGCTTCCCGGAAGAGGCGACCGATGAGCAGACGTTCCACGGCGCAAATGGGGATACGCAGGTTTCGATGATGCACCAGCAGGACCGGTTTGGCTATGCGGAGACGGAAAGCTATCAGCAGATCATGCTTCCTTACAATTCCGGATATGTGATGAACGTCTATCTTCCGAAGGACGGTGTGAGTGTCGAGGACGTCAGCAGCGAACTTTATCAGAATGCGCTGAATGGTCAGGAAATTTCTTATCAGTCGAAAGAGATGATCCTGTCCATGCCGAAGTTTGAGATGGAATACAGCGCTCAGCTGAAGGATGTTCTGATGGAGATGGGTCTGGAGAAGATTTTTGATTATGCGGTTTATGACCGTGTTTCTGAGGCGGAGATGGGTGTGAGCCAGATCCTTCACAAGACCGCGCTGAAGAATGACGAGCACGGTACGGAAGCTGCTGCTGTGACGGCAATCATGGTTGAGACCATGGCACTGATGGAGCCGGAAACGCCGATTGAGGTGACGATTGACCGCCCGTTCTATTTCACTATCACTCACAGAGGAACCGGAGTGAATCTGTTTGAGGGCTGTATTTTTGATTTGGAACCGGAGCAGTCGGGGGAAACCGTGTCTTCGACGGAGGCGCCGACAGGATTAAGATAACAAGGAAGAGTTGTATCAGGAAAAGGGAGTGCTCTCCTGGAGACGGACAGAGATGTGGAATCTGTTGTCTCGGGGGGAGTGCTCCCTTTTATTTACGCGCGCAGCGTGTTTCTTCTCGCTGTTTGTATATTCATGAGAATGGAATCTCGGTTTCAGTGAAAGTAAGCTTCGTTTTCGAATCCCTTTTCTGCTGATGGATCAAGGAGTTCCAGTATTTCTGCCAAAGTGATTTCACCATCCGATGCCGTTTGCGGCGCGGACAGATCATAAGAAGACTGCGTAACATTCAGCAGGGTTGGAAGATACGTTTCGTAGGGCGATGTCAGACAGAAACGATTTTCATGGATTGGTCCTCCTGGTATGCGTTGTGATTTGGCAGATTACAGTTCAGGTTTCATCTTACCATGAAAAGGATGGTATGACAAGGGATCTGTTGGTTGTGTGGAATTCAGGATGTGGTTCAAAAGAGGATGTAGAAGGACAAATATTATGCCAATGTATGCCCCGCTAACTAAAATGGTTGGTGGGGTATGCGGCGCAAAATGAACTTGAAAACATCGTCTAAATGAGAAATAATCACATTTGGTGGTTGATTTTTAAAGAAAACTGAATATAATAGAAGTAGAAAAGAAGGTGAGGCAGCAATCATGTTAATTCAATTTAATTTCAAAAATTTCAAATCATTCAGAGAAGAGGCTACGTTGGATTTATCAGCAATGAAGATGACAGAGTTTTCAGAGAGAGTAGTGACTGTTGGCAGCGAGAAAATTTTACCGGTTGCTGCTATTTATGGTGCAAATGCAAGCGGAAAGTCCAACATATACAATGCTTTTGAATATATGTCCAATTATGTTGTGGATTCATTTAAGTATGGAGATGAAGAGGAAAAGTTTGAGGAATTCAGACCAACTCCATTTTTGTTTGACTCCACATCTGCCAATGAGGAATCCAGTTTTGAGGTATATTTCACATTGCCCGGCGATAAGTCTGAGAGAACCTATAACTATGGTTTTTGCATTAATAGGGATGGTGTAACCGAAGAGTGGCTTAATTCAAAGGCAAAGACGGCCAGAAAATACAGCACAGTATTTTATCGCGGAACTGCTGACGAGGAGCTTGACTTGTCCGGATTTCCCAAGAGCAGCAGGGATAATATTCAGGTGGCATTGGAAAAGCAGGTGCTTATCATTTCTTTGGGAGCAAAATTGAAGATTGGTAAGTGTAAGGCAATCAGAGATTGGTTCCTTGCTAATGAGTTTGCTGATTTTGGTAATCCGTTTACTAATTTCTTTCTGTCACATAGATTGCCGAAGGGATTTGTGGAGGATAAAAGTGTGCAGCAGAAGGTTGTGGAGTATTTTGCATCCTTTGATGAACACATTAAGGATTTTAGAATCGAAAGGGTTCCTCAGGAGGCGGAAAGCAAGGAAGAGAGATATAAGATCAACGCACTTCACAAAATGATTGATGCTGATGAAATGGCAGAAATTCCTTTGGGACAGGAGTCTGCCGGAACTTTGAAGATGTTTGCGTTATATCCGGAATTGCAGGAAGTTCTGGAGAAGGGCAGCGTATTTTTCATTGATGAATTAAATGCTCGTCTGCACCCGTTACTTGTAAGAAATTTCCTGCTTACCTTCTTAAATCCGGAAATCAACATCAATCATGCTCAGCTTGTATTCACAACTCATGACACGTGGCAGTTATCCAACCAGTTGCTGCGCCGTGATGAAATCTGGTTTGTAGAAAAGGATGACAGGGGAGTATCTACTTTGTATTCATTAGCTGATTTCGTGGATGAGGACGGATCTCATATTCGTAAGGATGAAAGCTATGAGAAGAATTACCTGGTTGGAAAGTATGGTGCGATTCCTATGCTTAAGGCACTGGACATCTTTAAGGACGCTCTGATACAAGTGTCTAAGGAAGCAGACTTATCACCTCGGAAAGAGGAGGATTAAGTATGGCTAAAAAGGACAGAACAGGTAACAGAAAATTCCGTGAACAAAGAAAACAGTACAAGGTACCGGAATTAGGCTACTACTTAGTTGTTACGGATACAGAGGCTACGGAGCGCTGTTTCTTCAATGGGCTTCATCAGGCATTGCCGAATGATGTGAGAAACAAGCTTGTGATAAAGGTGGTAGAGACGAAAACTCGCACTATGATTGATAAATGTCTGGAACTCACTGCTTATGATGCACAATATCGGATTCCCTGGATTGTATTTGACAGAGACCAGGTACAGGGGTTTGATGAGATTATAAAAGAGGCAGAGGAGAAAGGAATACAAGTAGGCTGGTCCAATCCATGCTTTGAGATATGGATGTATGCCTACTTTGGTTCCATGCCGGCAATCCAGGACTCTTGGACTTGTTGCTCTGAGTTTGGACGGGTATATGAAACTAAGACTGGGCAGAAGTATTCCAAAGCAGATGAGCAGATGTATGGAAAAATCTGTAAAGCTGGTGACGAGGAAAAAGCAATTCGGATAGCACATAAGAAGTTGGAGCAGTGTATCAGAGAAGGAAAAACAAAGCCATCAGATATGTGCCCGTGTACGACGGTGCATAAGTTCGTAGGGGAGATTAAGGCAAAACGGAAAGCGTATGAAGAAACGGGTATTGTTTAGGTCGTTTTTCCTGCTGGAATCAAAGTTTCCTGTGTGAAATTAACAAAATAGAAACAAACCAGAAACGCATCCGAAACATTGACATTTTATCATACAGATGGTAAATGGGAACATTTTTGTTGTTCCCGAACGAAAGCGCAGCATGGAAACCGGTTCACTGCTGCAGGTTTGTGAGGTCAATGTATGAAAGAAAAAATCCGTTATCAGGTAAACAACAAGACCGTGGAACGGGAAGTGAACTACGTTCCGGTCCGGTACATTCTGGCGATTGCGCTGACTGTCCTGGAAGTGGCTGCCATTCTGGGCATGGTGACTGCCTGTTGCTATTACATTCCATATTTCTATCTTGCGGCGTGGCTGACGGAGATTGCCTGTGTGGTTCGGATTATTGCATCGGATGACAATCCGGATTACAAGGTGCCGTGGCTTCTGATCGTTCTTGTGGTTCCGGTTGCCGGATTTATGCTGTATTTTCTGTTCTATTCAAGAATGCTGCAGAAGAAATTCATCCGGCGGCTGAACAGGCTGAAGAGTCAGGGGTATCAGAAGGAGGATGGGGAACTGTTTGAGAAGCTGCAAAAGGAGGATCCGGCAGCCTGTTCCCAGGCAAAAATGCTGTGTAACATTGCGGAAACCCATCTGTTTACCAATACAAAACAGGAATATTTTCCTCTTGGCGAGAAGATGTTTGCTGCCATGCTGGCAGATCTGGAAAACGCAGAGAAATTCATTTACATGGAATACTTCATTATTGAAGAGGGAACGTTCTGGAATTCCATTCTGGATGTGCTGAAGCGGAAGGCAGAAAGCGGCGTGGAAGTTAAGGTGTTATATGATGACATTGGCTGCATGATGACGCTTCCGGGCGACTATCACAGAAAACTGCGGGCCTTTGGCATTGAAGCAACACCGTTTTCCAGATTGAGAGGAAATGCGGACAGCGAGTTTAACAACCGGAGCCACCGGAAAATTCTGGTGATTGACGGAAGAGTCGGCTATACGGGCGGCGTGAATCTGGCGGACGAGTACATCAACGAGGTTGAAAAATTCGGCCATTGGAAGGACACTGCGATCCGGCTGGAGGGTGAGGCAGTCTGGGAGCTGACAAAGCTGTTTCTTGTGGATTTCGGCATTAATGTGCGAAAGATGCCGGAAGCGAGGGCAGATCTGTATCCGGTGCGGAATGATTTGACGGAAAGCGGATATCTGATTCCGTTTGGTGACGGCCCCCATCCCATCTATAACCGGAGAGTCGGCAAGAGCGTGATTCAGAACATGCTCAACGGCGCGAATCAATATGTTTACATGACGTCGCCCTATCTGATTATTGATAACGGGATGTGTCAGAGCATTGAAAATGCGGCTCTGCGCGGTGTGGATGTGCGCATCATGGTTCCCCATATCCCGGACAAGAAGCTGATTTTTGCAATGACCAGGAGTTTTTATCACCGTCTGATGGCTGCCGGTGTGAGGATTTATGAATATGAGCCGGGATTTATCCATGCAAAGAGCTATCTGGCCGATGATACGTATGCAATGATCGGTACCATTAATCTGGATTACCGCAGTCTTGTCCATCACTTTGAAAACGGCATGTGGATGTATCGCTGTCAGGCAGTCATGGATCTGAAAGCGGACATGGAAGAGACGCTGGGGAAGTGCATTGAGGTGACGCCGGATATGCTGAAGACGAATCTGCTGCAGCGGGCAATCCGGTCAGTGGTGCGGATTTTTGCGCCGATGCTGTAGGGGATGGTGTTTGGTGAGGGAGATTGAAGTCTTTTTATTTTGTGAGAAAATTGACGTGAATTCGAAACTATGCTATTATATATAAGCAGAGGGCAAGACGTTTGCCATCTGAATGACCACCGAAGAGTACCTGACCTCCATCAAAGAACAGGCAGATGCTTTCCAAGGTATATGGAAATGTAAGGAATGATTATTTGATGTTTTACAAACTGACTGAGAATTACCTCCTGCGTGGCTGGCAGAAGCTGCCCTATGCGGTGGTGGACAAGTGCAGACGGCAGCCCATCTTCATCAGCGCAAAGGAAATGCATGCGCTGGAATTGTGCAATGGACAGATTGACCTGTCCCTGCCGCTGATCCCGCAGGAAATCCGTGATATGATCCCGCAGATCGAGAAGAATGGCTTTATTCGTGCCTGCGAATCTGGCGATGCCATTGCCCCGGAACAGGCGTACAGGCTCTATCCAGCCCGGTACATCCGCACAGCCCACTGGTCCATCACCGGGCACTGCAACTATCGCTGCAGGCACTGCTACATGTCAGCGCCCGACGCAAAGTATGGCGAGCTTTCCCATGAACAGATCATGTCCATCGTACAGCAGCTGATTGACTGCGGCGTGATGGAGGTATCCCTTACCGGCGGCGAACCTCTTGTCCGCAGGGATTTCATTGAAATTGTGGATGCACTGCTGGCGGGGGGCATCCACATTACCACCATTTATTCCAACGGTAAGCTCGTCACCGACAAGCTGCTGGATGCACTGGCGGAGCGCGGTATCCACCCGGAGTTCAACATGAGCTACGACGGCGTGGACGGCTGGCACGACTGGCTGCGGGGCGTCCCCAATGCCGGGAAGATCGTCGAGGAGGCTTTCCTGCGCTGCAGGGAAAAGGGCTTCCCCACAGGCGCGGAAATGTGCATCCACAGCGGCAACAGGCATTTGCTGCGTCAGACCGTCAACCGTCTGGCAGAGCTGGGCTGTCGGAGCCTGAAGACGAACCCCATTTCCAATGTGGGTGCGTGGAAAGAGGGCGGCTATGGCGAAAGCATCTCCATGCAGGAGCTGTATCAACTCTACTTTGACTACATCCCGCATTATTATGAAGATGGGATGCCCTTGTCTCTGCAGCTGGGCGGCTTCTTCTCCGCATCACCCCGCAGACCGGACCACTACGATATTCCCTGCATGAAGCACTGCACCAGGCCGGAAAACACCTGCGTGTGCGGCCATGCCCGGATGGTCATGTACATCTCCGCCGAGGGACGCGCGCTGCCCTGCATGGCACTCTCCGGTATGGACATTCAGCAGGAATTCCCGCTGATTCCGGAATTGGGTCTTGCCAGGTGCATCACCGATTCCCGCTACATGGAGCTGATCGACACCCGCGCCTCCGAGGTGCTCAGGCACAACCCGGAATGTGTTAAGTGTGAATATGCCCTGCAATGCCTTGCAGGCTGCCGTGCCAGCGCGCTGGAAACTTCACCCACGGATATTCTCGCCCCGGATATGGCCATCTGCGGCATCTTTAAGGGCGGATGGACGGAGAAGATCGCGGAGCTGATCGAACGGCTGAAGGCGGCGAAGGCGTGATTGATGTCATGCCGGATAAACTCATTTGAAATCATTGCATTGAATAGAGGTTTCTACCATGACTGAAAACATGAAGAATTTCTTGACAAAGGTATCCAGGGACGAGGCGCTGGCGGAGAAGATTGGCAAGCTGGAAAAGCCAGAGCTGATCGCCCTGGCGAAGGAACTGGGCTTTGAACTGACTGAGTCCGACTTTGTACAGCCCGAGGGCGAGATCTCTGAGAGCGAGATGGACGCTGTGGTTGGCGGTTATCAGCCTTGTTTATGCGTTTTAGCCGGCATTGGAGATGAAGACTCCAAGGGTGATAGATGTGCGTGTCTGGCTGCTGGTATGGGCTTGAGCAAGGTGGATGGAGAGGCACGCTGTGCCTGTGCTGCGGGAGGCTACGGTGATGAAAGCTTCCGGGAATAGTAAGATAAAGCGGGCGACATCATGGAATGGTCAGTTTTGCAGGACAGCCTGCCACGGAAACAGGCTGAGTGTGTAAGATCAGGAACGGTGATAACAGCGTAAGCTGTTGTTATATGCAAAATATCCCCAAGAAAAGAAAGGAGACTCAAAAAAATGACTGAGAACATGAAGAACTTCCTCAAGAAGGTATCCGAGGACAAGACGCTGGCTGAGAAGGTCGGTAAGCTGGAAAAGGCAGAGCTGATCGCCCTGGCGAAAGAGCTGGGCATTGAGCTGACGGAGGCAGACCTTGCGCAGGAGGAGGGCGAAATCTCCGAGAACGAGATGGATGCAGTGGTCGGCGGCTATAAGCGCTGCGTATGCATCGCGGGCGGCGGCGGAAAAAAAGATTCGGAAGGCGATGTATGCGCGTGTGTAGGCGCGGGCGTGGGACTGAGCAAGGTAGACGGTGAGGCCCGCTGTGTCTGTGCTACAGCCGGTACCGGTTATGAGAGCTTACGTGAGCTGCCGGACAACGTTCGGGAACTGGTGGACGATATTAAGAACAACTAAGCATCAGCGGAGAATCTTTCGCTTTTTCTGCACAAGTGAATGCAAACCGATGACCAAGGAGAGATGACCATGCCAACAACCAACAACCGCAATGCAAACCCAGGTGGGCCTGAGCTGACCCATTACCTCAAGGCTGCCCGGCCCGGCAGCTGGCTGATTCTGTCGCTGACGCTGCTGATTGTGGCGATGGTGCTGGTCTGGTCCTTTCTTGGCACGATGAAAACCACCATTGCCGTCACCGGCATCAAGGAGGGTGCTCACTTCACCGGCTACCTGATGCCGAAAGATTCGCTGTCCCTGCAAAGCGGGATGAGCGTGGATTATCAGGGCGAAAAGGCGGGCATGCTGGTCAGTCGCGGCACTGCCAGCATCGATGCGGCGGAGATTGTCGCGTCCATTGACAATGCCTACTACAGCGATCAGCTGCTGCTGAACCCCTACAATGTGGAGATCAGGATCGACCTTGACCCGAATCTCTGCCCGGATGGCGTCATCACTCTGGAAATCGTGCTGACAGAAACCAGTCCCTTTGATTTCCTGACGAACTGAGGTGACGACAGATGAAGAAATTAAGGGAGGGGCGTAAAGCCCCCAAAAAGGTTCCGGTGGTCATGCAGATGGAAGCGCTGGAATGCGGCGCTGCCAGCCTGAGCATGATCCTGGCCTATTACGGCAAGTGGCTGCCCCTGCCACTGGTGCGCACGGAGCTGGGCGTTTCCCGCGACGGCGTGAGCGCCATGAGCATCATCCGGGGCGCGCGCAGCTTTGGCATGGAGGGCAAGGGCTTCCGCTATGGCGTGGAGAGTCTGAAAACGAAAATCACCCTGCCATGCATCCTGTTCTGGAACAGCTGCCACTTTGTGGTGCTGACGGGCTTTAGCAGGAAGGGCGCACACATCAATGATCCTGCCAGCGGCCCTGTGATCCTGCCGATGGACAAGTTTGAAAAGCAGTACAGCGGCATTGTGTTGGAGATCGTCCCCGGCGAGCATTTTGAACCAGGCGGACGGCCTACCAGCGTATGGCCTTTTGTGAAGCAGCGGCTCAAAGGTGCAGGCGGTGCGCTGGCTTTTCTGTCGTTGGCGGGATTGGCTTCGGCGGTTTTCGGCATCGCCCAGCCTGCGCTGTCCTCCAGCTTTGTGGACAAGATCCTCACCGGAGCGAACACCGCATGGCTCATGCCGCTGCTGGCGATTCTGACAGGCATGGCGGTTTTGCAGTTCCTGCTGCTGGCGGCCACGGCCTCCTACCAGAATTCGGTGCAGGGACGTTTTGCCGTGTCGGCCAACTGCTCCTATCTGATGCATGTGCTGCATCTGCCCATGCAGTTTTTCTCCCAGCGCATGGCGGGCGATATAGCAGGCCGTCAGCGGGATAATGCTGCTGTTGCAAGCACCCTCATGAATACCCTTGCGCCGGTGGGGGTGGGGCTGATTACCATGGCGGTGTACCTTGTCATGATGCTCTCCATCAGCCCGGTGCTGACGCTCATTGGCGTGTCGGCGTTGGCAATCAACCTGTTTGTGGCGCAGTACATTTCAAAAAAACGAGTGGAGATCACGCGGGTCATTGCCCGTGACTCCGGCGTGCTGTCCGGCTCCACGGCGGGCATCCTGAACGTGATGGAGACCATCAAGGCCAGCGGCGCGGAGGAGGGCGTGTTTGCCCAGTGGACGGGCATGCAGGCTGCTGTGATGGCGGGTCAGGCGAAAATATCGAAGGTCAACACCTACCTGGGCACCATTCCCAGTCTGCTGCTGAATATCGCTAATGTGGTGCTGGTGGCGCTGGGTGCGCTGCTGATTATCGACGGCGAGCTGACCACCGGTACGCTGCTGGCACTGCAAAGCCTTCTGCAATCCTTCATGACCCCGGCGTCGCAGCTGATTGCCGCCGGGCAGGAGATGACGGAAATGCGTTCCGGCATGGAGCGCATTGAGGATGTGACCAACTACGAGGAGGATGCAGTCTTCGCTGCGGGCGATGACGGGAAGATCACCGCGCCCATGACGGGGAATGTCAGCATCCGCAATGTGACTTTCGGCTATTCCAGGCAGGGCGCACCGGTTTTGAAGGACTTCTCCCTCGAATTGACCCCAGGCCGCAAGGTGGCGCTGGTGGGCTCCTCCGGCTGCGGCAAGTCTACCATTGCAAGGCTGGTGGCGGGCTTGTACCAGCCTTGGGAGGGCGAAATCCTCTTTGACGGCAAGCCTATGTCCGCCTATGACAGGGCGGCGTTCACTTCCTCTGTGGCGGTGGTGGATCAGGACATTTTCCTGTTTTCCGGCACGGTGAAGGACAATTTCCGCTTTGCCGACGGTACCATTACCGACAGCGATATGATCCGTGCTGCCCGGGATGCGCAGGTACATGAGGCAATTCTCAAGCATGAGGGCGGCTATGATGCACGCATTGCCGAGGGCGGCGGCAACTTCTCCGGCGGCCAGCGTCAGCAGCTGGAGATCGCCCGGGCACTGGCGGGGAATCCGTCTATTCTCATTCTGGATGAGGCTACCTCCGCACTGGATGCGCAGACCGAGGCGCTGGTCATGGACGCTGTCAAAGCCAGGGGTATGACCATGCTGCTGGTGGCGCATCGGCTGTCCACCATCCGGGATGCAGATGAGATTTTGCTGTTGAAGAACGGCGTTGTCACCGAGCGCGGCACCCATGACGAACTGCTTGCGCGAAACGGCGACTATGCTGCGCTGGTCAACGCATCGTAAGAAGGAGGCACAGCGAATGAATGTCAACGAAAAGAGCATCCAGCGCGCCCAGCTTGACGATGCGATGCTGGACGCTGCTTACCGCGATCTCGCTTCTGCCGTCACAGGCAATGCCGGGCTGCAGGCGGCGCGGTCTGACCGTGCGCAAACGACGGACGCGATCAGTGAAATCCTTGGATTCTACCACCGCAAGGCGGAGATTCCTGACAGCATGGAACCGGTCAGCTATGTGACCGAGACCATGAACATTTCCTGCCGCACGGTGTATCTGGAGGGCGACTGGTACAAAGACGCCATTGGTCCCTATCTGGGTCGAACGACCGATGGACAGAATGTCGCCATCCTGCCCAAACGAAACCACTATGAATACTACGACAAAAACGCAGGCAGACACGTCCGTGTCAACCGTCAGACGGCAGAGAATCTGGAGGCAGAGGCACAGTATTTCTACCTGCCCCTGCCCGCTGGGAAGCTCACGCTGCGTGATTTGTATCGCTATATGCTCAAATCCCTGACGGTGTGGGACTACGCCCAGCTCATCGGCGCCACGGCGCTGGCCAGTGTGCTGGCGATGACCCTTCCTGCCATGACGCAGCTGGTGTTCTCCGGGCTGATTCCCTCGGGACAGCTGAATCTGGTGCTGCCCATCCTGTTCCTGCTGGTGTTCTCCGTGACCTCCACCCATCTGGTAAACGTGCTCAGGACGCTGGCGGTGGGCGTGGTGAACATCCGGGCGGGCGCATCGCTGCAATCGGCGGCGATGGCGCGGGTGATGGCGATGCCTGCGGGCTTCTTCAGGCAGCATGCCTCCGGTGAGGTGGCTTCCCAGCTGAACTCCATCGACAACCTGACTGCCGCCACAGTGAAGGCGGTGTTCTCCTCCGGTCTGACGGGATTGTTCTCGCTGATCTATATTGCGCAGATCTCCGCCTTCGCCCCGGCGCTGACAGTTCCTGCGGTGATTGTGCTGGTGCTGAAAACGGCGCTGTCCCTGGCCTGCGTGGTCATCGGCGTGAAGCGCACCAATGTGCGGATGCAGAAGCAGGCAAAGCTCTCCGGCAGGATGCTGACCATCATCAATGGCATCCAGAAGATTCGCCTTTCCGGCGCAGAAAAGCGGATTTTCGCCAAGTGGGCCAGCGAATACAGGGATGTGGCTGACCTGACCTACCGCCAGCCCAAAATTCTTCTCTACCGGCAGGCATTGATGGGATTCATCAGCCTGACAGGCCTTGTGGTGATTTACTATGCGGCGGCTTCCAGCGGTGTTTCAGCAGCCAACTACATGGCGTTCAGTTCAGCTTACGGTCTGGTTTCCGGTGCATTCACGGCGCTGATCGGCATTGTGTCCATCCTGACAGAGTTTGGGCCGATGCTGAACATGATGAAGCCTGTCCTTGAAACGGAACCGGAGATCGAGCCGGGCAAGCTGATTCCTGAGCAGCTCACCGGAAAAATCAGCGTGAGCCACGTCAGCTTCCGCTACAACAAGGACGGCCCCATGCTGCTGGACGATGTGTCGCTGGACATTACACCCGGCGAGTACGTTGCCATCGTGGGTGCGACAGGCTGCGGCAAATCCACCCTGATGCGGCTGATGCTGGGCTTTGAAAAGCCGGAGCAGGGCGCTGTCTATTACGATGATCATGATCTGAAATCCCTGAGTCTGCGCGGTTTGCGCCGAAAGATCGGTACGGTGCTTCAGAACGGCCAGCTGATGCAGGGTTCCATCTTCAGCAATCTCTCCATCATAAAACCTGACATGACGGAGCGAGAGGCGTGGGAAGCCCTTGAAAAGGCGGGGCTTGCTGAGGATGTGCGCCGTATGCCCATGAGGCTGCAAACCATACTGGGGGAAAATGGCGCAGGCATCTCCGGCGGACAGCGCCAGCGGCTGCTGATCGCCCGGGCAATGGTGGGCAGCCCGAAGGTGGTATTCATGGACGAGGCTACTTCCGCGCTGGATAATGTGGCACAGGCCCATGCAGTTCGTTCGCTGGATGCACTGAACTGCACGCGCGTGGTGATTGCCCATCGTCTTTCGACCATTCAGAACTGCAGCCGCATTGTAATGCTGGATGGAGGACGGATTGTTGAAGATGGCACTTATGAGGAACTGATTGCACAGAATGGGAGGTTTGCAGCACTGGTGGCAAGGCAACGGCTGGATACGTAAAGTTCCGCCATCCAACCAGATGTGCATGAAAGAAATAAACAGTCAAACAAGAAACACCCCGGCACTTGATATCTCAGTTGATATCAGGTGCCGGGGTGTATTCAGTTGGTGCTTCGCGCTTTGCCGGATCGTTTCATCCAGATGACTTTTCGGCATTTCTGCAATGCGCATGTGCAGATCATACAGTGCCAGTGCCGCATTATCCCATGGAGAACAGGATGCCAATAACAGCGGAGAAGCCGATGAAAACGATGGGATGAAGTCCCTTTGTCTGTTTCACCTTATTGGTCAGCAGCCAGAGAACAACGGCCAGAATCCAGCCCTTCCAGTTGATGAATGCCAGGCTGAATCCGTCCTTTAATGCGTCAAGGGAGAACAGGTTGGAGATTACAACGGTAATTCCGGCAGCGGCAATCAGTCCGGTTGAAGCAGGGCGAAGGCCGTAGAACGCATTGTTGACGTAGGGGTTGTTGCGGAAGCTCTTTAAGATTGCCGCAATGATCAGGATGACAATGATGGATGGGGCAATCAGGCCGAGGGTGGCAACCACTGCGCCGAGGATGGCAGTCGGTACGCCACAGACCTTCATGCCGGAGATGAATCCGACATAGGTTGCCATGTTAATGCCGATGGGACCCGGTGTGGATTCGCTGACGGCGATCATGTTTGCCAGGTCGGTGTGAGTGAACCAGCCGGTGGCATCTGCCATGTCATAGAGGAACGGAATGGTAGCCATTCCGCCGCCGATGGCGAAGAGGCCGGTTTTGAAAAATTCGTAGAATAAACGGAGAAACAGCATCATGACTTCTTACCTCCCAGTGACTTTAAGATGATTCCTGCAGCGGCAGCCAGAACAACGAAAACGACCGGGCTGAGCGGCGTGAAGTAGCTGCAGAGGGTAACAAGCAGGAAGATGATCAGGGTTGGTTTGTCCACAACTGCCTTTTTGTACAGCTTAACAACTGCGTTTAAGATCAGGATGCAGACACAGACGCGGATGCCGCCGAAGGCATTCTGAACCCAGACCAGGTGGGAGAAGGCTTCGATGACGCCTGCCAGCAGGGAGATGATGATCAGGGAGGGGAACGCTACACCGAGGGTTGCGAAGATTCCTCCTAATGTACCTTTCTTTTTCTGACCGATGAAGGTCGCTGTGTTGACGGCGATGATTCCCGGCGTGCACTGGCCGATGGCGAAGTAATCCATCAGCTCTTCTTCCGTCGCCCAGCCTTTTTTCTCAACAACTTCCCGCTGGAGAATCGGAAGCATGGCATAGCCGCCGCCGAACGTCATGACTCCGATTTTGGCAAAGGTCAGGAACAAATCTGCAAAAATATTCATGATGAACTCCTTTCAATGATGCGATAGGAATAGTATAGCGCATAAAGTCGGATTTGAAAAGGTGAGGATTGGCGGAGGAGGAAAATTTGTGCAGATTTTGCCGGGAAGGAAAGGAAAAGGGGGCGCATGGAAAGTGGCGGGAGAGACGGAAGGCGAATACAGTGGAGAGGAAGAAGAGAAACGATTTCATGTAAGAAATAAGTAAAAGATAAAATAGAAAATATGTTCGAAAATCGCTTGACAAGATTTGGGAGAAGTGCTATAACAATATCACGAACACGTATTCGAAAAGAAAGCATAAGGAGTGAGGGATTTGACAGAACAAAAGATAACCTTTCGATGCCAGAAGTGTAAGCATCGGCTGTTCGACTGGATCGAAGGGGATTTTACGTTGGTTGTAAAGTGCGTAAAGTGCAAGCGTGTTCTTCGCGCCCACGGTGTAAAACACCGGGAAGTGAAAGAAGGAAACACACCGGAAGAGATTTATCTGTAAGTTTGGCTGAAAAAAAGAAAGGACCACCTGCAAGGGCGGTACGGAAACGTACTCTGACACCAGGACGCAGGGGACAGATCAGTTTTGAAATTGGAAACTGGTCTTCCCCTGCGTCTTTTTTTTGTTTACATGTTCGGTCGGATTTTTGTTGAAAAGAGAGTAGGGAATGAAACATGATTTGTTACAACCTGGAAGAATGCGGAAAACGGATTAAGGAATTAAGAAAGAAAAAGGGCTATACACAGGCGGTTTTATCGGAGCGCGTCGGAATCAGTCTGGATTCCATGAAGCGGATTGAGCGCGGGGCAAAGGGAGGAAGCATTGACACGCTTCTTGTTTTGATGGTGGAGCTGGATTCCTCAATGGACTATCTGCTGGTTGGAAGGGAGCCTGTTTCCCGGCTGGATTGCCTGATGGAGGGCTTTAATGAGGCGGAACGAAGAATGGTTGAGTGTACGGCGGAGACGATCCGCCAGATGAAGAAAGGTGCGTGAGAACCGGAATCAGGGGACCTGAAAGGTCCCCTCGGGGAGACTACTGGTGCACTCTGAAAGCGAACAGAAATGCGGTACGATAGGGTTGCCGGCAGGAAAGGTACAAAAAAGGAACAGAACAATAGAAAGGAGTAACAGAGAACAATGAAAGCAAAGGAACTGAACCTGATTGCGCGGACGCTGTTTGCGGAAGCAGCGACGGAAGGTCTGGACGGCCAGATGGCGGTTGCCCAGACCATGTTTGACCAGCTGCACCACAACATCATCGGCGCAGACGGAACTGCGTTTGGCACTGATGTGGAGTCCGTGATCCGAAACGCATATACAAAACCGACCGATCAGGACATCCGGGGAACGACATGCATGGAGGCCGCGATCCGCGTCTTTCTGGACCATGAGCGGGTCTTCCCCAACCACTATGTTTACTTTTTCATGTCTGACCGTGGAAGTGCATATTGGAGAAATTACTGGAACAGTCACTATGTGAAGGTGGCGAAGTTGAAGAATCACACCTTCTGGGGTGTGGAGATCCCGGAGAGTGAGAGATGGGCTGGGCCGTTTCCGCGTTGGGTGGCCAGTGTGAGCCATCCGGACGGCTGGACATTTGTCTATGAGGAGCCGGGAACGGATCAGGGGCTGATGGAGCATTATCCGCGGCTCAATAACGGAAATCTGGTGGAGGTGATCGGCCGGGAATATGCCGGGGACGGAAGCCTCTGGTATCTGATCAGCATTGCTGCCGCCTATACGGGATATGTGAAGGCGGACTGGCTGGAGAGGCAGGTGGCGTCATGAACCTGTTGGGAACACTGGTGCTGTTCATGGCTGTGGATTATGTCACCGGATTTGCGGCGGCTGTCTTTGGCAGGAGCCGGAAGTCACAAAGCGGCGGGCTGGAGAGTCATGTCGGCTGGAAGGGACTGTGCCGGAAGGGAATCTCTCTGCTGGTTGTCCTGGTAGCCTGTCAGCTGGATCTGGTGGCACAGACGGATTTCATCGGTGAAACGGTCATGATCGCCTACCTGGTGAATGAACTGATCTCCATCGTGGAGAACGCCGGACTGATCGGCGTGCCAATCCCGGGGATTCTTGTCCGGGTGATTGGTGTGCTGAAGAGGAAGGAAGAAGAGAATGACTCAGCGGAGCAGGAGTCGGAAATGATCTGCCTGCCGGGAGAAGCGCAAATGGCTGTGCAGTCTTGTGCACAGCAGGAAAAGGAAGACGCAGGACGCGTCGAAATGGAAAACGAAGCACCGGAAGTATTTCGGTGCGGGAAACCGAATGAAAATCGAAAGAAGAATGATGATGAAAGAGAGGAATGGAACAATGAACAATAAGAAACATTCAAAAATGATCCGTGAGCGTGCCGAAAAGAGAGGGCGCTATGAAAAGCATTATGAGACAGAGGATCACGGCTGCGCCGTTGCTGTGTACCCGGAGGCGGTCCACTTTTTTGAGGACGGCGAATGGAAGGAGATTGATAACACCCTTGTGGAGGATGGAAGCGGCGGCTATGTGAACCGTGCGTCTGACATGAAGGTGCGTTTTGCCGGGGAGACCGGGGACGGTGCGCTGGTGTCGATCCGAAAGGACGGGTATGAAATCCGGTGGGAACTGTTAAAGGACGCAGAGAAAGCAGAGAATGCGGAGAAGGCAGAGCATGCAGGGAAGGCAGAGCATGCGGAGAAGGCGGAAAGACCAGAGGGCGCAGAGGCTGCAGAGCTTGCGGAGGACTTAAAGATCGAAGCGGTGAATGTGGCAGCGGAGGAAACGAGACACCATTTTGAACCGGCTGCGATAATCCGCCGGTTTAAGGACAGGGATGAGGCTGCGGATACTTCTGCAGACCCGAAGCAGACCACAGATCCAGAGGATACAGATTCGAAGCAGACTGCAAAGAGCGTCAATGGAGACATGGATGAGGACGTGGAACTTCACAACTTAAAGCGCATGACCCTCGGCGGCGGACGCAGCGGCGGTACCTACCATGAGATTTTTCCCGGCGTTGACCTGGAATACCGTCTGGAGGGCGACCGGCTGAAGGAAAACATCATCCTGAAAACAGCGGAAGCACTGAAGGAGCGTGTGTCCTTTGTGCTGACCCATCCGGGTCTGCAGCTGGGCAGGGAGCAGGACGGAAGCCTGATCCTGTACCCGGAAGGAAAGGAGCAGGAGCCGGTATTCTTTCTGGATGCGCCGTATCTGTATGACGTGGCAGGCGCAGTGTCTGCGGCCGTGCAGTACCGGGTGGAAGAGATGGAGCAGGGCGAGGGAGCCAAAACCGGCAAGACCATCGTGACTCTGGTTTCGGACCGTGTCTGGCTGGAGAGCCCGGAACGCGTTCTTCCGGTGACCATTGATCCCAACGTGAAGGCAAGTAAGAAGTCAACGACAATTGATGACGCGTTTGTCTGCTCGGCACGACCGGACAGTGCGGAAGCGGCGAATTATCGGGAACTGGAAGTGGGAAGGAATTCTGTCAACCAGTATTGCAGAAGTTTTCTGAAATTCAACCAGCTTCCGGAGCTGGAAAAGGGAGCTGTTGTTGTTGGGGCATACTTTAATCTCTGGCAGTATAAGTATTCCGCCAACAGCGGAGCCGCAATCAACATCGCCGCCCATCGTGTGACAGGAAGCTGGAGTGAAGCCAGTGTGACCTGGAATACCCAGCCATCCTTTGAATCAGCGGCAATGGACTATAAGAGCATTGGGGCGCTTGGAACAAACCAGTGGATGGGCTATGGATTTGATGTGACAAAGGCAGTCCGCGGCTGGTACAACGACAGTTCCAGCAATTACGGAATCGTTTTGAAATCGGCAACGGAATCCACCTATGCCTATGGAACCTTTGCATCATCGGAGACACCGGTAGCCGATTATGGTCTGACCGATGAGCAGTATCCGACCGGTGTAATCTATTACCGCAACACCAACGGTCTGGAAAGCTATTACAGCTACCATGAGCAGAGCCTTGGTCGTACCGGAACCGGCTATGTCAACGACTTCAACGGAAACCTGGTCTTTGTCCATCCGGACGAGGGAACCAGTGGCTGTCTGCTCCCGTTATCCTTCAGCCATGTCTACAACCTCAATGAATGTGACCGGACCAGCCGGTTCGGAAAGGGATGGCGTCTGAGCTTCAAGCAGGAACTGAAAGCAACCGGCGATACCGATTATCCCTATGTGCTGATCGACGGCGACGGAACCAGCCACTATTTCTATCAGGATACATCCGATGGCAATAAGCTGAAGGACGAGGACGGCCTTGGCCTGGTGATCACTCAGACCAGTTCATCCAACTATGATGCGTATTCTATCATCGAGGACAAGCAGGGCATGAAATACATCTTCGGCCAGGACAATTTCCTGCGTCAGATCAAGGACTTGAACGGCAACGCCCAGAAAGCACAGTACAGTCCCCATGCCGACGGCAACCACATCGACTACATTGATGACCCGACCGGGGCAAGGGCGCTGTTTACCTACAACACAGACAAGACACGTCTGGACACGCTCATGGTGAATAACCGGGTGACACGCTTCGCCTACGACTCGGATGGACATCTGACCGGGATCACCTATCCGGATGGCAAGGTGAGCACCTTTACCTATGATGGTGACCTGCTTGTGAGCGCAGCGACGATTGACGGAATCAAGATGGAATATCAGTACACGACCGACTGTAACCAGACCCGTGTCTCTCAGATCAGGGAGGTGGGCAGCAGCGGAACCACCGGCCAGTGTGTGAACATCACCTATCTGGACGGCAGCCGTACCCGGTTCGAGGAGGCGGGACTGGACGGTTCCATCAGCAGCACCGCGGATAACCGCACATTTACTTACCACTTCAACCGCTATGGAAACCCGGTCAGTGTTTCCGACGATGAGGGACATACCAGCAGCTACCAGCACTATCAGGAGGGCATGAGCCGCAACAAGCTGAAGCAGAGCGGTTCCATGGGAGCCTGTGTCTATAACTATCTGAAGAATCCGGGTTTTGATTCCACCGATGAGTTTGCGGATGCCTGGGGAAATGAGAATACCAGCGGCGGAGCCTGGGGCGTGACAAGAAAGACAGACCGTGGTTACTTTGGCGATACCAGCATCAAAGTATCAACCGATGCAGCGGACGGATATGCCGCTGTGATCCAGAATGTATCACTGGAAGCCGGTACCTATACCCTTTCCGCTTACGCGTATGCAGAGGAGATTGTCCCGGCATCCGGCGGACTGGGAGCCGTTCTTGGAGTCCTGCCTTCCGGAAGCACCACACCGACCCTGGGAACAGAAACCTTCACCGGAACCAGCGATCCGGACATCGACCGCGGCTGGAAACGTCTGAAAATGACCTTTACCATTTCCAGCGCGCAGACCGTGAAGATTTACGGTCTGATGTGGAAGGCGACCGGCTCCGTCTGGTTCGACTGTTTCCAGCTGGAGAAAGGAAGCAGGGCAAACCGTTATAACATGGTCTATAACTCCCGCTTTGCAAGGGGAAGCGGAACTGCGGCAGAAGACTGGAGAATCCAGAATGCCCAGACCGGCGACGGTGTGACAACGGATCCGGAGAAGGGAACCTGCCTGAAGCTGACCGGTGATCCGTCCCTGGAAAAGTATGCAGTCCATGCCGTTTATACATCCGGTGAGGAAGGTGATGTGTACAGCTTCGGCTGTTACGTGAAAGCGGACGCGATTCCGGAAAAGCGGTTCCAGATCGGTGCAGCGGTTATTTATGACAGCGGCGATCCCAAGTGGGAGCTGATCGACTGTGACGCATATGGGGAGGGCTGGCAGTATGTCAGCGGTATCGTCTCCACCGATGACGAAAACTCCGTGACCACACGTACCTACAACGCGATCCACTTCTATGTG
>JAFUPV010000041.1 GCA_017472605.1 Lachnospiraceae bacterium
AAGTGACTAAAGGTAAAGAAAGCCGCGAGGAAGACGAAGTCTTCTGAGTGAAGGAGCGCCAAAACCGAAGGTTTTGTGTGCATCTGCTCGATAGAGCAGCGGCGACCGGAGGTCGCAGGTTTAATGGATAGGAAAAAGAGGAAGTTATCGTTAAGGTAACAATGGATGAAAAATGATTTCTGTGTGTAGTTTTGAAGGTATATGACTTCAATAAAATATGGCGGAATAGCTCAGTTGGCTAGAGCACACGGTTCATACCCGTGGTGTCATGAGTTCGAATCTCTTTTCCGCTACTGAAAAGATCCTGAGAAATCAGGGTCTTTTTTTTTCTTGTTGAATGATCTATTCGTTCCTGGTGTTTCAGAAGTTGGTATGGTGTTTCAGAAGTTGATGCGATTAGGAAAAATGGAGAGAAATTTGTAAAAAGCTGCGGACATAATTGGCGGCATGTGATAGAATGGTATCAGAAACAAAAAGCCATGTCTGCGGGAAAAGAGATGGCTTCAGGGTTCGTAAAACATGTGTGAAGGGTGCAGGAGGGAAGCAACATGAAAAAAATGAGGATGACGTTGTTTGGTGTCGGTTTGTTTGTACTGGCAGGCGCATCGGCGGTTTTCGCCCAGGGTGCGGATACGGTTTCCTATGACTGGTATGATTCCAGTCAGATGGGGGAATTGCCGACCGGACGAGTGAATGTGGTCGATGGCGAGCTGTCGATTACCGATACCGGTGATTATTATGTGTTGAAACTGAGTGATGATGACTGGGATCAGGTTACATACATCGAGCAGCAGGTCTATCTGGATGATGGGGAAGGCTATGTAGAAGCCGGTTTTGATAATCTGTATGAGTGGGATGATGATGGAAATCTGATTATTTCATCCAATTTTGCGTGGCTGGCGCTGGACGGACAGTTTGCGCCTTACTATGTGGAGGCAGATGGCTATCTGAGCAATGGGGATTGGTACACCTATGGCTACGTTCCGGCTGAGATGGATGGAGACAATATTGAGATTATTGTCTGCTGGGAAGGTGCGGATGGAGATCCCTATGTGGCTGGCTGGCGTTATGAAGATACTTCGCTGAATCCGTCAACGACAAATTGCATGTACCGTTTTAATTCAAATGATTCTGTACGGATTTGGGGATCCTACTATGATTATGATGGAGACTTTGAGGGGAATTATTATTTTGGAGATTCGCTGCAGGTGGGACTGAATGGTCTGGAGGTCAGCTATGAGGATACCGGTGTGGACCGTTTGATGGTCTGGTATATGCTTGGTGACAGTTCCGGCAATTTCTACTATACGGAAACGGCGGAATATGCAAGAGATTCGTCGAATGGATTGGGAAGCGGGTCTGGAAATGGATCCGGCAGTGAGCAGGCATCAGAGTCTGAGCTGGAGAATGCAATGACGGCAGTAGTCAATGGAGAAAGCTGCACGTTTGAGCTGGTGAAGGCACAGATGAATTCCAATGGAAAGCAGATGAATGTGATTTTTGAGGCCTATAATCCAAGAGGAAATCGGATGCATCAGATTGAACTGGTGCTGGATGAGAACCTTGCACCGGGACAGTATTTTGCTTCTGATAATTATGATAATGGGGTATGTATCTGGGTGAATGACCAGAATTATCAGGCAAGGGGACCGAAACCGCCTTATTTTGGATCTAAGGGATCGTTTACGTTTTCACTGACAGAGCGCAGTTCAGACTGGAGTGAGTACCGTGGAACTTTCTCTGCATCGGCAGTCGGAGTGGACGGAACGACAGGTACGGTTACGATTGAGGATGCAAGTTTCCACTTTACCTTCCCATTTGCCGGATCGTCTTCTGGCGGAAGTTCCTACAGCTCCGGCAGCAGTTCCTACAGTTCGGGTGGATCTTACAGTTCCGGATTCGACTGGGACGATGACAGCGGAAGCAGCGGCACAACATGTTACAGTTGCAGCGGAACCGGAAGATGTCAGGACTGCGGCGGAACCGGAAAACGGGAAACCCAGAAGGAGAGCATAAATCTTGGATCAGGAAGCAGTAAGTATACGGTAACGCAGGCCTGCTATACCTGCAGCGGATCCAGAAAATGTATCTGGTGTAAGGGAGACGGCATTACCGGAAACTGATGCAGGAATCGTTTGACGAAGAAGATAAAAGAAATGTAATGTCGCTGCAGCGGATGAATTCAGAAGAAACATCCGCTGCAGCGATATTGTTTTGTTCCTGCATCCAGGCGAACGGGCCAGTGACACGTCCGGTCGGATTTTGTATATTCAGGTGAATTTACTTGAACTTGGAGGATTCTATGATTCGCCGGTTTCCTTCATGGTATAAGAAGGAGAAACACCAAAATATTTATGGTAGGCCCGGTAAAAGGCGGAATAATCATTGAATCCGCATTCGGTCAGAACCTTTGTTGCCGGTGTTTTGGCACGGAGCATTTGTTGCGCTTTCAGGAGACGCTTTGTGGTGATGTATTCGCCGATCGAAGCTCCGGTCGAACGTTTGAAGATGCGGCACAGCTGGGACTGACTGATGTAGAATCGGCTGCAGAGGCTGTTCAGGGACAGGGGCTGGTCCAGATTCTGATTGATATGGCGGATGATCTGCATGGTGAGCGTATGGGTCTGCGGTGCGGAGTGGGGGGAACAGATCTGTTCATGTTTCTGCAGTTCATTCAGAAGCGGAAACAGCGCGGAGAGGATTTGCAGCCGTTTGTCATCCGAGGGCTGCAGAAGCTGTGTCAGATAGAAACGCCAGGTTTCATCCGGAAAGTCTGTGCTTCGGAAGTGGTTGCAGGTTCCGGCTTCCCTCTGAAAAAAAGGACGCATCAATCGGTTTTCAGGATCCACAAAAGCAAAAAGTGACGGATTGAAATTCAGGGTTGCCCGTTCATAGGGCTGTGTCGGATCGATTTCAATATAGTGTGCTTCCGTTGGCCGCATGAGCATCAGATCACCGTAGCTCAGATGGTATTCATTTCCTTCTACATGAAAAATGGCATGATCTGAGAGAAAATAATAGAGCTCACAGGTATCGTGGGTATGCATGCGGAATGTGTCCGGTACTGGCGACTCAGTGCGCAGGTAACGGAATAGAATGTCAGGATAGCTGCAGGTTCCATAGAATGACATGGATGACACCTCCGGGGCGTTTTCGTAAACGATTTCGTGACTGCATGGTAATTTATTTGAGATAACTATAGCATTTCATGATAAGAATTGCAATGTAAAATGGAAAGATAAGCAATTTTGATTGCAATTCGGATGAGGTATAATACCTGTGAAAGCGGAAAGGTATATGCTCTGCATGTGTTGCAAGGATGTCTGCGTGCGTGGGCGGAAAGGAAGGATTATGATGGAACAGATAAAAATTTACGGTTTTGCAGACGAAGCCGGTTCATCCATGGACAAACAGATCGCTGCGATGAAGCGGAACGGACTGAGCGGTCTGGAAATCCGCAGCGTGGAGAGCGGAAATGCGGTTGATATGAGTCTGGAAGAGGCGAAGGAACTGAAAAAGAGACTGGACGGAGAGGGGCTGGTTGTCTGGTCTATGGGATCTCCCATCGGAAAGATTGACATTGTGAAGGATGACTTTGACGCGCACATGGAACGTTACCGCAGGGCGCTGGAGGTGGCGAATGTGCTGGGAGCAAAGAATCTGCGCATGTTTTCGTTCTATATTCCGCAGGGACAGGATCCGGCGGTATATAAGGATGAGGTGTTTGCGCGTCTGAGCCGCTTGGTGGAAGAGGCGAAGGGAAGCGGTGTACAGCTTTGTCATGAGAATGAAAAGGGAATTTACGGTGACATGGCTGTTCGCTGTCTGGAGATTCTGGAGGCGTTCCCGGAAATCCGGTGTGTGTTTGATCCGGCGAATTTTATTCAGTGCGGTCAGGATACGATGGAAGCGTGGAAGATGTTGAAGAAGTACACCTATTACATGCATATCAAGGATGCACTGGCAAACGGAAGCGTAGTTCCGGCCGGATGCGGAATTGGAAACCTGAAGGAAATTACTGCCGATTTCATTGCGGCAGGGGGCTGCCACTTCTCGATGGAGCCTCATCTGACTCGATTTGAGGGACTTTCCGAGCTGGAGAGAAAGGAACAGACGAGCAAAATTGGCCATACTTATGTATATGAGAGCGCGGATGACGCGTTTGACGCGGCATGTGAGGCATTCCGGAATGTGGTGAAGGCCTGCGGCAGATGAATGAGACTGTAACAGAGCGGCAAAGAAGCTGAAGCGCAGGCGGTTTATTACCGGATGACAGCAGCGTGTGCGGTTCTGTTTGTGAAGAAAAATGGTGAATTGAGAAAAAACGGGCATATCAGCCCGGGGAGGAAATGATGGGACAGAAAATCAGAGTGGGCATGATCGGAATCGGAAACATGGGAAGCGGTCATGCGAGGAATATTGTGAGCGGAAAGTGTCCGCAGATTGAACTGACGGCGATTGCGGATACTAATCCGGCGCGTCTGGAGTGGGCAAAGGAGCAGTTTGGAGCAGAGGTTACTTATTTTGCAGATGCGATTGAGATGCTGGAGAGCGGGCTGATCGATTCCTGTATTGTGGCAGTTCCGCACTATGACCATCCGAAATATGCGATTGCGTGCATGGAGCGCGGCATTCATGTGATGGTGGAGAAGCCGGCCGGTGTGTATACGCTGCAGGTGCGTGAGATGAATAAGGTATCGGAGCAGCATCCGGAGGTTGTGTTTGGTCTGATGTTTAATCAGCGTACCAATTGCATGTACCGGAAGATGCGTGAACTGGTGCAGTCCGGCAAGTACGGACAGATTCGCCGTACCAACTGGATGATCACCAACTGGTATCGGCCGCAGGCATACTATGATTCCGGTGACTGGAGAGCAACCTGGAGCGGTGAGGGCGGCGGCGTCCTGCTGAATCAGTGTCCGCATCAGCTGGATTTGTGGCAGTGGATCTGCGGCATGCCGGTTAAGGTGCGCAGCTTTATGAAGTTTGGCCAGTGGCATGACATTGAGGTGGAAGATGATGTGACGACCTATGTGGAATATGAAAATGGCGCAACAGGCGTTTTTGTGACCACGACCGGTGATGCCCATGGAACAAACCGTTTTGAGATTCAGATGGACGGCGCAAAGCTGATTGCGGAGAATGATGAACTGACGGTGGAAGAGTTTGAAGTGTGGGAGTCGGAGTTCACAAAGACAAATAAGGTTCCGTTTGGCAAAATGAATGTGAAAAAAATTGATGCCGAGCTGGATGGAATCAATGATCAGCATGTTGGTGTGCTGAATGCGTGGGCAGCTGCAATCCTGGAGGGAACACCACTGGTGGCAGACGGCAAGGAGGGTATTAACGGTCTGATGCTGTCCAATGCGATGCATCTGTCTGCGTTTCTTGGTCAGGATGTGACGCTTCCGATGGATGAGGAGCTGTATTATCAGGAACTGATGAAGCGCGTGAAGACATCCAGACGGAAGGATGTGACGGAGACGGTGTTTGCGGATACGGAGAATACATATAAAGGAAACTGATGCTTCATGGAAACCGTGGAGTAGAATGGCTGTAGGGATAGAAGCAGAAATCGGGCAAGCAGAGCGGCTGACATGAGAGAAATAGGAATGAAACAAGGAGGGAGTGGCATGGGAGAGGTTCGCGTAGGAATAATCGGAATCGGAAACATGGGATCTGCGCATGCAGCCTGTATTGGTGATGGAAAAATCCGGGGGATGAAGCTGACCTGTGTCTGCGACTGCAGAATTCCGCGGCTGCAGATGGTACAGGAACGATATCCATCGGTGGCTGTGTTTACTGATTATAAGGACATGTATGCGAGCGGGCTTGTGGATGCGGTGGTGATTGCCGTGCCTCATCGGCTCCATGCACAGATGGCGGTGGATGCGCTGGAGAGCGGGCTTCATGTGCTGGTGGAAAAGCCGGTGGATGTGTCTGTTTCCCAGGCAAGGCGGCTGAATGAGGCGGCAGAGAAAAGCGACCGTGTTTTTGGCATCATGTTTAATCAGCGGACCAACCAGCTGTTTCAGAAGGCGCGGGAGCTTGTGCAGAGCGGACAGCTGGGAGAGCTGAAACGGTGCGTGTGGATCGTCACAAACTGGTACCGGACGCAGCACTACTATGACTCGGGAAGCTGGCGTGCGACCTGGGCCGGAGAGGGCGGCGGCGTTCTTCTGAATCAGGCTCCTCACAATCTGGATCTGTGGCAGTGGATCTGCGGCATGCCTGTGTCGGTGACAGCTTTTTGCGATGTGGCGAAGTATCACCGGATCGAGGTGGAGGATGATGTGACCATAGCTGCCCGGTACGCAAATGGTGCGACTGGTCTGTTCATAACTTCTACAGGAGAGTACCCGGGAACGAACCGGCTGGAAGTTGCAGGAAGTCGTGGAAAGCTGGTTCTGGAAAATGGTGTGCTGAAGTGGTGGAAGCTGGCGGAATCGGAGCGGGAATACTGCTTTTCGGCGGAGAACAATTCGGGTAAAATAGAGACGGAATATCAGGAGTTTACACAGACACAGAAGGAAGCGGCTCATGCCGGTATTCTTCAGAACTTTACCAATGCGATTCTGTTCGGTGAGAAGTTGATCGCGCCGGGAGAAGAGGGGATTTATGAACTGATGATCTCCAACGCGGCTTATCTGTCGCAGTGGAACGGAAACAGGGCAGTAAATCTTCCTTTTGAAGAAGCGCAGTTTGATGAATTGCTCGCGAAACTGGCAGAGACATCGGCAGTGATTGACAGGGATTGTGAAGAGAAGAGTTCCTGTGAGCGTGGATATCGTGAGCGATGGCAGGTGCAGTGGTAAGTAAGATCGCTGGATTGTGGTCGTGGAATAATGAGGCAGAAATGGGTTTATGGAGGATTTGAATTGATCCTCCATGAGCCTTTTTTTGCATACGCATCCAGGCTAACATGCCCGCAATATGTTCGGTCGGATTTCAGCGAACCGCGAGACGGGCGAAAATATTTGTGTAGTCATCCGGTGCACGTTGTGATAACGGGAGAATTTTGTGAAGCATGTCGTATCTCGTTGCGGAGAATGCCGTCGAGAAGGGATGAAAAACAGAAAAGGCAGAGATTTTATGTCGTAATTATTCGATGAATTATGATTGCGCAAATCGATTTTACGAGGTAGAATAGATTTTGCTAATACGCATTTGAGAAAATAATTCTTGCAGTGCGTGCGAAAAAAGAATATAATGAAAGGGCAGAGCAGTTCATGTCAGAGAAGGATGTTGCCGAGAAAACGCTGGAGGCGCACAATGACGTATTTGCGGATATTGTGAATGTACTTCTCTTTAACGGCGAACAGGTTGTACATGAGGATGAACTGGAGGATGCGCTGCCGCGGTCTATCTATAAGGCAGCGGGAAAAACACATGAACAGGAACGGGATGTGGCGAAGTTTTGGAAGATGAACGGAATCCGCATTGCGTTCTGCGGGTTTGAAAACCAGACAAAAGCAGATGCGGATATGCCACTGCGCGTCATCGGGTATGATGGAGCAGCATATCGCGCGCAGATGCAGCATACAAAAGCAAAAAAGAAGAACGATACATCACAAAAGGCTGCTGTGGGGGAGGCCGCAGTAACTGCAGAAGCCAGATGCAATAAGATACGGAAGAAAAAGCGGAGAGAGGCAGTCATTCGTTACCCGGTTGTCACGCTGGTTTTGTATTTCGGGTATGAGCGAAGATGGAATCAGGCAAAGTCGCTGCTTGAGCGGCTTGTTGTTCCCGAACATATGAAACCGTATGTGAGTGATTACCGAATCAATGTATTTGAGATTGCCTTTTTGACGGATGAACAGGTTGCCATGTTTCAGAGTGATTTCAGGGTAGTAGCAGATTACTTTGTTCAGATGAGAAAGAACAGAGAATATGTACCAACAGCGGATGAAGTGGAGCATGTGGGAGAGATAATGGAATTGATGGCGGCAGTGACTGGGGATAATCGGTTTGAGAAGCAGATGAATCTTCCGGTCCGGAAAGGAGACAAAGTGAGAATTAATTGTCAGGTCATGGATCAGGCAGAAGCTGCGGGGATCAGCAAAGGGATGAAGCGTGGGATGAAGCGTGGAATGAAACGTGGAATGAAGCGTGGGCTATCCAGAGGAAGATTTTTGGCAATGTGTGAACTTGTGGACGATGGCCAGATTTCCATTGAGGAAGGCGCAAGACGGGTCAATATGACGGAAACAGAGTTTCGTGAGCAACTGGAGCGTATGAAGGAGGAGAAGGCGCAGGCCTGAACGTTAGAGATTGACAGGAAAAGGGGCTGCCGTTTGATGCGGCAGACCCTTTTTCCTTCCGTTTGTCTGTTCGGTTAAAGCGTGTCAAATTTCCCGCCGGTGAGCTCGTCATCGCAGTACAGCTCACCATCATCTCTTTCTACATTAAATTCCATTAACCAGTCGAGGAAACCGCTTCTGACGTCTTCTTTTACGCCGCTTCTTGCTTCGTCAGCCAGTGTTACTTTGGGGTTATCGATTTTCTATGAATTGTTAATCGGATGGTAAAATCCGACCGCATTGCAATCTCTGAAAATAGGATTTGCTTTCTGCGGGAAAATACGATATAGTGGAAGAAAAGAACAGCAACGATTTTCAGTGTGCAAAGGAGAATAAAATGAAAGAAAACAGCACCTTCCAATATGATAAAAGAGATTCCCAGAGTACGATTGTTTATCCGATCGCCAGTGAGAAATTCGATTACGCGGCATATCAGGAATATGATGCGTCTCTGGCAGAGCGTCAGCAGGCGTTTTTGAAAGCGGACAGCGGCATCCTGGTATATCGCCGTGTCCGGGCAGATGGCGTTTTTTATGATAAGTGCCAGAACATGAAGGAGTCTCTGGAACTTCAGCTAGGAGCGCTCCAGAAGAGTCTGGAGTATCAGGCAGATATTGCAAACTTCCTGGAGCCCTGGTACGGAATTGGGTATATTGCGGGATGTTTTGGGGGTACCTATGAGTTTCCGGCGGGGCAGGCTCCGGTGGTAAAACCGATGTTTCATACCATTGCGGACTTGCTGGCAGTGGATCCGAAACCGATTGCTCAGACACCAATGGGTCGCCATATTCTGGAAATGACAGAATACTTCATGGACAAGACAAAGGGAAGAGTTCCGGTATCTATGACAGATATCCAGGCTCCTGTGAACATGCTGTCCTATCTGCTTCCGATTACCGATCTGTTTATGGAAGTCTATGATGATCCGGAAGGACTGGCAGAAGCGTCTATGCTGGTTGCCGATTTGCTGGCAGAATTTCTGGAGAAGCAGCGTTCCATCATCGGCGATGCACTTGCTGCGCCTGGTCACGGCTTTGCCAGCAGCCGGATTCTGAAGGGAATTGGTCTCAGTGATGACAACAGCATCATGGTCAGCGAGGAGGATTACCGTGACTGCTTCCAGTGTGCCGATGAGAAGCTGGGTGATCGATTTGGCGGTCTGGTATTCCATTCCTGCGGAAACTGGGAGAAAAAAATTCCAATGGTAAAGAAGATGAACGGAATCATCATGGCAGACGGAGCCTTCACCCAGCAGACCGATCCGTCACCGAATACACCGGAAATTTTCCGCGATGCCTTCACCAACAGCGGAATCATCCTGAATGCAAGAGCAGTTGGTCCGGATGCGGAGGAAACGTTCAGCAGGCTGTATCAGAAGGGAATGAAGCTCATCGCCGTTACTTACTGCGAAACCGCAGAGGAACAGACCAGGCTGTACCGAAAGCTGCATGAGATGGAGACGAGAGAATAACTGAGAAAAAACGAAGTGACCCGCAAAAATAGTTCACCTTTGGCTATTTTTAGCGGGTCAAAAATGTGTATAATATACATAAAGCAGTGAGCCGCGCGAGGGCGCTTGCGCACTCATTTGATACATATTTGGAGGATAAATTAATGAAAAGAATCGTTACAATTCAGGATATTTCATGTGTGGGAAAGTGCTCTCTGACGGTAGCTCTTCCGATTATTTCCGCAATGGGAGTTGAAGCATCCATCATCCCGACTGCGGTTCTTTCGACTCATACGATGTTCAAGAACTTTACCTGCAAGGATCTGACGGATCAGATTAAGCCGATCACCGCTCATTGGAAGAGTGAAGGGATTGATTTTGGTGCGATTTATACCGGATATCTTGGATCCTTTGAGCAGATTGATCTGATGAAAGAGCTCTTTGATGAGTTTCGGACGGAAGATACCATTGTGTTTGTGGATCCGGCAATGGCGGACAATGGAAAACTGTATGCTGCATTTGATGAGGCGTTTGCAAAGCACATGGCAACTTTGTGCGCGAAAGCCGATATTATTGTGCCCAATATCACCGAGGCTGCCTATATGACAGGAATGGAGTATAAGACAGTTTATGATGAGGCTTATGTGAAGGAACTGCTTCAAAAGCTGGCAGCTCTTGGTGCGAAGATCAGCATCCTGACCGGGGTTAGCTTTGAAGAGGGAAAGACCGGCGTAATGGGCTATGACAGGATGAAAGACGAGTATTTCTATTATTCTCATGAGCGGCTGAATGTCAGCTATCATGGAACCGGAGACGTTTTCTCCAGTACCTGTATCGGCGCCATGATGAATGGTCTGAACTGGAAAGAAGCAGTTCAGGTGGCAGCTGATTATACGAAGGAATGCATCCGCGTGACATTGGAGGACCCGGCAGAGCCATGGTATGGTGTGAATTTTGAACAGGCAATTCCGTATCTGCTGAAACAGCTTGGAAAGATGTAAAAACTGTATGAAAAAAAGGACGCGAGAGAGATGCCATAATGAAATGGCATTCGGCTCGCGTCTTTTTTCTGGAGTGTTCATGGATTCAGGCGAACATGCCAGTGACACATTCAATCGAACTGTTTATTGGTTTACTTCCATGAAATGATCTGCGGACTGTCTGCACAGCGGACATGTAAATCCTTCCGGAATGGAATCACCTTCATACACATAACCGCAGATATCGCAGACGAAGCGTTTTCCAGTCGGTGTCTCCTGGTTTTTCGGCTCGGCAGACTCAGCCTGTGCACATAATTCGTCTGCCAGCGCATCCAGCTGCGCACTGCTTTCGTCATTGAGTGTGGACATGATTTTCACACTGGTTTCTGCAAAGGTCAGATTTTTGCTCTTTTCCAGCATACTCTTCATTACCTTTGCAGCCATTGGCGCCCAGCAGCCGTTTTCGATGAATGCAACGGTGCGGCTGCTGAAATTGCGCTCTGTCAGGTGGTTGATGAATTCACGCATGAATGGGAAAATATCAGCGTTGTAGGTGGTGGTAGCGAGAACGAGTTTGCTGTAGCGGAACGCATCCTCCACCGCTTCTGCCATGTCACATCGTGCCAGATCGTTTACAACTACCTTCGGACATCCCTTTGTCCTCAGTGTTTCGGCGAGCTGCATCACGGCCTTTCTGGTATTTCCGTAAATGGAAGTATATGCGATGACAATGCCTTCTTCTTCCGGCTGATAACTGGACCAGGTGTGGTATCGGTCAAGATAGTACCCAAGATTTTCCGACAAAGCAGGTCCGTGAAGGGGGCAGATGATCCGGATGTCCAAATTTGCCGCTTTCTTCAGCAGGCTTTGTACCTGTGCGCCGTATTTGCCCACGATTCCGATGTAATAGCGCCTTGCTTCGCATGTCCAGTCCTCTTCTGCATCAAGGGCGCCGAATTTGCCAAAACCGTCCGCAGAAAACAGGACTTTGTCGGTGCTGTCATAGGTGACAATGACTTCCGGCCAGTGAACCATGGGCGCGGTAACGAAGGTCAGGTGATGGGTTCCGAGAGAAAGAGTATCCCCTTCGCCGACAATCATCTGGCGGTCTGCAAAATTCGTTCCGAAGAAATTCTTCATCATAGCGAAGGCTTTGCTGGAAGCCACGAGTTTTGCTTCTGGATATGCAGCAGCGAAATTGGCAATGTTTGCGGAATGGTCCGGCTCCATGTGCTGAATGATCAGATAATCCGGTTTTCTTCCGTTTAGTGCATTGGCGGTGTTTTCCATCCACTCGTCGGTGAAATTGGCATCCACGGTGTCAATGACGGCAATTTTCTCGTCTAAAATCAGGTAGGAATTGTAAGACATGCCGTTGGGGACGTGATATTGTCCCTCAAACAGGTCAATTTTGTGGTCGTTGACGCCGATATATTGAATGGTATCTGTAATAGTCATCTTGCTTGTCTCCTTTAAAGTTATCTGTCTTTATTCAGTATATCACATTTCATGATATCTCATCAAGGAGAAAAGCGATCTGCCCGTCCAGCACGGATTGTTGGTCAGCTGATTTTGTGCTTTATTTGACGGAGAAAGTCAAGTGTGGTATGATAAAAGAAAAGAAGCGGTCCTGCGCTGCGGGTAACTTATCGATTCATAAAGGGAACAGGAGGCAAATATGAAACTTTATCAGATTACATTCAGCCCAACCGGAGGCACAGAAAACGTGGCGTCTGCGCTTGCATCTGCCTGGGAGATGCCAGCAGCGAGGATTAATTTACTGAAAAAACAGGAAGAGGAATACCGGATTTACCTGAGCCCGGAAGACGTGTGTATCGTAGCGGTGCCGGCATATGGCGGACGGGTTCCGGCAGCAGCGGCTGTGAATCTGAAGCGGCTGAAGGGAAATGGAGCAAGAGCGATTCCGGTTGCCGTGTTTGGAAATCGTAAAATTGATGATACATTGGCGGAGCTTCAGGATTTGCTGGAAGAATCCGGTTTTGTGTGCATTGCAGGAGTGGAAGCTGCAGCGGAGCATTCGCTTGTCCGTCAATTTGGAAAAGGAAGACCGGATGCTGCGGATCGGGCAGAGCTGAAGAATTTTGCGGCGAAGATAAAATCGATGCTGGAAGATGAAAAGGCCTGGAAAGAGAGTGCACAAGCGCTGAAACTTCCGGGAAATCGTCCATACCGGGAAGCAGGAGGCGCGGCATCTGTTCCGATTGTAACAGATACCTGTGTTGAATGCGGTTTGTGCAGCCGGGAATGTCCGGTTGAGGCAATCGCGGCAGATGATCCGAAAAAGACGGATAAAGAGCGGTGTATGTTGTGCATGCATTGCGAAGCCGTCTGTCCAATGAATGCGCGAATGCTTCCAAAGGAGATGGTCGATGGTCTGAGGCAGAGGCTGAAAGATGCATGTGAAGGAAGAAAAGAGAACCGGCTGTATTTAGAGACGTGAATTTCTATTGACTGCAAAGTGAAATAGAAATATAATAAAATTACAGGTGGAAAAAGATACATACTGACATTTGCTGTACAAAAGATAACCGCAGAAATCCTGTAAGAAAATGGAAAGGCAAATGGAGCAGAGAATCCGATCCGACTGGCAATTGATCAGTGCATTCACGAAAATGTGCTAAGTGAATATCTGCCCAGAAAAGCGAGTGAGGTGAAGAATATGCTGATAGCGGAATATGATTACCAGACTGATATTGAAGTGCAGCGGGAAGAGGCATGGGAGGATGGTCACGCAGAAGGAAAAGCTGTAGGGATCATTTCTACAGGAAAGAAGTTTTGCATTCCCAAAGAGCAGGTTCTGTCTGAACTCATGAGTCAGTTGGGTGTGGATGAAAACGCAGCGAAGCTGCTGTTGGACCGATACTGGGATATGAAATAAGTGCTGGGATGATTTGGCGGGGAAGATAATCAGGTATCGATTTTGACTGGTGCTGTATGGAATAACGATGAACGTGGTTATTCCATACAGCTTTTTTGTTTGGATGAAAACGGTCAGAACTTCGGAACAACAACCGCTTCGCCGTCTCTCATTGCGGATTCATGGGCACAGATTCCTGCAGCTGTGATGTTCGCACCAAGTACTTCATCGATCCACGGTTTTCTTCCTTCAATCAGGCTGCTGACAAATTCATGTACCAGATGGGCGTGGGCTCCGTGGTGGCCGGCTCCGGCACCTTTTTTCAGAGAATCCTGCGGATTCAGCGGATCATAGTTGCCGCCGACGGTAAACGGCCACAGTTCTTCCGGAAGCAGATGGTAGTAGTTGGGCATCTGGACTACCTGCACATCAGCGCGTCCGCCGCGGGAACCGTCGGCAGCCGGAATTGCAGTCGTGATGTAAGGGGAGTCATGGTCGGCGAATCCCCACTCAAAGCAGGAATCGGAACCGTAGATAAACATGCCTTCCTGATAAACACGGGCAGTCTCGAAGAGAGAACGTGTGGCTTCGCCCTTCAGACCATTTTCAAATTCAAAAATTGCTGTTTCTACCGGGAAGGGATTGCCGTATTGACGGCTCATTTCCTCATCCATGGTACCGGAACCGAAGCAGTGAACCTTGCAGATCCGGGAATCGGAAAGCGCAACCATTGGCGCAATCGCATGAGTGCCGTACCACATGGGCGGCAGACCGAGCCAGTAGGAAGGCCAGTTGACCATGTCCTGATAGTGGGAACCGCGCAGAAACTGAATTTTGCCGAATTTTCCATCCGCTTTCATCTGGGAAGCATAGAAGAACTGGTAAGTATAAAGCGTCGTTTCCATCATCATGTAAGTTTTTCCCGACTTGCGGATGGCGGCAAAAATCCGACGGATGTCCTCCAGCGAAGTTGCCATGGGAACGGTGCAGGCACAATGCTTTCCGGCTTCCAGAACGGCAACCGTCTGATCGGCATGGAGCGGGATTGGCGTTACCAGATGAACGGCATCAATAGACGGGTCGGCAAGAATTGCTTCAAAACTGTCGGCGCATTTGACATTGCCGGTATCGTCTGCCGCTTTTTTTAGAAGATCTGCGTTGGTATCAAAAAGAATTAATTCATTTACATTCGGGTGAGCGCGGTAGATTTTTGCAAAAGCACCGCCGAAACCGAGACCGACAAGGGCAATATTTTGTTTTTTCATAGCTGGGAAACCTCCAATTTAATTTCAGGTACATTCTGTGGACCGGTTATAAGCCGCTTTCGGGACGAAAATAGAATACATAAACATCCCGCAACATGCATTTCTGGTTTGTTGCCATGATACCATCATAACAGCGGACCCCCTTTTCAACAAGGAAAAAACATACAGAAAATTAGAAAAAATTTTTGTGAACGAATTGAAGGGGAAAGAAAACCGAGACTTACGAAATTAACTGAAATTTTTTGTATAGAAATCAGGAAAAACACGTGTTACAATTCAGATAGGAATGAAACTGTGAACATGACAGAAGAAAACGTTTCCTGCTGCAGATGGCTTCTTTCAGCGATGATGAGCGTATTGGCAGCACTGGTGCGTGACTGTTGAGAACGATGGAGGACATAAGATATGATGAAGAAGCAGAATCTGGACAAAAACTGGAAATTTTTCCTCGGCAATTTGTCCCCGACAGACGAAACCGAGGGCTGGGGCGGCGCAAAAGCAAGAGCCTACAGTTTTGGCGCGGCGGCGGAGGATCTTTGCGATGAGAAATGGCGCACAGTTGAATTTATATCAACGAATATCTGCTTGCCAGTCAGAAGAGCGGGTACACAAGCTTCGTCTATGACATTACGGACTTCGTAAACATCGGCGGCGAGAATCTGCTGGCGATCCGTGTGGATGCCACGGGACGGGAAGGCTGGTGGTATGAAGGCGGCGGAATCTACCGCCATGTCTGGCTGGAATATCGGGATTGCATCCACATTGCTCCGGATGGCGTTTATGTGGCGGCAAAGCCGCTTTTGGCAATCGGCGGGATGGCATCTGCACCTGCAGCGGCAGGAGCAGATGTGCGGCTCCAGGAAGCAGGAACTGCTGCACAAAGCCAGGAAGCAGGGATCGCCGTGCAGCCGGGAGAAGCAGTCGCAGCTTCTGTCCGGATTCGTACAGAAGTGAGAAGCCGCAAGCTGGAAGCAGAAATCGTACAGGTAATTTCCACCGTTGAAGATGTCGATGGAAATGCCGTCGCCAAAACGGAAAGCAGCCTGACGGCAAATCCGTGGGAGGATACTATCTGTGAGCAGGAGATATCCATGGAGCAGGCGATGCTGTGGAGTCTGGAATCCCCCTATTTATATAAACTGAGAATAAAAATCCTTGTGAACAGAACTGAGACAGATTCCTGTGTTACTTCCTTTGGCGTCCGCTCCATCCGTTTTGATGCGGATCAGGGCTTCTTCCTCAATGAGAAGCATGTGAAGATCAAGGGTCTGTGCTGCCACCACGACCATGCCGGTGTGGGAATTGCGGTGCCGGATTCGGTTCAGGAATACCGGATTGCAAAGATGAAGGAAATGGGAGCGAATGCGTATCGTACCGCCCACTACCCGCCTACAAGAGAGCTGCTTGACATTTGCGATCGGATGGGAGTTCTTGTGTTTGACGAGACAAGACGGATGTCTGCTGCGCCTCAGGACCTGGAGTGTATTCAGGCGATGGTAAGGCGCGACCGCAACCATCCCTGCGTTTTTCTGTGGGGTATCGGCAACGAGGAGATCTTTGCCCAGCACCGCCCTGAGATGGCAAGAGCGACCGTGACCATGCGCATGGCGGTCCGGAAGCTGGATGATACAAGACCGATTACGTCAGCTGTTGTCTGCTGGGACGGAAAGCAGCGGTTTGACAATGCAGCGATGTATGTGCCGGTGACAAAGGAACTGGATGTGATGGGATTCAATTACTGCCAGACTGCATGGGACGATTATCATGAGCGCATGCCGAAGCAGCCGATTATCATCACAGAGGCTTCTGCAAACAGCGGAACAAGAGGCTGCTATGAAACGGACGAAGCAAGAGGTATGTACTATGTGATGGATCCGGACAATGAAACCAAGTGTAAAAACGGAAAGAAGGCGGTGAAGAGGAACAACGGTGAGAACCAGTGGAAAGCCTGTGATGAGCGTCCCTATCTGGCAGGTATTTTCCTCTGGACAGGAATTGATTACAGGGGAGAGCCGACACCGTCAGCATGGCCTGCCGTAAACTCCCAGTTTGGTATTCTGGATTCCTGCGGTTTCAGAAAAGACAATTTCTATTATTATAGAAGCTGGTGGACCGATGAACCGAACTTCACATTTTCCCTCACTGGAATGCGCCGGTAGAAGTAGGAAAAACAGTTTCTGTTTATTGTTATAGTAACATGGATGAAGTGGAGCTGCTTGTCAACGGAAAGAGCTATGGCAGAAAAACCATGGAGAAAAACTGGTATCTGGGATGGGATGAAGTTGTTTATGAGCCGGGTACGCTGACGGCACAGGGATACCGCAATGGTGAGCTGGTGCTGACGGAGTCTGTGGAGACAACAGGAGCGCCGTATCAGATTGTTCTGGAACCGTATCAGGATGCGGTTGGGGCAGATGATACAGCCATCGTTCAGGTCAGTGTCCGTGATGAAGCAGGGCGGATTGTTCCCAATGCGGACAACGAGATCCGTTTCAACGTATCCGGAGCAGGCAGTTTTCTTGGAACAGGAAACGGAAATCCGGGAAGCCATGAGTCGGATTTGCTTCCGGTGAGAAGGGTATTTAATGGTCTTGGTCAGCTGCTGGTAAGAAGCAGCCGGCAGGAGACGGATGGGGTGATTACTGTGACAGCGGTATCGCCGGGGCTGCATGGCGCATCGGTTTCGGTCGGTGTGAAAGCGGCTTGCGCTGGTTTCCTTCTCTCTCCGATGAAGAAGAACAGGCTGCCTGATTTAATAGAAAGAGATTTTAATAAAAAGATATTTCAAGAAAAGAAGACTTTAAGAAAAGGAGATTTCATCATGCCCAATCCATACCTTCCAACCTGGGAATATATCCCTGACGGCGAGTCCCGTGTATTCGGTGACCGCGTCTATGTGTACGGCTCCCACGACAAAGCCGGTTCTGACAGCTTCTGTGACTATGTGTTAAAGTGCTGGAGTGCGCCGCTGACCAATCTGAACCAGTGGACCTGTCATGGAGACATCTTCCACACCCGTGCTGACCGGGATCATAGATCTGACACGGACTGGACCGGTGAGAACAATCAGCTTTACGCGCCGGATGTGGTGGAAAAGGACGGAAAATACTATTTATATGCATATATTATCGGTGCGAAGGGATGTGTCGCTGTCAGCGACCGGCCGGAAGGACCGTTTACTCTGCTGTCAAACTATCAGTATACCATATCGGATGAAATCTGCTGCAACGGCTGGTTCATCGATCCCGGTGTGCTTGTGGACGATGACGGCAGAGTTTTTATTTACTGCGGCTATGAGCGTTCCTTCATGGCAGAGATCAATGGGGACAACATGTATGAGGTACTGGACGGAACCTGCATCGAGCACATCATTCCCTGTGAGATTACAGAGGACGGCGGATTTGACGCAAAGGAGAAAATCTTCTTTGAGGCGGCGTCACTGCGCAAAGTAAAGGATACCTATTATCTGATCTATTCGCCGAAGCGGGGAAGCCGTCTTGCCTATGCAACTTCGGACAAGCCAACCGGACCGTTCACCTATCGCGGTTATCTGGTTGACAATGGCGTGGACTATCCCGGCGGCAACAACCATGGCTCCATTGCCTGCATCAACGGTCAGTGGTACATTTTTTACCATCGGATGACAAACAATTCCATCATGTCCCGCCGTGCATGCGTAGAGCGGATTGAAATGCGGGAGGATGGAACCATCTTGCCGGTGGAAATGACCTCTCTGGGATTTGAGGAATCGCTGAATCCCTATCAGACAACGCCTGCTGACATTGCCTGTGTCCTGAAAGGATCTGCTTTCATCACAGAGCGGAATCCATTTGAGCGGGTGGTCACCAACATCACAGACAAAACGGTGATCGGTTATAAATATTTTGACTTTGGCGAAGACTTCTCCAGTCAAACCATGGAATTTGCCGCGCAGATCAATGGCTTTGGCGCGGACTGCACACTGCATATCCGTCTGGATGGGGAGGACGGAGAGGAAATCGGTTCCTGCCGGATTGGACATGACGGCGGTGTGGTTCAGACTGTAGTAACCAACGTGACCGGACGCCACGCGGTTTTCTTTACCGTCAGCACAGACTACAGCGGCTGGACGGCGGAGTTCTTCAAGGGAAGACAGCTGTTTGAGTTGAAGGCGTTTGTTTTCATGAAATAAGCCGGTACAGAAATATGCGGCCGAAGACACCTTCCCCCATATTGAACAAACCCCACAAATATGATAAAATGCTCGTGAAGCAGTGAGCCAAGTGGGGGCGCTTGCGCACACATTTGGCGAACGCCACGGGCCGAAACGGAGTTTCGGAATGGTGAAGCAGTGAGCCAAGTGGTGCGCTTGCAGAAAGGAGGAGTTATGGGCATTTACTTAAATCCGGGAAATGACAGTTTTGAAAGAGCATTGAATTCCAGAATTTATGTGGATAAATCGGAATTGATTGCCTGTACAAATGATGTGCTTGGCTCGGAACAGTGTAACCTCTGCGTGAGCCGACCGCGCAGATTTGGAAAATCAATGGCGGCGAATATGCTGGCTGCCTACTATTCTCGCGGTTGTGAGTCGGGAGAACTGTTTCAAAGTCTGAAAGTCAGCAAAAATCCTTCTTATCAAATGCATTTGAATCAACATGATGTGATTTACATGAATGTACAGCAGTTTTTGCGAAGTGCAAAAGAACCGGAAAATTTGGTGAACTGTATGGAACAGAAGGTAGTGGATGAAATCCGGGAAATCTATGGAAGCTGTTTCGGTCAGGAGGTTCGCAGTCTGCCGGATGCTCTGACTGCGGTTTTCTCAAAAGCAATTCAGCCAACGAAGGGATTTATATTCATTATTGATGAATGGGATTGCGTGTTCAGAGAAGCCAGAGATCATGTGGAGGCTCAAAAAGCATATCTGAATTTTCTGCGAGATCTGCTGAAAGACCGTTCTTATGTTCAGCTGGCATATATGACGGGAATTCTTCCGATTAAGAAATATGGAACGCATTCTGCTTTGAATATTTTTCAGGAGTATTCCATGACAAATGCAGATGTTTTGGCAGAGTACATGGGCTTCACGGAATCGGAAGTGAAAAATTTGTGTGAACGGTTTGAAAAACCGTTTGATGAAGTTCAAAAATGGTATGATGGGTACCAGTTGGCAGATGATCTTCATATTTATAATCCCAAATCCGTCATTGATGGAATGCTTAGCAGAAGATTGAAAAGCTTCTGGACAGGAACGGAAACCTACGAGGCGCTTCAGATTTACATTGATCTGGATTATGATGGACTGAAATCGGAAATCATCTCCATGCTTGGAGGGGGAATATGCAAAACAGATGTAGGTTCCTTTCAGAATGACATGACAACCTTTAAGAGTCGGGATGATGTATTCACTCTGTTGGTTCATCTTGGATATCTTGGATATCATGAGATGGAGCAGACTGTTTTTATTCCAAATGAGGAAGTGAGACTGGAGTTTATCCGGGCCTTGAAGAATGGGAAAAGACCGGAACTGGTGAAGGCAATTCTTACGTCTGACCAGCTTTTGGAAGCAACACTGACAATGGATGAGAAAAAAGTTGCTGCATTGATTGATGAGGTACACAGTGCAACGACAACACCGTTGATGTATAATGATGAAGAGTCGCTGAGAAGTGTGATCAAGCTTGCTTATTACAGTTCAAAAGATGATTATTATGCAATTCAGGAACTTCCTTCCGGAGTTGGCTATGCGGATATTGTTTTTTTGCCGAGACGCGGCTCAGAGAAACCTGCGCTTGTTGTGGAACTGAAATGGGATAAGAAAGCGCAGGGAGCGATTGCACAGATAAAAAAACAGAAATATGTGCAGGCGATCGAGAACTATGGAGGTCCAGTTATTTTGGCAGGTATCTGTTATGATAAGAATACGAAAAAACATGAGTGCGTGATTGAAACATATCAGAAAGAGTAGAGGATAAAATCAATACAGCAGCAGCTGCGCCTTCCGATATGCTGACGGACTCATCCCAAACTGCCGGTGAAAACAGCGGCTGAAATACAGAGAGTCGGAATATCCCAGCTGTTCGCTGATTTCCGTAACCGATAACAGCGTGGATTTAAGCATCTTACAAGCCGCGTTCATGCGCACCTGCGCATGGTACTGCTGCATGGTAAGGTGCTTTTCTTTTTTAAAGACTGCCGCAAGATGCTTGTAGCTCAGAAAAAAGTGCTGCTCCAGGACTGCGGCGGAAAATGGCTCACTGAGGTGGGAATCCAGAAACAGACAGATTTGATCGGAACGGGACAGCTGCTGCGTTTTGGAAGGAGATTCCTGGCAGAAGGAGATTTTCGTCAGTAACAGATGAAAGAGCGCATTCGCTTTCAGGCGTTCGGAAACCTGATCCGAGTGAAAACAGTCAATGATTTCTGTCATGGAGGATTCAGGACGCATATTAGCCGGACAGGAAGTAAATTTCGGGACAGAAACGACGGCTGCTCTTGTATCTGCGGGAACGCCGTCAATGGCCGGCAAGACAGGAGAGGTGAGAATGCCATTGGCCGGCAAAACAGGGGAGGCGAGAATGCCACTGGCCGGCAAAACAGGAGCAACGAGGACGCCATTGGTCGGTAAAACTGAAGAGGCGGAAGTGTCAATGGAAGCGGACTGCGCATCAGCCAGAAAATGGACATAGTACCACTGAGTTCCTTTGGAAATCTGTTTTTTTCCGTAATGATGGATGCCGCGTCTCAGAAACAGCAGCTGTCCCGGCGCGATATCATAGTCGGTATCTTCCTCGGTAACGTAGATGTGACCGCTGATCACATAGATCATCACATCGTAAAGAAAGGTACGGTCCGCGTGAAAAAACGGTTCCTGAGCTGTGTAGAGATCGCATCCGGTGATGACGGGCATGATTTGACTGGATAAAAGTATTTCGTTCAAGAGAATCCTCCATATAAATCCGCAGATAGTCTATATAAAATCAATCATAATACGATTATAATACATATAAAAGAGGCGGCGGTCAAGTGGGAAAATGCCGCGGAGCGAATACAGGAAAGTGAGGTATCTTATGAAACAGACACATCAGGCAGACTTAAAAGCCTACAGGGCAGGAAACGGCTTCATCGGCCGCTACCAGCAGATCATTCGTGAAACAGTGATTCCCTATCAGTATGCGGTTCTCAATGACCGGATTGAGGGGGCGGAAAAGAGCCACGCGGTTCAGAATTTCATTAACGCAGGGGCTGCGTTGCGGGGTGAGGAGCCGGGAGACGGCTTCTATGGATGGGTGTTCCAGGACAGCGACGTGGCAAAATGGCTGGAGGCAGTTGCCTATTCGCTGGCAAATCATCCGGATAGCGAACTGGAAGCGACCGCGGATCAGGTGATTGACTATGTTGCGGCAGCCCAGGATGAAGACGGCTATCTGAACACCTATTTCACCATTAAAGATCGGGAAAAACGCTGGCAGAATCTGATGGAAGCCCATGAGATGTACTGCGCAGGACACATGATGGAAGCTGCATGTGCATATTACGAGGCAACCGGCAAGGACAAGCTGCTGAAGGTAATGGAAAAGAATGCGGAGCATATTTACAGACTGTTCGTGACGGAAGGGCATGAAGGCTATCCTGGTCATCCGGAAATTGAGCTGGCACTGATGAAAATGTACCGCCTGACCGGAAACATGCATTGTCTGGAGCTGGCAAAACATCTGGTTGATGTGCGCGGAGTGGATGCGGATTTTTACCGGAAGGAGAAAGCAAAGCGTGACTGGAGTGTGTGGAGCAGCAATGTGTTTGAACCGGACTATGCACAGAACGGCAAGCCGGTAAGAGAGCAGAACGAGGCAACCGGCCATTCCGTACGCGCGGTTTACCTCTACACGGGAATGGCAGATCTGGCGGGAGAAACGGATGATCCGACGTTGCTTGCGGCATGTGACCGTCTCTGGAACAACATCACACAGAAGCGCATGTATCTGACCGGAGGCATCGGTTCCACGGTGCATGGCGAGGCGTTTACTGTGGACTACGACCTTCCAAACGATACTGCCTATGCGGAGACCTGCGCGTCCATCGGTCTTGTCTTCTTTGCGTCCAGAATGCTGGAAAATAAGGTGGACCGCAGATATGCGGATGTGATGGAGCGGGCATTTTACAACACAGTTCTTGCCGGCATGCAGCTGGACGGCAAGCGTTTCTTCTATGTAAATCCGCTGGAGGTGGTTCCGGGAATTTCCGGTGTTGCAGCAACCCAGCGTCACGATCTCCCACAGCGGCCGGGCTGGTACTCCTGCGCATGCTGTCCGCCAAATGTGGCGCGCATGATCACCTCTCTTGGAAAATATGCCTACGGTGAAAATGAGAGCACTGCATTCTGCCATCTGTTCGCGGACGGTGAGATCTGCTTTGACAATGGACTGAAGCTTTCCTGTGAAACAGAGTATCCTTATGGATTTGACGTAACCTGGAGGGTGCTGGAAGGAACGAAAACACTGGCAGTCCGCATTCCAGGCTGGAGTAAGAAGTGGGAGATGACCGTAAACGGCAGTTCGGCTGACTGTCAGATGAAAGATGGATATGTTTATCTGGATGTGACGGCAGGGGATGAGATCTGCCTGAAGCTGGATTCCACTCCATATTTCGTTTACGGTTCCACGAAGGTACCGAAGCTGAGCGGAAAGACGGCTCTGTGCAGAGGCCCGCTTGTCTATTGCTTTGAGGGCGTGGATAATGACGGGGATGTGCTGTCTCTGGCGGTGAAGGATGGTTCCCTGCCAAAAGCGCTGGATTACAATGCGGATCTGCTGAACGGAACGGTACAGGTGAAGCTGGATGCGGTTCGTTTTGCGGATGATGGCGAGCTGTACAGCATGGCGGCTCCGAAGGAGGAGGCGTGTGAGGCGATTGCCGTTCCTTATTATACATGGGGAAACCGCGGAAAGAATCAGATGAGAGTGTGGATGGAGCGGAAATGATTTCGTGAATACAGGGCGGCAGATTGGAAATCCGGAATGGAGAATGATTTCGGAACAATCTGCCGCTTTTTCTTGCGCTTTTGGAGCGGATTTGTTACGATAGATGCATGGACGTGCTGCGTTATGAAAATGCGGTTATGAAAACGTGGTTATGGGAAAATTTGATGCAGCAGGAAAAGAGGTTTGCAGATGAAACAAATGGAAACAGAACTGGAGCAGAAACTGGAGCAGTTTCTGCAGACCTATGAGCAGGATCTTCTCCGACTGACAGAAGAGATGAGAAACGAGCCGCTGCCAAAGCTGACAGAGGAATTGTTTGCGCTGTTTGAGCAGACCGGAGACAGAAGCCGTTATCAGGCAGCATATTTTGGAAGGCGTCTGTTTTTGTCAGTCTACGGAACGGCCGCCTGTCTCTATGGAAGAGGCGAGGATCTGGCGAAGCTGGAGTCGGTGATTGATGAGGTCTGTGAAGAGGAATGCTGGGCACTTCCTGCCCATGTGGACCGGGCAAAGGATAAGGACTGGCGGATTGCCGTGGATCTGTTTGCGGCGGAAACCGGGCAGACGCTGGCGCAGCTGTACCATGTGCTGGGGCTGAAGCTGAGTGAGACGATCCGGACAAAGATCCGGCGCGAAGTGTTTCGCCGTGTGCTGACGCCGTTTCTTCAGTCTCCGGTTCCCTATCCGCGCTGGGAGCATAATTTCAGCAACTGGAATTCGGTCTGCGGCGGCTGTGTCGGCTCGGCTGCCATCTGGCTGATGGAGGATGAAACAGAAAAGCGGGCATGTGTGGAGCGGATCCTGGCATCACTGGAGTCCCACTACCTGAAGGGACTTGGCGATGACGGCGCATGCATGGAAGGTCTTGGCTACTGGACCTATGGCTTTGCTTATTATGTTTATTTTGCGGATGCGGTGAAGCGGGATCTGGATGGAGATGTGGATCTGCTGAAGTGGGAGACGGATGAGTTCAGGCAATCACTGGCAAAGCAGTCCGGTGTGCAGCAGACTGGCTCGAAGATAGCTGGCGCAAAGATGGCTGGCGCAGATAGGACTGACACGGAAAAGACGGACACGCAGGTAAGTCCGACGCTGGCCGAAAAATTAAAGCGGGTAGCCCTGTTCCAGCAGGCCTGCTATTTTCCCCATGGAAGAACGGTCAGCTTTTCCGACGGAAACCGCAGAGGAACCTATCAGATGGGACTGACCGCCTGGCTGGCAATGAACTATGTGGATGAATCAGGCGAGTCTCTGATCCGGCTGCCGGATCCGTCTTACGCAGAAACGCTCCAAAAGACGGACTGCTGGCGGTTTGCCCACATTTATCACTCGATTTTGTGGACAAGAGAGCTTCTCGGTGTGGTTCGCTGTGGAAAACTCCGCGTGCGCGGACTGGATGGAAGCCTTGGTCAGACGACGCTGGAGGATGCCCAGTGGGCAATCTGCCGCGGTGTGGGAGACGTTTCCGTGGCAATCAAAGGCGGCGTGAATGATGAGCCCCACAACCACAATGATGCGGGAAGCTTTCTGTATCTGGTTGGAGAGGACGAGGTGTTCTGCGATCTGGGAAGCGGCGAATATACGCGGGATTATTTCAGTGAGAACCGGTACACGATTTTCTGTAATGGCTCCCAGAGTCATAATGTTCCGATCGTTGATCACGGCTATCAGAAAGAGGGAAGCAGCTGCGGCTGCAGCCGGTTTGTGACTGATGGGCAGGGCAGAGTGGAAATGGAGTTTGCGGCGGCATATGGCAATCCAAAACTGGAGAAGCTGGAGCGGGAAATCCGGTTCAACGGGGCGGATGGCTCACTGAAAATCACGGATACATTTGTATTAAGGGAAAACTGTTCGCTGCGGGAGAATTTTGTGACTCAGCTTCCTGTGTCTATCGAAGGAAATCTGGTAACTCTGCAGGGACAATCCGCTGTCGTACAGATGCATGTGAGCGGCATCGCCGGTGAAATTACGCTGCAGAAGCAGGAGCACCGGAATCACTCCGGAGAATGCGAATCCGTTACACAGATTCAGTGGGACGTTCCGGTGGAAAACGGGTGGGCCAGGGCGGAGATTGAGGTGAAAATTGTGCCATTGGGAGATCCTGTAATTTAGCCATTGCCCCTCATTAAAAAAAATGATAAACTGGGGATATGTAAAATCAGGGCGGAGGAAAACGATGAGGGGAATGAGAAAAAGGGGAAATTCGCCGGAAAGACAGGAAAAATCCTATGATACATACCTGTTTCATAACATGGTGCTGTGGCTGACTGTGCCGCTGCTGATTATGGCGATTATCATTTATTCGGTATATTTTCGCGGAGAAAACAACAAGAGCAGACTGGTTCTTCAGTCATACAGTATGCAGATGCAGGATATTTTTAATCATTATCTGACCGATCTGAAAGAATATTATCTGGATGTCATAAATGAAGACAGCTATCAGCAGATGAACCAGATGACAAATGCGCCGTTTTCGGATATTCCATTTGCCAGGAAGCAGCAGACGCTGTTGTCCGGTGGAAGAATTGAAGGCTATGTAAATGGATATACCTATGTAAATCTGCGCAATGAGTGGGTTTTGAGTAATTGCGGTATGTATTCATATGAAAAGCTCAGAGATCGGGAAACACTGGATTCCTTTCTGGAAGAACGGAAAACGGAAAGCAGTGAAATTGAGTGGGTGAATTATGGAGACGGAATGGAGCCGAACCAGACACTGCCCGGGTACGGGGAGCTTGATTTTTCCGGTGTCCTGATGCTTATGAAAACCTACAGCCGCGCCGGAGAACTGGAAAGTGTTCTGGCGGTTCAGCTGAACATGTCCTATATCCAGCAGCGAGTCGAGTTTTATGAGAGCGCCGGATATGAGATTCTCTGGATGAATGGCGCTGATGTGTTGTTTGAGACAAGTCCGGAGATTGCCGATTTACTGCAGTCGGCTCTTGAAAACAGAGAAACAGGAGACGTGGTGCAGAGCGGATCCTATCTGGTGACAGCGTCTTTTGACGAAAGCAATGGAATGAGCTGTCTGTTTGGGTATGATACGAGCCGGGATCGGCGCGAGATTACGACAGCACTTCTGCTGGCCGGTGCGTTTTTGATCTGCTATGTGGTTCTGATGTATTTTCTTCGCAGAAAATCTTCGGTTCTTGCTCAGCCGTTTCTGCGCATGAAAGAAACCAAGGAAGAGCAGGAACAGCATATCCGTACCCTGTTTGTCACCAATCTGCTGAAAGGGGAGATCAATTCCGAAGCGGTTCGGGAGATGATCTGCAAGTACCGGTATCCGGTACATCCGGGTTTTCGAATGATGTTCATTCGGCTGAAAGGGGAAGAGCTGCCAATGGAGCAGGTGCTGGCAGGAATTCCGTCTGAAATCAGGGAAATGGTATACATTACGCCTGTAATCTACAGAGACAGCATTGCCATGATTATCGGCGGCGATGAGGAATATCAGGTGGAATACCAGACAGCAACGGTGTTCAAGGCAATGGAAGCCTATGCCGTGAAAGAATATGGATGTACCCTTCTGGCAGGAATCAGCCGTCACTTTACAGATCTCAGTCTGGCAATGCAGGCCGGACATGAATGCCATGAAGTACTGCTTCGAAAGGCGAGAGAAGAGACCGATGACTATTCCCTTGGTGTCTATGATGATTTTGAACTGCTGCGCGGAGAAAAAACAGCGTCAGTCAGCTCGGAAGATGAATTTTATGAGGCAGTATCTTCCTGTAACGAAGAAGAAGCTGTCCGGCTTTTAATAATCATACTGGATCAGCTGGATCAGCGGAAGCTGTGGGGGGAACATCGTGCGTTCTATGTGTATCGCCTTCTGATTGGTCTGCTTGAGATTCCGGAAAAAGAAGTCAGTCAGTTATCTGAAATTTTTGAGCGCGGACAGCTGCGGATTTTTGAGTGGAAAGATCTGGTTGTTGACCGGAAAAAGCTTCAGATATTTATCATAGAAGAAATGATTCGGCCCATTATTGCCGAACTGCAGAAATGCCAGTCACAGCGTGATTCGGAAATTGTAAGAAAGATGATGAAAGTAATCCGGGAGCGTGGAGGAAATGTCACACTGACCGAATGTGCCGAAGTGCTGAACTATCATCCGGGCTATCTGTCGAGAGTCCTGCGTCAGGAAAAAAATGTATCGTTCCTGGATATGGTGAATGCAGAGAAATTAAAGATGGCAAAGCATTTGTTAGTTACAACGAAACTTTCCATTGCGGAAGTATCGGAACAGCTGGGATACAATAATGTGCAGAATTTTATTCGTTTCTTTAAAAATCAGACGAATCTGACACCTGCTCAGTTCAGAAAGGAGGCCAGAGATGAGCATGCGAATCCGATCTAATTTGTTTTTGACGGTCGGCCTGCTGGCAGCTGTCTGTCTGACCGGATGCGAGAATGGGCAGTCAAAGAAGGATGAGAAACCATCGATTTCTTTTATGTCGATTGCATTGTCTCAGGATGTGCTGTCGCGCAGAGGGTCTCAGAAAATCGTCAGCGCTTATGAGGAATACACAGGAATCCAGGTAGACTGGACCTGGGTTATGAGCGATGTCTATGGTGAAACACTTTCCTATGTGATGAGGGACAAGAGCAATCTGCCAATGATCGTTACCTACGGAGGTGAACTGAGCGGTGATGTGGTGAAAGAGGCGAGAAATGGAAGCTTCTGGGATCTGAGACCTTTTTTGGAAATGGAAGAGCTGTTTCCCAATCTTTCTCAGGCCAATGAAAAAATCCTGAACGCGCTGACCGTTGACGGGGAAGTGATTGGCATTTACCGCAGCCGGGAGATTGGACGCTATGGTCTGTCTTACAGGAAGGACTGGGCAGAAGCGGTCGGAATTACAGAGGAGCCTCAGACGGCAGAAGATGTGTATGAACTGCTGTACCGCTTTACCTGGAATGATCCGGACGGTAACGGGAAGGATGACACTTTTGGTCTGGAGATGACCAGATATACCGGAAGCTTTGATATCATTCAAACCTGGTTTGGATGCGGAAATCAATGGGTTGAGGAAGACGGTGTGTTAATTCCGGTCCATGAGACGGAAGCGTATCTGGAGGCACTTAACTGGCTGCGCCGGATCTATGAAGATGGACTGATGCGTCCGGACTGGCCTCTGGTTGATTCAGAAACATCCGGAAATGCGCTGAAAAACGGTCAGGCAGGCGCGGTTGTCAATGTCATGGGAGATGGAACAAGAGCCTGGAGATACTATGAGGAGAATGGAATTTCTTCTGTTGCAGAAGAAGGAGAAAACGCGTCCATCTGCATGGTTGGACCGATCGAGGGAGCAACTCTTGCAACCAGCGGCTACAATGGCTTTTTTGCCATCACGAAGGCTGGAGCGAAGACAGAGGAGGATGTCAGTCAGACAGACGGTGCGCAGTACGGGCTGAATCAGGCTGTGTGTTATATTCCCAGGCTGTCCAATGCGACCCATCCGGAGAAACAGAGCGTGATGAACCAGGCACAGGAAGCTGCTTATGAGCGGAACCGGGAAGCAGCTGTCTATAATCCGGCCAGTGGATATCTGCCGCAGTCCAGGGTGTTTGAAGAAAAGGGAACAACCCTTGATGCAATCATCGAGGATGCCAGAACGATGTATGTCTGCGGTCAGATCGATGAGGCGCAGTGGCGGGAGGAAATCGAGCGCTGGAATCAGGAAGGCGGAGCAGCCCTGAAGGAAGAATTGAATCAGCTCCATCAGGAAAAATGAATCAACGCGGTTATCATCAAGATGATAACTGAACCGAAAACAGGAAATCAAAGGGAGGAAGCTTTGATTTCCTGTTTTTTTTGCATGCAGTCAGAATGTTTTCCAATGATTATTCCGAATGATACCGGCTGGACAGTATGATACAGGCAATCGCCGGGACATGAGCACGTCACGGCAGAACAGCAGGGAAAGAGGAAAAGATATGACACGACTATTTGAAACGCATCAGATCAGAAAACAGACCATGTTGACAGGGAGACTCTGGGATTTTACGGCGCTGGAGGGAGAGCATGCCGGCAAACACATACCGGTGATGACTCCGGGCTGTTGGGAGACCTTGCCTGGATACGAGAACTACCGCGGACTGGCGGAATATACTACGACCTTTGAGGCAGAGGGAGATATCCGTCTGGAATTCAAGGGAGTCAGCCACATGGCATGGATTTTTGTGGATGGAAAAGAAGTAGCCAGCCACTATAATGCATACACGCCATTTGATGCGGTTGTACGCGGTCTTGCTGCCGGAGTTCACGAACTGAAAGTGAAAGTGGACAATTCCTTTAAGCCGGAATATGCCCTGAACCGTCCCAATGATTACATGTCCTATGGCGGAATCAGCCGTGCTGTTGTACTGGAAGAGATCAGCCAGGTCTATGTGAAAAACATTCATGTGACACCGCTTGAACCGGCAGACGGTGGATGGAAGGCGAGAATACAGGTATTTACGGAGAATCTCACAGCGGCTGACGTGACTGTTGCACTTCAGATCGAGCTGGCCGGATGGAATGAGTGCAGCCCTGAACGGAAGGCAGTACCGGGAACGCAGATGATTCTGGATACGGTGGTTACGATTCCGGGTGTGAAGTCATGGATGCCGGATACTCCGAACCTGTATCTGGTGAAGACTGCATTATTAATAGAAGGAAAGAAAGTGGACGATCTGATTGACCGTATTGGTTTTAGAACCGTATCGATTCAGGGAAACAGGGTGCTGATGAATGGAAAATCTCTGCGGATTAAAGGCTTCAACCGTCATGAGGATCACCCGCAGTATGGCTGCGCGCTGCCGCTTTCCGCAATGGCATATGATCTGGCACTGATCCGCGACATGGGAGGAAACTCCGTTCGCACCTCTCATTATCCAAATGATGAATTATTCCTTGATCTCTGCGATGAGCTGGGAATTCTGGTGTGGGAGGAACATCATCTGAGGGGCGGAAGCGAGACCATGATGCGCAATCCATATTTCGAAATCTATGCAGAGCAGGTAATCGAGGAAATGATTACACTTCACTATAATCATCCCAGCATCTACATCTGGGGCATTATGAATGAATGTGCCAGTGATACCGAGTTCGGACGTACCTGCTATGAAAAGCAGTATGCGCTGATTCGCCGACTGGATCAGAGCCGCGTATGCAGCTCCGCATCCTGCCGGTATGAAAAAGACATCTGCATGGATCTGCCGGATGTCGTTTCCTGGAACATGTATCCGTACTGGTATGAACGAAAAACAGCAGAAGATATGGTGAATGGTCTTTACAACTGGACGCAGAATGAAGGAAAGGGAGGCGGGAAGCCATTCCTGGTGACGGAGATCGGGGCAGGCGCGCTCTATGGTTTCCGCAGCCACGACCGTGATCCGTGGACGGAGGAATATCAGGCAGAATGTCTGGAGAAGCAGCTGACAGAAGTGATGAATTATCAAAACTGCATGGGTCTTTATATCTGGCAGTTCTGTGATGTCCGCGTAAACCGGGAATGGTTTGACAGACGCCCCCGTACCAGAAATAACAAAGGCATTGTAGATGAGTTTTGCAGACATAAGCTGGCATATGATGTCGTAAAACGGCTGTTTGGAGCGGTACCGGATTACTGGGAGGAAGAGAATTGAGTCGGTTGGAACGATGTGATGCTGCCAATTTGGCAGGAAGAAGTCAGAATGGCTATACCACCTGGGGATGTGTCTGGAAGAAAGGGCAGCTGACTGCGGAATCCGTGTTCTCAGCGCTGGATGAGACGGGAAAGCCGGTTCCCATTCAGTCCCGGGTGACGGCATTCTGGCCTGACGGAAGCGTTAAATGGAGTGCTCATACGGCGGACGCATCCGGAATTACCGGGAAAGTGACAGTGATTTCAAAACAGGAAGCAGCGAATCCGAAAACAAAGAGCGAACTGGCAGAGGTTCCGGGGAAACGATGGCGCAGCCAGATGCTGGCCTGCAGTTGTCCGGAAGGCTGGCAGGTGGACACCGGCGCGATTTCCTTTCTGATACCGTCCCGCGGTGATTTTTTCTTCTGTGAAATGCGGGCAGGCGCAACGGAGGTTATCAGCCATGCGGAGTCCGTGTTACTTCTTGAAGAACGTCCGAAAGAAGGTGTTTTTGTTCAGAGACGATACCGCGGTCAGATTGAGAAGGTGGAGCTGGTTGAAAATGGTCCGCTGTTTACAGTCTTTCGGTATGAAGGAATTCATGTGAATGAAGAGGGAGAAAAACGGATTCCGTTTATCCTCTATCTGAAAGCGGGGAGGGGCAGTAAAAAGCTGTTATTCACACATACCTTTGTGTATGATGGGGATGAAGAGAAGGAATTTCTCAAAGGCCTGGGGATAACGTTTGCCGTTCCGCTGAAGGGAGCCGTTTATAACAGACATGTGAAATTTGGCGGAGATTATGGATATTTCCATGAAGCCTGTGTGGGTCTGCTGGGTGGAAAGGTGATTCCGAAGGACATTTATGAGCAGCAGATGAGAGGAGAATTCCTGGACAACAGCCAGTCGGGCATGGAGCGTGTGGAGGGTATTTACCGGGATCTGCCCCATTGGGATCGTTATGATTATTTTCAGGACAGCGTCAGTCACTTTGGAATCCGGAAAAAAATTGCGGATGTCAATTGCTGTTTCCTGAATTGTCTGGATGGCATGCATGCAGCAGGAACTGCGGCTCTGGGCAGCGAGAATGGAAGTCTGCTCTTTGGCGGGAGAGATTTCTGGGAACGCTATCCCTCCGGTTATACGTTTGAGGATCTGACCGGTGATCAGGCGAAGGTAACGATGTGGCAGTGGGATCCACATGCGGAAGCCATGGATTTCAGACATTATGCCAACCGGGGATATGACCGTGTCTATTACGAAGGATATTCCTGGAAGGGGGCGACGCCATATGGGATTGGCTGTACCACAGAATGGGCTGTTGCATATGAGGACTGCCTGATTCCATCAGATGAAACGATGGGGGATTTTTCAGAAGCAGTTCAGAATCCGCCTCAGTATGTATGCGCGCCGGAAATCTACCATGAGCGGAAGACCTTCGGATACTGGTCTCTGCCGAAACGGGAGACACCGGTGGAGAGCTGGCTGGAGGAACAGCTGGATCGGGCTTTTGCCTTCTATCGGGATGAGATCCGGCAGAGGAACTGGTACGGCATGTTTGATTATGGGGACATCATGCACTCCTATGACAGCAGCCGCCACATATGGCGCTATGACATGGGCGGGTTTGCCTGGGACAACACGGAACTGGTTCCGACCTATTGGCTGTGGTATATGTTTTTGAGGACGGGACGCAGGGATGTGTTTGATATGGCGGAGAGGATGTGCCGTCACAGTTCGGAAGTCGATGTGTACCATATCGGTCCCATGAAGGGACTGGGATCCAGGCATAATGTGCGTCACTGGGGATGCGCCTGCAAAGAAGTCCGGATTGCGATGGCAGGACATCATCGTTTCTATTATTATCTGACCGGTGATTATCGGCTGGGAGAAATTTTTGACTCATTTCAGGATGCGGAATTTGCGCTGCTGGAAGTGGATCCGGTTCGTGTCTTTCATGAGGGAGAAGAGAATCCCGCTCCGACTCATGCAAGAAGCGGTCCGGACTGGTCCAGCCTCTGTGCCAACTGGCTGGTTCAGTGGGAGCGGTTTCGGGATGAAGGATGCCGAAGGAAAATCATGACCGGAATGGAAGACATTGCCAAAGCTCCGTTTGGTCTGGTTTCCGGAACAGATTTTGCATTCGATCCGGAGAGCGGACACCTGACATATCTTGGTGAGTCTGCTTCCGGCGGCAGCCATCTGCAGTTCTGCATGGGATCCAGTGAGCTTTGGATGGAGCTGGCAGATCTGATGGAGACAGATGACTGGAAGAAACTCCTGATCGAGTTTGGTGCGTTCTACTTTCTGGATCAGGAAGAGCGAAAAAGAAAAACCGGAGGACTGGTTCGAAGAGAATGCTCCCTGATGATACTGGCTTCAGCCATGGGCGCATACAGTGCAGCCATGAGCGGCAATATTGAACTGGCGCAGAAGGTGTGGAAAGAACTGCTGCGATCCATCGCGGTCCGCGACGACTGGAACGGGTTCGAAGGAAAAAAACGGATGAATTGCGGCAATCGAAAGGAGCTGTATGAGATCGAATGGATCCATACAAACTTTACTGCCCAGTGGTGTCTGAATGTGATTGTCTGTCTGGAGCTGATTCGGGAGTGGCTGCCGGAGAGCCGGGAAGAAGCAGAGGAATGGCTTTTCAAAGAGCC